>PAJM01000045.1 GCA_002706065.1 Methanobacteriota archaeon | reverse complement strand
CGCATGGGATTACTTATTAGAATATACGCAAGACATAGAAGGCGTTGTTTATAATGTTGCAGAATTAAGAGCAGACTTTCCTAACGGCGCACGTTTTAGGTTATTCGGCGCAGATAATTACGATGCCATGCGAGGTCTTTATTTCGATAGTGTAGTTCTTGATGAGCCTGCAGACTTTCCTGCAAATGCTTGGCCTAGCGTTATAAGGCCTTCCCTAACTGACAGAAAAGGTAAAGCAACGTTTATAGGTACACCAAAAGGGAAAAATGAATTTTGGGATATTTATAATAATGCAAAAGCAAACGATAACTGGTTCTGTGCAATGTATAAAGCAGACGAAACCGATATTTTAGACAAAGAAGAACTAGACGAAGCAAAGCAAACAATGGGCGAAGATAGATTTGCGCAAGAATTTATGTGTAGTTTCGAGGCGGCAATACAAGGTGCCTATTATGCACAAGAAATGAAAACAGCTAAAACAGAGGATAGAATTACCTCGGTGCCTTATGACCCTGCGGCCTCTGTCATAACAAGTTTTGATTTAGGTATAGGTGACAGTACAGCTATTTGGTTTGCTCAGTTTGTTGGCCAAGAAATACATTTAATAGATTATTATGAAAATAGTGGCGTAGGTTTAGACCATTATGCAAAAGTTTTACACGACAAAGGTTATCATTACGAAAGCCATATTTTGCCGCACGATGTAAGGGTAAAAGAACTTGGAACAGGTAAAAGTAGATTAGAAACTTTAGATAACTTAGGTGTAAGAAATATAGAAATAGCACCAAGGCTGTCTGTTGATGATGGTATACAAGCCGCAAGGTCGATGTTAAATAAATGTTGGTTCGACGAAGAAAAATGCGAAAGAGGAATTGAAGCTTTATTGCAATATCGCAGAGAATTTGATGAAAAACTTAAATCATGGCGCGGTAGGCCTTTGCACGATTGGACATCGCATGGCGCAGATAGTTTTAGATATTTAGCTGTTGGTTATAGACCGCATCAAGATTGGGGCGAGCCAATAAAAAGAAATTTGCAGGGTATAGCATAATATGCTAAGATAAATTATCTTTTTAGGTATAGGTGTTTTTATGGCGAAGAAAAAACGCGGTCTTTATGATAATATCAATGCTAAACGCAAAAGAATTAAAGCAGGCTCAAAAGAAAAAATGAGAAAAAAAGGCGATAAAGGTGCGCCAACGGAAAAAGATTTTGCAAAAGCTAAATTAACTGCTAAGAAACCAAAAAAGAAAAAGAAAAAATAATGACAGTAACCCTAGACACATTAACGCCAGAAAATGGTTTTCCAAACGATTTAACTGATGCGGATAAAATTTCTCTTGTTGGGCAAGGTTTTGGGTTTCCAGATATGCCAGATGACGATAAAATATTTTTATTGCAGGAAGCTTGCAAATGGGAAAAAGAACGTAAAGGGCTGATGCATATCAATCCTTACTTAGACCCAGAACAAGTAGCAGATTTATTAGCAGAAAGGTAAGCAGATGCCCTACGGTAAAAAGCGCAAAGGCAAAAAGAAATAGTGGCTAAAGACCCACGATTAAAACGAGCAGGAGTTAGCGGATACAATAAACCAAAACGTACCCCTAGCCACCCTAAAAAATCCCACATTGTTGTTGCAAAAGAAGGTAGTAAAATTAAAACTATCCGCTTTGGGCAACAGGGCAAAACAGGTGACAAAACTATGACAAAACGAGCTAAGTCATTTAAGGCAAGACATGCCAAGAATATAGCTAAAGGCAAAATGTCGGCGGCATATTGGGCAAACAAAGTAAAATGGTGAAATAGATGGCTTTAACAACTTATGCGGAATTGCAAACTTCTATAGCAGAATTTTTAAACCGCGATGATTTGACTGCAAAAATACCAGATTTTATCACATTAGCTGAAGCGCAAATGAATGCAGAGTTGCGGCATTGGCGCATGGAAAAAAGAGCAACAGCAAGTCTTGATAGTCAATATACAGCTGTTCCTACAGACTTTATACAGCCTGTTAGATTTGCAATAACAGGTTCACAAATCAGCAGTTTATCTCAAACCGATAGTAAAACAATAACTGATTTGCGGGCGGCTAATAATAATGCGTCAGGTAGACCAACGGAATATACAATTATTGATGGTTCAATAGAAGTATTCCCAACACCAGATACAACATATACTTTAGAAATACTTTATTATGAAAATCTCGATGCATTAAACAATGCAAATACATCTAATTGGGTTTTGCAATATTATCCTAATGCTTATTTATACGGTTCATTATTACACTCTGCACCGTATCTAATGGAAGACCAAAGAATACAAACTTGGGGTGCATTTTACAGAAAAGCAATTGACGATATTAATTTTGATGCGGTAAAATCTAAAACAGCGGCTGATGGTCGTAGAATTAAAATAAGGAGTTATTAAATGGCAAGTATAGGCGACAGAGTATTGGATAACGGTTTGACTGTTCTCGACACTGAGGCATCGAGGTTAGACATTACGTCACAAGAGGCAACAAGTTACGCAGAGGCGACAAGCACTTATACGCTTGGCAATACAACATCTATTAGTATTTCAGCCCCTGCAGACAGAACTGGAGGCGGTCGTAAAGTCACACTTTCAGCAATATCAGGTGCAAGTGTTACTGGCACAGGAAATGCACAATTTTACGCAATAACAGATGTAAGCAACACAAGATTATTAGCAACTGGTTCTATAACAACTCCACAGCAAGTTGCTGCGGGTAACACATTTAGTTTGCAAGCTTTAGATATTGGAATACCTGACCCGTCTTAATAGGAGATTAGCATGGCTCTTGTTGTTGCTGACAGATTACAAGAAACCACAACAACTACTGGCACTGGAACCTATACTTTAGCAGGAGCTAAATCAGGTTTTTCTAGTTTTTCTAGTATTGGTGATGGAAATACAACCTATTACGCTTGTAGCGATGGAACTGATTTTGAGGTGGGAATAGGTACTTATACTGCTTCTGGAACTACACTTGCACGAACTACTATATTAACAAGTTCTAATAGTAATAATGCCGTTAATTGGGGTGCAGGAGAAAAGGATATTTTTGTTACGTTACCTTCTGCAAAAACAGTATTAGAAGATGCGTCAAATAACGTTACAACTGGCGGAACAATAAACGGCAGAAATCTATCAACTGATGGGTCTAAGCTTGACGGTATTGAGGCTAGTGCAACGGCTGACCAAACTGCGGCTGAAATAAGAACGCTTGTGGAAAGTGCTACTGATAGCAATGTATTTACTGATGCTGACCATACAAAATTAAATGGTATCGAAACAAGCGCAACGGCAGACCAAACTGACGCTGAAATAAAAACAGCATACGAAAATAATGCAGATACAAATGCGTTTACAGATGCGCTACAAACTAAACTGAATGGCATAGAAACTTCTGCTACGGCTGACCAGACAGATGCTGAGATTAAAACTGCATACGAAAACAACAGCGATACAAATGCTTTTACTGATGCGTTGCAAACTAAGCTTAATGGAGTTGCAGCAAGCGCGAACGCCTATGTCCACCCTAATCATAGCGGGGAAGTCACAAGTACGGCTGACGGTGCTACAGTCATTGCTGACGATGTAGTTGACGAAGCCAATCTCAAAGTAAGTAACACGCCCACAGATGGCTATTTTCTCTCAGCACAATCTGGTAATACTGGCGGTTTGACGTGGGCAAGTCCACCGGCAGGATATGCTGATAGTGATGTAGACACACATCTAAACCAATCAAGCGCATCTAGCGGTCAATACTTACAATGGAATGGTTCTGACTATGCATGGGCTGCTGTTTCTAGTGTAGGTGGAGCGACAGGCGTCGATTTTAACGACAATGTAAAAGCAAGATTTGGGACAGGTAATGACTTAGAGATTTACCACGATGGTACCGACGCATACATTGCTTCGGCAGCATCAAACATAAAATATGGTGGTAGTGGAGCAGGTGCAAATGTAAATCACATTTTTTATTCAAATGGATATCAGAGGTGTCAAGTAGATCGATACGGTGTTGATGTTACTGGTAATATGTATGCATCAGGTAGCGGTTCTTTTGGTTCTAGCAGTTCTGGGGGTTATAGACTTTATGTTAATGGAGATAGCAGATTTACCAGTAGTATGCAATGTGACTACAACATAACCTCTAACAACACTATGTATTGTAACCAGATTAATGTAGCAGGAACTACGTATTATGGGGGTGGGTATTACTTATCATATTCTGATGACATACTAAAACAAAGAATAGCTAACATTCCAGAAGCACTTAGCAAAATTAGTCAACTTAATGGTTTTCACTACACAGATAGCGATACTGTTACAGACCTTATAAGAGGTACAAATCCAGATGGTACTGTAAATCTAGTAGAAAAGGAAACTGCGCAAAAAGTTGGTGTTTCTGCTCAAGAATTAGAAAAGGTTTTACCAGAGGCAGTTGGCAAAACTCTTAGTAAGCAATCAGCAACAGAAACAGAATATCTTACAGTAGATTATCAAAGAATTGTGCCTCTGCTAATCGAAGGTATCAAAGAGCTAAAAACAAAAGTTGAAACTCTTGAGACAGAAAACACTGCAATTAAAGCACGACTTGATGCGCTAGAGGCATAATAAATGTTTGGTTTTCACCCCTTTGCCGCTGCACCGTTTTCAGATGTTGGTGATAGTCAGCAATTTATTCTCACTGACAATATTACATTAGGCAATCCAACTGTTGGCACTTCTAGTATTACTCAAGTGCATAATTTGCAATCTAATGACGTTACGTCTGGCAATGTTTCAACAGAACAGGCTATTTTATTAGAAGGTTTATCTTTAACAGGAAGCAATATAACTGCACAAAACCCTGTTGTTGACCAAGCTGTGTTTACTGAGGCAGAAAACTTTACTGGTGACAACATTACAATGGCTGCAGTTGATGTTGGGCAAAGCCAAGTTTTTACTGAAATTCCTCTTACAGCAAATGGCATAACTGCAAATGCACCGACTAATCTCTCTGCAACTATGTTTGAGAATGAAAACTTTATTGCGCCAAATATACTTACTGGAACAGTACAAGTTGAAAGCACAATATTGTCGCATGGTTATGTGTTTACTGGTGAAATTAATTTTGCTGCACCAGACATAGGCACAACAAGTGTGATACAAGTATATACTTTCGGAACAAATAATATATTGGCAGGGCAGCCTGATATTGGCGCAGGATTTTTCCCATTTACACAATTAACACCGACAGTAAAAGTTTTTAGTCAAGAAACTGTGCCGCCAGAAGTATATTCAGAAATAACTATAGCCGCACCATCGTGGACTGATGCAGCATAACATGTTAATGTTAGCAAATAGGAGACAAAGATATGACAGTAACAATTACTAAACCGACCGTCGGAGGTTCTGAAAATACTTGGGGTCTGACAATCAATAATGCATTAGATACCGTTGTAAATCATTTAAACTCAGCAACCTTTACAGCGTTAGATGGAGCAGCATCAAATACAGTTGTTAACAGTAAGGCCGTAATTTATGGCAGCGCAGGGGAAGTTCAGGCTACAACTGTTGATTTAGGTGACTGGACAATTACGCAATCTGGGGGAGATTTAAAATTTTCTTACCAAGGAAGTGTTAGATTTAAACTTACTTCAACTGGTGCAATGACAGTATCAAATAACGTGACAGCATATGGAACCCCATAAATGGCTCTACAAACTACTGGCGCAATTTCTCTAAACGATATTCATCTAGAAGTAGGCGGCACTACTGCAACCCAAGTATCAATAAACGACCAAGATGTTAGGGATTTGCTAGGCAGAGCGTCAGAAGCAGAAAGTACGTTTAATGATTTTTATGGGGCGACAGCAAAAGATTTTGCTTATAAAGAATATGTTTTTTCTGCTAAATTACACGAAAGTAACGGAGCATCACAAACCGTAACGCTACCAAGTAATAATATAAGCCAAGGTGATGTTTTGGTTGCAATTATTTACGATAACAGCGGTGTAACTTCTAACGGTTCAGATATGGCTACTCTTAGCAATCCAACAGGAACAGGTGCAAAAAATTGGACAACTGCGGGAACTTATGTTGACCAATGGACTAGCGGTACACCCGTTTGGTATCATTACCACAATCAATGCAGAATACAGTACGCTATTGCAGGGTCTACTACTGGAAATTCTTTTACTATGTATGCTAACTGGCAGTCGCCTTATGCGTCAAATAATACTTATGACGAAGGGCATAAATATTGTGTCATTATGCGCTTTGAAGCTGCTGCGAGTGACGTAAGCCATTACGATTATGAAAGTGATGGTCGAAGTGTCAGGGACAGCGATATGTATAGTTTTACTGGCTCCACTAAAACAATTAATGGTTCAGCAACCCCAACAAACAGCACCTATTTAGGAATAATTAATATTATGGGAAAAGGCGGGCAAGGAAATTCTAATTACGATGCAAGTGTGCCAAGCGGTGATTTATATAATATTGAGGCTGTAGTCAGAAATTACGCAAGCGATGAACGATATGTAATGTACGCAAAGCTTCAACAAAGACCATCAAGCGGTAGCTATTCAAATTTATCAATAGGAACAGGGTACGGTGCTAGTGTGGCATGGAATTATTCTCATTGTTATTTAAGGGTGCATAGTTAGTGGCTTTACAGACAACAGGTGCAATTTCTTTAAACGACATTCATATTGAAGTCGGTGGCACAACTGCTACAACAGTTTCGTTAAACGATGCTGATATTAGAAGTTTAACAGCCGCTTCTGGAAAAACTATAAATACCACGGCAGAAACTGCAATAGATTTCAATAATTTATATGGTGCAAGTGCAATACCGCCTTTTGATTATACGGCTGCAAATGGTGCAGTTGAAACAAGCGGACCGTATTATACTTTAGTAGGTTTAGCTTCTACAAGCACAACGTTAGCGTCGGGAACTTATAATTTTATTATGGTTGGTCGGGGTGGTAATGGTGCGGGAAGTGCGGCAAGCATTGCTTTTTGGACTATTCAATTAAATGGTACTGAGAGTTGGTCATTTACAACGCCATTAGATAGGGGAAGCAGTTATTTTACCGAATGGCAAATATTAGGTGATAACACAACATTAGTTAGAGCAAGACATGGAACAGATAGAAGCCCAAATACTACAGCTATAGGAACTATGGGCAGTAGCTCGAGATTAACAAATAAAGCACAGCGCATCGGTGGTGCGGGTGTAAATATTGAATATGGCATAGCGATGGATAACAACGGCAGAGCGGGCGGTGGTGGTTCAGTTGATTTTTTTAATTTGTCGGATAAATCAAGGCTAAATGGCGTAGAAGGAAGCACTCTTGGCGGCACAACCGTTCCTAGCGGGGGTCATATTAAAGAAAGTGGAAACCCCGCCTCAAGCACTAAATGGCTAACTGGATTTTCTGATACAGACTTTGAGCAAGCTGTTGGTTCATATGGTTATTATGGTTCAACAGGGCATTATAATATTTCTGGTAGCAATGGCCATAACCCATTTGGCGGTGGTGGTGCGGCTGTTGCAACAAGTGCTAGTAATGTTTATTTGAATATACTTAATCAAGGCAGTGGAGGCTATGGAGGCGGTGGCGCGTACTCTAGACAACAATCTGACAGTGGTGGACCAGTGGAAGACCACGGAGGCGGACCGCCTGCACTTTGGTATCTAAGAACAGGAAATTAAAAATGGCACTAGTACCTTTAGACTTAAAATCTGGATTTTACCGAAACGGAACAGAGTTAGAAGCTTCGAACAGGTGGCGCGAAGGTTCACTTGTGAGATGGATTGATGGAAGTTTAAAACCCGTTGGCGGTTGGGCAATCAGAAAAAGTGATTTTTGCAATAATGCTGTGCGAGGAATGCATGCGTGGCAGAGTAATAATGGAACGGCTTGGGTGGCGGGTGGCAGTCACGACCAATTAGTAGCAATGACAGGTGCGGGTACTGCATACGATTTAACGCCAGATGACTTGACGGCGGGAAGGTCAGACGCCTCAGTAAATACTGGGTACGGTTTTGGTTTTTATGGTACTGATTTTTATGGTCAACCCAGACAAGTCACAAGCAGCAGTATTCCACAAGAAGCGACCACTTGGAAATTGGACAACTTTGGTCAGAACCTTATAGGTTTGCATCAAGATGACGGTCGTATTTGGCAATGGGATTTAACTACAACTATCGGTTCAGAACTTGTTACTAATGGAAATTTTGCCACTGATACCAATTGGACAAAAGGAACAAACTGGTCAATTTCTGGTGGTGTTGCTGTTTATGCACAATACCAACCTATAATTAATGCTAATAGTAATTCTGTTATAAGTTATGCCACAAATAAAATTACAATTACTAGCCATAACTTTAGTAATGGTGACGAAATTAAATACGTAGTACCAAGCGGCCAAACTGCTATAAATGGCCTTACAACTGGTACAAATTATTTCGTTGTAAATGCTACCACTAATGATTTTCAATTATCTGCAACCTCTGGCGGTTCTGCAATTACTTTATTAAGTAGGAATGCTTTAATGTTTGATGCTGATAATGATGCAATTAAGAACACAACAACTAATAAAATTGTTGCTTCAAATACCTTTTCAAATGGTGACGAAGTTGAATATAATAATGGTGGTGGGACAGATATTGGAGCATTAGTAAATAATCAAAATTATTTTATTATAAATGCTTCTGGTTCAGAATTTCAGTTAGCGGCTACTTCTGGCGGCAGTGCTATTGATTTAACCCCAGACTTAAATGCATCTTTTGACCCTGACCCAATAACAACAAGCGCAACCTCTATTACTGTCACTGTTGCTAATGTTGGCGGCGTAAACAAATACCATTTTGGCGGCGTAACTGCGCCAACCCTAACCCTTATTAGGGGAACAACCTATACTTTTGATATGAGCGATGCAACGAATGCTAATCATCCTTTAGTTTTTACCAATAATGGAGCATTTTATTTAACAGGCGTCACAACAACAGGAACAGCGGGACAAGCGGGAGCAAGCGTTACTTTTGCTGTAGATGCAAATGCCCCTGCAACTGGATTAGCATATGCGTGTAGTATTCATGGCGGGGGAATGGGAAATACTATAACTACTGTTACAGCTGCGGCAGCTGCGGGACCGATAGATTATTCTACAGAAACAATAACAATTTCTAGTCATGGTTTTTCAAACGGTGATGAAGTTAAATATAGCAATAATGGCGGTGCAAATATAGGTGGCTTGACAACAGGAACTAATTATTTTGTCGTTAGTGCTTCAACTAACACTTTAAAATTAGCTGCAACTTCAGGCGGTACTGCAATAAACCTCACTGCCCCTTCTGGTACTTTAGGGACAGGGCATTCTTTCGATTTGGATATAGGTTCAAGCCATATTTTTGTTCAGCAAATTGGCACTACTCATCAATTGCAGAGGCAAAATTTTGGTAATTTAGACCAAGATGCAAGCAGTCTGGTAACTTTGCCTGACATACAAGATAGCTACGATGTAACAGTTACACTAGTAGACCCCAATACAGATAGTAATGCAGCAACAGTTCCAGATGTTAAAATAAAAGTTACTGGCACAACAACATCGACGGTATCAGTCCATGAAACTTTAGCAGTTGGTGCAAATATATTTAGATTTGGTGCAGATGATACAACTGTAAAAATAGAAATTATACCTCAAGCGTATAATACACCAGATTTTAATATAGATACTATAAGTTTAAAAAAGAAAACAGTAGTAGAACCAATAACAAATGCGCCTCTAAATAATAAAGCAATCGTTGTAACTGAAGAACGGTTTATATTTGCTTTAGGCGCGGGCGGTAATTCTAGAAAAGTTGCTTGGTGCGATAAAGAAAATAATACTGTTTGGACTCCCGCAGTAACCAACGAAGCAGGAGACCAAGAGTTAGCGACAGCGGGTCAAATTATGTGCGGCGTTAGAACTAGAGGTGGAACTTTAATAATAACCGACACAGATGCGCATATAGCGCAATATCAGGGTCCACCCTACGTCTATGGCTTTCAAAGGGTAGCAACTGAATGCGGAGCTGTTGCAAGATTAGCAGCAGTAACAACTGACATTGGCGCATTTTGGTTTGGACAAGAAAATTTCCATTATTTTGATGGCAACAGTGTGCAAACATTAAATTGTGATGTCCACGACTATGTTTTTGCAGATTTTAATTCAACTCAACAATCTAAAATTTGGGGCATGGTTAACGGTGCAAATAGCGAGGTTTGGTGGTTTTATTGTTCATCAAATGCAACAGAACCAGATAGATATGTTGCCTATGATTTTGTTGATAATCACTGGCTTATAGGTAATTTAGCTAGAAGTTCAGGGGTTGGTCGTGGGGTTTTTCGTTACCCTATGATGGCAGAACACACAACAAAAGCAAATATATACAACCACGAAGTAGGTTTTAATTATGATACAGACCCTATATTTTGTGAAACTGGTGCTATTGTTGTTGGCAATGGAGATGAAATATTAAAAGTTACAAGTGTTATACCTGACGAAAAAACCCAAGGCGATGTGGATTTAACATTTAAAGCTAAATTGTTACCAAACGATACAGAGCGAACTTATGGGCCGTTTAACCCTGCAAACCCTACGGCAGTAAGATTTTCTGGACGACAAATAAAAATGAGAGTTGACGGTGATAGAAATGTTGACTGGCGGGGTGGTGTTATGCGATTAGATGTTAAATCAGGAGGCACGAGATAAATGCCAGTTACACCCCCAGTATTAGGTCAAGATGTTAGACAATGGGGTAGGTCGTTAAATGGTTTTTTGGCTAGAAACTTGGGCAAATTGTTTTTTAAAACGTCAGGTGATAACCCTAGCGAGAATGGTATTTTTTTATGGGACGACGAAAAAAACTACCCTGTAGTTTCGGCACAAAACAGTTTTAGACAAATCGCAATGCAGCAAGCCACCCCCGCAAATAGTGTGGGTGCATCTGGCGACAATGTTGGAATGATAAGTTGGGACACTAATTATATTTATATCTGCACTGCGGCATATGATGGCTCAACAGCAATTTGGAAGCGGGTAGCGTTATCGAGTTATTAGGGTGTAATGTAATTAAAAATGTGTTATATAGAAAATAATATGGAGCAAAGTGATGGGTATTTTTGATTTTTTATTAGGAAAGCCTCAGCAAACTGTAATGGACGACAGGTCTTTAGCCGCCAGAAATTTTATCTTAGATGAGTTAGATAGAATTTACCAACAGGGGCCAATAGATGTCCCTAAATATTTTGCACAAGTACCAGAAGCGGCTTACAGCGGTACTAATAATTTATTGGCTTCGTTAGGCATGGATACCGTTACCCCCCCAAACATGGGCGATAATATGGCCAATGTAGGCGGTATGGATGTTTATAGTAGCGAAGCATTAGCAAGACAAATGCAAGAAGATTTTGCTAATAGAAACCCATCACTTTATAACGAATTAACTGGTAACGTGCCTTCATTTACTGATGTTGCAGGCGTTGTCGGTAGCGGTAGTTTAGGTGGGCTTAAAGGCAATGATATAGCGTCGTACCTAGACCCAAACAATAGAATGGGTATGGCTGAACATATGGAACGGCAAAAGAAAAATTATGCTAAAAGGGCGCAAGATGAAGGCGATACTATTATAAATTATGGCCAAGCCCCCGATGGTGGTGTTTATGCTATTGGTTACGGAGCGCACTCTATATCGCCTGCTAAAGCTAGTGAGCTTGGGTTAATTATTAAGGATAAAAACCCCTTCGACATGACATTTGGCGAACATATGGGCGCAATGGGAAGTGACGTTAAAGATATGGCTACAACAGCAATAAACGACCTAGCAGATGTTTCTATAATTGGTAATTTAGTTAAAAAAATGACAGGTGGGAATGATAGCAAGCAAAGTAGCTTTCATGATGACATGGTTGCAAAAGCACAAGAAAGAGCAAAACAAAAAACAGCGGGTTTAACAAAAACAGAAAAACGCGGCGGTGCAGAATTAGATAGCCGTTTCGGAATTTCTGGACTGTAAAAGGAAAAGCTATGATTGGTGACAATATATTTCAACAGGCACAAAACGCACAACAAACAGCGGGTAATGTTTATAATAATATGGCAACGCAAGGTTTAGACCCTAATGCTTATCAACAATTTATGAACCCGTATGTTGATGACGTTATTAACCGAGCGCAAGCAGATAATGAACGTGCTAGGCAAATGGCTATTAATAATCGAAATGCTCAAGCAGAAAGCGCAAACGCTTTTGGTGGTTCTAGGTCAGCATTAGTAGATGCGATGACAAATGCAGAATACGATAGAAATGCCGCAAACATAGCCGCACAACAAAGATTGCAAGGTTTTAATAACGCCCAAAATTTAGCACAGCGTGATATAGGCTACAGACAGCAAGGCGCACAAAATTTGCAAAGTATGGGTCAACAAATGTTTGGTCAGGGGCAAATGGGCATACAACAGCAACAACGTGCTAGTGATTTAGCTATGAGGCAACAACAACAGTTATTAGATGCCGCACGAGCGCAAACACTATCAAATTTAGGGTTTCCTAGAGAAAATCTAGGTTATTATTCTAGTATCTTTGGTGGCCAACCAAGAATGAATGTAACGCAGGGCGAAACGCCCGGTTTGTTTGATATTTTAGCAGGTGTTGGAAGTTTAGGTTTTGGCGGGTTTGACCCATTTTCTGCGTTGAGTTTTTAAATTTATGATAAGATGGCAAGACGTACAACAAGGCATATTTGCAGGAGAAAGCGGTGGTGATTATAATGCTTTGTTCGGGTTTTCTAATAGACCGAAGGGATTATTTAGTGATGTAAAACTTACGGATATGACTTTAGATGAAGCTCTAGAGTTTTCCGACCCAGAAGGCTCATACGCAAATTTTGTTGCATTACAAAATGACGGAGAAGTTTCGACGCCAATGGGCGCATATCAAATAGTAGGTCGAACACTAAGAGATGCTAAAGAAGATTTAGGATTAGACGGTGACACGAAATTTACGAAAGAAACGCAAGATAAAATAGCCAAATGGATTTTAAAAACACAAGGCACAGACGCATGGGTCGGCTATAAAGGACCAAAAGTAAAAGGACAAAATGAAATGCAACAACAACCAATGAATGTATTTTCAATGTTTAAAAACCAAATATCTAATAGGCAAAGACCACAGGTCGGTGGCATAATGGGGTATTTGCAAAACCCTGAAGTTATTAGAACTTTAGGAACTATGAGCCGAACAGGTATAGGTCAAAGGTTAGCGGGTTTAGCCGATAAAAGAATATCAAAAAACGAAGCATTAGAAAAAAGAAATACAACAGTAAGATATTTAATAGGGCAAGAAGGCGGTCGTCCGTATGCAGAAGCTATTCTGGCAGGGGCAGACGCACGGAAAACATTAGAAGATTTTTTTAAAGCAACAGGTAAAACAGGTGGAGCAACAAACGTTAGAAACCAAATAGAGTTACCAAACTATGCAGGTTCTATAGTTACTCTTATGGATGGAACTACTTATATTGAAACACCTTTTGGTGAAAGAATAACGGACAAAGCAGAAGCTGAAAAATACATAGAAGCCGCTAAAACAGGTCAAATTGAATATGATAGAAAGAGAAATTTAGGTAAAGCAGAAGGTACGGCTGAAGGTAAACTTACTTTTGCCCAACGACTAAAAGAAGCTGAAACCTTCGGGGCTAAAAAGATTGAATGGATAGATGAAGCTAGAAATAAAGAAACAAATATTAATTCTACAATAAACCTTTATAAGCAAGCATTAGTTTTATTAGACCAAGGCGCAAGCACTGGTAGAGTTGCTAAACTTTTACCAACAACAAGCGCACAAACAGCACTCCTTGAAACAGTCAAGGGTCAACTTGGTTTAGATGTAATAGGTAGTGTTACGTTTGGTGCGCTGTCAGAAAGCGAATTGAACCTTGCAATGGATTTAGGTTTACCTAGCGATAAATTATCACCAGACGAATTAAGAACATGGTTAACAGATAGAATAGATGCTAAATCAAAAGCGGCAAAGGCACTACAAGACACTGCGGCATATCTATCTTTACCAAATACAACCGTAAATTCTTATTATACGGATTATTTAAATATAACCGCACCTAAATCTGCCGCAGGGGGAGATACAAATCAAAATACTGTAAACCCCGATAACCCATTGAATTTAAACTTTGATTAGTAGGTAAAAAATGGCCGCAATAAGTTTTCAAGATTTTAGAACCCAAAACCCTGCTTATGATAATGTACCAGATGGTAAATTAATTTATGGGTTATATAATAAACCGCAATTTGAAAACGTACCCTTAATGAAGTTTGCTAATGCTATCGGCCTTACAAGCGAACAAAAAATGGAATTTTTAAAATACGCAGGCAGTAAAGGAAAAAACATAAGTTTTAATAGCGAAGGCGAGCCATCTTATGGCGGTCTTGCCCAAGGTACGGCTAGGTCGGCTTTCCAAGGTTTAACCTTTGGTGGTGGTGACGAAATTGTTGGCGGTGGCGTTGCGGCAGTTAAAAAATTTAAAGGCGATGAAAGACCATTTACAGACATTTATAGGGAAGAACAGGCAAAAGAAAAACAAAGGGTTGAAGATTTTAGAGATGATTACCCAAAAACTGCGCTCGTATCTGAGATTGGTGGCAGTTTAGTTTTACCGTTTGGTGCCACAAAAACTGTTGGCGGTATGTTAGCAACATCTGGCGCAATGGGTGGCGCGGCCGCTTTTCTTAATAGCGATGGTTCTTTTAACGAAAGAATATTGCAGGCACCGTTTGGCGTTTTAATGGGTATGGCCTTAGGCGGTGCTTTTTCTGTTGCAGGAAAAACAATAAACGAGCAAGTTAAATCTATTTTAACTAAACGAGCGGCTAAAGCGGCGGCGCAAGGTGCAGAAGCATTAGAAACCTTAAAACAACAAGCTTCCCAAGCATATTCCGATGCCTTTCAACAAGGTGTTTCAATAAAGCCCGAAGCATTTCAAGCTATGTTAGATGACGTTATTTCTAAAGTATCTGGCGGCAGACCTGTAAGTAAAATTTTAACGCCTAAAGGTGCCGCAACTATAAAAGAAATGAATAACGAATTAAAAAGAATAATAAAAGATAATACTGGTTTTTCTTTAGATGATATTGATTATTTAAGACAACTTACGGAAGCAGGTGCATCTGATTTTGGCAACGCAAATGAGCAAAGAATTGCTATGATTATTAAATCAAGTTTAGATGATTTCGTTAGCAAGTTATCTAAAGGAGATATTTACGGCGGTGACGTTGCAAAAGCAACGAAAGCACTAAACGAGGCTAGAGAAACTTGGTCACGTATGCGCAAAACTGAAGTGATAGAAAATCTTTTGCGGGACGCTCGAACTTATGCGGGAGGTCTTGAAAGTGGTCTTAGAAACCAAATTAGCAAAATTCTTCGTAATAGAAAACGGCGCAGACAATTTAATAAAGATGAGTTAAAGTTATTAACGCAAATTCGTGAAGGTAGCCCTATTGGGAATTTAATAGGTAATTTGTCTATGGGTGGTTTGTCTCTAACAGGCGGCAGAAGCAATATAAACCAAATGGGTATAACAGGCGTCGCTAGTGCGGCGATAGGTGCCGCAGTTGCTGATAACCCTTACCTTGGGGCGGCAATGGGTGCAATTATAGAAGGAACAGTTGCTACTGGGGTTAGATACGTTAGAGAATTAAATATGGAAAAGAAAGTGCAATTATTTAAAGATATAATTGCTAATGGTTTAGCCGAGGAAGTATTTAAGAAAAACCCAAGGGCATTTAAAATGCTTGAAGCGGCAGCGGGAGGTTCGCAAGCAGCAACAAGAGGCGCAATCGCGGCAGGCGACGAACCTGTTGCAACCGAAATCCAAAGTCAGACAGGTGTGTTACTAAGATGAAAATAGAACCAATGGACGATGATACAGTACAAGGCATAATACAAAAAGCCGTGGAAGATGCTGTTGATTTCATAGAGGCAGAGATAACAGAGCCTAGACTAAAATCACAACGCTATTACGATGGCGAGGTTGATATAGGCTACGAAGATGGTCGGTCTAGGGTTGTTGCAACAAAATGTCGTGAAGTTGTTAAAAGTTTAAAACCATCAATACAGCGTGTTTTTCTAAGCACTGAAAATGTAGTCGAATTTGTACCACGAATGCCAGAAGATGTTGAAATGTGCGAACAAATGACAAAATTTGCAAATTTCAAATTTATGCAAAATAACGGCTATAGATTGTTAAATGATGTTTTTCAGGATGCGATGGTTAAGAAATGCGGTATCGCAAAAGTAATGTATGAAGACATAAAAACAAGTGAAATTCATGAGTTTAGAAATTTAACTGAAGAAGAATTTAATTATTTAGTAGAACCTAACGAGGTTACTGTAATAGAACATACAGAGACCAAAGAAGCTACTATTGAAGATGGTGGCATTGAAAATGAGATTACATTTCACGATGTTAAAATAAGCCGTCAAAAAACTCGCGGTGACATAACTATAACGTCAATACCACCAGAAGAATTTTTTGTTGATAGAAATGCACGAAGCATAGATGATTTTTTTGTAATTGGTCACAGAACAGATATGACTATAGGCGATTTGCTTCAAATGGGTTTTGACCACGAAGAAGTGCATAATTTGCAAGGCAACATGGCAACCTTTGAAGCAGAAAGTGAATTTGAACGTAGAAATTATGCTGTCGATGAGGACGATGACGAAAGCACTGACCCGACTAGCAAAAAGGTCGTAGTCACTGAGGCATATATGAAAATAGACAAAGAGGGGACAGGTGAGCCTCTTATGTATCGTTTCATACTAGGCGGTTCGAGTTATAAAGTTTTATCGTGCGAATTAGCTGACCAAGTACCTTTTGCAATTTTTGAAGTAGACCCAGAACCTCATGCCTTTTTTGGTAGCAGTCTAGTTGACCTTGTAATGGACGACCAAGATGCCGCCACTTCTATGCTTAGAGGCGTTTTAGATAATGTTGCATTAACAAACAATCCGGGTTTAGAAATAGTTGACGGACAAGTTTCTGTCGATGATTTGTTAAATAATGAAATAGGACGTATTGTTCGAGTAAAGCAACAAGGTGCAATTAGAGAACAAGTTGTCCCGTTTACGGCAGGTTCTACTTTACCTGCTTTGCAGTATTTTGACACATTAGTAGAAAACAAAACAGGCGTAAGCAGAGCCTCGCAGGGTTTAAATGCTGACGTTTTACAGTCAGCTAGTGCTACAGCAATAGCGGCAACAATGCAGGGTGCGGCAGGGCAAGCAGAAGTTGTATCTAGAAATTTAGCTGAAGGCGGTATGCGACAACTGTTTAAGCTTATAGCTACAACTATTATAAACAATACGGATAAAGAAGAAATAATTAGATTAAATAATGAGTTTGTTAAAGTAGACCCACGCAGTTGGGATGCAGACGCTGATATGATGGTTAACGTAGGTATTGGTACGGGTCGTGAAGCAGAAAAATCTGCCGTACTTAGAGAAACGTTACAAATGCAAATGCAAGTATGGCAACAATATGGACCGCAAAATGGCTTAGTTACTATGACTAACGTAAGAAATACTTTAGCTGATTTGCTTACCAGTGTAGGCCTTCGAAACACTGATAGGTATTATCTGCCAGTAACTATGGAAAAAGAACAAGAATTAATAGCGTCAAAACAACAGCAAGCGCAAGAGCAAGCCGCTATGATGGCTCAAGGACAATCTGACCCTAACCAAGCATTTATGGCAACCGAGCAAATGAAAGCACAGACAAGGGCGCAAGTAGATATGGCAAAACTTCAACTAGATGCGCAAAAAGCGGCAAGCGACAATAAATTTAGAATGCATGAATTAGCTATGAAAGATGATTTACAGCGTGATGAGATGGTGCAAGATTTAGCAGTCAAGGTAGCTGAGATATTAGGAAAATATGAAACAGCAGTTGACACTACAGCAATAAAAGCCGCACAAGATAAAGAAAGACCACATAATAAAGAAATGATGAATGGATTACAAGAAACGAGCTATTAGAGCCAGAAATTTATTAAATAGCGATGAATTTCAAGGCATTATGAAGGATTTGCGTGATGACCAATTACGGTTAATCGCGAATACGAGCGCGTCAGAGGTGGAAAAACGTGAGGATGCTCACGCCATTTATCGGGCGTTAAATGAAATTGAGTTTTTATTAAGGGCTGATGTAGATGCTGAAAAACTCATAGAACGAAAGGCAAGGGACGCTCATGAGCACTGAACCTAACAGTGGAAGCATTAACGATATAGAAAATTTAATATCAGAGCCGCCACAACCATTAGAAGAAAATCTAAACGAAGTTGCTGAAGCAGTTATGAAGGAACCTCAGGACACTGAGACTGAAGAAACCGTAGAAGTAGCCGAAAGTGAAGATGTCGCTGACCACGATAGCGATGAAACACAACAAATCGTGGATGAGGATGGGCTAGAAGACGACGAAGCCGTTCCCTTTGAACTTTCTGATGATATGGAGCTTGAGTATAAAAGCGATGGCGAAATTAAGAAGGCAACCATTGGGGAGCTAAAGCGAAGCCGTGCAGGACAAGACTACATCCAAAAGGGTATGGAAGAAAACGCTAAAGTTAAAAAAGAACTAGAGCAACTTACCCAAACAATGCAGGAAGACCGTGCAAAGTTAAGTGACTTTTTGCAAACTATCGAAAAAGGTGACGTTCCCCAAAAACCTATAATGCCTTCTAAGGAACTTCAACAGAGTGACCCTTTTGGCTATTTAGAGGCAATGGAGGAATATCGGCAAGACGTTTCTAAGTATGAGGAGTTTAAAGCGCAAGCTGGAGAACAACTTAAAGCTGACGAACAAATGCGTATTCAAGAGGACCAAAAGTATGCGGCAGAACAAGCCGAAATATTGCGAAAGGAAATGCCAGAGTTAGCTGACCCCGAAAAAGGTAAAAAACTTTTAGAGGACATACAAACAGTGGCAGTTGATTACTATCAAGTACCTCCGCATATATTAGGTAGTTTGAAACATACTTGGGAATTTAAAATTATGCGCGATGCCGTTGCCTATCGTAAACTGCAAACATCTAAATCAAAAGTTGTTGAAAAAACTAAGGGCGCAAGGCCAGTGGTTAAAGCAGGTGCGAAAAAGACAGCAAGCACTACAAAGGTTATGAAAAAAAAGAAGCAAGGTCTAAAATGCAAAAATCTGGGTCACTCGATGATGTGACTAATTATCTCTTGTCTTAAAGAAAGGACTATATCATGGCCGTCACGGCAAACACCAACGAAACATATGATGTTTCGACAATAAGAGAGGACCTATCGGAAGCGATGGCCTCTATCACGCCAACAGAGACACTTTTTATGTCTACTATTGGCACACGCAACGTTGACAATACTTACTTTGAATGGAGTGAGGTTGACTTAGCGGCAACTGGCGCAAACAGACAGATAGAGGGTGATGTTGGTCTATCTAACACATCACCAACCAACGCTGTCCGCAAAGGTGGCTACACACAAATTTCAGCAAAAGTTGTAGAAGTATCTTCAACTAACCAAGCTGTTAACGGTGTTGCAAATGCGCAAACTGTTGCAAAACAAGTTGCATATAAGCTTTCGGAGTTAAAACGGGACATGGAAGCAATGCTTCTAGATAACGTGGCTTCAAATGCAGGTGCATCTGGTACTGCTAGACAGACTGCGGGCTTGCCTGCTTACCTTACCTCAAACGTTTCTAGAGGTACTTCTGGTGCTAACGGCACAACCTCAGGCACAGGCGAAGCGGGTTCTGTAGATGCGGCAGCAACAGACGGGACACTACGTCCTATAACCGAGGCTCTCCTTAAAGGGGTTATTGCTGATTGTTGGAATGCGGGTGCTACACCAAAAATTGTTATGTGTGGTTCAGCGCAGAAGCAAAAAATCTCAACTTTCACTGGTAACGCAACACGCTTCAAAGAAGCAGAAGACAGCAAGCTAAATGCAGCGATTGATGTCTATGTTTCTGATTTTGGAGAGGTGCAAATCGTTCCGAACAGACATATGCGAGTTCGAACAGTGTCAAGTGTAGATTATACACCAGATGTATTTGTTCTTGACCCATCATATGCAGAGGTTGCTTATCTACAAACAGCGAAGCAAGAACCTCTTGCAAAAACTGGTTTGTCTGAGCGCAGATTAATTTCTTGTGAGTATGGCTTACAAGTTACTTCGCAGAAGGCACACGGTATCGTTGCGGACATTAACGCATCATAAAATTAGGTGGGGCAGAAATGCCCCATCACTACGGAGGACATTATGAAAGTTAAAATAACAACTGACAGGCGACCTTTTGTAAACGGTGTTGCTACTAATCAGGGCGAAGAAATAGAAGTTGATGCAGAAGAAGGCGCAATTTTATTACAAGCAGGGTTTGCATTAGAAATTGGCGCATCTAAGCCAAAACGAGCAAGAACGGCAACTGGTAAACTTAAAGCCGATGACCCCTCGACCCCTGACGTTAATGAAGCATGGGAAGGTGGCAAAGCACCTAAGAAAAAGAAAGCCAAAAAATGAGTGTACAAACAAAATATTTTGATGAAGACGGAAAGATTGTAATTAACCGCAGTCAAGATATTCAGCGCATTTTAGATTTTAATAAAGAACGCAACATAGATGGCCACAACCGCAAGTCAGATATGCGCCTTGCAGGGTCTATACCTTTTGTTGTTATAGAAATGTGGATGAAAGAGTGCGGCGCTAAATTAGGCAGTCCAGAGCTAAACGAGTACATTAAAAAGAAATTAATGTCAGGAGAGTTTAGTAAATTGGTGGCTAATGGGTATTAGATGGATTTACCCAAGGTAAATATTGCTGTTGCCGCTAGTGCGGTGGTGGCGATTGTTTCTACAGTCGGAGGGGGTATTTGGTATGCTTCTTCGCAAGCTTCGATTATAGAAAGCCTTACAGAGCAAGTCGAAACTCTTACAATAGAAAATAACGCAACTGACCGCACAAATTTAATTCGTGATGTAGAACATAATACTAATCAAATTGAAGACATTATTGATTACATTGTAGAATTGGAAGAAGAAGGTGAGGAAACTTTAGAGGACGTAATGTCAGAATTTGATGATGTGTACGAAACTCAGGAAGGCTTCTTACTCCAATTTAATCAAATCGTGAAATTGCAAGCTAGAGTGAAGACATTAGAAAACACTTTAGAATATTTAGCCAGACGGCCTTCATTATCCGACGGTAGATAAAATGGACCCTATAACAATTCTCGCAGGCATAAAAACAGGTCTTGCGGCAGGGAAATCTGTTGCAGGGTTAAGTAAACAAATTGGTCAATTCTTTGACGCAACTGATAATGCAAAAAAGCAATTACAAAAAAAAGGTGTTTCAAGTAAAAGTGTAAATGCCATAGCTATGGAGAGGTTTCAGAAGTTAAGGCAAGCGGCTGAAGCAGAAGAGGAATTGAAAAAATTTATTTGCGAAAGCCTAGGACCGTCTCATTGGAACACTTTATTGAAAATGCGCAGAGAAGTTTTAGCAGAAAAACGCGAGGCAGAGGCTAGGGCGAGGCGTGAGGCACAGGAACGTGCTGACCTAGCACTTACTGCCGCATCTATTGTTTTGCTTCTCACAGCGGCTTTTGTTGGCTCTACGGCCTATCTGCACCATATGAAGTGGTTAAACATTTGGGATTACTTGCCATGATTTATGTTTTGGTTTTTTTACATTTTATAAATACTGATAATTTAAAATTTTATCAGATAGCCACATTTTCGGATAAAGAAGAATGTCTAAGCCAAGCCGAGAAAGCAAAAATTCTAGTAACCCACAACTCCATGAAAGTTTCGTGCTTGGAGATTACGACCCAATAGTAATAGAACATGGCAAAAAATGGGCGGCATACGATAAACGTGGACGATTAATAATTTTAGGATATAATAGGCGCATATGTCAGGAGTACGCAAATGACAGAGTTCGACAAGCTAGATAAAGATAAAAACGGAAATCTTAGTAAAAAAGAGTTTCAACAACTCGAAATAGAGGACCGCAGACTTAAAATAGCTGACGCAGACGAAAAAAGAAATACAGAGCGATTGCTAGTAAAAGCGTGTTGCGCGGGAATGTTATTGTACCCTTTTATTATTTTATTAGCATCTGTTCTTGGGTTCGAAATGGCGGCAAGTCTTATAACAGATATTGCAAGCGTTTATGTTGTGGCCGCTAGTGGCGTTGTTGTTGGGTATTTTGGCTTTAATAGTATAAAGGATAAAAACTCATGATTGGTCAACTTATTGGACCAATTGCTAATATTGCAGGCGGTTGGTTGCAAGGTAAAGCAGACGTAAAAGCTGCAGAAGCTAAATTAAAATTAACAGAAGCTGAGGCTAAAGCAAAGATAATGCTTTCTAAAGAAACCTCGATTGCTGATTGGGAGCGTATAATGGCGCAAGGCTCTCAAAACTCATGGAAAGATGAGTGGTTGACTATTTTGTTCAGTATTCCACTTGTGCTAGTATTTTTAGGAGATACTGGACGGCAAGTTGTTGCGGATGGTTTCGCGGCATTAGAAACAATGCCTGATTGGTATCAATACACGTTAGGCGTAATCGTTGCGGCAAGTTTTGGCGTAAGGTCGGCAACTAAATTTTTTGGGAGAAAGTAATGGCTTTTAAATTATCAAGTAGGTCTTTAGGCAAGCTAGAGGGTGTTCACCCTGATATGGTTTCTACAGTACAAAAGGCTATAGAACGAACAAAAGTAGATTTTGGCGTCACGTATGGTGTTCGAAGTGTCGAAGAACAGCAACGGCTTTTTGATATGGGCAGAAGCCAAACAATGAAATCAAAACACTTAATGCAAGATAGCGGTTTTTCACACGCTGTTGATTTAGTGGCCTACGATGGCTCAGAAGTTGTTTGGGAAATTAATGTTTATGACGACATAGCTGATGCAATGGCTAGTGCGGCTAAAGAAGTAGGCTGTAGGCTTAGATGGGGCGCGGCATGGCATATAGACGACATTGGTGATTACGAAGGCACTATGGAAGATGCTATGAATGAATATATAGACCTTCGAAGGTCGCAAGGACGTAGGCCGTTTATAGATGGTCCACACTTCGAACTAAGATAATTACCAAGGTCTTATACGCGGTTTTACAATTTTCGATGCAACCTCACTTACATTGCAATGTCCAGAAGTTGCATTTAACTTATCGTAAATAGTATTTTTATTTGTTAAGATATTCCAACAATCGTTTTCGGATAAAAACCAAACACTAAATTGTAATTCATGTTCTGCGATAGGATAAAAGATTGTTAAAAGAGTATAAAATTCCATTGTGTTTTTTGCTCGTTTTTTTTATAAAAAGTAAGGGGAGGCAAATGCCATTAAATCAGTTGGTGTCCATTAGTGTCGTTTAATCTCCTCCCCACGAATATCCCAAGGAACCTTCGGTAAACTTATTCGATGGTTTTTAATTTTCTTTTTGTCGGTTTCTATAGAAGTTTTACCACCATACTGTTTAGCAAATTCAACACCAAATCTAAATGCGTGTGTTCTTAGTTGATGACTATCTATCCCCATTGCTCTAGAGGCCTCAACTATTGTAAGATGACTAAACATTTCTAATAGTTCTTTCACTTCATTAGATTGCTTTTTTCTTAACTCCTCCCAAGGTTTCATATTTTCACTCCTTCCTCTCTAAGTTTTTTAATTAATATTGCCATTGCTTCTTTTGCATCTCTATAGTTTTGTTTAACCGATGGCGGTGCGTTGGGTAGTAAGGCTAGAGGTTCTAGCCTATCTATTTCTCTTTTTATACTGTCCCGAGTATCTCTATCCTCTGGTTTTATCTCCATTGTTATAATCCTTATGCCTGAAATAAGTTTTTAAATTTATTTTGTGTGGTGTTATTTCTCTTTTTTTTTCATACTGACAAGCGTGTCGCATAGTAGCGCAACCATAACAGTCGCAATCTTCGTTATAATTTTCATCTTCATCATACGGGTTTTCATAAGGGTTGTTTATTTCTTCCATTGTTCATATCCTTTATCCATTGCTTGTAGTGCATTCGAGATAACTATTCGTTGTGTCGCTACAGTTGTGTCTTCAGCAATATCAAAGCAATGGCTTTCAAGTGTCATTGCAACTGCATAATATTGCTTTTCGGTTAGTTCTACTTTTATCTTTTTACTCATTGCATCACCATAAAGCTGTCTATATTTAGGGCGGCTATAACCATCATTATAATCATAGCCACAAAAATTATTTTATCTTCCCAATCTAGCATTAGAAACTTTCCTTCCAAGCATCGTATAAACTATCGCTGTATTCTAAAGGTGCTGAACAAATTGCTTGGTTAATTTCATCGTCAAAATGTTTTTCGACATGAGCCTTAAAACGCTTTGGTAAATCTCTGTGACGAAGAGTTTCTGTATTTTGCCATTGTAGGTCGATGTTATCTGGAACATAGTCGCCATCTACATCTGCGAAAATATCTATAACAAACTCTTGGCCTCGAACTTCTATTTCTATGTTTGTGGTTACTTGGTAAATCATTTTAAAATCCTCTTTCTTGCTTATACGTCAATCATATGCGGTAATTATGTAAAGGTAAAGGGGTAAAATTGTAATTAACTAACTTTTTTTGTAGGCGTCCAATATTGTTTTTTGAAACCAAAAGCGGGGTGGCCTGCCCAGTAACCATCTATCCATGTCCACCAACCTGTTCTGTGTTCTGACTTATAAGCATTAGGTCGCTGTCTAGATTTAGGGTGATGCTTTTCGGCTCGTTTCCAATGGCCTCGATTAAAATGTAATGGCATCTTATGAAAACCTTTGTCGTATGGTTCCCTTGCGCTTACTGGTTTGTCGATGTCCCATTGTACTCGATGCCAACTGTCTACTGCCTTGCCCATACCTTTAGCGGCTGACCTTCGTTGCTGTCTTGGTATTAAACCTTTTTTAGTTAACCTTGGACTATTGATTAATCGAATAAGGTTAGTAAAATTAAGCATCATAGTTTTTTGCATATGGCCGTATTTATTACGGTTGCCATCGTAATCGTCTAGTTTGCTAGCATCTAATATTACTGGCCTTTCGTTAGTCGTATTAAAAACTAAATTGAACATAGGACCTTCTCGGCTCTGTAAAAGTTTAAAAGGTTCGTTTGGTCGATAGGTACCAATAAGGCTAATTGGCGATGTATCTATAACTGGTGGTTTATTTTCGTGATACCATTTAGACCAAAAATCAGGCGAAACGACAGAAACAAAACATTCGTTGTCTAGGTCTGGATTGTCTGACCTATGTCGTTCTATCATAAAACCGAAACCGTCATATAAAGCCGCGAATAACCTATCGCATGGTGGAATACATTCTTCTGAGACAGGCGCATCTGGGTCGAAAGTATCTTGGTCAAACGCAAACTCGCAAAGCCCTCGGTCTATCTCGAAAACTTGAAAGTCAGGTAATTTGTCTAATACTGCTTGAACTGGTGGTTTAACCATTGGGTGCGTTGTTGTGTTACCCATAATAAATCTTAAAATAGCGTCTGTGGTTTGGTATGTAAAAATACCGTGACCAGTTCCGTTATTGTTTGGCATATAAGCTTCTACATCTGGTTGCATTGTATTCTCCCAAAGTTGTGGGAGGGCTTTCGCCCTCGCCGTTTATATTTCTAGCCACTGCTTTGTATTTAAAACTTGGCCTACTGCTTTTTCTCTTTTACGAGTAACCATATGTGGCTTTTTATTATCTGTGGTATGTGTCGCCCAATGTGTCATGCAGTTATATACCGCCCACTTATTTTTACCCAAGCCAGTGAACTCTGTATCTAGTTGACCCATAAGATTTTCTAACTGCTTCTTGTTATGCTTTTCTTCTGTGGTCTTAGATGCTCTTTTAACTAACTGTGAACGGAATAGTTTTTCTATATTGTCGCGTTCTACTTTAGTTTTCATCCACTCTTGCCATTGTTCTTTCTGGTTAAAGAAAGTTTCGACGCCAAGTTTAATTTTATTTTCGATACCTTCGACTGAAATACTATTAGTATGTCGTTGCCAAATAGATGAAACGCTGTCGGCTGTTACGCAACCGTTATCGCAAAATAATCTAAGAGCATCGGCTACTGTTTGTAATGCCCACTGACCGTCATAAGAATTAAGACCTCTAACTCTAAACTTAACATGGTCGCCAACGGCAGGTTCGATAACAAGATTATTAAACTTTACGTCTATTTCTAACTTTCTACCGCTATCGTGGCAACGTACATTAAAGTCATAATCGCTTGAGATGTCTGCGGCCTTTAGCGCATCTTCTGTTGCTTGAACAACGTCTGCGTGTGGTAGCACTTGATAGCTATCTCTGTGAACGTGTAGATGCTCGCCAGTATCTTCGCGGACTAATAGCTTCCAACCATCTACTGGTTTCTGCATACCTTCTGGAATTAAAGGTAACTCTAAAATGTTAAAATCGTAATCGTTTGTAAAATCTAGCATTGTAATCTCCTTTTTGCTATGTCAAGAATATGTGGTAATTATGTAAGTGTACAGGTCTAATAATGTAAATTATCAATATTTTTCAGTTTTAATTTTATTTAAAAAATCCTTACCTTCTGCTACCCACTGGTCTAATGAGTAATCATTAATTCTATTAATATAAACGGAATAGTCCTCGTAATAAGAACCGTCATAATAAGTAAAGTATTGATAACCTTTACCTCGATATAAATTAAGGTAAGGGTTACCAATCGCTTTTATTATTTTTTTAGCTGTAAGCATTTAAGCCTCTGCCTTTTTAATATGGGCGTATAATTGGGCTTGCTTTTTGGCGAAGTATTTACCGCCTGCTACTATGTCGGGTTCATCGTCCCAATGACCTTCGCGGTAGTCGATGTCGGCACGATTGTCTAAATCGCCTGCAAAGAGTTTAAGAACGTCGATGTCAACCAACGTGTTCTTTTTAATTTTGCCATGCAACCAAGCTTGCAGAAAATCACGGTAGTCGTGCATTAACTGAAGCGGCTCGATATTATCGGCGGCCTCCCAAAATTGTTCGACCTCTGTGCCAGTGTAGTCTTTACGACCACGAAGGGTGATGCCGAAAGTTATAGGGTTGGTAGTGCGAGGTGTATAAGCCATGGTGGCTCCTTTCTGGGGGGACTAGCCCCCCTGTTAGGTTGCGTTTCTATAAATCTAATCTATGCCATGATTGGTTATCTTCGTTCATACGCTCCTCTAAATCTTCTAGTGCCTCCCTGATTTTATTTTGTTTGGCTTCTATTTCTTTGTTGTTAGCTTTTAAGGCTTCTAGTAACTGTTCCATTTTAGTTTTCCTTTTTGCTTATACGTCAATCATAATTGGAAAAAACGTAAAGGTACAGTAAAAAATATGTAAATTACCTAACGTCAGATTACAAATTAGCCCCTTACAATTTACAAAAAAACCTAATATGCTTGACACATAAGCAACAGAAGGAATTTTTGTATGGGAATACCAATAGAAGAATTTATGAGAACGGCAGATGCCGAAACTTTATCTAAATTAGGTTTGGATAAAGAACTTTCGAAGCCAAGAGAATACACCTTTACTAAAGACCAAGTGCGAACACACGGTTTAAATGTAATGGCAGTCATTTCGAAGCTATCGCAAAAAGAACGCCGCAGAGTTTTACAGCACTGCTTAAAAATAAACGAAGTGTAAGGAGTAACCAATGTCACAGATTAACCCAAAAGGTGGTGCGCTTGTAAAAACAAGCGTTACCCCTGCATCCGAAGAAAAGCTTGTTCGAGAGGCTAGGAAGATAATTAAAAGTTTTCCTCACTTAACTTTAGAGCAAGCAATGATGGGATTAAGAAAAGATATTTATGCCGAGATTTATGTCAACGATATTTATCAAGTTGCAGTTTATCGAAACGAAGATGCAGACAGCTTAGTCCATGTTCCCGAACTAAAAGGACGATGCACTTGGCTTTCAATTAAACGCAGAGACAAACGGCCAGTAAATAATTGGCAAGATATGCAGACCATAAAAAATAGATTGGTCGGGGTAGATTGCGATGCTATTCAAATGTTCCCTGCGGAAAGTAGAATGGTTAATACGGCTAACCAGTATCATCTAATTGTACTACCACCAGATGCGACAGTGCCGTTTGGTTGGGGAAGACGCCATATTGATACTGAACAGCGAATAGGTAAACCAAATGGTTCAGCGCAAACGTTTCGAGGCGAAACACTATAAGGTTTCAAGGTTAGAAAAACTATGTTACTGACCGAAAGAATGGAACTGATTAAAGTTGAAATTGAAGTATCAGGTCAGCCCCAAGGTAAGGGGCGGCCTCGATTTACTCGCAACGGCAGAGCATATACTCCTGATAAAACAAGAGAATATGAAACTAGAATACACGCCGCCGCTTGGCAAAAGATGCACGAATTAAAATTAGACCCGACATCAAAGTTTTGTCATGTCGAGATTGTTGCCTTTATGGAAATACCTAAGTCATGGTCGAAGGTTAAAAGATTAGAGGCCGAATATGGTGCGATACTACCTACAACTAAGCCCGACATAGATAACATTATAAAATCTGCTTTAGATGGCGTAGAAGGTGTTATTTATTATTCAGATACCCAAGTAACAAGCATTAACGCTAAAAAGGTTTACTGTCACCCCGAGCGTGGTGCTGTTCTTTATATGTCTGTTTCGTGGACAGTGTAAGAATAATCTGCGCCATATTTTTCTCGCCATTTCTTTTTATCGTCGTGAATAGCTAATTTAGATTTATCCCATAAACCTTGATGGTGGCCTTCGCACAATGGTATTGCTTCTAGGTCGCTTGCTTTGGCAGTGCTGTATCTATCGTGAATAGGGTGATGTGCTGTTGTCGGGCTATACTGTACCTCGCCAAACTTCTTACAAACGCAACAAGGCATTTCTCTTATTTTGTCTAAATACTTTGCATTACGTTTTGTTTTATCTGCTTTTAACCCAAGCGGTGGTCTATTGGTTAGATTACTCATATGGTTCGATTAATTCATATTGCTTTAGTTCATCGTCCATTTTTTTTGTTGTTGCAACAAAATGACTAATAAAGTGCATTCTTCCAAAAGAACATTCTTTAACGTGTTCGTGGAATAAAAGCATTCGTTCTTCGTGATTTCTTATAATACCATTTTTATTTGGTTTTCTTTTACATAACTGTCTTGGTTTTGCAAAACACTTCGGACAGGGCATTGCCCTAATCATTATTTGTTCATCAGTGTAATGGGTCATACCCTATCGCCTCCGTTAGTTTTTCCATAGCAAGTTCGAAGTAATCGTTAAATTCTTTTTGGCTCATGTCATCAAAAGAAATACTATCCATAATACGCATATGTGCGCTTGCTAAACTATTCCAACGCATCTTAACATAACCACACGCCCATTTTAATTCACTATGTAAGTGTTGTTCTGTAGGCCATCTGTTGGTAGCATCGCAAACATTTTTAAGTGTAGCCCAATATAAATTATGATGAGGATTCGAGCGTTTACCTGTTGGCTGTAAATCAAAAACTTGGCCTTCTTTATATTCTTCTATCTTAACAGCATCGTATTCAGTAGAGGGCATAAACTGCCCCCCACTTTTAATTACTTGTAGTTTTATTCTGGCCATAATTCTTTATTCTGGTCTAATGAATATTGCGCCCAATGTTTTTTATCGTGCTTTATAATGTCAGTGTGAATAGGCCAACCTT
>PAJM01000044.1 GCA_002706065.1 Methanobacteriota archaeon | reverse complement strand
CCGTCCTCAGAGACCTCGCCGACCATGGTTGTTGATTCCAATATTGTATATCAACGTACACTACTTCGAATTAGACAGGTTCAAACAAGAGGATGGACTGGTCATGTCATGGTCAGTACCGAGTGGCTTCAGGCAGAAGTGCTCAAGGCAGTCCCAGATGCTACTGTCGAGGTCATTGATTTACACCGCAGCGGCGATCATTTCCATGTTCGAATCACGAGCCCATCGTTCGAAGGGATGCGCCCTCTTCAACGACAAAAACAGGTCCTCAACCACATGAAGCAATTTATTCCTAATCCAGTTCATGCCATCGATTTGAAGTGCATGACACCAGAGCAAGAGGCCGTTACTGGCGACACTGCCTTTGATCCACATGCTGGAGGACGAGGCGTTCACATTCGACGTATTAACCGTCAAAAAGAGGAATAAACATGGATTGGACACCAGAAGAATTGCAAGCTATCGTAGACGAACACGCCTTGGTGCTGTTCATGAAAGGAACACCAGATCAAGCACAATGTGGCTTTTCAAACCGTGCTGCACAAGTTATGCAGTCACTTGGTGAGCCCTTTGCAGCTGTGAACATCCTTTCTGACCCGCGAGCCATTCCAAGTGTTTGTACATGGTCAGACTTCCCGACCATGCCTCAAATTTTCGTCCATGGAGAATTGATTGGTGGATCAGATATCGCTCTTGAAATGCTGAACGATGGATCTCTTCGAGAGATGTATGATGCTGGAAAATCCAAAGATGATGCCGGCGGCTGCTGCGGAAGTTGCTGATTATAGGTTTCTAATCTCAAGACCAAACACTACGATCAAAATCTGAAATATATGAAATCAACAGATTCCGCAGGTTGTAGGAAGTACATTACTGAAATCATGAGGCCTACAGTCAGTCCCCATGCGATTGAGCGTTGTTTTGATAATTGATACACAAACCCTCCAAACCTTCCGCTGAATCCGTGACCAATGATGAAAATGACTGCAAGAGCAAAGGTCAGTAACTTGATCTCTGGTAAAAATAGCATAAATTCTGAGAAATCAAAGTAGCCACCAATTCCAACAAAAGTTTTCATACTTTCAAACAGGACTCCGACATCTTCTATTCTGAAGATTAACCAAGTGAGAAATACGAGGTATTGCGTAATTATCCATGATATGATTGTCGAACCTGTTTTGAAGTTGATAAATAATTTCTCAACCAAATTCAACTTTGACAAAAATCTGTGTCCTACAAGTAACAAGCCATGTACTAATCCCCATATTACGAAGTTCCATGAAGCACCATGCCATAAACCCCCAAGAATCATCGTTGTCATGAGTGCGAAGAGCATGACTCTTTGTCCATGTCTTGAGCCCCCTAACGGAATGTAGAGGTAATCCCTCAACCAAGTTGAGAGTGAAATGTGCCATCTTCTCCAGAAGTCTTGAGGTGATGTTGCCGCATAAGGTGTTTTAAAATTCTCAGGTAATGAAATCCCAAGTAATCTCGCAGATCCTAATGCGATATTCGTGTATGCTGAAAAATCACAATAAATCTGGATTCCAAAACACAAGGATGCCCACCAAATCAGACCAATATTGCCCAAATGCTCTCCTTCAGTGAAAATTTGGTTTGCATGAAGTGCTAAATTATCGGCAAACACGATTTTCTTAAAGAGCCCGTAAACAATTAACGTAAGGCCGATTTTTATGTTTGCAGAATTGTAAGACATCGGACGGTCAAGTTGAGTTTTGAAATCGTCGGCTCTTACAATCGGCCCAGCAACCAATTGAGGAAAGAAAGACGCATAGCAACCAAAATCTACGAATGACTGGTAAGGAACAGTCTTTCGGCGATAAATGTCAATTGTGTACGACATTGTTTGGAATGTATAAAATGAGATTCCCACAGGTAATGCAAGGCCTAATTCATCCAAGCCAGGTGAATTGGATATCTTCAAAGCAGCCAAATTGAAACTTCGAATTAAAAAATCCAAATATTTGAAGATACTTAGAAGGCTAAGATTGGTAATCAAACTGATCATTAGCCATCGTTTTCTTACTCTTTTATCACTTGAAGCATGGATTGAATTACCACTACGCCAATCAATTGTTGTAGAAAGGAGAAGAAGAAGCACATGCCAGCCAGAGGCAAGCCAAAAGAAGACTAAACTCATTACAAACAAAATGATTACCTGTGTTTTCCTTTTCCTAAAAAAAACCAAGAGGGTTAGTACAAGGACTGCAGGGAGAAAGTAGAGATAATACTCCGGGGTTATGAAATCTATCCTACCACCTCCTCTGTAGGTATGAACGAAGGCTCATTCGAAATGAGAATCCGTCTCAACTCAACCCCATCTTCTTGCATCCAAATTTTAATTGTAATATCCCATGAGTCCTGAACCCACATTTTCAATGGTGCCATGGAGCTTTCATTCGTCCATATCCACTCGCCATCTCCTTGTGGAAACGAAGAGATTATTGAAAAACTTGTCTCAGGAAGGTTCGGCCTTTCAAAAGTGACTGCGAAGGTGTCATCTGAATCACTCTCTCCTCGTGTTTCAAACCAAAAAAAGTACCATCCAGGTTTTTCAATTGTTACATTATATCCTACCATTGGCCCATCAACAACATTTCTCGGCGATAGGCCAATATCAGGACTTAAACGAATGCCAGCATCAGTTACACCTTTTTCCCATTTATGAGGCAATCGCTGATCTTTGGCCATTGAACAAAAGGAGTACTCCTTTGCTGGAATAATTGTATTTTCAGAAATCACGTTCCAAGTTAGGCCAGAACCATCACACTGGCTTTTCTGTTCGAGGAATAGTTCAACAGTTGGTTGTACAAAGAAGGCTTCTGATTGATTGTAATTTATTGAGTCTATGGCTTCTGCAATCCGTTCACATGCATATTCTCTACCATGCAATCCGAGGTGATTTCTATCACGAAACATCCACTCTGGCCACTCTTCCCAGAACATGTTCATTCCATACACGCCATCATATTCGAGGTATTTTGCAAAGGTCAGGTTGTATTCATCAAGTTGATTTTCTGACAAATACTGATACACTAGTGGGTGATGTGGGATGCCGATTAACAATACTTCAATTCCGTTTTTTGTCAACTCTCGAAGAATATACTCATACGAATTATGATTTAATGTGCCTTCTGATTTTGGATTGTAAATGGAACCATTTGCAAGTTTAGGCATATTCTCTTCAAAATAAGTCCTAACCTCGTGTGATGATTTTAATTCAAAATTTGGAGGTTTGTACGTGGGTGTCATAAGATACTCTAACCAATCATCATCCCCTATTCCTGGCACTCCTGATCTCGTAAAGTCAATTTCTGGTAATCCAGATGAAATCTCCTCAAATGTGGATTCAACACTCTCAATGGAATAAATCTTATTCATTCTCATTTTTTGTATATCGGTTAAAGCGACATATGGCATATCTCGTTCGCGAATCAATTCAGTCCAACTGCCAACGTCATCATGATCCATCGTAATACTGTTAATTGAAAATCGAAATTCGATGTAATCATCCAAGGATTGTGAATCATAGAACTGCCAGAGGTTGTTAGGCCCAAGTTCTAGCAAAACAAGATCAGCTTTGCTGTTGATTACGGCTTGTGTTTGTATCATTTCAGTGTAAGGATTCCCACCTGAGATTCCTAAATTGAATATCCCTGCTCCTGTTTTTGAATCCATGTTTTGTGAGATACAAAGACCATCTACTGCATCCCGGATTATCGACGAACCGATAGCTGTCGCTTTGAAGTCTCCAAATTCCCCTATGGTTTCGTGAGCATCGTAAACAATCGCATATCGACCATTACTCAGAATTTGAGACTCAATCATTGCATTAGTAACTAGTGGATTTACCACGAAAGTGGATACAAAAAGGAAAGTTAAACCTGCAACGATACCGGATTTTGCAATAGTGAATAGATTTTCGGAATCCTCAGGCAAACTGATCACTTCAAATCTCGTTTATCGGAGTTCTTATGGTATTCACTTATTGCCAACTCTGTATCGGTTGTATCCAAGACCAATTCTCCCCCATCAATACAGATTACACGCGTGCACATATCCCGAATGAGTTGCTCGTTGTGTGTAACTATGATCACCGTTGAATCGCCATTGACCATCTCGGCAATTCTTTGCTTTGAACGGGCTCTAAAGGAACTATCTCCAACAGCAAAGACCTCATCGAACAATAAAATTTCAGGGTCGAGATGGGCAACAATTGAGAACCCCAAACGCGCTCTCATTCCTGATGAATACGTACGAAGAGGCTTGTCTATTGAATCCTCCAAGCCTGAAAAAAGAATAATCGATGGTACAAGCGCCCGAACTTTCTCTATCGGTAAACCGTGAAGAGATCCGCTTAACACGATGTTATCTCTACCCGAGAGGTCACGTTGAAAACCTGTTCCTAGAGAGGCGAGGAGGCTAATTTTCCCATTGACTTGGACCGAACCCTTGTCAGGCTGATAGATTCCAGACAATAATCGCAGCAAAGTGCTCTTCCCAGCGCCATTGTGCCCTAGAACTCCAATAATCTCTCCTTTCATGATTTCTAAATTGATATCACTGAGTGTGGCAGTAATCTCGTCTTTTCGACGGGAAAACAATGAAAAAAGCCTTTTTACAGATTTAGGAGAGCTTTTTCGAACAGGATAAGTCAAATGAACATTGGTCAATTTGAGGGCAACATCTGAATTCATAGATGAATCACCGCCCGATTTTGATATCTATTGAATATCGAGCTTCCAAAAACAAACACAAGGAAAGTTATGCCAACTGCCCTTAGAATGACAAATGGAGTAACGATCGACAAATCTCCCAAGACCGCCCCTCGACAAATTTCGATGTACGTGGCAACCGGATTCATGAGATGATAATCGAGATATTCTGCTGGGATGTAGGTTGCTGAATAAAACACTCCGGATAGGAAAAAGAGGGCTCTCAGTCCAATATCAACTACCATATTCATGTCACGGACGAAAACGACAATTATGCACAACATGAGTGAAAAACCATGAGCGAGAAGTATTATTCCGAATATCGATATCGGTAAAAGCACGATTGTCCATGAAAAAGAAATACCCATGTATATCATGTAAATTGGAACGATAATGAGGCTCAAGAGTAAACGTACAAATTGAAATCCACTCACATTTGCTATGAGAAGTTCCCTTGGGAACGAAACTTGTTGAATAAGTGACGAGTTCCTGATTAATTGTGAAGACCCTTTCGAAACTGTTTTTGAAAATGCACTAAAAATCAAAATGCCTAACATGATATTCAGAGGAAGAAGTTTGTCTGGATTTCCCCTGAGAATAACGAACACGAGGAAAAAGACCATGGTGAAGAATATTGGCTCAAGCAATGTCCATGCATAACCAAGAAAATAATCACCGTACGTCACCTTTAGATCACGTCGCACCATCAGAGAAAGTAAACTCCTGTTCTTGAGGATTGATTGGAACGATATGAATGGACCACGGAAAAACGATGGTCGGGCATAAACATCCATGGTTCGTTCTCCTGTTGGTTGTACTAAATTTACGTATGTTATCAATATCTCTGGTAGATTTCCTGATAGCTATGAACGATTGTTGGCCATGTTCGTTCCTTCAACACATACTCCCTAGAAGCCCGTCCGAGTTCGTTTCGTAAGTCTTGATTTGAGGCCAGTTCGGAAATGACTTTTGAGAGAGCATCAACATTTTCAGCAGGAAACGTCATCCCTGTAACATTGGGTTGGACGATCTCACACAATGCAGGAAGATGTGCAACAACAGTTGGCTTTTTGCGAATCATCGCTTCCAATGGTTTGATTGGAGGCACGATTCGAGTGACATTCGAATCCGGTCTACTCACAACAAAAATATCGATTAAATCGTAAAAATGGACGATTTCATCGTGTGAATACGGCCCTTCAATAAAAGAACGGCTCTCGATTCCTAAATCTGAACATAAATCTTGCAATTGGCTCTGATTCTTTTTGGAACTGCATACAAGGAAACGGACGTCTAAACCTTCATTTGCACATTGAGCAACTGCTTTCGCAGTATAATCAACCCCTTCCAATGCTCGCAAGCTTCCGATGTATCCAACTACAATCGTTGATTGATCCAACCGAAGGCGGTGTACGAGGTCATTTACACTTTCAGGGAGAGCGCCTTCAAATTCCAATGGATAGGTTGCCATATTCCGCCCAACTGCGTTCGGAACCATCGTAGGATTACGAGGTCGAAGTCTTCGACCAGATATCTCCTTCATCAGGTTCTCTCCAATGACAATAACTTCATCTGCATGTTTGATGACTTTGTTTTCTTGACTTCGATAATATCGATATGGAATCGATTTTGGAGTCCAGCGACCCTGGGCAACTGCAGAATCTTCCCACATACCTCGAACTTCGTAAATAAACGGTATTCCGAGTTTCTTTGCAGCACGCAGGGCTGGCAAACCTACACGGAACGGGGTGTGGGCATGCATTATGTCTGGTTTCTGTTTGGCTGCATGTGAAATTATTTCGTTCTCAAACCTTTTCATCATTCTTTTTTCTCCCAAGAATTTCCGAAACATCGACGCGTGTTTGTATATTGGTCGAAGAAGTGTCTTGAGCAGGATTTTCAATTTGTAAACAGCGTATTTTGGCATGCGAAAAATGAGTGGAACTGTCTTGGGTAAACCAAATCCTGAATTTTTCTGAACCGTTGGTTTTGATGATTGAAGGATTGATCGATGGTATTCAATTCCGTCCACGCATGCATTCTTTCTCATAGCTTCGCGATCCGGGTAGTATGGCGAAGTAAGGACTACTGGTTCGCAAATACCTGCATCATTTAGGGAAACAAGTAGATCATGACTTCGAATTGCATAGCCATTCAAATCAGGAACACTGTTTGCAAGAATGTGCATGACTCGAGGAGTGGACAAAACCATCACCGCTCGATACAATTCACGATAGCATCAACAATACGTTGAGCAGCCTGTCCATCCCAAAATTTAGGTTTTCTTGGCTCCAGGGAAGCTTGCTTATTCAATGCTTCATCCACTGAGATTTGGAGAAGAGATAGATCCGAAATAAGGCGATTCGTCCCTTCAGTGATGGTGATTGGTCGTTCTGTATTTTCTCGAAGTGTTAAACATGGAATTCCCAGTGATGTGGTTTCTTCTTGCAACCCCCCTGAATCAGTAATAACCAAGGTTGAATTTCCGACAAGCGACACAAACTCTAGGTATCCCAGTGGTTCAAGGATGTGGATTGAGGATTCATTCTCCAACAGATCAATCTTCCCAAACTTCTCAAGATTATTTCTCGTTCGCGGATGCATCGGGAAAATAACTGGAATTTTCCGTGAGGTTTCAATTAAATTATCAACCAGTTGGATTACCTTTTCTTCGACATCAACATTTGATGGCCTGTGCAGGGTAACGACACAATAACGATTGATTCCGAATTTCTCTGCAGGGTTCGAATTGGTCGATTTTACTCGCTCAAGTGCGTCATAGAGCGAATCGATCATGATGTTTCCTACGAATTCGATTCGTGATTCTGGAACGCCCTCATTTTTCAGATTTTCATTTCCATCGAGTGAGGGCGTCAGTAAGAGGTCAGAAATGCTGTCGGTTAAAATCCGATTTATTTCCTCAGGCATTTCCCGGTCAAATGAACGTAGGCCTGCTTCAACATGTGTGACTAAAATTCCTAATTTCTTGGCTACGAGAGTACAAGCAATAGTGGAATTAACATCGCCAACAACAACGACCATTGCGAAATCGTGTTCTTTGCATACTTTCTCAAATTCAATCATGATACGCGCAGTTTGGGTTGCGTGAGTCCCAGACCCAACATTTAGATGAACATCTGGAAATTTCATGTTGAGATCTTCAAAAAAAACATCTGACATGTTTTGATCATAATGTTGTCCAGTGTGGACCAACAAGGTTTCGATTCCTCTTTTCGTAAACTCCCGATTGATTGGAGCGATTTTCATAAAATTGGGCCTTGCGCCAACCACTAAACAAACTAACAATTTCATCACCTAAACAAATGCATACTCTTCAGGGTTCTTCGAGCCCAGAGTAATTGCATTACTCAGGAGTTGCTCATCTGTTGCATCCCACGTATGAAATCCTTCAACCTTTTTCCTCATGTAAACAAAATTGTATGGATCTGTTGCATATATCTTGTAGCCCGCTTTCATTGAATCTTTTAGGAAATTTGTGTCCTCACTCTTGGATAAATCGCGCATTTTTACATTCTCTGATACTTCGCGCTTGAAAAAGAACGTTGGCCCCAACACTAAATCTCCATACTTGTGCCTGTTGTTTGGGAAACGAAGATAGGTTTTTTCTGATTTTTCATGGTACATGAAGGTACACAATTTACCAACAATATCTGCATCTGTGTACTTGAATGCCAATAATTGGTCTGCTATGTACTCTGGACCGTAGAGATCGTCATCATCAAATTTGGCAATGAAATCTCCATTTGAAAGCCCCATTCCAATATTGAAACAATGGCCTAAACTTATCCCATTGTCGGCCTTATGGAGAATTACGTTCTTGTGATTTGAAAGCGAGGTCTTAACCTCTTCAAATGCAGTATCCTCACAGTCGATTACGAGGATAAGTTCTCTATTCTCCCATGTCTGGCGCTGATAATTATGGATGATGTTTGAGAGCATGTCTGGCCGGTTTGTACAGGTTATTAGGCTGACCAATGGATTCTCAGATGATAATGACGATTCAATACCAATTTTGTCCAGCATATCGCTAACTCTGTGTGAGTAGGTGTGATTGTTCATCACATGTCTGTATCCAAGATGTGCACTTCTTTGTCTCTCTTCGTCATTCTCAAGCAAGTGGTCAATTGCGATATTGGCATCGTTTAATGAATCGACCACTGTTATTCCATGAGGAAGCATTTTTTCCATTCCTTCAGACGGTGTGGAAAGAACATGTGTGGATGATGCAAGGATCTCAAAGACACGCCTACTGAACATTGTATCAGAATTCATAACTGAATTCACATTTAGGAAGAGTTTGTATGCCCTGTATGCCATGCAGCATTCATCATAAGGAATTGAGCCCTGAACGTAACTTGAGTACTCCTCTGGGAATCTATTCGCATCGTTCGTTCCGTAGAATCTATCGTAAATATGAAGATCGTAATCTTTTGAAGCATCCACGAGCAAGTTTGTCTGACGTTTACGATCACCGTGCTCACGGATATACCATGACCCTGCAAAACATATTGAGTATTGTGGCAATCTATTTCGAACAGGATTATGAATTACAGGTTGGGCTGCAAATGGCATAGAGAATATTTTTTCATGGCCGCAGTCCTCAATATATCGTGGAATAGAACGGTTGTCCGATGTAAAAACCACATCAAATCGAGCCGCGGTTTCGATGAACTTTTCATAATTAACAGGATCTTCTTTGTTCCAAAATACTTTTTTCAAGCCAATTTCGGAACACCATTCCAAAAGGTGTTGCAGACGAATACCATTTGGAGAATTGGGTGAACTCATTGCCCATATCCACTGTTCATCGTGCCCTTTCCAAATCGACTCAGCCAAGAAAAAATCAAAATTTCCTTCGGTTAGAAAATCTCTCCAATTCTCTTTTGGGACGGGGTGCAAATCTACTTCATATGACAATGAATTGAACGTGAATTGATCGAGAATACAAGCGACCTTCAAATCGCGGACTGGTTTGCTTTTTTTCATCGATGGCAAGATTGGGAAAAATTGCTTTTGTCGAAGTGGTGCAGGAGTGGATTTCAACTTCTTTTGAAGAGTCACCATCATTTTCTTTTTCCATGTGTCGGACCTCATTGATTGCAACAACTTCATGCTTTTTTCGTATTGTTCAGTCCGATTGTAGAGCGTAATCATCGTTCGCGAGATCCGCTTGTCATGGATTTGGTAATTTTCTGCAAGTTCGATTGCTGTAAATGGGTCCACGGAACCGATACCACGTACTGATGCAATCAGAAGGTTGTTCAACATACGCTTATTTGTCTTCGAATTTGAATTCAGGTAGTCAAGTGTCCATATCAAATCCCTGTAAATGATTAGCCCCTCGGATGTAAACGCATCCTGAACTTGTTTCTTTATTTCAGACATCTTCGGTGGGCTTTCTTCGGCATAAGAAATTAATTCAGCTAGTGGGAGATAATCATAGGTAAGTGGAGGCCTTCTTTCTGATTCAAGAACAGATATATGTTGAAGTAAGATAGTCGAAATTTCACCCCAGGTTGTGTGATCAACTTGTGGAGTATATGACCGATCCATAATCAGTGCTTCATCCACGGCTGTTTCTATCTGTAAATGATTATTGTACCTGATCAGATAGGGGACAGCTTTGCTGCTTTGTTTGTTTGCCTTTACGATACAGGGTATTCGGTTATATCTCATCTCAGGAATTCCAATAGCAAGTGAATCTACCGAATCAAGTGGGAAATCAACGGCAATGTCCCACATCAACATTCGATCGATAACCCAATTAGCGTCCCTTATCGTCCAGGATTTCACATTGTCTGGTTTTGGAATGGATAACGGCCAAACTGACCCAAGAATTTCAAATTTCAGATCAGGGCGTTTATTTGCAACAGTACTGATAAGAGAAAAGTCAGTCTCGTCATCTGGCCTATTGAGTACACCTACCAAAGGCTGATTTTTTGAACGTTTTTTCCTTTCTGTCTTTCCAAACCAACCATCCTGGAGGGTAATTATTTTCGACGAGGCTTTTGTGTTTTCACTTACCAATTCTTTCTGAGTAGAATTCTGTACAATCACATTGTCTGAGGCTACCATGAGGTGCAATTGTCCATTTGTAAAATCATGATAATCAATCCCTTTCCAGGTATTCAAGTCTGATATGATAACCCAGTTATTTGAACTAAACAAGTGAATTTTCCGAACGAGGGTTGGAGAGGGATTAGAAACAAAGAGGACTTTTTCTTTGCCCCCAAAAGTCATTTCAGTAAGGCGCTCAAGGTTCATATTCACAAAATCGATCGGGATCTTCAACAGTCCCGCCCCAACATTCGAAACATCAATCGGTTTCCGATCATTTCTGAAAAATGCGTTTATCACTGGGTTTTTCTTCGCAACGAAATTTGAAATTAATCTTGATGTTCGATCAATTGAAACGTCTGGGTCTATTTCAGTCGAACCATATACAAAAATTACCGGTCCTGTTGAGAGCCGACAATATCGTTCGAACTCTTCCATCTGCTGATTAATCGAGTTATGTTCGAATGCAGAGGACAACTCAAGAACTGGCCCCAGCCTGACTCTTTTCGTATTTTTCCAATTTTGAAACGTAATGAGTGCATGATTAAAGCCCTCTGGTGGTTTGAATTCCACTGTAAAAGTACCATCATCTTCAGGGTTGATGTACTGATACGGGCCGACTATCGAGGATCGAAGCAGAAGAGAATCATTTCCTAACTCGATTTCATCTCCTCGTTTTGTAAAAAATTTCATGGTTATTAATGCACAATTCAAAGGAGCATTTGGCGGAGGTTGTAATGTTCCGTCCAACCTCATAATGTCTCCAGGGTGTTCTCGTTGAGTATGCTCTGATGGCAGAAAGAGTGAGTAGCCTGATGGGTTGAGTGTCACTTCTCGATTGTGTTTGATAAAATGAAGCGTGGCATCAGAATTTCCAGCGTAGAGCTCCAATGAATCGTTTATCCTTTTCAACAGTTTTTTGTCGATTCTCGAATCTGGTAGTTTGCTTGCGGTGTTTAGGGCTAGCACCGGTTTACCGTTTTTTAGATAAAGCTCTGCAAGCGTTTTTAGAAATCTGTCATCTTCTGTCAATGGCTGATACCTCTCTGCAAATTGGATGGCAAGAATACGATTCGTTTTATTCAACTCTCGGACAATGGAGAGGATGAGATTATTGCAACTGAATTCCCGAGATCGGGAGCCTTTCGCCAAATTGTAAATTTTACTAAAATTTGAGAATAATGAAAGAGGTATTTCCCTGCAGCTGTGTTCTACAGAACGTTGTACGTTTTGGATGTTGACTGGCCTTGTATTGGCAATCCTGAATGCTTTTCGCAAATATCTGGGAGAAAACAGTAACCTGAGATGAAACAGGAAAGGCATGTTCTCAACTCTTTATTGTGGCCTTCCAACAGCGTAAACTTGCCAGCCCATGTCTGAAATTGAATCTAAATCAAGCACACGTCGTCCATCGTACAGGATTGGCTTTCGCATTCTTTTTCCGAGACCATTCCAGTCAATGTTGACACAGTTGTCATGCGCTGTAACGAGGATTGCAAGATCAAACCCTGATGCCGTCGTGATGTCTTCAACAACTGTAACTTGATCTGGAAATTGAGATGGATTAAGATGGGGATCATAAGCATAAACTTCGATCTCCTTGGCAAGAAGAGCCGCTGTAAGTGGCTCTGCTGGTGTTTCCCGGGGGTCGCCGACTTCCGCCTTGTAGGACCATCCCAGCAGGAGCACTTTAGCGGACCCAGAAGGTACACCCGCCCTGTAAAGAAT
>PAJM01000043.1 GCA_002706065.1 Methanobacteriota archaeon | reverse complement strand
GAATGGACTCTCGTTCACGATCCTGATTTCAGCCGTTACCTCGTGTATGTGAACGACCAGCCATGGACTGGCCTACCAACCGATATTGATTTGGTCGGTAGAATCATCGATAAATCTGAATCCATTCACAGCCGCCTGAAGACAGATGTTACGACTGCAAACGGCGTCCCACTTGTTGACGGCGTCGATTACTATGCCCTTGTTGTGGTTGAATACAACAATGGTCGTTACGGTCTACCGAGCCAGATCTTCGGCCCAGTAACCACCAGTAACGAAGTTCCAGCACCACCTGAATGGGCTATGGCTCAACCGTTGGACGGTGGCGTAGCTGGCGACCTTGAGACCGAATGGGCCCGGTGTACTGCACTTGATCTTCTTGAGACGCGAATTTATGCTTCAACACAGCCAGTGACAAATGTCCTCGGGCTCAGTTTCGAGGCCTCTATCGTACCGACCGAAGGGAACACAACCATTCTCAATTTAGATCCAGGTAAGCCATACTGGCTCGGATTTACATGTGTTGATTCGATTGGACAAGAGGATTTGGTGAATGCAACAATCATCGGACCGGTCGTGCCGACTGGAGGTGTCGATGATGGAGTCGCACCAGAGAAACTTGAGAACGTCTGGGCCATTGATACGCCGGATGACGAAGGCGGACGAATCACAGTTGGTTGGGATACAAGTCCAGCAGACGACTGTGCTTACTACGCAATTTACATGATTACAGGTGTCGTGTTCGCAACATATCCGTCTTCAGTCGCTGGATTTTCAGAATCAACCATCGTGAACAATTGCGACGATAATTCAACCATCGTATCGCAAATCGATGGAGTGCCTTTGACGGATGATCTTGAATACTACATCGGAGTTGTTGCTTTCGATACATGGCTCAATGGTAACCTCAATGACGTGAATATTGTGACTGCAACACCTATCGACAACTCAAACGGTGCAGCAACACCTCCAACTCGAATAGAAAGCATTCAGGCCTACGATCATCCGGATGATGATGGAACCGCAATCGATGTTGTATGGTCGATTTCTGACGCTGGAGATTTCAGTAAGTACATCGTATGGGCTGCAGACAAACCTGTGGATGACGTTGGATATCTATGGAACCAGTACGGTGACGATCCTGCATACTGTGGTTGCATCGTCATCGACAAACAATGGATTGATGAAGACAAGAACCCAATTGAGCTCACATTGAATACCGCACTGTATGGTCTTTCAACACAAAGTGATCAGTTTGGGCCGGCTGACACACCACAATTAATCCGTCCAGGCATCGAGCTTTTCGTAACGGTCACCGTTCATGACATCCAAGGCAATGTACACACGGATGCCTTACTCTCTGCAAGTGTTGTTCCAATCAACAATTTCGATGACACAACTCCGCCACCTCGCCTCACCAACATCAGTCTTGGAGACCGGCCTATGGACGATGGGTCAGCACTTCACCTTGAGTTTGAACGCTCTTCAGCAAGTGACGTGTATCTGTACGAAGTGTACGCAGCATCGTGGTCATTCACGAGTGTTGGTGCTGGTGCAGATGGTCCAAATACGCCCATCACAACACTCGATAGAGACCCTGAACTTCCACTCGCCATAACGACTGTAGCAGGTGATATACCGGTGATTCCGGGTCAAGAAATATGGGTCGCTGTTGTTCCAGTTGACTCCTCAGCGAACTCCCTCAAGACAGACTTGACAGTGGTTTCAGCGCAATCAGTCGATGATGGAATAACCGACCCTGGGAACTATCTCCCCAGTATCGATAGCATCACCCTGAAGTGGATTGATGAAACAGATATTAGCGTCACATGGAATCATTCAAACGATCTGAATGTGGTAGGATACCAAATTCACATTAGTTCAACAGATTTCATGGACATTTCCGACGCTACACTTGTTGGAGAAACACGAGCAGGCAAATCGTTCGATATCACAAAAGCCAATTTCGAGGACCTTGTAAACTCATCTGATTGGTTCATCTCAGTAACAACCTTTGACGAGAAGGAAGTGCGGCAAACAGTCGACGCTGCGAGGATTGGTGCGGTCGATAGTGCCGGAGAAACCACAGAGGAGACCAACACTGAAAACAATCTTGAGTCACTTCTGACGACACCAAACCTCCTTGCAACAGGTCTCGCTCTCCTCTCCCTCTTGCTTCTCCTTGCAATATTCCGAGGTAACAGAAGAAAGACACAGAAAGAGAAGGAATGGGACATCCAGACCGCTACATGGGGAATCAGCGATGATCCATGGGACACTCCTTCCCAAACGAACGTTCCTCCACCTCCGCCAACGACTCCGATTCAAACCGATTCGCTATTCCAAGCAGCAGAGCGTATTGAACGCCAGGACACAGGCCGGGAACAGTACGTCGCCCAGCGGCCCGTAATGAACCCAGTTCGACCACCAATCGATGATGCCTTACTCAACGACCTCAATGTTGGAAGAAATCAACAGCAATCCACCTCAAATATCGATACTTCGTTCTTGGACGACTTGTTGTGATACCGAGATGCTCAAGGCATAGTGCGGCGAGGGTGGTGCATGAGCGAGGTTGCCCAAGGACCTCGCTCGTCGGTTTTCACGACAATGCGGTTCTCAAAACGAGACGGTTTGTTTTTGATTGATTCTCATCTTGCTCGAATGAGAATTCACGCAGAAAAGCTCAGGATTGACGCCGGTGCAGTCAATTTGGATTCGATTTTATGTCTATTGCATGAGGATCCCCCTCAATTGAATGAAGGCCTCCTACGGATTGAGTGCACATCAACCTCAGAAGTCTCCGTTACGTACCGTCCATTGACTGTTCAGAATGAACATGTAGATGCCATAACTCTCGTTAGCCCAACCTGGCCAAAACGTGTATCTGGAACCAAACATGGAGCATGGAATGCGTATGTTAATGCTCGACAAGCGGCAGAGAATCGTGGAGCAGATTTGGCACTCCTGGTGCATGAGTATTCGATTGTTGATGGAGATCGATGCACGCCAATCGTTCTCGATGATGATGGTGTTCTTTGGGTGAGTGACTCAAATCTTTCCGTTGATTCGATCACCTTTGGGCTGTTGAAGAGTTCGTTGAATGCTGCAGGGTATCACATCCAACACGGTAAACTCAACGAGCGAATTGTCGCACGATGCGTTGAAGCTGTTGCCGTTGGCAGTGGAGTCGGAGTTTTGGGAATCGAGTCTCTCGATGGAGAGCAGATTGGCGTGGGGAGTAAACGGCTGTTTGCTGAATGTGCCTCAATCCTCAAACGGGAGTACGAAACAACAACCAATTGGACGGTGGTTTGGGAATGATGGTATTTGACTCCATCCGCCATCAACTGATGGAGTCACAGTTGTTAGGTGAAAGTGCAAACTCGTTCGGGTCTCCTGATGAAATGATGTTGGTATCGGCTGGTCCGACAAGCCACCTCTCTCAATTTTCAATACTCTGTGGGCCTTCAACAACTCGAATAATTGTCAGACAACCCTCACGAGGTACATTGCCACCGGCGAATCCTCATTCTCCTCTTTCTGGGGAAATTCGCCTTGAGGAGAGTTCACCATTCACGTTTCAACGTCAGAATTGGGATGGGACGTGTTGGGCTGCGGGTGCTTCAAGTTCATACAAATCCTTGGCAGAAGGGCTTCGAGATTTTTGTCCTTCGAATGGTTCTAAATTCGTTGAATCATCCTCCATCGCACGACCGTTTCATGGGCCATTTTGGGCTGGAGCATTGGCATACGATTTGCTTCAAATGACGCAGCCGATTCGACTCCAATTTCCTCCAGAAGAAGACGCCTTAATGTGTGTTTTATGGGAGGTTGAACGATGCATCATACATCACAACGAAAGTGAGGAGTTTGTCGTCCTCTCAATCGATGATGAATGGCGTGAAATGGTCAATACATGCTTGAAGAATGCACCGCAAGAACGGATGCCGATCACATTAATCCCCGCAGAATTACCGACCTCAAACTGCTCAGATATTGAACATGAGGACGCTGTCAAGACGGTTCAATCAGCAATTATTGACGGTCAACTGTATCAATTGAATTATGGTCGGACTTGGGAAGGTGAAGTTCGGACTGAACCATGGGAAATTTTTCGCCACTCTGTTGATTCAAATCCGGCACCATACTCGGGATTTTTGCATATGAAAGATGAAGAATTCGCACTTGTTTCTGCTTCACCCGAATCGCTTCTTTGCACAGAAAATGGTGTGATAACAACGGCACCAATCAAAGGAACTGCTCCCAGAGGAGCATCCGATGCAGAGGAATCATTGCTAAGGGAAGACATGATTTCGGATCGCAAAGAACGAGCTGAGCATCGCATGCTGGTTGATTTAATGCGAAATGATGTGGGGCGTATTGCACAAGCAAATCAAGTGTGGGTAGAGCGGTTTGATGTTGAAGCATACGCTGAAGTTCAGCACTTGGTCTCCAGAATTAAGGGTCAATTGAATTCGGATGTCGACCTCTTTGATGCCATTGAAAATGTGTTCCCCGGAGGTTCAATCACAGGCTGCCCAAGGACGGTCGTTTGTGCAGCAATTGACGAATTGGAACAGAAACCACGTTCGTTTTGGACTGGATCGATGGGATGGTTTGACCCAAGTACTGGAGACTCTTCTTGGAACATCCTAATCCGCACAGCAGAGCTACGAAAGAGAGGAGGGAATTGGCACGCTCGAGTCACAGCAGGAGGAGGAATTACCATTGAGTCAAATCCTAAGTCTGAGGTTGCAGAAGCGAAATGGAAAGCGAACGCCATCCTAAGGTCTTGCGGCTGGTTAGAGCAAAGTCATCAACCGTATCCGATCAAGAGCCTTTCAATTCATCCATTACCTCTCGAAAATGAACAAACCACACACTCGGTATCGGCCTCAATTCATACTGTAGATTTTGTGAAAAACGCAGTGCTACTCATCGATAACCTGGATTCGTTCACCTACAATATCGCTCACAGCATATGTGGACTTGGCCATGATGTGAACATCATTTCTGGACGCGGCCAGATGTATTCCTCCGCCGAAGAATTGCTGGAAGAATTGCAGCCATCCCATGTCGTTCTAGGCCCAGGCCCTGGTTGGCCAAAGGATAGTCCTCTCACGATGGAATTCGCAACATTGTCGAACGGTGGGAAAACACCTCCGCTTCTCGGAATATGCCTTGGGCACCAAGCGATTGGTGTGGCCTCTGGATTGGACTTGGTTCCGAGTCCAATTGGACCTGTTCACGGAGTCCCTGTCAAGTGCTTACACAACGATAGCGGTTTATTTCAGGGGCTTGGTGATGCTTTCATGACACGATACAACTCACTAACACATTTGACGGCCGATGTTAATGGAAATTCGAACCTCCGTATGGATGCGACTGATGATACGGGATCTCTGGTATTGGGATTCCACTCTAAGGATGCACCTGTGTTTGGAGTTCAGTTCCATCCAGAATCGGTTGGAAGTCCTTTTGGGACACATATCCTCGCGAAATTCCTACAATATTGAGCGCATGCTTGAAATGACGGCACGATTTAGGGTGGTACGAGGGAAGAAGATGCCAACCTGTCGCCTTTGTTCGGGTACCTACCCGCGTGAATTCTTCATTCATGGCAATGGCCCAAACACGCAAGTCTGCGTGCGATGTGCAGTTGAGCAGGGGTACGTCAGCAAGGATGAGGCCACTAATCTCTACGATGACACACTTAAATCTGCACGATTAAGTACTGTAACACGCCGTTATCGACCGTTTCTTTACCTCACCATGTTGTGGGGGATTTACATCACAACAATTCGAAGCATCAACCCATGGGGATGGTACATGCTCCTCATGCTAACACTCCTCACGCTCATTTCGATCGTTGTCTTCTTTACAAGTGCAGCCAAGTACTCAAGCACTCTTTCGCGACTAACGCCTGATTATGATCGTCCAAAGGGACATTGAAAACTCACTTCGAGTGAATTCTCAGTACATCACCATCTGAGAGCTCATGCTCCGCACCAACCACACGGCGTGTGCGTCCGTCAACACCTTTGATGAAACCATCACCTAAGTCTGAGTGAACCTTGTAAGCCACCTGCTTGGCGTGAATACCACTCTGGACAACAAATGCATCAGGGAGAACGTTGCCATCACCATCAGTCCATTGGTTTTCATCCTGAACCGGGTATACAACAATACGATCGAGTTCATCAAAAAGTACGTGATCGAGTAACTTGATCAACCCGGTCCCTTCAAGTTTCTGGACGCGTTCAGCCAATACAGTGAGGCCCTTTTTCTGAGCTTCGTTTAAGGATTGATCTTGGTTTAACTCAAAGGTTGGTTGCCCTGCAATGTACGTGATGACTCCTGCTTTACTTGCTTGACGAAGGGCGAGTTCAGTTTCAGCAGAACATGGAGTAAACGATGGTAGAACATCCTGAAGATGTTCGAGCACGCCATCGGGAGCAAGGTCTGCTTTGTTACCCGCAACAAATATTGGGAAAAGATGCCGTCGTATTGATGATGCCAAGAGAATCAACACATCGTCGGTCCAATCCCAGGGGGATGTCATGTCTGAATGCTGTTGAGCGAAAGCGTCGAAGGAACGTTGACAAATCGCATCCGTTGCACCCAAGCCAGAAAGGCGTTCCTGTAGAAACTGTGTGAACCCTTTGACACCCTCTGCCTGAATTCGACGTGCTCCCCTTGACCAGCCGTCTTTAACAAGCCCAAGGATCCAAGCATCCAATTCATTTGTCAGGAAATCGATTTCTGCAAGGGCTTGCTCAATCGCCTGCTCTTTTGTTGCTTTGATTCCGGTTGGGTTCCCTTCAATGTCTGTTGTTCCGGCAACATCGATTACTTGGATGAGCGCGTCACATTCTGCTAAATCTGAAAGGAATGCATTCCCACGTCCGCGACCTTGGCTCGCACCTGGGACCAGTCCAGCGACATCAACCAGCATACAGGGGACATAGCGTTGAAAGCTCTCACAAGATCCTGTTCGAGGAGAGCATATGCTTCCTCCTCGCTCGTGACCAAACGAAGTGGGTCGCCCTTCCTCGAGGCGTTTACGAAGGACCCCACATGGGCATGGTTCTCTGCTGGGAATAAACGAAAATCCTACATTGGGCTCAATGGTACAAAATGGATAATTTGCAATATCAACCGGAATCAGTGTACAAGCCGCGAAGAACGTTGACTTGCCAACGTTTGGTTTCCCAACCAAGCCAATTCTCACGGTTTGACCGCCTCACTTCACTCTTCTTCAGAAAGACCCGAACGTACGCGTGCAATTGCAATGTCAAGTTCAGGCAGGTTTACACGTCCATCACCATCAAGGTCAACGAATTCCATAAGTTTCGTAACGTCCCAAGGAGGCAAGTCTGCAATCTCAGCACTTCGCAATGCTTGTTGGAGTTCGTAACCATCGATAAGGCCTGAATCATCAAGATCAATGGAACGGAAGAATTCATAGATGCTCATCTCCTTCTTTTCGAGATAATCAGACAGCAGTTCGAGTTCGTTCTTCTCAACTGGGAATTCATCGATCTCATCGTTGTGCAATGTGGAGGATACATCGATGATTGTCATACCGCCTTCGTCTTCAACATCCTCTCCAACAACAAGTATTGTGTCAACACCAACACCACGCTGTAACAATTTACGAATCGAGGATTCACCCGGTTGCATCGAGTATCGAGAAATGTCGGATGATGTTGTTGTTGAAGTATCGATTTTCATTCCACCGATTGAGGTTCGAATGAGGTTCAAGAACAGTAGTATGATACCGATTGAACCGAAGTAAAACAAAACGGCTGCGGTAAGACTGAATCCTCCATCCGTCATTACAACATCTTCACTTCCTGAATCAAGAAGCGCCTTTTCAGTGAAGTCGCCCATAAGTTTCGCAACCGTGGAAGTGACTCCACCGAACGCAATCAGCATTGTTGAAAGTGAAGCAGAGGAAGGAGATGCAAGTTGTCGGTTTCCTGCAAGCGGATACGATTCAGCAACGCATGCCACAGCCATAAGGCCTCCTACAGTCCACATGAAGCCAATATCAACCGTCTCAGCCATGTCGTTCAGAGCACCAAGGCCGATGAAGACGTCGAGTGACGTAAAGTAGCCACCCAGTGCATACAATGGGAAGAACACCATAGCAAGGGTTGCAGCCAATGCTCCTGGTCGTGAAACAACACCTGAAGCATTGCCAAACGATGTGAGGAGGATGTTTACAGATCCTGCTAGAATTGGAAGAAGTGCAAGCGTCATCAAAATGGCTCCAATGTTCTCGAGCAATGTTCCTGCATCAGCTGTTGAAAGCATGAATGGAGGGAGTGTAAGGAAGAGGAGAAGGAGGCTTGCCTTCGTCATGGAGTCGGACCAAATCGGGCGACTTGCTGCACGAGGTACAACGTGATATGCAACGGCGAAGATAAGAGCGATGAGTGTCCATGATTGAGACATCCGTTCACCAAGCCAAACGGTTTGAGTCGAACTCGCAAGTTCGCCAAAGAAGCGGAATTGAGAACCAAAAATAAACGAGGCGAGTGCCATAAACAAAAACCAGTTGCTGGCTGAAACAATCTCACTCTTACGTTGGCCAACAGTGAGCAAGACGTTGATCATGACTGCGATGATGATGAACGAACGGAGTGCGTGCATGAAGAGATCTTGAATGAACGCTTCATTTGCTGCTGAGAGATCAAGGATGAGACCGAGGATTGTCGGGAGAAGCATCGAAGAGATTGTTAGAACCGAGAAGAGAAGTGCAGTAAGGCTCGCATTTGCTTCACTTGCAAGGCGTCCAGCTCCTGCCCGTGCTGCGCCGACAAGACCACCTCCGATTAGAATCGAGGTCAGCCCGGTGATGAGTGTTAAGTCAACAAATGTGTTAAGCGAACTTCCGTCATCGTATTCCCAACCGATGCTAGCGAGTGAATCCAATGCACTGCCGTCATAGTCATGCCACAAAGCGAGGAAGGTTCCGATGGCTGCAAAGGTGAGCCAAATCATCCCAAGGTTCATCCACGTTTTGGAACCACTGCCTTTGTCATCGTTAAAGAGGTCAACAACACCAGCAGGCGCCTTGTTGAGGAGAAACAGTCCAAATTGGCGCATTGGTTCGGCCATGGTACCGATTCCTCGTTGAACGTAATAGGTAGCGAATCCGATAACAACAAAGAAGAAGATGAGTGCGGTAAATATTGCATACATTCATATCACCTCAATCTGCAAGGACTTCACCTGCTAATGTGGAGACAATCGCACCAAGTCCGACGATGAATCCGAGAAGGTAGTACCAAATTCCAGAACCTCCGAGGTTTGACATAAGCGGTACAATGTCCCCTACAACTGGGATGTTATCCCACCCAAATATAGTGCTGAAAAGCCCAAACATTCCAATCGTTACAACTGAAAGCAATACAAGAGCGATACGACTTGACGACGGTTCTGCAGTTCCAATAACTGCGTCGGGGAGTTCTGTGCTATTCGACATAATGAGCCCTCAAATGCGTTAGATGGACATGCTTGCGACTTGATGCGCGGTGATAAACATTCACCAAGGGCATCATTGAACGATGGCATAAATCGTGTTGCTTAAGGCGAGCGTAGGATATCTGAGAGCGCTCCACGCCTCGGCATCGATGTACCTAGTGGAACCGGTATTGAACGGTCGTTGGTAAGTTCTTGTCTCCACTGCTTTTTGCATTCACAACCCAACCCTTGGAATTCTTCAAGAGAGCCTGAAACAGCATAGCGTTCTATGGCGGCAACAACCTCTGCGTCGCATTCTCCGCAGTTATGTGATCCTCGTATTTTTCCACCCGCTGTTGGGTGGATAATCAGACGTGAAATCTGATCTTCGCCTCCGTTCACTCCACCATTCGGGTGAACGATGTGATGGCTAAGCTGGATTAACTCAACCAATGACCAGAGCCAAGGTGGGCGATACTCTCTGTGTCGGTGGAGTCGATCGATTACTGTACCTCGCTGGATGTTCATTGGATTGATTGAGATTTCATCGCTTTGTTCTGCGACAGCTTCTATCCATTTGATGCAATGATCGAGTGCATCCGCCTCACTCATGAACGGAGGTTTGAACATCAAGTAGGTCTTCACTCGAAGGTTGAATTTTTCCAATCGTTCGACAGCCCGATCCCATGAAGCGGCTGAAAATCCTTTGTTGACGTGGAAACGAAGCACTTCGTCATCGTAGGCCTCGAGGCCAATGGCGACTGTGAAATTAGGATTGATCGATGTTGCCCAAGCCAACTTCTCTTCGGTGAGCTGTTCTGTCCGACTTTCGACAATTAATTCTTTTTCAAACTCAAAGCAATCGCGTAACACTGTTTCTTGGAAGTCAACTGGAATTTCACGATCCTCAAGCAACGATCCTGAAGTGTAGACTTTGACCATTGCATGACCTTCGAAGTTGCTAAACTTGTCTTTTGCATGTTGCCATTGAGCGTGGAGGTCGTCGCTGTTGACATCGTCACGTGTATCGTTGAAGTATCCACAAAATGTACATCCTGATGACCACCACCAATGGCATCCTTTCGTCCGTAGAATCACGGTCACTGCAGTGCATGGCTCGCCATCAATTGTCATTTCAGGAGTGGAATATACCGTTGCTGGAAACGAAGCATCCCAAGACTGTTGGCGTTCCTTTGCCCAAGGAGTGTTTGCTGGCGCTTTGACAAGATGATGTATCCTGAGACTCTTTGAGTCGTCTCCCAAGATTGTTGGACCCTTACCAGCCAGCACAGTTCCACCTCGGCCTATTCCTCTTCAAGAATGCTTTTGAAGATGATATCAGCACCGGCCCGAACAAATTGGCCCTTTGGGTACGCGGAATGTTGTTCCTCTGCCGAGATTACTTGCGGCTCATACTGCGCAGCGGGAACGCGAACGTCGACTCGGCTTCCGAGTCGAATCATTCCATAACGCTCACCTCGGCGAAGCGTATCACCAATCCCTTTCCATGGGACGATGGTTCTTGCCAACGCTCCTGAAATTTGCATAACTTCTGTTCGTTCACCATCATCAGATTCGAAGATTGTGCGGACTCGTTCATTGTACTCGCTTTCTTTTTTGAATGCAGGAGCGAACGGTCCTCGCCTTCGCCCTTTCCCGGTTCGATGCTCCATAGCAACGATCGTGGAAGCCCGCGGTGCTCGATTGACATGTACATCAAGCGGAGACATGAAAATGGCAACACGCCAGACATCGGTGTCAAGCGGCTCCCCTTCCGCTGCTACGAAACGTTGCTCCGTTTCGAAAGAGAGTGGGTCTTTGCATGGCTCAGGAAACCAGTCGCCCGTCAACTCATCATGTTCAATGTCTCCGTTCTCCCGCTCAACTTGCGAAGGACGGCGCCCGTTGGCACGTTCTCGACGAACGAACATCACATGGCCATCTGCAGGGGATACAAGTACGCCAGAATCTTGAGGTATTGGTCGGTCTGGGTCTCTCCAAAAATTTGCAAAGAAGACCGCAACCATAAGACAGAGGACACCAAGAAGCGGCAACAGACCGTTAAGTGGATCAAGATAGACTCCGCCAACAAGGATCGCAATGCCTGCAAGAGCGAAGGTCAGAACGGGCGCATGCCCTCCACGGGCGAGACCTGCCAAGATGATACACCTCAGTTGTCAGCCCAAGGATCGACATCCGAATTCCACGCTGCATCAGCAGGTTGTTCGGCTTCTTCTTCATCGGAATCATTGGATTCGGTTTCTGCTGATTCTTCCTCCGCAACCTCTTCTGTTGCTTCTTCGACTGCTTCTTCGGCTTGTGCTTCTTCTGCTTCTTCCGAGGGCTCTGTAGCCTCTTCATCGATGAGAGATTCCGCTTCTTCAACGGTCATTTCGGCGGCTCGGGCTTCGACCATTTCATCCATGCGATCTGTGAATGCGCGAGACATGTGTTGCGATTGGCGCTCGGCTTCGACTGCGCTTTCAATCATCTCGTATCGTTCTTTGATCGCCTTGTTGAGGTCCTCGAAGAGTGTCATGTGAGCAACATACCAATCGTCACGCGCTTTCATTTCAGATACAGCGAGTTTCAAATCGTTATCAAGTTCTTCTGCAATTCCGAAAACTTTGCCAAGACGGTCCTTTTCACGTGAATATTTCTCTTCCATTGTTTGGAGAGCTGGTTCAAGGTGCTCAACACGCTTGTCCGCTTTTGTCGCCTTCATCTCGAGTTCTCGTATTCGGAAGTCTTTCTCTGCGATAAGCGATTCTTGTGCTTCTCGTTCAATTTCCTTGTCAATGATTTCCTTTTCGAGAACTTCAATTTCGGCTCGAGCGTCTACGAGTTCTTTTTCTTGCGTCTCATAGGCTGCGAAGAGTTTCTTCAAACGGTCGGTTTCTGTGGCAAGAGACTCTTCAAGTTGACCGATTTGAACTTCAGGGGTGAGGGTTCCTTCTTCACTCATATTTTCACCCGGAGGAATGCCTCCATTTCAACCCAGTCGCCTTTACCCTATGAAGCCGACGCTTGTTTGAAGGAAATAATCCGCATCTAACACAGGGTGTTGTGAAGCGCTAGAACTTCTGCTTAGGGCCTCTCGGGAACCTGAATCTACTCGGTTTGGGAGCATCTTCTTCATGCTCATACTTCTTGGTACGTGTCAACAAGAGTGTTACGAGAACAGCCAGCAGTATTCCAGCGATGAACAGATAGGTGCTTGAACCGAAAATATCGCTTTCTTCGCTGGAGCGTGTACTGTCACTTGGGTAGGCGTCAGCGTTGTCTCCGACACCATCTCCGTCTGTATCAATGGTCTCAAGTGGATCACTCGGGAAGGCATCCATTGAATCGACAACTCCGTCGTTGTCCGTGTCTTTTTCAAGGATTTCAAGAGTGTTTTCCAAAACTATCTCTTCACGTATGCCGCCAATTTTGAGCAGGGTAATGCGTAAATCATACGATGAAATGTCAGCCGTTTCCGGAATCTCAAGTCCTATTTTCCAGACATCATTCTCGCCTGTTAGGACACGCCCATGAAGTCCAGATTGGTCCTCCCAAAGACCCACTGGAGCCGGCCCTGTGATTGAAGCAAACGGAGCACTGTTGTAATCGAGCAGGTGGGGGAAGTTCCTGTCACCTCCTTGACCGATTCCGAGTTGGCCGTATTTACCACGGCCCCAACACGATATCGAGCCATTTTCAGACAACCCACACGTGTGGTCGTAGTTGGCGCTTATTTTGACGAAGTCAGTCCCGTCTTCAAGGAACATTGGAGTGTGATAAATACCGCCAAAAACACCAATTCCGAGGCGTCCGTAGTTGTTGTGCCCCCAGCAATACGCGCTGCCGTTCTCGAGTATGGCGCAGGTACTGAACGGACCCGCCGCAACTGAGGCTGCTGGTGAACCAACCGGAAGTTGGGCATAGACGGGGACAAGAGCATTGGTAGTGGTATTATCCCCAATCTGGCCGTGATTGTTTTGTCCCCAGCAAGTGATTGAGCCATTGTCCAGCAGAGCGCAGGAATGGTGATCTCCAACAGATATATCGATTGCAGCACGCCCTTCGGGTAGTTCGACATTCGTTGATGGAGCATGACTGGTATCACCAGTTCCACCGTTTCCGAGTTGGCCAACGTTGTCTCTGCCCCAACACATCACGCCTCCATCATCCATCAGAATGCAGGTGTGTGTTGCACCTGGAGCGACTTTCTCCACGGTTCGATCTGCGGGTGTTACGACTTGTTGTGGAGTGTACTTGTCGGTTGAGTCCGAATCGCCGTTTCCGAGTGCCCCATGGGAGTCAAGACCCCAGCACATGAGGGAATCATCAACCATAATCGCGCACGTGTGCTTGAGTCCCATTCCCAATGATTGAACACCTTTACTGCCTGGAAATTGAACCTTGGTGCTAGGAGACTTGTAGGTATTTGTCGAATCATCACCGCTTTGTCCGTCTTCATTAAAGCCCCAGCAACTGGCCGAATCGTCGTCAAGGATGATGCATGTCCTGCTCTGTTTTGCATAGATTTGCTTGATAGTTTCACCATCTGAAATCGAAACGAACGAAATCGGTTTGTTTCGATTAATTGCATCGCCGCCATCTCCCAGTTGACCGTAATTGTCCAATCCCCAGCACATCGCTGAGCCATTCTCAAGAATGCCACAACTGTGGGCGCTTCCAGTTGCTAAAACAGATGATTGGTCTGCATCTCTACTTGCATCAGCAGGTACAAGCTCGAATCGAATGGTCGAGGTTCCGACGTATTCGCTCAAATCAAGATCACACTGGATTGATTCGGCCTGATTGACGACCTCCTCATTGCAATCAAGAGAAGAAGTTGCACTTTCTTGAGCAATTGAATGCATTGGGACGAGAATCATGAGGGAGAGGCAAAGAACAGCCTGGATTCGGGTGGACTTGGCTAGCCAGAAAGCATTGCGCATGGGAGTGGCACGGGTCCACTTCCTTATTGACTCATTTGCGTTTGTTCTTCCAAGAGTTTGAGTTATTGTATCGAATCCGTTGCATCAACCAATGCCTTAGCGATAGGGGTCTCACCCATTGAATGTCCAGCATCTGGAATCATATGTAACTCAGAATTCGGCAATTGTTTATGCAATTCCCATGCGCTTTTTGCTGGGCAAACCATGTCATATCGTCCTTGGACAATCACTGCTGGAATGTGTTCAATTTGTTTTGTGTTCTTGAGAATATATCCTTCTTCAACAAAGATTCCATTGATGAAATAATGGCATTCAATCCGTGCAAAGGCTACTGCAAAATCAAGATCCTCGGCTTTGTCAAGGTACTCTGGATCGGGGAAGAGGCGACTTGTCGCCATCTCCCAGCGCGTCCACTCCTTGGCAGCATTTCGACGAACGTGCACATCATCGCTTGTCAGTCGGCTGTAATATGCAGGGATAAGGGATGATTGTTCATCAGCAGGAATGTGTTGTTGGTATGGCTCAAACGCATCAGGAAACACATGGCTCGCTCCATCTTGGTAGAACCAATGCAACTCAGATGTCCGACACATGAAAATTCCGCGAAGAATGAACGAACGAACGCGTTCTGGATGGGAAATTCCGTAGATGAGGGAGAGGGTTGAACCCCAAGATCCGCCAAAGACATGCCAGGTTTCAATGTCAAAATGAATACGCAGTGCTTCGATATCAGACACGAGATGCATCGTTGTGTTCTCTTCAAGATCTGCATAGGGAGTTGATTTACCGCAGCCTCGCTGATCAAATTGGATGATGTTCCATTTCGTTGGATCGAAGTATTGCCGATAAGATGGTTGGCTTCCCCCACCTGGTCCTCCGTGAATGACAATGACTGGTATTCCGTCAGGATTCCCTGCGCATTCCCAAGCGATGGTGTGTCGTTCTGAGACCGAGAGCATTCCTGTTGCGTACGGCTCTATCTTTGGATACAAGACTTCATCGAGTGATGCTGAGTTTTTTCCCATACATTATGCCATGCGGACGAAGATGATGTTGCTTTCGATGCCTTTTTTCGACGTATGCACTCGCACGTACATGAAGCAAGCAACGGAGGTCTTCAACGACTGGGCACATCGAGGAAAAGATGAGGGTATGGAGCGTGGTCATGGTCCAGCAGTTCGGGAGATGATGCATCATGCACTCGAACGCGTCCTTTCACAGATGGATGGCTTTTCCTTTGCTGATTTGGGTTGTGGAAATGGATGGGTCGTTCGGCTCGCTGCTCAACATGAACAATGCCATCAAGCGGATGGTTTTGATGGAGCAGCACACATGATTGAGAAAGCAAAAGCAGTCGACTCTGAGAACGGGTACCATCTTGCGATGTTCCCTCAAACACAACCTCCACAACAATACAATCTTATCCATTCAATGGAATTCATCTACTATTTGCACGACCCAAAGCAAATGTTGCAAACCATTCACGATGATTGGCTTGCTGACGAGGGGTGGGCCGTCATCGGCATCGATCACTATGCAGAACACGAAGAAAGCCTCGACTGGCCAGCTGCGCTTGATGTACACATGTCCACGTTTTCGGAGCATGAATGGATTAAAATGTGGAACGATGTTGGTTTTGAAGAGGTTCATGCGTGGCGAGCCAATCAATCGTCTGGAAAGCCTGGAACCTTGGCCATCATTGGGAAGAAAGGGCAGAAGTGATTCCTAAGTCCATCCCTTGTGGAGCACACATTCTCACATCACCTTTGAAGAATGGGCATTTCTTACAGGTATCAACAGATTCCAACGGAAGGCGTTTTGGTTCATCGGCACCGTTCGGATCTGCAGCCAAAATTGCTACCCAATCCAGAAGGTTAAGCAGTTCTTTTTCAGCGTCTTCGTACATCTTTTGTGGCATTTGAACAAAACGCCCAGTGCTTGCAATGAGAAGTGCAGGGGGGCGAACCTCTCGTTGTTGGTGAACAGATTTTTGTTCTTCTTGACGACGCAAAACCAGGGAATAAAGTGTCAATTGCAATCTGTGATTGCGCAACATCTGAACTTCAGCATCGTTTTGCGGTTCAAACGAGTGAGGTTCTGTTAGCGATTCGTAAAGCGAGTGTTGTTCCAATTCCTTCTCGCGAGCGCCAGATGTTTTCAAATCGACGACTTGCAGCCAGGTGTCTTGGCCGCGAACACCCGCGAGAGCGAGGTCTGCTTGTCCTTCGAAAAGAATCTTGACACCGTCGATAAGAGTCACATGCGATTGATTGAGTTGGGTGAGAGGTGTTCGAACACGTCCATCAGTACTCACGTTGTGATCATAAAAGAACGAAGCCTCGGTACGTAATCCCTCGACCTTGCATCCATTGATCGTTTCACCCTCGACCAGCCTTCCCAAGGAACCATTCGTGAGTAAGGCTGCGAGCTCTACAATCCGAGCACGAGTTTGCCGTTGCTCATCGTCAGAAAGCCGGTGCCATTCCGGTTGAGAATGTGTTGCATCATCGATTTCTTTGTCCGAAAGAAGAAGATTCTTTTGTGCATTGAGCCAAACCGGGCCAAGATGAGAATCTTCGGATATCACGTTCGCTGGGTTTGCTAAACCAATCTCGACAAGTCTGTGAAACATCGAACCGAATGACGTTGCTGAAGGCCAACCTGTGCTTACAGATTCAATGTCTTCACCACCCGAACGATCTTTCAGTTCATCCTCGGTAGGTATTTGCCGAGCACTACTACCGATATTGAATGGTTCACTTTGCCAACCCTTGATGTGAGAAAGCCAGTAGCGGCGACGGCACGAATTGGCAGTATCCAATCCGTGGGCAGTCATGCGGAGTGTAGGTGATTGGCGTACTTCTTGTTGTTCAAAATCAACGATTTCAATTGGTTCTGATAGTCGGTCTTCGATGGCGGACCAATTGGACAAAACAGATGTCGGTGTTTGAGTTGTAAAGCAATTGGGATGGTGATACATTCGCAATTGCTGAAGGGAACCATCCATGAAGCCACTCTGCTGGTAGAGAGCCAGTGGGTTGAATTCTAGCTCCTGTTCACCGTACTCGTTCAAATTCTCACCTTGGACATCTCCCTCCAAAGTCCATGGTTGTTCATGTTGTGAGTGATGCCCCATGTAACGGAATCCATCAAGCATCAAATCTCCCATGTTATTCCCTTTGAAATTCACCTTCATGGCCACCATTGAATTCTCTCCAATCGAGCATGCAACATTCGGAGAACCTACAAAGATCAATCGGTCTTTTACACGTGTCAACGCAACGTAAAATTGACGTCGCAATTCAGCCTGATTTTGGGCCTTGTTCATCTGTTCTGCCAACATCCAAAGGGCGTCCTTCGGCTTCTCTTTGGATTTCCATGGTTGAATCCTTCCTGCAATAACGTCAGGAGTGATTAAAACGTTGTTCTGGGCTTCAATGCTTGAGCTATGTCGTCCAGCTTCAAACAATCCTGTAACGATTACAACGGGTGCTTGAAGCCCTTTCGCTCCGTGGATAGTCATGATTTGAATCGCACCGCTTGTTGGCGAAGAGCTTGCTTGAGGCCCCTTGGTACCAAGGGTTGCAAATGCCTTCATTTGTTCGAGAATAGCAGCAGGCTCATGGCCTGTTTCCGAACCAATTTTCTCAATCAATGCACACCACATCTCTGCAACTTGTCGCTCAGATTCATCCGGGAAAGCAATCAATAAATCGCTGTGATCGAGTACTGCATCAAACACATCGTAAATTCCACCAAATTGAACCATTCGACAGCATGCAGCCAGGAATGGTCCTTGCGGTTCAGAATCAAAGTAACCTGCAATATGCGACCAATAGTTCTCAACATCATTTGCTTCGAGAACATCCTCAATTTGAATCGATGAAGCCCCAACAATTGAGGAACGGAGAAGTGAATGAGCTGCATGTCGTGATGTGGGTTGAGCAATCAACTCCAGCAGTGCCATCAATGGTTGAACGACTGGTTGCTTAAGCAACTCCCCTTGCTTATCTGCCATCACAGGCAAACCACGTGCTTGAAGTCGCCCGATAAGGTCGGGAATATGCTTTCGAGAGTGTACTAAAATCATGACATCTTCAGGAGAGATGGTTTTCTCTGGTTCAATTTCAACATAAGCAGCATCGGTTGAAGACCAAATTCGGGTCGCTGCGCCTCGAACAAGGGAATCCAACCGTGAGGCGATAAGTTCGTGCTCAAGGTGGCGGAGATTCGTATTTCTTGCATCGAATAGATTGTAGCCTTGAGTCAAATCGAGAGGAAGTTCCCCAGTTGTATTCTGAGTCGGTAACAGCCATTCGATGGCTCCAGTTTGCTCGGTATCTCGGCCTGTCTCAAGCGGCTGCGCTATTGCGTGAAAGTCCCCTGGAAACTGATGATGGCGGTCATCAAATACATCGTCAAAGATGTTGTTGAGTGTTCGCAGTAATCCTGATGCTGTTCGAAAGTTGGTTCGTAACTGAATGTGCCCTTCCATGCGTTCGCTCGTAGCAGTATCGTCGATTGCCAATCCAGAATCATCTCTCCCATAGGAAACGTAGTCCCAAGGCGCAGACTGTTCCTCACGAGAATAATCCGATGCTTGAATGAACGAACCTGATTCGCCGCCAGCGCCAATTGGGCGAGGATCTCGCCCGTATCCTTGCTGAACAAATGATTCCAATCTCGATTCGTTTTGTTCAACGCGATTTGCAACTCGTATAGCGGCTACCATTCGGCGCATAACCGTAACTTCGGCTTGTCTGAATCGATATATGCTCTGTTTCATATCCCCGACGATGCAAATGGTCGGATCCCAAGGACCAACGGGAGCGGGGTGCTCATCTGAAATTCCTTCTCGTCGGCCCCACAGTCGCGAGAGAAGACGAGCATGTTCTGGATTCGTATCCTGATATTCATCGATAATAAATGCGCGATAACGTGCTCGAATCTGTTTCAGTAATGCATACCTCCGTTGCAAATCAACGTACTTCTCTTCATCACCTTGCATGAGCGTTAGGGCCCGCCTGATGTGTTCATCTGACCATGGTTCATCTCCTAAATCATCGAGGGCTTGGACTACCTCTGGGGGGTACCAATGTCGAACGATAGCGGGGCAACGTGCGAGCAGTAAATCTCCAACCATTGCTTGTACATCATCAAAATCATGAGCCTCTTCTTGCGACTTCAAGTGGCGAAGTAAATCCTGGCAGCCCGAATGAACAGTGTAAAGATCGTTGAGAACTTCGACTTGGAGTTCTCTCGAAACCCTCAGATTTGCAAGAGGGGGATCTTGGCTTGGTTGAAGACCAAGAGGGTAGTAATCGTATCGCTCGTTAGCATCTCTATGAACAAATGGTTGAAACGGGTTGAGGCAATACGCTACTTTTGCAAGCATGAGAACGAGTCGTCCATCGTTCGGATCGTGGAGACGATTCTGCAATTGTCCAGCATACTGTGAAGCAGCTGACATGATTTGCTCTTTCTGTGTTTGATTCCCTTTTCCTTTCAGAACCGAGGACCATGTCATCAAACCTGCAGGCCAGCCCGCAAGCGTGTTGGCTCGAGGAAAATTACCCCCTCTCAAGATGGTTGGTTTTGTTTCCTTAAGTTGCGCAAATGATGTAGCGGCAGATGCAACTTGGTACAACCATTGCAGACGTTCAATGGGGGCATCAGGTAAAGGCTCTCTGGCCAAGTATGCAAGTTGATTGAATCGGGTATTGGTCGTTCCTGTTTGGGCTGGGGCAACAAAAATAGAGTGATATTCAAGGAAGACATCCACCCACTGGTTGAGGATGGTGGAGACGTCGTCAACAACAGGATCGATAAGATGGCGGCATTCTTGCAAAATCATGTCCTCAATTAGACGGTAGTCTGGAGGTTGGGTTCCATCCCATGGTAGATTTGTTCTGACGGACCGAGAACGTAAGCGGCGTCTTGATTCTTCAACAAAGAGTGATGATTCAAGAAGACCCTCCAGCACGATTTGAGCACTCTGCTGTCCACCAAGCCGGATAGCCAAACGGTTTCGAGCACAAATAAATTCATCCGCAGATTCGAGCATGCCTGCTTCGATCGCATCGCTTGCATTCCGAATTCTCCACGCTGCATTCAGTGCTTGACTTCGCAAGAGTGGGGCTTTTTCTTCTGGTAATTGTTCACGGCTCAGATGGATTGCGACCAAGTCAATGTGTGGCGCTAAAATCTCAGATAGGAAAGCATCAATGGTTGAAATCGGTGCAGCCTCTAGCAGAGACATAAGCATCGATACATCGCCTTGATGGCGAAGTCGTGGATCATGGACCCCCATCCTATCATCGTCTTGTACTGGGTTTGCGCGCAAGGACTGAATGCGCTGACGAATACGCGACCTCAATTCTGAGGCGGCTTTTCGAGTGAACGTTATCGCAACGATTTCCTGAGGTAACAATCCCCTCCACTCATTCATTGGAGTGCGATCACGTTTTGCTGCTAAGACCTTTCCTGAGCCGAACGGTTCCTGACGTATTGGGGGCGGTAATACGAAGGTTGCACGTTGCTCAGCAGACAAGAGATGCTGAACGTAGCGTTCAGCCATGACCGTTGTTTTCCCTGTACCTGCTCCAGCGTCTAAGGCGATGTGTTGGTCCAGATTGAGGCCCAGACGCTGGCTGCGATTGAATGACATCACTTCAACTCACCCCCAATCGATGCTGACGAGCACGCAGTGGCAAGGGAACAGTACGAACAATGGCGACCAGGAGTTGGATGATTCCAACCAAGTTCACTCGCATCACGAGCGCGTAGAGCGGCCGTGATTCTAGAACTCATCCAAGCTCGGAAACTATTGCTCTGCGGTTCATTGTCCTCACTTGGCACACGGAAATGGTTCGTGGAAAAGGAGGTTCGTCTGCCGATGTTTAACTGAGGTTCTAAGAAGTTGAAACTTGGATCAATCTCGACGTAATGCTCAGTATCATCGCCCACTTCAGAAATTCCTACTCCGACGACGCGATCGCCCGGATGGGCAATTTCCCATGCTCGAGCATACAGGGCGAGTTGGATTTCCTTGAACAAGCCTGAAGCATGTCGGGTCCCGGCCTCTCCAGGCTTGGGTCCTTCGATAGTTTTGAGGTCTCGAATGAGAATAAATCGTTTTGCTGGAGGATCATTGTCGTTGAACAGGAGCGGGAGAGTTTCGGCTTGCTCAGCGTACAGTCCTCGTTCTTTCATCGCCTCTAGGTCTGTTGGATCAAAGGCGATACGGTCGACTCGATCAATTCGGCCACGTACATCGATTGTTGTTGAGTCCATATCATCATCAAATCCTTCGATTTGAACATAAGGCGCGCCTTCGGATTGCAGCGCCCACTCGCTGGCGATTGGCGCAGCAGATGTCAGACTCAAATCTGCAAGGAGAAGTCGTCCCAAACGTCCGCCGATGGAGATGGTTCCCTCTCCTTCAATCCATGCACTCCACGCTTCAGGGGAACACCCGATGAGGTCGTTGCATCGATGCACTGAGACAGCATTCGTTCTTGCCAACCAAGGAGCAATCTCTGACAATTCTGCTAACAAACTCTCCCATAGCTCCTGATTCGTGTACGTCGTTCCAAGATGCATTGGCACACCTTCTTCCAACGGAGGGTTTCCAACCTGAATTCCGAGAAGCGTAAGGAGGTGCTCTTCGATGGAATGAACAAGTGTGCCTTTGGCCAGTGGTGCGATGTCTTCTGAAGGCTCAGGCGATGTTTCTGATGCTTTCAGAACTTGCTCCGCCCAAGCTTGTCTCGGACAATTAAACCATGGAGTCAATCGACTTGTTGACCAAACTTTTGATTCCTCTTCTTTTGGATGAGTGGATAGAATTGCAGTCAGACTATCGGATGAAAATTGCGGCGGAGGAAGCGGCCTCGGGTCAATCGATGGCCCTCTTGAACTCCCATTTCTTTTGTATCCAAGATGCGGATAGGATGCTGCAGTTCTTCCTCCAGCAACCTTTGCTTGTGACACCGTCGGCTGGATGACGAGGTGGGTTGTTGTGAGCAAATTGTTCCTTGTCTCCCAGTTCATTGTGGCTCCATTTTCCAATGACTTGAATTTTGGCTGGCGACGAAAGCGATCGAGATGAATCTCTCGTTCTTGGCGTGTTGCAAGCGAAGTTGGCGATTGAACAGGCGAAGTTGGGGGTCGCATGGCTCTGAGTTCAAGTCCAGTGCGTTGCTGCGTATTTCGCAATGTATTTTCTGCCCGTTCGAGTTGAACTTCGGAACCGTCTACAGATAATAAGGAGGTTCGATAAGTCAAGACATTGCCGCTTTCCCTTGTCATCATTGACCATCCTGCACCGCCTGAAACAGAGGATTCGATGAAATCAGGTACTTTCGTTAACCTGCTTAATTGGCCTTTCAATTCTACCATCGAGAGATATTCCGCTACTGGAGTTGAATTCCCCACTGATTCATCGTTTTTGGTATCAAAGAGAATCGCCTTCTGGCTTGAATTCAGCAAGGACTTGAACAAATGACGTGCCTTGCGAATGGGAAGATCACCATCCGTTAACCCTAACTCAACTCTCACTGAATCATCTATCCAAGGTATGCGTTCTGGTTTCATTGACCACGATTCTGCATCGAGACCAACGAACATCGTAAGGTCGGGAGACAGCCCATATGCTTGGAGTGGGGTGCAAATACGAACATCAACATGATCGATTCTATGTGACGGTAGTTTAGTTTGCTCTGCAGCGAGTCGGCAAATGTCAAGGAAATCAACCCCCGATTTGTATTGAAGCATCCCATCGATGGCTTGGACCCAAACTTGAATGGCCCCCACTGAAGCATCATAGCGTTGAGTTCGTTCAAACAACTGTTCCCAGTCACACGCCTGTAGAATGGTTGAGAGCACATCCCTTGGAATATGACTCGCTTGAGGGAGAGGTAGAGCAACGTCCGAGGAGGTACCGACGAATTCGCTTGATAGAAATGTGCACTCGCTATCTGATAGGAGTGCTGACCATGAATGCGCTATGCATCCGATCCACCATTGGGTTTCCTCAAGTGCACGGGCTTCCTCCTCTTGCCGGTGGGATTCCATCGAATATGGGGTTGCTACAGAGAGCGAACTCAACCAGCGTTGCAATGCTCCTTTTCCTCCGAGGACATGGAAACCTCGGCCAATGTTTTCGATGATTTCCATATGCGGCTTTGGGCGCCAATCCTCATGCAAAGGGTGTTTGAGATCTGAAAATAGGTTCCCCATGATTGGGAAAGCTTGGGACCGAGCGAGGTCGAATAGTTTGGTCGCTGACCAAGCATCTTGCCCTCTGGAAATCGATAGGAATCGTAGGATTGCCTGAACGGCAGATGTGCTACCAGCAACCTCGTCAGACGAGTTTGAAGTAATCCCAATGTGTTTCAACCGACGGGCCCAATCACGGTGACGGGTTTGATTGGCATCGACAATCAACACATCACCCTTTGAATGCTCACGATAAGCTCGCAAGGCTGAGATCGCAGCATCTGTGACCTGAGAGGCCTGATCGAAACTAAACATATGGGTGCCACTTGTCGTGTAATCATCATTCACCGACTGAACGTTGTATATTGGATGCGGAGGAACCCATTTCGGCAGTTGATCCTCACGTTCAACGGGTTTGATTTCATCATCGATGTACGCTCCATGAAATCCAAGACGGAATGAACCTGGAACGCAGACGTGGTGTAATGGGCGTCGAGTAGAAAGAGATTTGAGAAACCGCTTCTCATTTTCAGCGAAGTCTGGGGGATGATTCAGCAAGAGAATCCCACTGATTGTTCCGAGGGAGTATGGGATAGGACGTTCAGAATCCTCAAGCGCCAAACAGAGATGTGCAAGAACGTGATGTTCGTGTATGAGATCTTCTTTCTTGAATGAGGAAAGGATGCGGTCAGCCTCGTATGCTCCGGGATCATCAGCCCATCGAGAAAGAATCTGATGAGTTGTCGCATACGAATGGAGAGAAAGTAAGCGCTCCGATTTCGACAATGTCCACGGACGTGTTGTATCAGGATGAAGTCGTGGGAAACGATGTTTTGACGCAGCGACAGCAAGTTTCTCATGAACCTGAATGAGACCAACCGATGAACGTGGAATCACTACTGGCAAGCGAAAATCAATGCTCAGTGAACGAATTAATCGGCGAATTGTTGTGTGTCTACTCGAGTCAACTGAACCAGATTTCTTGAGGATAGTTTGTATTGTAGATGTACGTATTGTCTCATTTGGGTAAATCACTAGTAAATCATCTCGTCCATTCGCGACTTCATCGAAAACCCATTGCGGGACAACACAGTCTGATGCACATGACTCAACTGTGATGTCCACTGCGTTTCCCCCGATTCTCAACATAGAAGACGACGGTATAAAAGTGAACGCACGCGATTTTTGTTATTTTTTGCGTTCTTGCCCCCCTCGGCCCTTCAAACCACCTTGGATGTCGGATAATCAAAATCGAACAAGACACATTCATGTTTGAACAGATTGGAAACAAGATTGCGCATGTTTAAGTAGGATGCAAGACATAGTTTACTCCCAGCGTGTCGGTCCGAGCCCAATTATCACATACACAAACAACCATCGGATTGCATCATGTTGGCAGAAAAAAGAACAAGGAGGACAAAAATTTGACGAAAAAGTGCGAAGAATGTGGGAGTATTGACTTGAAAGTAGACACCATCCGTGGTGAGGTAGTGTGCAACGATTGCGGTCTTGTTATCGAAGATCAAGCATCGTTGAACCAAGATGACAATGCAGGGACGATGTGGGGTGAACATAGCTTCAACACGCCGACAAAAGACGAATCAAAAATCAAAACTGGTTCGCAAGGGAATGGGCTTGGCTCATACATTGGTAAGCCTGGTGAAGCAAAAGGCAAGTGGAAGATTCTAAGCCACTTGAATTCACAAGGCACAAAGGACATCCACCCTATGGCCCAGGGGACAATGGATGCTGCGAAGGATTTGGCTGGTAAGGACAACGCAATGAAGGCCAAGAAAATCATCACGCTTGCTACCGTTCCGCTAACAGGTGAGAAGGACAAGGCTGTGAAGGAAGTTGCTGGCAATGATGAGGTTGTTCTACCGAAGAATTCAGTCTGCCGGAAGAAGACACGTGGAGGTAGCACCAAAAACAACGAGAGATTACTCGCCCTTGCTTGTCTCAGGGCGTGTCAGGAGCGAACTGGTAAAGTCAACATCGATTGGCCGCAGATGGTCGAGAACGCAGGTCTATCGTTGGCACAGGTCGTTGACGCAGCGAAGGTCGTCATGAAGTACCTCAATCTTTGTGAGAAGGCCGAAATCATCGAAAAGCGAGCGGACCAGAGAACCGTTCAGCTGGAGCTTCGAAACACCGAGATTGAAAACACCATTCTACGACTTAAGGGACTTCTCGACGGCCTCGATGAGTCGTTGAAAATGAGAGTCATGGACGACTTCAAGCAACGTCTGTTCCGGCTAGGTGAGCCAACAATGACCGAGTCCCCGTTCTCAAGTGAGAACATCAAGGCAAGTGTCTTGTGCGCAATCCTATTCCAGATTTCTTGCGAAGTCTTCGGTGTTGAACAAGGCCGACTTGAGAACATCGCAAAGGCCATCGGTCGATGTCGAAATACCATCAAGAACCTGCTCAAGAAGTTGCTGAAAAAGGTTGCATCAGGCGAACTCGTTGACTTCGGAGTCTTGCAAAAAGAGTCGTGAATCAGGGGACGGGTTTCCTCATAAAGGAGCCCTCTGTGCGTGGAATCATGACTCGTTCAATTGCATTGTTTCTATCAGCGATCATGATTGCATGTCTCATCCCGACTGCAAGTGCTGCTGAAGTTGAAGAACTCGACTCCGGTTTACTTCTGGGTGGATTGCATGGCTTGGCGAATGAATCAATCGTTGTGAACAGTTCGTTCAACGACTTGCCGGCAATTGTCGAAGACTACACAGCAACATGGTGTTCAAACTGTGTTGACGTTGAAGAGGCAATGGAAGAAGTCGCATTGAGCGTCAACATGCAAATCTATGCAGTACATCGCAACATCTACGACCCCGAAGATCCATTGGGAACCGAATCTGTTGATCAATGGTTCCGAGACAGGTATGGAGCATTTACTCCATGGAAACCACCACTTGCAGGATTTAATGGCCTCTATGCCATCTCTGGAAGTAAACCAGTAGGCGACTCCCTCGTTGATGATTATACTGACCTCGCGCAGCGTCCAAACGGTGCTGGAACAGGATCGATGTCGATGACTTGGGCTTCAACCGGAGCCAATGCAGGAACAATTGCCTGGACATTCGAACATTCGAGCGAGAAGGTGTACAATGTCTCGGTCTGGATGGTTGAGACCATGGCCTATTATCCGGATGGCACAAACAACCAGCAATACTACCCGCATGTGCTGAGGGAAATTATTGATGTCGGCCTCGTCAACTCAACCGGGTTCTCTTCAGGTACAATGGACATCACGTATGCTGATGCCTTTGACGAGAATGACCTCGAAGTTCACCTTGTCTTTGAAGAATACATTGAACCAGTCATCATCGAAGAAACTCCGCAATCCGATTCGGACACAGAGGATGCTCCATTCCTTTCTATGCCCCTAACTGTTCTCGCTCTGCTCATCGTAGCTGTGCGTCGTAAAAGTCAGTAGAAATCGACCATGTTGGCGTTCAATCGAGCATCGACTTCAGGCATTCTGTCCGGTGGCTGCCCAACTTCGATAAAGCGCAAGACATAATCGTCAATGTTGGCGAACCCAAATTCTTCGGTCAATGGTTCCATCAATTCTCTCAATGCATATCGTGGATCAGCAATCGGGAAGTCCCTCCGGATATACACTTGATTCAGTTGACGGTATCGCGCATGTCTGTAGCCAAGAATTTCGAGTATTCGGCGAACAGCATCTTCTTCTTGAGCAGACCGGATGGTCATTCGCAATCGGCATCCTTGCATACGAAACAGGCCGCGTACACCGCCGAGTTCAACCTGATGGCCAATTGGTTGCAGTGAGAGTGCCTCCCAGACCAGTGGCATGGTTCGATACCATCGATGGAATTGATCATCATGGGGCTGTGGTCTTTCGTGCTCCTCATCCTGATTCTGGAACGGAGGATTGCGAATTTCGATTATGTTCTGTCGGATTTCTTCAAAAATTGGCCTTTGGCGCCGGTGTTGGAAAAAATCACCCTCAGCGATGCGGTCTTCGTCACCAAAGTCGAGATCAAAGGCTGGGTTAAGATGACCTGGTTGATCGTAACTCGCTTCCCTAGACGGTCTCAACTTCCAATCCTCAAGAATCGCTGTATCGGTCATTAATTCCAAAGAGTCCACATCAATCGTTTCCTTTTCTTCGTCCTGAAAGAGCAAGTACCGATGCAGGGGGAAATGGAACTTGTTGCCTTTTGACTGATAGAAGGTTTGTGGGTGCATGCCAGTTTCTTTTTGCGGAGAACCAATTGGTGGTTGAGTCAACAGGTGCATCTGCAAACTGTTGACGCGATCGGCAGTCCTCACGTCAGAGAGAAGGGAAAGCACGACAATAGCAATTGTATCACCAATGGGTATGTCTCTGTGGTATTTCCCAGTGTGGATGCAAATTGAGTGGCGTTGGGTAAATTTTTTCCCAACGCCATGGATCTTGAACGGAGCATTGTGTGCCCCCCTGTCGATCCGAATCTCATAGAAATGTCCGAGCATTCCCCGCACGAGTAAACGATCCCTATGCACCCATGTATCTTCTGGGAATTGTTGAAGCACACCCCTCAAAAATTGCATTGAACGACGAAAGGGGTCGTCCGCAGTTTCTGCATTCTCGTAAGGTGCTGACCAGTTCATCTGTACAGCAACCAACCACTCACCCTGCTTGGATGCATGCGGAGAGGATCCCCATGAAATGAGACCAGCGAGCAAGCTTGGAATGAAAGGAACTGGTGCTCGACGGACACTTCCATTTCTTGTTAGTGTTCGGAAACAAAGTATACCTTTACTATTCACCATGAAGGGATAACTGACATTCGAGAATTCTACGTGGTCTTCAAGATCGACCCAGCGTTGCACCCAAGGCCATGCCGATGGAGTCAGATTTTTGTTTTCATGAGTTCGAATAAATCTGCGAGCAAACTTCATTCTCTGACGTGGGCGTCGGCCTGACATCCGATTCATCAATTCAGACGACCAATTTCGCTCGCCATAAAACATGGACTTTCCTTTCCGGCGTTCGTTTTCATCGAGAAGATATGTGGATTGAACAAAGGCATCGAATGGTGTGAGAAGTTCACGTTGAATTTGACCAAATAATCTGTGATAACGGTGAACATACCGTCGTGGGTGTTCTCGCAAATCGATTGTTTGGTACAATCCACTCAATGCAAGAAAGAGTCGCGTTAAATCCCATCCAATGCGTTGGTTTGAATTTGTGAGCAACAAAAGGTACTGTTCGATTGGAATCCTAGCCTCATGAGAAGTCCCGTCGATCAACATACGCCCATCGATGAACGACAGATGAGTCCCATCCCACATGATGAAACCTTCCTCCAAGCGTTCCTTTTCATAACCTGAATATCCTGTTCCTTTCTCAAGCTTTTCAATAAAGATACGCTCTTCTTCTTCAGGAAAAGGAGAATACCTAACAGGGTCTTGGTCAGTATCATCAAGTCTCGCCCAATCAACATCATCCGTATGCGACATGAATCGTTCAAGATTTTCCCAGCGTTTCCTGAGGGAGCGAGCTGGCCCTCCCAAGACATCAGCCATACGTTGGTGAATCTCCAAAGGCAACGACGGAGCCCATTTACTCTCTTCAGTGAGTTCAACGCAACGAATGCAGATTGAACAGTTTGTTTCTATTGTTTCGTTTTGGCAGATGCCGCAGGCTTCCCCAATCATGCAAATTTTGTTAGTCGAGGTGTTAAAAAGTTTCAACCAAGAGATGAAAGCGCATTTATCACGTTTTGAACGTCCTCATCCGTGATGTGAAGATGCGTAACAATTCGACAATGAGTGGGCGAGATGTCAAACATATCGATACCAGATTGAGCCATGTGCTGCGAGACCTCGGATGCTGAGAACTCGTTGGCGGAGAAATAAACCATATTGGTTTGAACAGCATCGACATCGACCGATACATGATCCATTTCATCGATCGCTTGGGCAATGGTTTTTGCACGACGATGGTCTTCATTCATCCGTTCAATGTTGTTTTCGAGTGCATAGATTCCAGCTGCTGCAAGGATTCCTGATTGGCGCATTCCTCCACCAAACATCTTTCGCCAGCGATGCGCTTGTTGGACGAACTCTTCTGAGCCCACAAGCACCGACCCAACCGGAGCCCCCAGTCCTTTGGACAGACAAATCGAGACAGAATCATAATCGCGAGTCATACGTGGAAGCGATGTATTCGTTGCAACTGAGGCATTGAAAATTCTGGCCCCATCAATGTGCGTCGCACAGTTTTTTTCTCTCGATACTTCGGCGATTGAATCGAGCGTTTCTTGGACATAACACGTCCCCCCTCCTCTGTTGGCTGTATTCTCAACACAAACCAAGTTCCCGTCTGGATAGTGGGACTGCGAACCTTTCTGTTTGCGAATTGCATGTTGAACCAGTTCTGGTGTCAGCAGACCATTTACGCCTTCTGGTAAAGCGATACTCGAACCGCACAGCGCTGCATAACCGCCTCCTTCATAGAGGTAGATATGACTGTAACGTTCTGTAATTATTTCATCCCCAGGAACCGTATGAGTCTTGAGTGCGACTGCATTTGACATCGTTCCAGATGGAACGAACAATCCCGATTCTTTTCCACACATGTTGGCAACCATCGATTCGAGTTGTTGAACAGTGGGGTCGTCTCCAAGGACGTCATCCCCTACGTCTGCATTCGCCATGGCCTCTCTCATACCGTTTGTTGGTTGAGTTACCGTGTCAGATCGTAGATCGATGCGGTCGGACTTGATGTCTCGCATGGCCATCCCACAAGGTATCCCATGTTCAAAGAATCGACTTAGAGGAGTTTCAATTTTCCAGTCAAGTTGTCTAGCTTTTCCTCTTCGTCAGGACCTAAAGCAAGAACAGTGAGCGACCCACTTGGAATTTGAGTATGGCCCGCATCATAGACCTTCGATGTTAGAATTTGGTGTTGGTTTGCTTCCCGTTCAATGCTTTCAATGTGGTTTGCGTCCTCCGCCTTGACACAGATTTTCTTTTGTCCTGTGGAAAGCCAAGCGTCGAGCAATTCCGGTCGGAGTTCCCCTGATTTGAGTGTTGCTTGAACAGCAGCATGCCCAACTTGGGCTGCTACTTTTCCTTTCCCCATTTTCAATTCGTGGTTGACAACGAACACCATCTTGAGCGGTTGGCTGCTCGATACGAAGCGCTCAAATTTGGGGGCGGTAATTCGGTGAAGGAAACTTCGAAACCCCACTCTATCACCTCATTCATATGCCTGTAGATTACGGAACAATGAATCCATTGTATGACGTGGTCCGGGGCCGACACCGAGTACGGTGACAGTTCCTGGTGCTACCTCTGTTAATCCAGCATCCTGAACGACGGCGAACGGCAAAGATGCTTCTTGAACCAATTGAAGAAAATGCTCCAATTCGGCTTCATCCTCAACAGCGAGACAGACTTTACGAGATGCCGATTCGTTCCACCGTTGAACCATCCTTGAATGCGTTTTCTTCGCCCGTTGCAACGATTCAACAGCAGCATGTGCACATTGAACGGCGAGCTTTCCGGTTGAAAGTTGAAGATCAACCCGGCAGAGAAAGGCCATGGTTGGCGGATCAGAAAGTGCTGACATGCTCATTCTCCTCTTGGACGAGGTGTTGTTGCGGCTGGTTCATATCTAACAATCGATCAAACCAATGACCAAACCACATGGCAAAGAAGACATTCCCTAAGACGTGGAGTACATCGAAGAGAACTCCATTGATGAGGTAGATGCCAAATCCTGTTACTGTCATTCCTGAATCAATGATCGAGAGTGAGACAATGATACTGAAAATCGGGACACTCCACAGCGATGCAACAGTAAGACGATTCATTGAAAGCCTGTTCTCATCATCGTGAACCCGAATTCCTGATGCGACAACAGCGACTGAACCCCATCCAAGAATTTGGAACAGACTCCACCATCCATGTCCGAGGACTGCATTACTGAGGAGCGTAACAAGAATCACGAAGGCAATGCCTCGTTGGGCTCCAAATTTTGAGCCAACCAACAGAGCCATGATCGTCACAGGCATAACGTTTGGAATAAAACCCAACGCAACACGACCACCTGCAGCAAGCCCAACGAACATGAGCAAGGGCCACAACCATGTTTCGTTCTTGTACTGTGGTTTGACCAACAGCCAAATTGCAACGGAGAAGAGTGCTACATTCAGCAGAAGCATCACAGCAGGTGAGACAGTAGGCCCGTGCGTACCTATCGCGCTCATCATACTCCTCCGACTTGGCGGTGAGCCTTGAGTCTTACCGCTCAAACAGGTCGCCATTCAACAATTGATACATCATCAAGTTCAGCTACAGCCATGCCCACGGGGACTCTCTTGCCATCAATTGTGAATTCCCAACCGTCTCCCACCATCCCATTGAATGACACCAGATATGCACCAAGATATTGCTGTTCAATCTCAGTTGTAATGTTCAATTCCTCGCAGGCCAATACCGTCAGCTCGTAAACCGTATCTTGCGCCTCTAACCCTCCGATGACCTGTTCTTCTCCGTCGATTTCGAACAGGATGATTTGGGTTCCTTTCCACTCATCCGGCCATGAGTTGTTCCATTCAACTTCACCATCTGGTGCTGTTTGTTCTGCAACCTTAATCGACAATTCGGGAACGGCCGCAAGTGCTACGAGCAGTAGAAACGTCGAGCCAATCTTCGCCATTCGTTTCAAATCTTGAACAGCAAATGAGGCGCAGGTCAAGAAAAAGAACAGAAGAATAAGAACATAATGAACGGTTTTGAACGGATTCGTGTCAGATGTTATCGAGGGTTTCGATTCAGTTGTTGATTGAAACGTTACGAAGAGTAGTCCTGCATCATTGCCCAACGCTATCGCACCATTGCCAAAACCCGGGGCTGCAGTTCCGTAAGTGTCGAATGAGGTGGTTTCCATTCGAAGGAGAGTGGTTTGATTGAAAACACCCCAGCCTCCAGCTGGGGTGTTCGATTGAGCCCAAACTTCAACCCCTGAATCAGCAATGTGAACTGCCAATTCGCCATTTGAGTGGAACGGCAGAGTTGAGTTGATTTCACATGTTTGTTCATGACAGAGAATTGAAATCCACTCATCGCTGGTTGCAGCGTAGATTCGATCTTCATGAAGGATTGGAATTGCAGGAGAGTGGCCAACATTGCCAATGATTGAACCATTGAGATACATTGTTGATCCTTCCGAGGTTTGCAAATGGACAAACAAACCATGCCGAGTGTCAATTGGTGCATGTCGAATTTTTCCCTCCCCGAGATATGTACTCGAGACCGTTCCATTGCGGTTCACTTCGTGAAGGAAACCCAATTCATCCCCAAAGACATACCCCCGATCTGTGATGGTGACGCCATTCCTCCAACCAATATTACCAGTATTGATGTCCAGTAATTCACTACCGTTAGCAAGACAAAGTTCCGAGAGCCCAAGCCGTGTCGGGACGACCACACGATCACCTTCCAGCGCCATTCGGCCGGTGATACCGAGAACGTCGACCTCGGTTTGATGCTCCCATACAACAGAACCGTTCACGGGGGAGTGGGCCGTGATTTTACCGTCTGCCCAACCAACGATGAGGAACTCGTCCCATTGGCCACAATCTCCACTTCCTTGTTCGACGAAGAGAAGTGGAGTCAAGTCGTGTTGAAGCGATGTTTGGGAAGTGTATCTCCAACGTTCGTTCCCGCTCTGAAGTTCAAACGCGGCGACAATAGGCCGCTCTTCACCGGTCCAAAATCCCGAAATTCGTACGTACACAGAATCTTCGATGATGAGTGGTTTTGTGGAAATATAACCAGATTCAAATTCATGATTCCATGACGATTCAGAGGAAGCCTGAGCAAACGGAAGAGTCAACAATATGAGAACGAGAACCACAGGAATTCTCATTGTGAATGCCTCTGGATAATGGTCCGCAGAACAGCGCTGACTTCTTTTCCATCAACTCCTGGACAAGCGCCCATTACAACACCCATGAGCGGCCCCATTGCCCCCATACCTCGCTCTTTTACGAAATCGAGACGTTCGAGAACAAGTTGTTCCACAATCGATTCGAGATCACCTACATCAGCAGGAACGAGCCCATGTTCTTCGGAAAAGGTTTGGATTTCTTGGGTAGAAACGTGTCTACTCTGAGCGAAATGTTCCACCGTCTGTTCAATACTTTCACGCGTAAGACCTCCATTCTCTCGGACGGAAAGAATGCAAGACAAGACCTCGGGATGAACGGATTCGTACTCGAGAAGCATGGTCGCCCAAGCTTTACTTTTTGTCGAATGAGTATCGAAGAATACATCATCAAGTTCTCTGGAAAGCAGTTGTTTGCACTGATCTTCGGAAAGTTCAGTTTCCTTGAGTCGTTCCATACGTTCCTCTTGTCGCATGGGGAGATTCTCAATCGTTCGCTTCCAGTGATCCTCGGTTACGAGGATAGTTGGGACGTCCGTCTCGGGATACATTCGAGCACCACCGGGAAGTGGACGCATGGGTGTCGTAGTCCCATCATCTGGCGCTCCTTTTTTGATGACGACATTACGGACTTCTTGTGGGATTCGATGGAATGCCTTTCGAGCACGTTGGCCCACAGATTCGAGAGCTAAGTGCGCTTGCCAATCAGGTGCAAGACAGAGAACGAAGGCGTCCTTTGAATCAAGGTCCAATACACTTCGAACCTGTTGGACATGATTTTCCTCGATTCCATAGGCTGGAAGTTCATCCGAATGGAAGACACCGCGAACACCTGCGAGTTTTGCAGCCCCAGCAAGTTCTCGACCGAGTCGAGGTAGTTGAGCACCTTCTGCATCCATCGTTTTTGAACCAATCTTACCATCAAATCCTTTGAGTGGGAGAGCGATCATAGTGAACCCTTGGTCAAGTCCATCCCTGACCATCCGGCTTTCACAAGACGTGAAAGCAGAGGTAACATCTGTACACATCAATGGAATGTGATTCGAGGCTGCTTTTGCAACCGCTGATTCAACTGCATCGTCATCCAACTCTCGATTCGGAGGAAGTGGTGGTAGATTCAGATCTGAACGTAGTTCGTTTGCAAGACGATACATGTGCACTTGACGAACCATTTCCAGACGTACAATTCGTGGAATCCAAGCAAGATCCTGACACCCTTTGATTTCAACTCGGTCCCCGCATGCTACGCTAACGTTGAGATCTTGACGTATTGAACCAAGCCCACGGCGAACGCGGCGGGTGTCCCTAAGTGTCCTCCCGAGTGCTTTTGCAGTCTCCTTGGCATGTTCTGGCGATTGAATGTCCGGTGAAGTTGCAATTTCAATCAACGGTACACCGAGCCGGTCAAGATTGTAAATCACCTGCTCTCCATTTGTTGTAGGCAAACTGTCGAGTTTTCGTGCGCTGTCTTCCTCCAAACAGAGCACGTCGATTCCAACGTCTCCTGTATCTGTTACCAACACGCCTCCCGTAGAGATCAACGATGTGCGTTGAAATCCACTTGTGTTTGAACCATCAACCACCGTCTTTCGCATCGTTTGAACCGCTCCCACTGGATTGGCTTGAAGCATGGCTGAGACCGTCAGCGCAACATCCATAGCATCCGCATCATGCGATAATGGAGGACTTTCATCAAGCTCAATCAATCCTGAATTCGGAGATTGAATGTAGACGAATGAGCGGTTGCGTCTCTTTTCAAATCGTGCAGCAACGTCGACTTTACCGCCTTCACCACTCGCCAAACGGAGTTTTCGAGCGTAACGAGGCCAATCTTCCGGCACAGTATCAATGGTGACGTCGTACAACACGGAGGGTTGTCGGGAATGCAGTTTGCCGGTTGCAAGTTGTTGATGCACTTCGATACCGCACATGAAACCTAACTGTTTTGTGTCGAAGGTCGATGCATCCGTCACATCACCCTCAGGTTCCTGACGCACAGCATCTGCCATAGTCTTCCGAAGCATCTCCACTTCATGAGTTGATTGCTTCGGGCCTAAACAATTTGTAAGGTATCATAGCCGGTAGGTCGCATGAGACGCCCGTTTTGATTGAGTTTGTCGATCACTTCCTCTGCCTTTTCTCTGGAAATGTCAACCCGTTCGGCCTCATTAAGAACGTCAACGAGTTGTGCGAACCCTTCTCCATTTGCTGAAAGACGTGCAACGATGTCGAGAATGCTCCGCTCTGCATGGCGTGCTTTTCCTTTCTGATTGGAAGCAATGGCCGTTTCATCGAAATTCTCTCCCATGAGATCGTATCGCCATGTCTTGGTCAAACGTACAGCCCGCTCAGCATCTTGAATCGTGGCAACTTCCTCCAAACGAATGCGAGCACTCGCCTCAGCGAGACGTGCTAATGCCTCAAGTGCACGTGCTGTGATTGCTACGGAATCCTGAAATTCTCCCGACTGCTTTCTGGTCTTCACGTAATAATCGATGATGTGTTTCTTCGCCTCTTCGTCCAAATTTGGATGGACCGTTCGCTTCGCATAAGCGACGTACTTTCGGATGAATTCTCTGTGGAGATACCCGTCGGAGTTACTTGGTTTGGTCATAACATAACTGAGTTTACGTGGATCGGGTCTCGATCCTTCGTTGACCAATAATTCGCTGGTTCCGGACAATCTGTTGTCGACAATATGGCCAGCAATCTTTGCATCCTTCGCCTCAGAGGGTTGATCTGTCAACAACCAAATGACATCAAAACGGGAAATAAGCGGTGGAGCGAGATTGATTTGTCCGGTAAATGGCACCTCAGAGACCGGTTGGAAGCGACCAGCTTTTGGGTTCGCTGCGGCTAGAACTGCACATCGTGTACGCAAACTTGCGTTGATTCCGGCCTTTGAAATCGAGATTGTTTGCTGTTCCATCGCTTCGTGCATGCTGGAGCGATCCGATTGATTCATCTTGTCGAATTCATCGATTGCAGCCAATCCCTGATCTGCAAGAACAAGTGCACCTGCTTCCAACGTCCACCGTCCATCCGCACTTGCATCTTGGACTGCGGCTGCTGTCAATCCAGCAGCGGATGCGGACATACCCGATGTAAATCGGCCACGTGGTGAAATGTTCCCCATGTATGCGAGAAGTTGCGATTTTGCGACACCTGGGTCTCCCATGAGGAGAATATGGATGTCTCCTCGGTTTCGAGTTCCGTCGGGATTGAGCCGAGCAACGCCTCCAAACAATTGCAACATCAGTGTTTCTTTGATTTTCTCCATACCAAAGATTGACGGAGCAATCGATTCAGAAATGCGCTTGTAAACGTCTTGATCTGCTGCAAAAGCGCGAATCTCTGCCTCTTCTTCATCGGATACGACGATCTCTTCAAGGGCAAGATTCTGGCGTTCAAGTGATTGGACACGCATGAAAATATCGAACACTGGTGTGTCCTTTCCAAACTTGCGCTGCGATCGGATGAACAAAACACCGTTTGCTTTGACACGATCGCCAGGATTGACTTTACCTGTAAGGTCATGTTCAGCAATACAGGAAATTCGCTCGGGTTGAACTCCACCACGAACCTGTTCAGGGAGTTCCTGTAATTCGATGAATTGCGAGTTTGTGAGTGTTGAGCGTTCCTGGAGTAAGTGAAATCGAGATTGGCGATTCGTCAAACCGCATCCTCCATCAATCTGGGAACACTCCATTGGATTGATGAGTTCCTGTTCGTTTGGCTGCTGTATTGTGATGAGGTGTTCACAAGCAGCGCACTTGAACGTCGCAGAATACATTCTTGGACGTACACCTGAAATCTTCGTAACTACGGCATCGATCGAAATCATGAGACCAATGTCATCGGAGCGCAGTTGTGAGACAGTGCGGACTTGGTCACTTGGCAAATGGATTATTCTAACCCATGGATTGATTGTACCGTGTCCCACATCTGCCAGCAATTCACGCAGTGCTCGATTCGATGCGTTGTCGTGCAAGTCTGGTTGCTCAAGAATGCTCTGTGCAAACGTCGGATCGAATCCTTCGATCGTCCGATATGAAACTTCAAGGCTCTGAACGTCTGGCCAAAGTTGTGCAACGTTGTGAACATCTTCCGTGAAGTGTGCATGTAGAAGTGTTGACCATCGCGCCGTCAAATCAAAATCTTGAATCATCCACACACCACACCAAGGAATTCCACATGGAAGGCCACCGTTCTTAATGGTTCCATTGTTTCTTCAACTCCCCTTCGTTTCCACTGGAGTTTTGCATCGATTCATACCTCCCTTTTCGACTTCCTTTGCAGCCAGTGGAAAAGCGCCGGCCTCAATAAGTTCATAGTTAGCGAACTCGAGGAATTGCTATGATTATCTTTGCACATGGACTGGAAGGCACTCCAAACGGGAGCAAAATTCGATCGCTTCGACAGGCTGGTTTTGAGGTTCTTGCGCCAGATTTCCAAGGCATGAATCTGCAGGAGCGCGTGGAGTTGCTTGCAAGTGTCTGCGAAGAGCATCGTGGTACTCGTCCAATTCTTGCTGGCTCGAGTTACGGCGGACTTACAGCTGCTCTCATTGCAATGCGTATGCCGCAGGCATTTCATGGACTACTCTTGTGTGCACCAGCGCTTCACCTCAAGGAACTGCCTGTCGATGATGAGACTGTGCTGGTGACACCTCAAGGCTTGAACACTGCGATTGTTCATGGCATTGCCGATGACATCGTTCCAATCGCATGCAGCATCGAATATGCGGAACGTTCTGGAAAGGACATTGTCGTGTTCCATCAAGTGAGCGATGGCCATCGTCTTGCAGGCTCCCATGATGAGATTGTGAGCGCCGCACGATTGTTGGCTGGCGATACGATTCATTCATGAATTGTCTCGCATTGGAAAATACATGAGCGACCCGATGGATTACGCCTCAAGCGGTGTTGATATCGATCTTGAAGGGGCCGCTGTCGCTTCCCTCATTGGTTCGCTACAACGTTCAACACGAAAACCAGGTACGCCGGGTGCACCGGTTGATCTTCCGGGTGGTTTTGGAGGATTGATTGAATTTGGAAATCACCTCTTGGCTCTGGCGACTGATGGGGTCGGAAGTAAACTTCAGATTGCAACCGCAGTGAGCAATTGGGATAGCGTTGGAATCGATTGTATGGCCATGAACGTCAATGACCTATTGTGTGTCGGTGCAGAACCCATCGCTTTCGTCGATTATATCGCCGTACCAAAACCAGATCCAGAAGTTCATGCCGCTGTCGGAGCCTCGCTTGCGAAGGCATGTGAGTTGGCCAATGTCACATTAGCTGGCGGTGAAACTGCTTCACTTCCTGGTATTGTCACCGAGCTCGATTTGTCCGGTACTGCATTGGGCTTTCTCGACAAGGATTCGGCCATCACCGGCGAGCGCCTAAAATCAGGAGATGTGTTGATTGGACTGCCATCATCTGGTATTCACTCAAATGGCTTTTCTTTGGTTCGAAGCATCATCAATCGCATCGGTCTTACCTACACCGATTCATGTCCATTCAACCCAGCCTTTACAGGCAGAGCATTCGGTGAGAATGCTACTCTTGCTGATGTCCTGCTGATTCCAACCAAAATTTACTGCGCCCCAGTGATTGGTTTGTTGAAGCACTTGAAAGAATCTCTTGGTTCGGTTCATGCCGTTCATGGTATCGCTCACATCACCGGCGGGGGATTGTCCAACTTGTTGCGATTGCATGATCAACTCGGATGGCACATCGATTCACCGATGCCAATCCCTCCAGAATTTACGTGGTTGCAAGTCGAAGGAAATGTGACTGATGTCGAGATGCATCGAACCTTCAATATGGGCTTAGGCATGGTTTTAGCTGTTGAGCAAGAACACGCTGAGAGCATCCTATCATTCGTTCAACAGTTCGAGGCAACAGCCGCCATTATTGGCCATGTCAACGACCATGGTCACAAAGTTACCCACGTAAATTCTGAAATTTTCTACAAGCACTATTGAAGCGGTGTGGTCAAGAACAGGAATCTTCTCGTCCCAACATGAGCGACGCATATTCAGGGCCCGATGTTCCTGAAGGCTGGCCAGGACATCTTTGGCTGGAAGGCCGCACTATTGTCCATCTCAAAGAGACCCAGCAGCGCCCTACTCACATGCCGAGAGGGCCCGCGGCAAAATCTGGGACGGGATTCATGAATCCTGCAATGGCACCTGCTCGTACTCGTTCAGTCCTTTTGCTTGAGGACGCATTGGAGCATGGTTGGCTTAGTGGCGAAGGGCCCATTCGTGCATTAGATGCGTTATGTGCTACCGGAATTCGTGTGCGACGATGGCGAAATGAAATTCACCCAGATCTCCAATCACGACTTCACATTACTGCGAATGACCTCGATGCTGAGGCCTTGGAATGGGCAATACGGTCGACCGATTCAGATGTCTCTGTTGAAGGGATACCAGCACTTGATGACGAACAAAACCAGCCCGACTTTATCGAGAAGAACAAGATACATTTTCAGCGCTATGATGCTCGTTTGGCAATGGTTCAGGGGTCCTTTCAATGGGTTGATATTGATCCATTTGGTTCACCAATTTCATTCATTGATGGAGCAATTCAAGCACTTGGACGAGTGGGTGTCCTCGAGGTAACCGCTACCGATACTGCTGCGTTAACTGGTTCTTCTGCAACCTCTGGAAGGCGACGGTATGGACACAAGGGGATTGTTGATCTGTATGCCCATGATGATGCTGTTCGTGTATTGCTGGGAACGATTGCAACAAGAGCGGCACAGCTTGATCGGGCTATTGAGCCAATTCTCGCCCTCTTTGATGGGCATCATGTGCGTGTTTCTGTTCTCGTTCGAAAAAGCAAGCAGGGAGCCGACAAAACCAGTGAACAGATGGGTTGGAGAGTTCGAACCGATGAAAGACCCTACAAATTTGTGAAGCATCCCTCCAGTGACGAACTGGAACAATCGAGTGGCCCAATGTGGATTGGACCAATTTGGGATGAAGCAATTTGTTCCCGGCTGACCGAAGAAGCTGCGGTTGAGAGTTGCCTCGCCAAAGACAGTGATATCAAGCGGGGAATTGGACTGGGCTTGGAGTGGAGTGAGGCTGACCAACTCTATGCTGAACGAGAAATTCGCAGATCTGTTCGCCACATCTCAGATGCAGCCCCCCTTCTGTCAGCCGACCATCTCCTGTTAGCATTTGATCAACTACCACGTTTGGCAGATGTTGGTTCGTTGCCGACTATGGAACAACTTATCGAAGCACTCAGAAAAGCCGGCCATCAAACAGCAAGAGTTCCTGATTTACGTCCATTTATTGCCACTCAAGCCCCGTTTGAAACCGTCATTAGAATGGTTCAATCCTTGCAATCAACCAAATGATGGATCATTGATGACATCGTCATCCTCATCTGGAGAAGGGAGGAGCGGAGTTGCACTTTCGATGATCTCTTGCACCGATTGCTCAATGCTACGAGCATTCTCAAGCATTTTCGATAATGGAATCTCTTTTCCGGTCATCTCGGTAATCGCTTCAATTGCAACCGCTGCAGCCCGGACATCTGGGTACATCGGGCTTGCTTCCGAGAGAAGGGCAGTGATGTCAAGATTAAGGCGATCGCCTTCGCTGAGGAGGAAGCCTGTGATTCCAGAGACAACCCCGCGTTGAATCGTTTGCAAATCAAGAGATTTCAATCGAGCACGAGCGACATCATTCGCTCCAACCGCAAACAAGCCCTCGCCTTGGATTTGTTTCTCAGGCTTGAGGATACCATCAATGATAATCAGTTGGTCGAAACCTCCAGCTCCAAACCATTCAAGGACTGTCGAGCCAAATGCAATGTCTTGTTCTTTCTCGAATTGGATTTCAGCAGTGAACACGCCTATTCCATCGCCTTGATACACACGAACAGGGTGACGAGGAACCTCGTTTTGAATCAAAGCGACTGCGGGGAAATTCGCATCCATTACAGTTCCAAGTTGGGTAAGATTGAGCGATTCAATGATGTGAGAGGTCGCAATTACACCGACCATCCCTGCGGTAGTAAATCCACAGATGGCCACACCGTTTGTCGTCGGATCGACTCCCGAACGAAGTACAAGGTCATATGTCCCAAATTGTTGTTTCATATTCAGGCCTCAGTTTGCTGGTCGGCTGGTCTTTGAAAAATATCTCGGCGTTTACTCATTGTATTCGGACCAATCTTCGGCTCCTGCTTCTCTGTACCACCAGGTTCCAACTTCATCCTCGTACCATTCGGTTCCATATTCGTCGACGGAAATTCCGTCATCGGACTCTTCCTCTTCGATTGGAGGCTCATCTTCAACGTCGTCTTCTCTCTCATCTTGTTCGACATCATCGGCTTCTGAAATCAAGGAATCACCAGGTCGTTCTTTGACCTCAGGCTCATCGGTAATGGTCTTATCTTCAAAGGAGTCAAGTGGTTTCCCTTCTGGAATTTCAACTGGTTCCTCTTCGATTGGAGGCTCGTCTTCTTCATAGAAAGATTCGTTTTCAAAGTCGGCGGAAGCACGTCGGTAAAGAACGAATCCAACGATTGCAAGCAACGCGACACCTGCACCGATTCCACCCAATAGGGCTGTATTGGAGGAGCTCTTCTCCTCTCCGACCGGTGTTGTAGCTACTTCGACAAAGAGATCTGCCGTCCACGTAACAATGCCATTTTGCAACAAGGGTTGACCTTCGATGTCATAATTTGAGGAACTCGTACGGAGTTGGATTGTGAACTCCTTCTCCACATTCGCATCATCCTGCCGCTCCCACAGAGGGTCATCGTACTTCGGAACGAACGAGATCGTTGTCGATTCATTTGCACCGACGGTCATCGATCCTGGATTCTTGAACAGAGAAGGTGACTCTGTTACCGAGACGGTAACATCGACGCTGAAGGGGTTTGGATTTTCAAGAACACATTCGATTGGGTCACTTGATGCCTGCTGATTGGTGAGGATGGTTGAGCTCTCACAAGCGATGGTGACAGATTGAATGGTCGTCGGAACCCACTCTGGTTCAGTTTCATCGGTCTCATTTGTTTCAACGGGTGCGATGTATGCATTGAGAGTAAGCGTATACGTCGTGGTTCCAATAAGAACTCGGCTTCCTGAGTCGACTGTGAATTCAATTCGAGACATGTTCTCGAACGATGAGGCAATTCGAATCTTCCCAGTTGAGAGCGTTTCAGAACCACTCATCAGGGCGTCTGCTGAAGTATCGTTGAATGCCTCCCAGAGTATTGTTGTTCCTTCAAGTGCGGCTTGGTGTGCTGGATTTACAGAATCAACTGCGCTCAATGTGATGTTCACATCAATGGCATTGTTTGCATCCATGTCAACAGGTGAAGCAGGGCCAGAGAATTCAATCGATATCGCGGTACCCATTGAATCCGAGGCATTTGCTGAGGCATAGGGCTGCATATCAGCGACCTCAATTGCAGTCATTGAAACTTCAATGTCTACGGTGCCGCCTGCGCTCGCTGAGAAATCGAGGAGACTCTGTGGAATTGTTGGGTCGTGAAGACTCGTAACATCAACTGCTGACCATTGTCCCGTAGTGTCGCTTTGCCCATTAAGGACAAGAGATTCACTTCCGTAGGTTATCGTCATCTCGAGTTGAGCTCCCTGAATGCCGACATCTTGCTGTGCATCATCGAAATAATGCGCATAGACGCTGATCTGAAGGGGGCTGTTTGATTCCAGCACATTCCCCGAGAATCCATCAGGACCTGAGAGTACAGTCAAGGACAGTTGACTGTCGATGTAGGTGTTGTTGTAGGAAGTTGTCGGTCCTGCGACGGGCAGGGGTAAGGAAGCATTGCCATATACATCGACAGCTGCAACCGCTACCCAATATTCATGCCCATCTTGAATGAGTTCAGAGGGTGTATTACCGATTGAGTCCGAATACGCACTTGTCTGGGTGAGTTCAGCCTCGGTTGTCGTAGAAGGGACTGTTGCAACGGATTGGTATGTGATGCCATTGAAGGAATAGTCCTTTTCCGATGTCAATTCATCTGCCAATCCTGTTGCATCCAAACTTGACCTAGCAACGTAGACTCGATACTCTTCTACACCTGCGTCAACGCTCGCATCCCAAGTGACTTTCATCGGAGATGATGTTGTTTCGATGTCCAAATCAAGAAGTTGTACATTCGTAACTGCCGATGGAGCAGGTGGGTTCGGAATGGTTACTTCGAGCGATTGGGAAAGGTTGCTGACGATACCAAAGGAATGAACTGAACGGACCACGTATCCATAGGTTGAGCCAATATCAACGACGGAATCGGTGTAGTAATTCTGCCCTGTCACGACTTCATAGGGTGATGAATAATCGTAAGGAGAAGCGGAAGACATCCTGAAGATTTGGAATTCTTGTAAGTCCGAACCAAACTCAGAAAGCGCCTGCCATTCGATTGTTACATCAAATTCTGTGAGCGATTGAACCGACAAAACAGGTGTTGGCGGCAGGGCGAGATTTGGTGCGCCTAAGGTATAATTCATACTCAACGACGTCGCATCAAACTGACCTTCCCGTGTTGTTTCTACTGGGAACGTTACTGTGAACGTTCCCGCTCCAGCAAGCATTTGTTGATTGAGGGAATTGCTGAATGATCCTATGGTTCCCGCACTTGTTGTAACTGCAAACATAATGTCGTATCCGATGTCAAGATCAGTGAAGTTGGCAGTACCATTCGAATTGCTTGACAATGACATCATATTGGTCACCATTTCGATTCCATACCCATCGGATAGCCCAGGATATGCTTGCAAGAAAGGAGAGATTGTATCGCTGATGACGTCATCTGCATCGGTTATGGTCAGAACACCAAGGTGAGCGATTGTCGTACTCGAATAACCCGATGCCCACAGGTCATCGTCTCCATCGACATCGGTATCGAGAGAGAGATTATGCCATGAACCAATGAAAACACCTTGAAGTCCTTCACCTGCAAGTACAAATTGGTCAACCAGTCCATCATGGTTGATATCGGAGAACTGAATGTCTCTCGGTACAGAATACGGCGTTAGGGGAGTGTTGCTCGGCGATCCTAAGCCTGTTGGAGAAATCGAGCGGAATCCAATTTCCCCTTCAATCGTCGAAGGATTTCCGTCTCCAAACTGAGGATTTGGAGTGAGTAGTGATACGGCGCCATCGTTGTTAAAATCCGCAATGGTTGCATTCGTTGCATCCAAAACGTCGAGTATACCAACCTGATTCCAAGAGGATTGATTGTTGATAATAATGACTGACTCTGTTTCTTTTGTTGTCAAAAAGTCGATGTCTCCATCGCCATCAAAGTCACCTGCTACAGATGCGGCTGTAAGATTACGGAATTTCTGAATGTTGGAATTAAGTTGACGGTTGACAGAATCGTAGGTAATTTCCGTAGCGTCATTCCAAGCATCGGAAACGATGATGACGTTTTCATTTCGATCAAAGAAATCACCAACGCGTAGACTGCGCAGACTTGTTCGTCCCTGTCCGAAATTCCAACGGTATACTGGAATGTCGTCATCTTGTCGCACCGCGTCTGTCGAGCCATTGAAGAGAGTTAGCGAGACTTCACCTTGTCCAGAGAATCCGTGAATTGTGATAAAGTCTGGATAATCATCACCGTTCATATCAGCAAGCTCTACATCGATTGGATTGCTTGTAATGTTGACTGAAAACGATGCATCATACGTCATGGTCGTTGTGTTGTAGTAGTGGATGCACATCATCGAGCTTCCAGTAGAGAAGGTTACAACATCATCGTGGGAATCGTTGTTCATATCTGCAATTCTCAATTGATCTGAATTGATGCATGTTTCAATCCAACCCGTCAAATTGTATTCCATGGCCGTTTGATTGCTCTCGATAACAGCGAAACCTGTGTTTACACCTGTGGTAGAATTCTGCGTTGAGAAGACAAATGCATCCGTCATTCCATCGGCATTCGATTCACCGAGCACCATGTGCTGGACAGCCCCAACAGGTATGTATTGGCCATCAAGTTGTGGCGTATACGTGATGTTGGCATAACTTGATTGCAATGTTGCGTTCTTTGGAATCAAAATGGGGGAAGGCATGCTTGAACTGTTGTTCAACTGAACTGTATCAAACGTCGCACCTGTTTGAAACGTGTTTTGATGCGATAAGTCTCCATAGCCAACTCCGGAGTACGTCCAAATCGTATTCCCTGTGCTGCTGTTGATCCAGATACTGCCTGGGGTGTCGGCAACGGATTGTCCCTCGACAACGAAGGATGCGTCTTGGAATGTAACGTTCCTCTCAAGATCGAATTGTAGGTCGCTCGAGGTATTGTTTCCGTCAGAGGTAATGGTTAGCGATGATGCCCCTCCAGTGAACGTATTGACCTGTGTTGTGCCGCTTGCAAAGGACTCGGGTACAAAGAAAATTGGAGTTAGAAACAACACCGCAAGGATGAGCGTTTTTTTGTTTACTCGCGTGTCGTACATACTGCCACCTTTTCTATGACAACACAAACTTCTACTTCAAGTCGATGACTAAAATCCAACACACATTTCTTTCTCTTCAGAATATTTTGATTGACTGGTGGTTATACAAACATTATCAATGGGTGCATCTTTCGATGAACTGATTACTATGGTTACTCAATCAAGGTTTGTCGTCACCGCGGGTGACTTAGAGATTGATTTAAGCGGTGCAACAGTCGAAGTTGATGCACGGCTTATCCAAATGCGCCATGATGACACATGGTCCATCGTTCTTGAGCGTCTGCGAGATGCTCGAGATGCTGCCATTGATGCCGCTATCGATGCTGCCAGAGACATCGGACTGCCTGAGCGTGGATCCGCTTTCCGTGCTCTTGTCGAAAACTGTTCATTAAGCAAGAAACCCGATCAAGTTCTCGCAGCAATCCACTACCTTCGCGATGTCGAAAACCTCTCGGACAGTCCGCCGCGAGTCGTAAATCAACTGTTTTCCGACGCAGGAATCGACCCCCCTGGAAACCTCAGTCTCTATCTCAACAGACTCAAGGAACGAGGATTGCTGATGGTACCGCTCGAATATGGAGAGAAAAACAGATTCTCGCTCCTTACCAATGCCGGCAGGGCACACCTCGATAAACAATCAACATCCTGAGTGCAATATGGTGATGTCAGGCGGAGGGGCAGGCGACCCTCGAGATGACCCCGAATCATCTGAATCGGAAATCATCGATTGTTCCTACCAAAATCACACAAAAGCTATCTTCAGAAAGGGCCGTCACCGAGGCTCAACGTTCAGAAGAGCGATTCTTGATGAAGCCGATTTGACCGAGGGTGACTTCTCCGAATGCGATTTTCGTCGTGCTTCGATGGTCGAAGCAGATTTGATGAAATCAGCCTTCGATGGAGCGGATTTTAGAGGAGCAGATCTTCGAAAAGCGCGTTGTAATCTCTCAAATTTTAGGAATTGCAAAATGAAAGGTGCTGATTTACGCGGCATACGTGGAAAGTATGCTATTTGGCAAGGTAGCGATTGGTGGAACGCTATCTTGAATGAAGATCTTGAGAAGGCGCTGGCAAAGAAATGGCCCAGGCCAGATAATCATTCAGACTCATCTTGAACAAGTTCGACCTTGTTTGCTTCATCGAAAGCCAACCGTGCCCGTGCGTTAATCAGTGGCAGAAGGGCAAGAGACGCAACGAAGAACGTGCAGACGCCACACGCATAACCGAAATATTCCGCATTATCGCGAATTGTACCTTTGAGGTGAAGCTCTGCAGCATCGTAAAAAATCATGTTCCCTAGAACACCCCCCACGAATGAGACTAAGGCCCCTGCTAAGGCAAGTTTGCCACCAACAGGCTTCATTCTGTAGAGGAGTGCTCCGCCGACAATCCCAGCAGTACTCCCTATTGCAAGCGATACGCCTCTGATGAGATAGCCGCTGTTGTCGTTCACCTCTTTGTGGTACAATTGATACTCGTCGAACGAAACGTTATCGCCTTGCTGATTTGGTGTTTCTAGGATTTTCTCCATGTAGGCGTCAGAAACTTCGTCTGTTTGGGCTAAATCGAGATCGGCCTTTGCGACAAAAGCAAGGAAAACAGAAAAGATGATCAGTAAAATTCCAACGGTCTTTGGACCTTTAAAATCAGGACGAAGCGCAAACATATCCACTTCGTTATCGTCTGACATCACGAATCCCTCTTGCAGGCCTCAAGGCCTTGGCGTAAATCCTCTGGGATGGAAATCCGATTCATCGAATTCATGTCAACACAGACCGTTACTTGTGTGGATGTCCAAAGCAATTCACTTTCTTGGTTATGGAATTGATATTGCCAGGTGCAGGATGTTTCTCCAACTCTATCGATCCATATCGTTGCTGTAATCGTATCGCCATATCGCAGTGGTGCAAGAAAATCGGATTCAACGTGGACAACGGGGAAACCAAGCTTTCGAACAAGAAGCAAATCGGCGTAACGAATGTCGCAAATTGGAATCCAAGAATCCTCGAAAAACCGATGTGCAAGATCGAAGATTCGAGGATAGTAAGCAATGTTTGCCAAATCAACCATCGGGAAATCAACGCCCCGTTCCAGTCGAACTGCCATGGTTATCCTAGAGGAAGAAGCAGTATGAACTCTTGTACGGACCTGCGAGTTCCATTCCGTTGTGCTTATATCAAGTCGGCAGGTGGAACAATTACCCCGGCCCCTTGGGGTAGTTTGGATATCCTTCGACCCTGCGGAGGTTGAGACCCGTGTTCGAATCGCGGAGGGGCCGCCAAATCATGAAGCGGCTTGCTTCGCACGGTCGTTTTCAATTCGCTTTGCGACGGGGGTATGATGCTTCGCAACTGCATGCATGAAATATTCATCCGATGCATAGGGCTCATCGTGAATGAGCACACGAGGGGAATCAGATAGCAGTTCGAGGACAGACAAGACATCTTCGTAATGGTAACTGTATTCGAACAGCGATGAATCTTCCACGACCTTTGTCCACTTTCGCTGATTCTTCTTCTTGAACCAGATGGTGAACCCATTGACCAATGGGTTGGAATCGGAAACTCTCCATCGCCAACCATCTGTTCCTTTAATCTCAGCCGCTGATTCCTCGGCCTTGAATTCTGCAGCTGATGTCGATTCAATCCATGTCTTCATCGCTTTAGAGGCTGGGCTAATACCCAGACCATACAACTGTAGCATTGCCCTTCGCAGCGGGCCGTGCGCAGGTTGGTGAATGAATTTGTCATCGTTAAGGAGCATTAGAAAGTACGAATCTAGCACGTCGCATCCTGGCAGATCCGAGACATTGTTGTAATCTGGTTGAATGCACACGCTGGCTTGTTTCCCTTTGAGTTCTCCCTTTCGCGTAGTCTTTGTTGCTTGAAGACCACTTCCGCCCGCAAACGGGTTCTTGAGCTTTGAAAGGACGGAATCCAACGGGATTGTATATGTTGCTAAATTACCGAGAATAATGATGTTCTCAGTGTCAAAGATGATTCTATCAGGGTTCTTCTCGATGGTTGTCATCAGGTAATCAAACGAGGTTTGCATGGCTGAAAAACTTGCATCGATTTTTTCTTGAAATTGTTCAAGTTTCTTTGTTTGATACTCGGCTGAGGGAGAAGGTTCCTCAACTTCCTCGTCTTCTGCAGGCAAAAATTCTTCGTCCATGCATAGACTGTTCTTCAAGAGTATTTGAACTCATGAAGGCCAATGGACAATTTCCCAATCATGTTTTTTAGCATGTTTTTCCAACGATGATTCTGGATTGACGGCTATAGCATGACCACATCTTTGCATGAACCATGAATCTGCGAGCGTGTTTCCATACCCATAGCACTCTGAAAGCGTGTGACCGTTTTTTACAGCATCTTGCTCAACGATTGAGACCTTTCCTTTTCGGCGGGGGATAGACCAACCTCGTTCGGAACCCGAAAGCCATCCGTTGCGTACTTCAGGCCCACATCCATACACTTCGTCCATGTTGAGAACGCGAGCCATCGCTTCGGCCATTGGTGCGACCGTAGCAGTGACCAATACGAGCCGATGGCCTTGATTTCGGTGCCATTCAAGACGATCCCAAGCGCCCTGCGATACTTTCGGCTTGAGAATCGATGTGGCAATCTCTTCTGAATACTGCTCAAGAACTTGCCAAGATGCAAGCGACAGATGGCCTCGGTTCCGAAAAGCATCGTAAGGAGACTTCCCCGTTAAGAGGCCAAATGTTGCTCCAAGTGTCCATGCAACAGTCGCATGGGGGATTCTCCAAGGTCTTCGTTTTGCAAGAACGCCCGTCAGTGTCTTTTCGCTAGAAGCGTTTAGCAATGTGCCATCGAGATCGAAATATGCTGCGACCTCAGATGCCTCGCCCATGAAGTGGGGAGATGAAATCGATTGAAGAGGTCGTCGGTTCAAATCCACCGAATGTTGAAATCAAGCGATGTTGAGGCATAGGTCATGCAGCGAATGGTGGCGTTGGTTCTCGTCACATTGCTTGCGCTTCCACTCACTGGCTGTTTAAGTGGAAACGAACCAGAATCGACGGGGGGGACTTACTCAGTCAGTGCGACGTGGGCCGAAATTCCGCTTGAAACAAAAACAGAATACTACGTTGATGATGAGCAAGTATCCTGGGAGTTGACTTCTGACACAGTCGAACAACAAGTCAGGGACGCTGGTGGAGTGATCGTTGGTCTTTCGATGATCCTCGACTACCCCAACGAAGATGAGTCCGCAAACTTGGGCTTTTGCACAGGTTTGGAAAACAATGTTCCTGATCTCATTTATGGGACCATTACAAAGAACGATTGGTCGCTTACACAGAGTGAATTCAATCCCGGTTCTCATACTGTCAACCTCACTTGGCACAACCAATCCTTACTCGAAATGGACAATATTTCAGGGATGTCAAAGGACGATATTCTGAATCAAATCGATGCGGGAGACGATGCATATGGCATCTACAATCTGAACATTCTTGTCGATGCAGATGCTTACAATGGAGAGGTCTGCACGCACACAGATGATGGCGAAGAGGTGACAAGTACAGTTTCTCTTCTTGTCGTTGACTTGGAGGTCATCGGTAGTGAAAGTACAGCTGCGTTGTCGGTTGGAGAAGGAGCCGTCTCCATTGCTCTGTTTACCCCATGGTTTGTTGGAATGTTTGTATTGCTTGGCTATCTCGTGACTCGAAAAGAACGCTACCACTTGGGTGTTATTTTGGAAGAGGAGACGAGCGTTGAATCGACCGCTCCTTCGCAAGAAAAGGGCAACACTTTGGTTGAGAGTTATCGTGCCCGAGTCCTAACCCTTTGCGCCCTATACGTGGCTCAAGGAATCCCATGGGGCTTCATCACAGTAACGTTCGTGACCTACCTTGCGGTTGAAGGAGTTTCTGCGGGCCAGTTGGCATTTTTATTGACCTTAGGAACACTTCCTTGGTCTGTTAAATTTCTGTGGGGCCCGATTATTGATCGATATCAATTTCCAGAAATGGGAAAACGCAGACCGTGGATTCTCATTGCCCAGAGCGGCATGATTGTTGTTCTAAGTTCAATGCTCTTAATCCCGAATATGTCGTCAAATGTCACCCTTGTTGGAATCATGTTCTTGGTTTACAATGTGTTCACTGCCTTGCAGGATGTCAGCACTGATGCGCTTGCAGTCGATGTCTTGGAGCCACATGAATTTGAGAAAGTCAACAGTTACATGTTCACCTCAAAGGCCGTTGGTGGAATTATTGGTGGCGCTGGTCTTGGAACGATCATTGGATTTGTCGGAATCAAGGGCGCAATCGTCCTCCAGATCCCTATTCTCATTGTGATAATGCTTGTGCCATTGTTCATGACCGAGCGACCAGGAGAAAAATTGTATCCATGGAGCGAGTCTACGGCACGGAACAAAACCATGGATGTTCCAGAGCAAACGAATTTCACGGAAATTTTCAACAAAATCAAGATTGCCTTTTCGTTCCGTTCAGCTCAACTTGGTATCCTCTTGAGTTTGGTCATGTCCCTTTCTTTCTTCCTTATTCCCGTGTTGCCGTTGTTGTTCGTACGCGAATTAGGATGGACGGAAGAGCAATTTAATGCAACGAAGGGTGGAGTTATACTCATTGTCACAATGCTCGGATACATGGCTGGTGGACAATTAGGAAAACTGTTTGGTGGTAAGGCCATCATCATTTATTCTGCCTTTTCAACTGCACTCATCACAACATTCTGGGGCATGAATGAATCGTTATGGAGCAACGGGCTGTTCATGATGACCGTTTGGAGTCTTCAGACGTTTGTTTGGGCCATGGTATCCATCAACATCTACTCACTGATGATGCGGATTACGTGGACTGAGGTTGGAGGTACACAATTCACAGGGTACATGGCCATGATGAACCTTTCAGCAATTATTGGCTATCAACTGACTGCCCCGTTGGCTGCACGGTTCGATTATTCGACACTGTTTTACATCGCTGCAGTCCTAGAAACGGTCGTGATTCTTGGTGCGATGTTCATCGATCCTGAGGAAACACGGCGAGAGATGGCAAAGCACCTCTCCGAATGATTCGTCGCGCTTCGAAACATATCGTTGAAGCATCAACGTAAGATTCAGATTTCCAATACGGCTTCGCATGATGGGCATCGTACCTTTCCTTTGAAATCGTTAGGAACTCGAAGAGGTTGCTTGCAACTTGTGCACCGAACCTTCTTCTTTTCGGGATTCTTTGTTGAGGTGGTTTTACTGTCGATCATTCGCTGGACTCCTTCCGGCCATCCATCTTTGAGATCTTGTGGCGCTACCAAGAGTGGTAGTGCGGTTAAAATCATGCAGAATGCTGAGCAAAAGAAGGTGTATGCTGGTGCAGTAAAGCCATCCATGCCGATGGACAATGGGCTCCACTCATCGCTATACACGAACGATAACAATCCAGAAAAGACCAATGTTCCCAGAACCAAAAAGACACCGTTTCGATAACCTGCCATGATCATCATTCCTCCAAAGACGTACGATATCCCAATGAGGAACGCAAGGATTGATTCAATAACGTATTGGCCCATGAAATCGTCCCAAAACATTCCTAGGAAAAAGACGATACCGATTCGGAAAATACCAAAGATAAGAATGAACGTACCCATGGTAGAAGCCAGTCCTGAATTGCTGTTTCCGATGACAACGAATTGTGTGTTTTGTTGTGGATTGAATGCCACGCCCCCGGCGACTGTGACTGGAGTCGTTTGCCATGCTGCTCCGCCACCAAGGGATTCGTCGTATTCCATGAGGCGAATGATGACCTCGTCCTTTTTTCCGCCAACTCTTAGCCCGCGTTCTTTACATATTTTCTTCAAATCCAACAATGTCATTGAATCGTAGTCCATGGAGTGACTAAACATGTACTGCACTTAAAGGACGAACCTGCATTAAAACGGTCCAGAACCGATTTCGTCTTCCTCAAGGCAACCATATACGCGACGGCCTGCACGGTGATCCTGCCACCAAGTGAGCTTGTCAGCGAGATGCCTTGGAATGAAGAAACCGATTTTTCTCGGTGTTAATCCATGATTTCGCATGGTGCGGTCGTGAGCTAAATTAGCGACAATTGATTGGGCAGAACAACCGGGGTTCGCCGTTACAAATCGCATTATTTCTGCCTTCAATCGCTCAAAACCCACCTTCTTCTGAGAACCTTTTCCGAGTCTACGTGGTGACATAAACGAGAATGTTGACGTTTACGCTTATCAAAGAAATGGGGGGAATCCCTATTCCATCGAGACTGGTTGAACGGTCTTCCAATTTGCCGTAGCGAGTTTCTTTGCCTTACCATCTGCAATGATAGGAGCAATTTTGTTCAATCGGCCGTGCATACCATGAACTTGAAATTTGACACGTAGTTCGGCGGTTAACGATGCTTCGAGGGCTTGCATTTGTTCGTCATCCAACTCAACGCTTGCAAGAGAGTCTCCTGATGATATCGATGAAATTGTAAACATGTTCCCTTTGCATGAAAGCGATGGTCTGAAGTCCATATCGTCCGGATGATTCATCCAAACAGAAATATCGAGCGAAAGTGTATCTCGGATATTGACTCGACTGATTTCTACTGACTCAACCATGCCGCTCATTCCTTCCAGTCATTGACCATTCAAACCCTTTTCGTCGAATCTTACTCAAATGCAATCTCTGTAATGATTGGCTCGTGTATGACAATACGGAGCGTCAACGTCCAATCGTTACCAGGGTCTGGATCTGGAAGCAATTCGACGGTTGAGTCGGGATTTGTTTGAATCGCTCGCACAAAGAGGGCCCATGGGCTCTGACCAAAGTTTTGTCCAGGCCTATCGAGAATCATCTGCAAGACCATTTCTTCAGAATCGGCTTCAATCACTTCGTTCAATCCCTTCGAATTGAGATCGTTCGCTACGATGGTCGCTTTTGCATTTTCAGATTGTGTAATGTTGCCACCCTCCGTTTCTGCTTCTTCCTTGAATCCGTCGCCAGGGATAGAAATGACCAGTGAGAAATTGTCGTATGGTTGGATAATATCATTCTCGAGTTCTAGAATTGCTTCGAATGAGAGAATACGGCCTTGCTGACCGGGAATGATTTCCTCAGTCCATTCCTCTCCCTCGTCCAAATAATCAGACCAAGATTGTTGGACGACGCGTTCCTTCCATTCAATATTGAATTGTCGTGCTGAAACATTGATCTCAAACACTTCTGTTACAACACCGCCTTGTCCATCATCGATGGTTAGTGAACCAGCGTAAAGTCCGCTTGTATTGGTCATGAGCAATGTTTGTGGCTCGGTTGAGTCGATATCGTTCCTGCCGTCTCCGTCGCCATCTGAATCTGTTGCCCAGTCCAGGTCCCATTGGAACGACAACTGGCCAGACTCGGGATCGCTTGAAGACGAGGCATCGAGAAGCACAGCGTCACCAGCACGCGGGTTTTCTGGGTACGTAAGTTGAATTGTTGGAGCACCATTCACGGTCACAATCGTGAATGCTTCATCGATACCGCCTTGATCGTTTTCAACCTCAAGAGAGACCGTGTACGCACCATAAAAATCGTAAATGTGTGAGGTGAAGCCTGTTACTGTCTCTGCCTTTTCGCCATCACCAAAATCCCAACGATATGCAGTGATGATGCCTTCAATTGCATCCGAATCACGGGCATCAAACGTGACCATTTCTCCCTCTTGAATGAGGAGAGGGTAAACCTCCAATGTTGCACGAGGCTTGGTTGACGAATCAAGTGCGCCGAGGCAGCCTGCAAGCGAAACAGTCAGTAAGACTGCAGTGAGAAACAGTCCACGCAACCGTAACATTTTCTCTTGCATACCTCACCCTCAATCTCGCCCTATATCTAACCATGTTGTCGTTCTGAGCATTTCTTGATTGATTCGAACGGTCGTCTACTCCTTCGAATCAAAGGATACTTCGGAAGGAAGATCGCCCATAACCGGTGCTGATTCCAAGTGATTCCCCAGTTCTTCGACTGAGCTGTGTTCGACAACGTTTTTTTCAGAAAAATTTCCCATTTCCGAATCCTTCAAGACATCATCTACCGAAGCATCATGCTCATCATAATCAGGGGCGGGTAAGGCGACCAACGGTTCTGGTTGGTCCTCCTCATCACCAAGAATCGATTGAATAGAAGAGACGTCTTCTTCAATATCTCGCTGATACTGGTCTTGGAGAGTAGAAAGCATGGTGTCTTCCTCCATGGGTTGATCTTCTTTCTCGGTGCCAGTGTTGCCTTTTGAAAAAAATCGACGGAAGAAACCCATAATTGATGGTGCAGAACGGTCTTCTTTAATCTGAGTGAAGGTTTTGCTTGAACAACATGGTTTAGGCGATAGTTCTTGAATCACACCTGATTAGGCTTAATCATGGAACTTCTAGAAGGCGAACGAGTTCTCGCTTTCGATTTAGAGACGACCGGCGTTAGTACCTCGCGAGACCGAATTGTTCAGTTGGCTCTCATCGGTTCTGATGCTGACGGTTCAGAAATTTCCTATGACCAATTGGTCAACCCTCGTCGACCTATTCCTTACGATTCTCAACGAATCCATGGAATTTCTGATGCTGATGTTCGAGGACAGCCTGATTTTTCAGAAATTGCTGATCGTATTTCAGAATTGATCGATGGTTCCGTTCTCATCGGCCACAACGTGCGGCAATTTGACCTTCCAATGCTCCGCAATGAATTCTTGAGAATCGGAGCTCTTCCCCCTGAACCAAAAGCAGTTCTGGACACACTGGAGATGGTCCGTCGACTCAAACTACCCCGGCCACATCGACTTGGAGCGCAGTGCAACCGACATGGCATTTCTCTTGAAAATGCTCACACTGCATCTGCAGATGCTGCAGCATGTTTGCTGCTTCTCTGGAAATTGGGGCTCGACCATCCGAGTTATTTTCGCAAATCATTGGAAGAAGTAGAACAATGGTGTGCAACGGGCTCAACCTCAAAGATTCAGTCTGACCTGGGCCCACAGCTGGATGATTTAGAACTTGTAGACCCAAACGGTATGGTTCGAAGAGATGATGGGCATATGATCCTAGCAGTTGGCCGACACAAAGGACGCCACCTGGAAGAATTAACTCAACTTGATCCTCGCTATCTGCAATGGCTGCTTTCGCCCAATGGTATCGAGGATGCGGATGCTGTTCAGAACATCAAAGACTACCTGAATCGGGAATAGGGGCCCAAGGCAGGACATCGCACCATGGGCCAACGCGCCATACATCTCGATTCATCATTGCACTTCCGAGGAAAATCGGACCTCGATGACCATCGTCCAAGAGCGATTCAAGAACTTCTTTCCCGCGACCATCAAAGGTAACGTCGCGCATTTGTCCTGACGGTTCAACATCTCCAAATTCATTTCGCGGTATGCATTCCTCAACGGTTGCCCTCGAACGCCCCTCGTCATACTGGTGGAGGATCACAACACCGTCTGCAAAATCACCTTTGTGAAGCGACTTGTTCTGATGCCTCCAATTCCACCAGTGAGGACACCATGCTTTCCAATCGCAAAATCCGCCGCAAGATGACTTTCCGGGGGTTGGATCGAGGGGCGTCTCAGATGGTTTTGTCGCATTCCATGCCTCGTAGGCTGCATCGAGTACGTTGTCTCCTTTTGCATCCCATTTGGATGATGTATCCGTATACCAGCCTTGGGCCTGAACAGGAGGTGCATTCGTATTGTTCGAGAGAAGAATATCCCGATACATCCTCAATTGTCGGTTGACTTCAGGCTTGAGTTTTCCTTGAGGGGGTTTGCCTGTTTTCAAATCCGCAACCAACCAGCCAGTGAGTTTTCCTGAATCATCCACATTCGCAAGCAACAAGTCCAGTCGGCCCATCAAATGGCCATCTTTGGTAACCAATTCACCCTCAACAGCAATCACAAGAGATTGTATCTTTTTCCAGAGCGCGATGGTAATACACTCATGCGCTAATCCTTGCACTCCAACATGCTCAAGAAGCATATTGATGGCGCCCTTTTGCTGCTTCTGAGCTTCTCTGTATTTGTCCTCTTTCCAGTTTGGATGACGTGGTGTGTCATGGAAAATTTGCTTTTCTTCTTCCCAACGGTTTCGTAGTAAAGCATCGGCCTCTGTCAACATCCAATCTGATTCTGCGGGCTGGCGACCTGACAAATCGATTTGCAGTAAATCCTCGATCGAAGCGTGGACTGCTGTCCCAAGAGAGGCTGCCATCCCCGTTTTCCTTGGCAATCCCTGTCGACTAAGCCAGTACATGCGTGGACATGTTTCGTATCGGTTCCACGCCGATGGCGAGAGTCTGTGTTTGCGCTCTTCGACCATGAACGCTCCCCGCTCTTGAAGGTCATGAAACCTACGCTTGGAGGCGAAAGTGTTGAATGCCTCCTTGACGAGTTGTTGTTATGGAAGGAACCCTTGTCAAGATTCGAGCGGATGTTGTGACCGAAGGTGCACTCGTTATCACCTGTTTTCCAAGTGTTGGAATGGTATCGAGCGTTGTAGGACACTATTTGATCGACAACCTTGATCTAGAATTTGTCGGCGGTGTTGTCGATCCACGGCTTCCTCCGCTTACACTTGTTACCGATGGTAAGCCAATGCCAATTATTCGAGCCTATGCTGGGAAACCCGAATGCAATATTGAAGGCTGTGACAAGATCATTCTCTTAATGAGCGAGCTTGTCATTCCTAGCCCCCTTGTTCATGACATTGTGTGGGCGTTGTATGACTGGTCGAAAGGTTCGAAAATACGTATGGGTATTCTGGTTGACGCTTTTTCCAAAGAAGGGCTTGGAGGGAACTCTGGAATCGAAGAACCAACGGTTGACTATGATGACACAGAGGGTACAGATCTTGTTGGAATTGGTGCCACAGACCACGTTTGCGGTATGCTCAACGACATGGAAGTTCCACTCCTTACCAGTGGAGTTATCCGAGGAATCAATGGGGTCTTGTTGAGTGAAGCTCGTAGGAGAGCCATCGATGTCTTGAGCGTCATGGTCGAAGCCGATCCTCGATTCCCTGATGCGCGTGCTGCTGCTGCACTCGTCAAGAAGCTCAACTCCATTTTACCAACAACGCAGTTGGACGATCAACCGTTGCTTGAAGAAGCAAAAATGCTTGAAGAGCAATTGAAATCGCTCCTTAGCCAAGCAGCACCAAGCGAAACACCATCGCCATCATCCATGCTCTATGGTTGAAGATTGTCGGAAAATGAGCGCAGCAAGAATCAACACGATAACGAGAATGCTCATCCATGAGGGGAGAAGGAGTGTATCCTCTTTGACAAATGGTAAAAATTCCGTCAGTGAGTCACCTCTCGTGTACGACCCACCAAGGGACGCTGTAAGAAGCATACAGCCTGTTGAAATCGAACCAAATGCGTTGTGAACATGGGATGGAGATTCACCACCACTCATCTTCCATCGCGCATAGAGCACACCGAATGCGAGACCTCCCCCGGCAGTAGAGAGAAGCATTTTGTTAGCAAGAAGAGGAGACGTGTGAGCTCCACTTGGCGAGGAATTGATGCCAGAGATGATCGCAAACGGTAAGGCGAGAAGACCGAAAAGAAGGGCCATGTGGGCGGTTGTATCCATCATGGATACAAATTTACTTTCCGAATTCCTGAATGAGGAGACCGAATGAAGGACGAAGCAAAGCCCTGCAAGAGCGAACGAACCGACGACGAGTTCCGTCGTGATAACATGGAATGTCGCTGATTCAATCATATGTTTTCCTCCATATAATCCTTGAATTCATCATTCCGGCGACGAGGTTTCCGAACCAGGAGAACCAACCCGAAGAAAAGCACGACATGTGCGATTGACTGAAGCATCAATGCCAACTCATCCGCTTCCCATGACGGTTCAGCACTTGTAAGAGAAAACCAAGGTGTCGTCTGTTGAGGCCCTTCTCCATCGAGTATCGCTCGCCATTCTATGTTTGAAGCGACAAGAGAGGCTGGTAATTCGGCCTCCCAACATCCATTGACCAGAGTGGTGTCAAGTTGATTCGGCAGTCCGGACGGTTCGCGCCATTCGATGATGACGTTGCTTGCAGCAATGGTTTGAACACAGAGATTCGTTGACTCACCGATGTCTCGTGATATCGGCGGTTTATACTCAGGATCAAGTCGTTGGAGGTTGTCAGGAATGGGTTCAACTGAGAAAGGGTATGCTTGGGATACGCCAAAGAATGGACTTCCTGCATCGGTTCCAGTATTATCTCCATGATGAACGGAAACATACAGTATCTTCTCCCCAACCTCATCCGCACGAAGAATCCAAGAATGGGTTAGAATTGCTGAATCAACTGACGTATATTCGATGTAGTTGTTTGCGCCACCCATCCCATCTGAAAGTATATCCCATCCATCTGTTGTTGGAATATCTCCATTCGCATTTGTTGATGAAAGTAGGAATATACCCAATTCGTCAAGGGCGTGGGACGTATCCAAACCTGATATTTGCACAACAATTTCAGCAGGTTGGCCAACCCATACTGTTCCAGATGGTTGTAAACTCAGTTGGAGGTTTGATGTTGCATTTTGATCGGCATCACCATGGCAAGCACCACCACATTGCATGTTCTCTAGACTGTTCCCCACGCCACCCGGATTTCCGCTTACATGAAGCGGGATTACAAGACAGAGGGTAATGAACAAAACAAGTTTGGATCGCATGCTCAATCACCTCGACGCAGAAGACTCGACACCAGTAAGAGGAGGCCGAGAATCGCATAAACGGAACCCAACCCAAGTCCTGCAAGGGCAGATGGCCCCTGTTCAGCATCGGTTAACGGAGCTTCTACGAGAACATCAACCGATGAAGACTGGCAAGGAGATTCGAGAACACGATCACCGATGAGAGTCTGAACTTGATACGTTGATATTCCCGTCAAACTTGGTGTATCGGTAAACGTATTCGCATAGGTAAGACCGACTGGAACACCATTCCTGCTGACTTCAAAGGAGGGTGATGTGGGCGCACCCCATGTCCAATCAAGAACAACCTCGCCCTCAGAAACAGATGATGTAAGAACAGGGCATGGTAATGCTGCGATTGTATCGAGTCGTATGGTCGTTGAATTGGTAGCACCAGCCGAATCTGTTACAACGAGGGTCACATCGATTGAACCGGTTTGCGGCATGAGTGGAGATGCTTCGATTCCTGATGCACCACCTTCTGCCCAACTCCATTGATATCGGATAATTGAAGAATCGGAGTCTGTAGATTGAACTCCGGAAAGGTGTGTGCGCTCTCCAGCAAACAAAGAATCTGTCAGAACCGTAATTCTTGCAACTGGTGGTGCGTTTTCAATGATGACAGAAGTGGTGGAGAGAATCGTTGCCTCGCCGTCAGATGTCACAACCTCGATGCTCCATTCCTGCCCTGGTCCAAGGTAGGAGGATGGAACGGTCGTGGCATTGTCAAGAGATCCTTCTCGGAATCCATTGCGGAACCATGCAATTGAAACAAATTCGGTGGAATCATCGTCCAGATCAGTAATCTGTGACGTGAATGACAACTCATCTTGAGATGTCACTGCATCGTTGAGTTCGATGTCCACAACGGGCTCAGAATTCACGATATTGGCAGTAAGCGTTTCACTCGCTGAACTTGTTTCAGTCCCATCGTAGGCTTGAACGATGGCCGTCCAAACATCTCCCTTCGTTGTTGCTGAAGACGGAAGTGTCTCGAAGTTCTGGTAGGTTGACTGCAAATCACCGGAAAGATACCATGCAATGTTCATTGTTAATGCATCACCGTCGACGTCACTCATAACCGCAGTTACGCTAAGAGATTCGTCCGTGAATGCTTCTGTGTGACTAAGTGCTGCTGTTTCAAGGAGAGGCGCTGTATTACCGATTTGGACGTTCGCAGATGTGGTCCAAGCAGACCAATCCGTACCATCATTCACTCGGACATCTACGGCCCATGATTCTCCTTTGTTGGTTTCAGAATTATCCAGAGTCGAGGTTGAGATTGCTGTCACCACTCCGTTCCTCAGCCAGCGGAATTGCGTCTCGATAATGGAGTCCATGTCCGCATCTGAGGAGGTGATCGCGACTAGAATGGAATCTGATGTTGTTGGATTTGTGGGGGATAGTGAAATTGAATCAACTGTTGGAGGTGTATTTTGCAACTGTCCGCCGATGGATACGGAACCTGAGCGCACCCAACCCGAGTAATCTTCTCCGTCGTATGCTCGGATCTCGACTTCCCAAACATCTCCAACCCTCGTAACGTAAGAAGGAAGGGTAGCCATATCATTCAACCCATCTTGCAAGGCACCATCGAGCAACCAACGGTACGCATAACTTAGCGTGTCACCATCGTTGTCATTTGCACCACCCAGCGATGCTGTAAGTGCATCATCGGTTGTTGGGCTTGTCGGCGATACACTCGAGGATGCAAGAGTTGGAGGTGCATTGAAAATCGTAACAATGTTTGAACTTGCAGTTGAACCGAAATCTTCTCCGTCACTTGGCGTGACCTGTACTTGCCAGTCATCATTCCGTACTGTGTGGGCTTTGTTCAACGTCAAAAGGCCATCAAACTGGGTTTGATGCACGCCGTTCTTGAACCAATGGATAGTTGTTCCACTCTGGGCATCACCGTCTTGATCGTTGTACACGTAAGCCACAGACAAATCGTCAAGCGAGGTTGCAGTGGAGGGAGATATCTGAACATTGGTCGCAGTAGGAGGGTTGTTGGTTGCAACAACCGTTTCCGTAATGGTTCGGCTCATCGTCGTCCAAGCGTCTCCACCAGTTCCGCCCCCGTTTGCGGTTAGACCTGCAATGCCAACTGCTACGGTTCCACTTCCGGAAGCTGGGGCGGTCCAATCAAAATTCCATGCACGACTTGCTTTGTTTGAATGAGTAATCGACTTCCCGCTTACCTTAACGCCTGAATTCCCGCCCGTTGAAAAGGATCCTTTGTCAACCTCAACATTGAATCCACCTTTCGAGCCTGAAACACCACCAGAAAGAGAAACCTGAATCGAATAGGTCTGTCCCGCCGTATAGCTTGAAGGGAAATTTTCTGAGATTGAAACGGACGATGAGCTACCTCCATGACAGCCGCAGCCCCCTGATGAGAAGTGCTTACCGTTGGAATTCGCCTCAATGACCGGTGAAAGTAACACCAACGCTAGCAAGGCGGAGAGAAGGAGAGCCTTTGCTTGCATAAATGAAAACTGAGTTTAATTCGTTAAGAATGTTCGTTCTGGCCACCAGAAAATTTCTCAATAATCAAACAAGGTTGGTTGAGTGGATGATGATGCATTTTCCTCGTCCATGTCTCCGGTGGAGAGGCGATTCAGTAGAGTCTCTTCGTCCCATGTTTGAATGCCAAGCTTCTCTGCTTTCGCAAGTTTTGACCCTGCATTTTCTCCTGCTACGAGAATTGACAGGTTGCCCGATACGCTACCTACGACCTTTCCACCTGCAGCCTTGATTCGTGCTTGAATGCTCTTGCGTGATTCCGACAAGGTTCCCGTTACACAGAAGGTCATCCCTTCGAATGGACCTCCAGCAGCGGCTAATTGCTCATGTTGAATGCTTAGTTGGGAAAGGAGATCAACAATGAATGCCATTCGGAGATGAATCCCATTTCGAAGTTGCAAGGCTACGATATCTCCCACACCGTCAATCGTTGTCAGTTGTGAAACAATTGAAGGGTCTTCTAAACTGTCTTCAACCCACTGCATAAGCTGTTGCGGTTGTTGAAAATGATTGGCAATTGCAGAGGCGAGTTCAGGCCCAATCCCTGGCAATCCGAGTGCACTGAGAAACTTAGAAAATGTCATTGCTCGGCTCTTGTTGACTTCATTGAGTACATTATCTGCAGATTTTTTGCCCGTTCGCTCAAGAGAGAGTAACGTTTGCTCATCGAGGCGATAGAGATCAGGTATGCTTGAGATGAGCCCCTCATCGATGAGTTGCTCAACAAGTTTCTCGCCAATACCATCCATCTCGAGCGCTCGACAGTAGTAGAGGATACTTCGGCCGAGTCGTGCCGTACATTGAACGTCCGTGCAACGGAGGATAGCGCCCTCAATCTCAACTGGGCCTTCACAAGCAGGACACGTATTGGGTGGAGTGATTTTCTGAGGTTGTGGCAACTCACCTAGGAATGGTTCTCCATTCGCATGAACTCGGCCGTCGATGTCGTGTTGTGTTGCAGGGCCAAGACCCATCTCAATCTTCGGAATCACATCTCCACGACGCACAATGCGAACTTTGTCTCCAATTTGAATGCCCAATCGTTCAACTTCACCGAGATTGTGCAAGGTCGTGTTCTCAACCGTTACACCGCCGACTCGCTGAGGTGCAATTCGAGCAACTGGCGTGATTGCTCCCGTTCGGCCCGTCTGCCAATCAACACTAAGGAGAACCGAAGTCGCTTCTTCTGGAGGAAATTTCCATGCAAGCGCCCAACGAGGATGATGTGCCGTCATTCCGAGTATCGCTCGTTTCTCAAGGTCATCCACTTTGAATACCAGGCCATCGATTTCGAAATCGTACGTTGCACGATCTTCACTCCATCTACGCGTTTCAAGACAGAGAGAGTCGATGGATGCTTGCTCAGAATCCGAGTCATGAACAACCCAGGGTGCTGGCTGAACGTTGGCGATGTTGCTGAGCCATTCGAGAATTGAACTATCAAAACGATCTTGTGGAGGAGATTCTGAATCAGGATGGCGATCGGCTGCTGATGGGAATTTCGCATCGTATGCTAAGAATACCAGATCACCCGCATCACCTTTCCCATCGGCTTTCTTTTGCCGAAGTGCACCGGCTGCAAGGTTGCGTGGATTTGGAGAAACATCACGATACTTTTCCTCAAAAACAGATTTCCTCATGACAACCTCGCCACGGATATGGACGTCGACTTCTGCGCCAAGTGTGTGCGGGACATTCTCCACTCTGCGAGCATTCTTTGTGACATCTTCGCCGCGGTCCCCACTACCGCGAGTTGCCCCTCGAACCAGTCGTCCTTTGCGATATTCCAAAGAAAGTGCTGAACCATCCAATTTCGGCTGAGAAATGAAACGTGTTGATTCCAGTGAGGATTCTTTCACAAAATGCCCGATATCTTCGTCGTCGGTCCCTTTGTTGAGCGAACGCATGGGGAACATGTGATCCACTTTTACGGTTCCAGGATCGATTTCTGCGCCCACGCGTTGAAGCTGTGGGTGTCCGGAATCAAGTTGTTTCAGTTCATCCCAAAGATTGTCAAATTCAGCATCTGAAATCTCGCTTTTTGCTTGATTGTAATAAAGATCGGAATGGTATGCAATCTGCTCGGCCAACCACGCTATACGGCTCCGTTTCGAATCCGCCTCCGGGTCGTCTCGAGCCATGGTTCCTCACCGTTTCGACCCCATTTAAGGTTCATGATTTTGAAGCTTAAGTTCGACGAATTCTCCGTCAACCATCGGGCATCTTGTCATTACAATTTTCGACATAATGCGCATATGGATTTCTGCTACAACAAAGACTGTTGCTTCAAACATATGTCCAGATTTTGTGACAAAATCATCGTCGGCAAAGGTTGCATGAAGGTGTGTGAATGCGGAACCATTCTCGTGGCGCGCGAGGTTTCCTTGCAGGGTTACGAGTTCAGCCGGCTGTTCCAGAGTGCGTCGATGATACGTGAAGGTGTCATCCATATACCCAAAGGTCGAACGTATTGTTCTACCGATACCGCTGGTGATGACTGCACCATTGATTTCAAGTTCATCAGCAAGTTTACGAAGCGAGGCATGAATTTCCTCACCCGGTTCGAGAACAACCACAACATCATCGTCACTTCGCGCCCATTCCATGATTGAAACACATCAAGGAATCACTTAGCCATACCCCTCATCATTCCTCGTGATCAGGATGGAGGATTTCGATGATTTTTTCAGCAGCGATATCAAGGTCAAGTCGATCTCCTCCCAAGGGGAGTGGGCCAAATGGCCCCCATCCTTTCCGAAGCAGCATGATACGATACTTTGGCTGTCGCTTCGCCAGCACAAGCCTATTCCACTCGTAGCGCTGGCCGTCTGCGAAGAGATGCGTCGATGTAACGGCATATCGTTTCGGCACCAGTAACGAAATGATGTGAAGGCCGAGGAGCACGTCCCAGATGATGACGTAGGAAATCGGTGTGTCTGAAAATGACGCAAACCCCCAAGGTAGTGCCATCATCGCTGCCATGGAACCAAGATTCGCCCATTGCCGAAACATCTCGTGACTTCGTTCACTCTTCCAGGCAAACCCATCGTTTGGGAGTTGCCCAAATTGAGGGATGTCGAGATGTTGCCGGGTGAGCCACCAAGCATCCCAAACAACGATACCACCAAGAATAACAACCATTGCGATTGCAACAGGTTCTGCACTTGGTAGCATCGCTTCACCTCAGAGCATGCGCTCATCAATTTCGCCGAGCGTCTTTGGCCCACCGCCACGTATTCTAATAAAGAAGACAATGAGAACAAGGATGACGATTGCGCCGATAAGAATCAACGCTGTTGAGTTCTCTTCAGACTCCCCAGAAGAGCTGCCCTCCAATGCATCGGGCGTACCGTCACCATCATCGTCTTGATCCTCAAACAGCGTCGTTGACGCCCCTGGTGGGCACTCAATGCGGTCGGGTTGGCCGTCATCGTCGGTGTCGATCCATGCACACGGATCTTTTGGCCAGACATCGTTCGTATCCAGACGACCATCGTTGTCGTCATCCGGGTCGTAAATATCTGGCCCACACTGCAAGCCGTTCGTTGCATCAAACCAAGTCTCAGAACTGCAGGTTGAAGTCCAGTCCCCATCCGTGTCCAACTGTGTGATTTCAATATCTACTTCGGCTAAGGCTGTGAGGCCGAGATTATCGGTTGCAATCAGTTGAACGACGAACAACCCCGTATCAAGCGAGGTGATGTTGAATTGTGCTGCATCGGTCTGTCCCGACGTTACCTGTTGGGTTTGAGCATTGAACACAGTCCATGTTACGGTGATGTCACCTAACTCTGTTGTATCGTCGAGAACTGTAAATGAAACCTCGACAGGGGTGGTTTCCATGTACCGCTGACCGGAATATGGCGTCTGAATGGAAAGAGTGGGGGGTGCGTTTGCAATCAGTATGATCTGCACATTCTGTTGTGAAGACGGCCCTACAGCAAAGGTCTCAGATGTTGGGAGACTCAGGGCAGAACGTGCCTCCACTGTTGCCATCGAAATCAAGGTTGAGCCATCCACAGCAGTTTGGGTGTGAAGCATTTCGATATCCACAAAGCGACCAGTCAGATCGATTGGTGTACTCAGGAAGTCCGAGTTCAACGTATATGCTGCTTCAACAACTCCGCCATTCAACAATGCATGGAGAGAATGTGTTGACCACTCGTTAAGGAGTCCCCCCGCATCAATCGATGCTTGACCCATCCATGTTGAATCGATGGCATTCACAGTACTACTTGCGATTGACAAATCTCCAATGAGTGTTGATGATTCGATTCGAAGGTCAAAAAATTCTGCAGAAATGGCCTCAACCGAGGTTACTGAAACGTTGCTCATGACAACGGGTACCGGATCTTCAAAGTCGTGGGCATGAAGTTTTACTCCAACGGAATAGTCGGTGATTTGAACGGTTTCAGCGTGAACAGGTTCTGAAAGTCCGTGGCGTATGGTCAAGCCCACTCCCGAAGTCTCTCCTTCCAAGACGATGTTTCGCAGGACCCCTGAACTTTCATCGAGATCGATAGCCGGCGCTCCATGCACTGTCAAATTTGTCAGAAGAATATCTTCACACCTGAATGCGAAAAGTCCCCCGCTCTGACCTGCATGAAGAACTGAATCACTCACAGAAAATCCATCCTCAATGGACTGCATACGGAGAACATATTCTCCGTCAAATTCATCGGATTGAAGACCAGTTAGTTGACCAGTCGTACCAGTGAGATCAACCCCGTCCTCGAGACCGCTTCCGAGTGTTATGTCATGAGCGTCGATGGTTGAGAGACGTGCCCACAACCCGTCTCCATTGCAGTCAGAAAGGGACACATCCCGTAGTACAATGGTCGCATCTGGGCTTTGCGTTTGAATGCACATCGAACCTGCATCCCGTAACTCCGTATCGATGAGGGTTAACGATCCTTGAGAAGAAGAATGAATGGTAATGAGTGGGTCTGCACCAGCAGATCGAGCGAATTGCGCCCCCTGTACGTTGGCCTCGCCAAGCCCTGCCATTGTAAGGAGAGGAGAGCCCTCGACCATCACCGTTCCCGATAAGTCAATTCGAGAACCCATAATTCCGTCGAGTAGAAGCCCTCCCCAGCGTGCACCGAAACCAGTGGAAGAGATTGTTGCATCTCCGGCTTCAAAGACACCTTGAACGTCAATTACTGCATTTGAGGAAATCCGTAATTCAACACCATCATTCACAGTGAGTTTCGTGGTTGAACCTACCGTTAAGTCGCCCTCTAGACGGTATGGACTCCAAGACTCTTCGAGAATCAGCCACGAGGTGATGGTCCCTGTTGGTACCGTCGACGCCATGAACGTGTGCGATGTGGATTCTTGAGAATTCCACGCGTAAAATTCCGTGAAAGAATTGATTTGCATCGTGACTGTTTTGGTTCCTTCTTGGACATCACCTTGCGAATCAACCGTACGGGCTGTTGTCTGGGCCGTCGCTTGGCCAAGGGAATCGGTCTGAACAGTCTGTCCATCAACGATAATTGTCGCGCCTTCAATGGGGAGACCTTTGTCGAGAGCTTCAATATCAAGGGTCGAAATCAGTGCAAATGTTGCGCCTGAGCCAATTGATATCGCTTCATTTGCTTGTCCTCCAATCATCTCAACTTCACACAATGGTGCCAAAGAAATCGTTGACATGAATCGAATGTTGGCAATGTTCTGTGCTTGTGAACACGACCATTGAACCGGTGATTGAATCTCAAGCCCCTGCCCTTCCGAAACGAGTGTTGATTGGACGCTCATCATCAATGATGATGCATTCAAGATGCCTTTGTCTCCTGTCAGTGTTCCAGATGGTCCAAGATCGACTGCAGAAGCTGAGTCGATGACCAACGTGGTATCGATGAGTTTGAGTTGTGCATTCGAGCCGAATGTCAGGTCTCCATTGAGTTGATGGGGTTGGCCGTCAGGACGAGCCCCTAAGACGACATTTGACGATGCAGGGAGGTTCCAATCTCCTTCAGGGAGTGTGATAATTTGAACAGTTTGTCCCTGTTGGTTCCCATACAATTCTACACTCACGCCCTGACCATCGTAAAGTGCTTCGACAACAGTCCCTGACGCAAGAAGCGGAAGGGATGCAATTCCATTTTCATCCGCTTCCGAAACAAACCCATATGCAAACGATGTTGCTTGAATTGGTTGATTGTTCATGTCAACAAACGATACATAGGTCTCATAGAGGTATCCTGAATTTGTGGCCGATACACTGCTTGTTGTTGGCCCGCCGTACAGGAAGGTTCCATCACCAATGACATCGCTAGAACCTTGTGCGGTGTTAAGTGGAGAGAATGTCCGAACCTGAGCCAATGAATCGTCCTCAAGGAGAAGTGGCGTATTGTGAAGATTGGCGACCCAGTCGACCACATTCAGTGAAGATGAATCGCTTAGAACAATCCCCTCTTCCTGAGCTGTTGTTGTCAATGACCCAATGCTGATGTCCGAATCGATTGCATGGACCCCTTGAGATTTCCCGTTGATGAATGAACCCACATCAGAGTGAAGCGTTGTATCCTCAATCTCTGCACCATACGCAAACCCATTGGTCGTCAAGGAGGAGGCTTCAATCGTAGCATACCATGCATCAATTCCAATTGACGACGTATCGAGGCTGCTGTATGGTTTGGTCACTTCGACATCATCCCATTGATGATGACCTTCAAGTAAGCTGGTTGCTGGACCATTTCCATCGTGAAGTGAAACGATTGTATTGTTCAGTTCAGAATCAAGACCTGAGAGCGATAGTGCTGTTGCGTTTGCTTTTAGCGTGGTCGAGTCAACGACCAAGAGGCCCGTTCCAGAGGCTCGCAAACCAATTTCATCACCGTTAAGAACAGAATTGGTTAGTCTTGTTGTTCCTGGGCCATCGATGTCCATCCCTATGTCAGCATTGTGAACATAGACATGGTTGAAGTTGCAATCGACACGGCAACGTAAATCGATGACAGAACGGTCCACACTTTCTTGTGTGAAATTGATATCTGACAACGAAATGCTTTCCATCGAACCCCAGAGCAGACGATCTCCAGATACCAATGCGTTGGAAACCGAAAGATCGTCAGCGTCTGTTCCATCCACAAGCAAAGCGACATGCTGTCCATAAATGCTTGATACGGTGGTGGAAGCACTTGCGTCTGAACCAATTCCAACACTCACATCCTCAAGCCCCAATCCAACGATATCTGCAGAACCTGACAGGATATCGATTGCGACCCCTGTATCGAAAAAGGATACGTCGTTTGCTGTCAAATCTTGAGTTGAAAGGATACCCGTTGCCGTGTTTGTGAAAAGTCCTGTATCAATTGCAAGTGTACCATGATTCACGACAGATTGAATGTCGATTGTCGACATGGTCACGTTCTCAGCGCTCAGAGTTCCCGATGAAGCGATATCGAATCCAATGTAGCTGTTGGTGATGGTGATCGAGTCGGAAATTGTGACGTCACCATGGACCTTCAACGCAGATTCGGCTCCTGAAATGCTGATGTTTGATAGAGCCGCACTTCCGCCTGCTGAAATCGTAATTCCGCGCCATAACCCCGCACCGGTTGAGCCAAGGCTTGTTGAAGTCTCTGTTGTCATAAATTCGACGTCACTGGCTTCCAAGACTCCATCGATTGTCAACCAATGATCTCGAGCGTCGACAACTGTTCCCGATTCGATGTAGAGTGTAGAGGATGTATCAACCGTAACATTCCCAGTAAGGACAACAGTTCCATTCCATGTTGTACTGGTCGAGATTGTTGAATCTGCTGATATCAATGGAGCCATTGACATTCCGAGCAGAAGAAAAATCAGAACGACTGCATGAGAGCGCATGGATTATGCTGGCATTCAAGCCATATCAATGCAAGCCATCCAAGTCAGGTCGATTGAACAGACTTGTGAGGAGTGGGCCTGCCCAGATTTGAACTGGGGTCTGACGGCCCCCAGCCGCCAAGTATAGGCCAAGCTAACCCACAGGCCCGTGAATCTCCTCACTT
>PAJM01000042.1 GCA_002706065.1 Methanobacteriota archaeon | reverse complement strand
GGTACCCATTGAATAGACGGTAGTTGAAAGGGGGACCCTTTGTTCTCCCAAACATTGTAGAGGAATTCATATAACTTCATACGAGATGCAATCATCATGGAAATAGAACCTCTTACCAAAAAATGGATGTATGCGGGAGGTGCGATTTTTCTTGTCTTAATTTTCCTATTTTCTGTTCTGAAGTTTGGTTTTTTTGGCTTTGATTTCAAAGAAGATGACTCAAGTAGTTATGATGAGGATGGGAATTATAATGATGGAAAATGGTTTACAGTTACTGAAGACTCAGAGAACATTTTTTCCGTTACAGTAACAGATACACCTCAGGGGAAAACGATATTGGATTGCAATCCATTTGGAACTGAATTGAGTAACCGTTTGTATCCATACCACTCGAATCTTGCAGAAACCCTCTACAAGCCTTTACCAAGTGAAATAGACCTTGATACCTTCGACCCTGATAATTACGATGAGAATAGCCTTCCACATCACGCCCACGGAGCAACCATAATCACTGGAATAGACCCTGTTTCCTTTTCATTCGGCAAAGTACTTCACAATTCACAAATAAGATGTACATTGACAGATGTTGGAAATGAGAAACCTACAATCCAAGTTACTATGATTCATGTTCCGATGGTGGAGGGTGAACACCAACCTATCGTGAATGTGTCAATGACAAAAGATTGGGATGGATTGACAATTCATTGGGAAAGCCAAGAAACTACTCTCTGGCATGGTATGCATAAATTCTATCTTGGAGATTCAGATTACTCTACCACAGAAGTAACTGTAGATCAGTTCACTGGAAACTCTGGATCTGTATCGAATTCAGATTACATCGGTGGAATAACAGAAGGGACTTGGTTAATTGCAGTTTGGGGGGCTGAAGCAAATGGATACATCGAGCATGTGACATGGTATCAGTTTGAATATACAGGAAAGGACTGTGAATATCCAGACACTTGTGAAACTCAAGTGGAATTGACACCATATGCGACTTATTACTGGGCGAATTGACATTTTATTGATTTGTAACTCGGGTCATTATTAGCACCAACTAACGAATGTGCCAAGGCTTTGAACCCCAATTGCTTGGATGGGGGAAATTCTTCCTTTCAAGATGGAACTTGTTGCTTGTGACCCTGCTTACTGCATTTCCTTGCCACCTTCCGCCTCTCTTTCCTTTGATGCCTTGACGGTTGAGAGAACGAGCAACACTTGCGGCAGACATTCCATTGGTGTCAATTTGCCATTTCATGTAATCAATATGGCTTTGTTCAATCCAATTTGGAATGAGCATTCCATTTGGATCTACATCCCATCCATAGATAGAATGAGTGAATTTCTTGTGGTCTGCTTTCAGTTGATTCATTCCAATCTGAGTTCTCTCTGAAATCAAACCTCTTTCCATTTCTGCCATCGCACCCATCATAGTGAGGAAGAAGCGACCCATTGGAGTGGATGTATCAACTGCTTCTCCATTCATGTCGACGATATGGAATGAAATGTTTGCATCATTCAATTCATCTACTGTCGCGAGCATATCACTAACGAGTCTAAACATTCTGTCAAGTTTCATGGTTATTAGGTTGGAATAATCGCCCGTCATCAATTTCCCCTTCAAGACTCTACCAACTGGTCTATCCCATATGGGAATGCCACCACTTACGCTTTTCTCGATTAGAATATCAGAATCATCAAGTGTCAATCCCTTGAATTTGGCATATTCTTTGATTCTTCGTTTCTGAGCAGCTATGCTCACTCCCTCATCAACTTGCCTTTGTGAAGAAACTCGAATATATGCAACTGACTTCCTTGAATCCTTGATTGGTTTTGAAGTCAGCATAACCTCATATTGTTGTCTTTCTATTTATAACAAGGCATATTCCGTAAAATGTTGATGTTGAGAGAATCAATAAATCGTTCTGCATGATGTTGGATGGGCTGATGTAGAACACCGACTAAACAGGTTAATTGAATTGAAAGGGTTGTTGATTCTCCCCTGTTGCATCCATCAACAAATGGTAATCGGATGTGTTGAATGGGTCAATCCGATTACCCATCCAACAGGTTTGACCCTGTTTGGTGGGCTTTCAGTCGGTCAGTTTGTTCGCTACCCTTTGCTCAGATGGGTCATCAAAGGGTAGATTTGACCTTGTCCCAAGCGCGTCGTACAACTTCTCGGGTCTCATTGTGTGTCAACTGAGCAAGTGCTTGTTCCCAATCCAACCAAAGGTGGCCTCGATGTTCATGCGAAAGCGTAACATCCAATGAGTTGGTTTCGGCAAGGAACCAGAACACCTCTTTCTCTCGTTTTCGACCTTTATGCCGATATGTGTAAGCAGTACGTTCAACGAATTCTTGATCGAAGGTGAGTTCGGTAATTCCTGTTTCTTCCTCTAACTCCCTACGTACGGTTGCGATGTGATCGACATCCGTTGGTTCAACGTGTCCCTTGGGTAAATCCCAATGACCTTGCGGGTATTGAAGCAAAAGAACACTGTCAATATTCACCAAGACTACGCCACAGGAAGTCTCCAACTCATCCCCTCCAGTTGCCCCTGCAAGGGATATGGTTTGATATCTTCGCGAGTTGTATTTCCCCAATAGGTTCATTACACGTTGAATTTGGAGGTACCAATATGGCCTCCAAGGCACCGTTTCCAGATGTTCACCGAATCATTGCGGATTCGGACTTGGATGGAATGTGTGCCGCAGTAGTTTTGAAGAAAGCGTATCCTAACGCAGAAGTCCATTTTGCTCATGCAGCCTTGATTCGTTCGGGTATTCTTGATGACTTGATTAATGATCAAACTGTGACGGTAGATTTGCCGTTCCATCCGGAGAGCGGGTGGTATCTCGATCATCACCTTACCAACAAACCCACCGATGCAGAATATTCTGCTTTTACCAATAAGGGGGGAATGGTCCATTGGGATCACACGCCCTCTGCCGCTCGGCTTGCGTTTGATTTGTTTCGAGATCAATTTAGTTTCCCTCACTTAGAGGACATCATGCCCCTCGTCGATGCCCTGGATTCAGGTGGAATTTCTCTCGCAACATTTCTGGAAGACGGCCCTCTTCTGCAATTGTCTCGAACGTTGAACTACAACGATGTTAGGTACATGCACCATCTTCTCTCGTTGTTTGAGTCGTGTACATCCATGGACCAGATTTATTCTGATGGTATTGTAAAACAACGGATGAATGAAGCTCGAACCACACGGAAGGATTTGTTGAAAATCGTAGAACAAAAAACAACCATCATCGATCGACTTGCAATTTGCCGCTTAGAGAATACCGGGCATCGCTCCAATGGGTACCTCATTACCGCTTTTGCTGGTGAAAAAGCAGATGCTTGTTGCATTATTCATGGTTACTCGGACGGGGAGATTGGGAATGCTACGCGCCCCCCACTCTCTGCAAGTTTCTACGCAAATTCATTTCTTGAAGATGGTCAAAACCGATACGATTTGTCCAGATTAGCCACTCGATATGACCCCCACGGCGGCGGACATGCCAATGCTTGTGGTTGCCGAATTCAACCCCCAGGCCTTGAATCAAATCTCGACGGTTGGATGGCGATGTGGAACAATCGCAATATCGATCTTAGATGACTTGAAATGTGTAAATCAGGCCAAGAAATGCGTGAATCATTACCAAAGCCATCACGATATCAGATGCTCGACCGTGTTTGGTTCGTTCAGTCTTAAATGATTCATTTTCCTCCTTTTTCTTAGCCGTTGCACGCCCACGTCTGACAACCAGCCAAAGAAGTACCAAGCCAATTGGGCCAGAAAACCCATGGATGCTTTGTGGAAGTAAATCAGAGGTCCAATCACCGTTAACCAAAATGCCTGAAATCGCTCTTGCCAGGAATGCGATGAAAACGAGTGTAATTCCAGCCCATAGCAACCACTCTCCGTGTCGCTGATGGCGGGCGAGCGCTTTCTTGCGTTCATCTCCTCTGAGAGACATTCCTTTCTTTCTCCAACCATATTGCCTCACAAGCCAAAAAACGAACACTGCAGCGAGAGTGGGGTGGATGAGCATGATGATTGTTCTGGCTATCATACCATCTGCCCCTTGTGTTGACCGATGTATGGCTGACTTGAATGGGTTTCTCTTGTTCTTGTGACTTCTGCGGTGAGTTCAAAGGTGGGATAGCGAGGGAACGTTGGGGGCGCTATGCAGGAATCGTATCTCGCGGCCTGTCTTGAAGCAGGATTCAAGACAGTAAAGAGTCGGCGGCTGAATGCTGTCGGCAAGTGTCCCGAATTTACTTTGATGAAGAAGCCATGGAAAGAATTGGTCAAACTCGCTGTTCTTGAGACAGAGATACCAGGCCAAGATGAGGATGGTGAAGCCATTGCTCCGGCGCCACGATTCCGACGAGGACGCAGACGAGGACGGCAACAATCCCCCCTCCCTTCTCCTGAAGAAATCATGTCAATGGACGATGCAACGCCAGCGTTGCGTTTTGCGCTCCTTCTTGTGAACAAGTTCCTTCACACCGATCGATGGTCCGACGATGAACACGGGACCTATGAAAACGAGATGCGCACGATTTGTCTTAATCAAGGCGTTCATTCGGTCTGGCATGACATGGCAAAACGCTGCGATTTGTTTGGGCAATTTTCCGCATGTCCGATTTCTGAATCAAAGACCAAATCGGCGCAAACAAAAATTGATCTTTCAGAAGTCGCGATCGACCCATACAATGTTCAATCCTGTCTCGAAGTCTTCAACTCAATCCCTGACGATCAATACAGTCCGGAACAACTTGTTTCCATGAAGCGTTTGGTCAAGCGACTTTCTTCAGGCAAGTGGCCAAATGTTGAATCCCATCTTCTTGAGTTTAAGGGCAACCTCTCGCTCATTTCCTTCCTCATCGCCCTCAACACAAACGCTCCAACAGAAGCAATCCTCACCCGCCTGCGTCAAGCGAACAAACCTCTCGCGCAACGATACGAACTGGCTTTGATTTTCAATGCAGGTTCGATTGAATGGAACGACGCCTACCTTTCACAGGAAGATGACGAACTCGGTAAAGCTCTCATCAAACTGGTCTGGCTGAACGGTCCTTTAGAGCAAATGAACCCGACGACTGCACAATTGGAAACAGGGTTGACTCTGCTTACCAACGAACAGGCTCCAACAAATCGTGTGGACATTGTGCGATGGAAAATGCTCCAATGCTATGTTGAGGAAGAACGTAGTGACGATGCACTTGAGATTATTCAATCGATTTCATTGGAACACGACTCTGACGGCTCTGAACTGCTTCCCCTCTTGGTTCGACTTGACAGCTCTGAGGCTTATTCATGGCTTGAGCGAAACATAAACAACATCGACGAGGGAGGTTTGGTTTCCATTGCCAAAGAAGATCGATTTCCAATCGCACTCCGTGCACAAGCACTCATTTTACTCAAAGCCCAAGGCGGTGAGGGCTGGAGCCAGGTTCAAAGCCTCGCAGTGTATGTGTTTGTTCAAACATTGAATTTGGATGAGTTATCGAAAATACTTCTTCATGATGATTTGGCCGTTCCAACCTATCCGCATGAAACGTTGATTCTCTCTCATCTCTTGAGCGCTCATCATGATGAAATGAGTTGGGAGGCCGCCCGAACCGCTCGAAAGAAGGCATTACAGATGGTTCAATCAACCGATGTTCCAGACTCCATTGGAGATGATGAATACAAACTTCTGTTGCTGCTTGAAGGTCAAATCGAAGAATCAGTTAGCAAACTCAGTTTTACAGACACATTGCCCAAAAAAGGAATCCTGGCCATCAATCAGATTGTGAAAGCCCTTTCATCAGGCGGATCACATCTTGTGGATGAAAAGCATCTCAGCAACCTCATTGAATCACTGGAAGGCGGAGAAATGACGGTCATGGGTGAAGCCCTTCTACGGACCATTGTTTCCAAACTTCGTCTGAACAATGTGAGATTATCATTGGAGCGTGGTGATGACTCAAGTCAAGTGATCTCCACGCTTGAAACCGTTATTGGACAACCATCCATTCCATACCCAATTATCCACGGAGTCCGACAACTGATGTATGAATTCGATCTGGGAATTGAAGCTCTTGTTCACTGGTATCAGCACCACCACCAACGGTCGATTTGGGCATTACTCGCCCAAGCAACGCTTGAAGCCTCCAAAGGCAACAATCTTTCCGCAGCAAGGTTGTTTAAACGAACAGCAGACTCTGATGTATTCGATTATGATGAAGAAATCATGCTGTACAGAAAGGCGTTAATTCATTTCGCCTTTGATCAAAAATGGGGAGAAGCGAAACAACTTCTCGCAGAACACCCACATCTACGTGCTGCCATTACAAAACGTTTCCAACTTTATCTGGATGTGTCTCATAAAGCATCCATTCAAGAGACTTCACAAGCAACATCACTTCTCAAAAACTTCACGAAAAAGCAAGAAACCTATGTTGAGGAAACCGACGAAGGACCGAGAACACGAACCAGAACAGTCTTTCAAGAAGATGAGCTTGACATGCTTCATACCTACCCCGATGAACATCCAAAACCACTTCCAAAGGAGCCGTTCACTGGACGACTCTTAGCAGCAACAACTGCATTGCGTCGCGATTACAGGACACAGAGTTCGAAGTCCTTCGATCGCCGATATCGTGACATTATGATGATGCGGAATCCAGAAGCGATGGAGATCCATACGTTGGCTCAGCAAGCGAGCGAAACGGCACCCCTCGACGCCCTCCGAATTCTTGAGCGGGCACAATTGTCTGGACGCTTCCAAGACCGAAACGCATCTCTCGCAAATTTGGAACAAATGTTGTTCCGCCGCCACCAATCAGAAATTCGAACGTGTGATCGACGTTACCTCAGGAACCTATCGCTGAAACCTCTGGTTTTGGTTGATACAAACATCGTCATTGATGCGCTCTACCAACGAATTCAGCAAATGCTGAATCGATCGAATCACTTTGAAGATACTGCGAATCAACGTTCCCATTTCGCAGGCTATCTCCTCTATTTGGCTGCAAACAAGAAGGTCGATCTGTGGCTTCCGAAAGTTGTCCGAAGTGAGATTGAAAACATTGCTCGCTCTATTGGTGATATCCGCACACGATTTGAGAATGCCTTGGTGGATAACGAGGTTCTTGAGTCGACAATATCTGCTGAAAACATGAAGCGAATCGTCGATGAAATCATTTCCGAATTCAGTACTTGGGAAGGCAATTCCAGTGAGTTCGAAGCAGAGGCTGTAAGCGAAGAGGTCAAGCATTCAATGGATGGATTCCTTACTGAGCACAGCGAGATATACGATGAATTAACAAAAATGCGACAACATTACGATCGTAAAACCGTGCGTACCCAGATTGATGGGAAGAAAATCTATCCGCAAAACGCAGATCGCAAAATCATGCAGTATGCGGCAGCTCTTTCACAACGTCCTATCGACGATATTGGATCAATCGTCGTCGCTACACATGATGGCGATTTCACGGTCGTAGCACGTGCATTTGAGGAACGATTCGGCTTTGGAATTGCAAAGAACAGTCGAACATTGAAGCAGTGGCTCCGTGAAGCTTGAGCGTCTTTTCGTCTCACATGTGTGCAATGAGCGCCTTTCCAAATGCTGAGCAGGAAAGTAAGGTTGCATCGTCCATGAGTCGTTCAAAATCATACGTGACGGTTTTGGCGCTGATTGCACCTTCCATTCCCTTGACGATCAAGTCCGCAGCTTCGCTCCATCCCATATGTCGAAGCATCATCTCAGCAGAAAGGATGAGAGAGCCAGGATTCACTTTGTCTTGTCCTGCGTATTTTGGAGCAGTACCATGTGTTGCTTCAAAGATGGAAATACCCGTGTCGTAGTTGATGTTCGCACCAGGAGCGATTCCGATTCCGCCGACCTGTGCAGCAAGAGCATCAGAGATGTAATCTCCGTTCAAGTTCATGGTTGCAAGAACGCTGTATTCAGCAGGTCGTGTAATGATTTGTTGGAGCATCGCGTCAGCAATAACATCCTTGATGATGATTTCATTACCCGTAGACGGATTCTTCATTGTGCACCATGGGCCTCCATCCAATTCAACAGCTCCGAATTCTTCCTGAGCCAGTTGGTATCCCCAATCTCGGAATCCTCCCTCGGTAAATTTCATGATGTTTCCTTTGTGTACTAAGGTGACACTGTCCTTGTCATTATCAATGGCATATTGGAGGGCTGCTCGTACGATTCGATTTGTCCCTTCTTGACTGATCGGCTTGATACCAATCCCCGAAGTGTTTGGAAATCGAATCTTATCCACGCCCATTTCATTGGTCAAGAAATCAATGAGTTTCTTGACACCATCAGATCCTGCTTCCCATTCAATCCCTGCATAGACGTCTTCGCTGTTTTCACGGAAGATGATCATATCGACATCGTCCGGAGTTTTCACGGGAGAAGGAGTACCATCGTACCATCGTACTGGTCGAACACAAGCAAAGAGATCCAATTTTTGTCGCAAGGCTACGTTGAGTGAGCGAATTCCTCCTCCAACTGGGGTTGTGAGCGGCCCCTTAATGGAGACAAGGCCTGAACGCATCGCATCAAGCGTTGCTTCAGGAAGCCATTCCCCTGTTGCATTGAATGCTTTTTCACCAGCAAGAACTTCGTTCCAGGCGATCTTTTTTGTTCCGTTGTATGCTTTTTCAACAGCAGCATCAACCACCGAAATCATCACTGGGCTAATGTCGATACCAATCCCATCACCTTCGATGTAGTGAATAATTGGGTTATTTGGGATGTGTAGTTTTCCATTTTGCATGATAACAGGCTCGCCGCTCATAGTTCTCAAACGGCTCCACCAATAACCACTTCAAGAACCAACCGATGCGATAGTTTCTATGAGAGCAAAGGTGCATTGGTCCGGCGAAACGAAACTTGACTGTCAAAATGAGGGTGGTCAATCGATTGATGTTGATTGGGAAGAGGGCCCATCTCCAATGCAGATTTTTCTTCAGATGATTGGAGCGTGTTCAATTGTTGATGTTGTGGTTGGATTGAAGAATCGCGACTTCGGTGACGTATGGGTCGATTTGGATGCAGATCGAAGGACAGAATACCCTCGTTCGTTCACGAAGGTCAGAATGGTGTATCATGTTGAAGGCGATGTTCCTGAAAAATTGATTCGACGAACCATCGAGAAATCCCACGAGAAGTATTGTTCAGTCTCCAATTCTCTTCATCCTGATATTGAAATCAGTTGGGACTTGGTTCTTCACGACAAGTAAGTTGTGGTTTTGAGAGATTGGATGGCCTGCTTGAAGGCGTTCTCAAGGAGATCGTAAAGTGGCTTCCAAACGGATGGAATGTTCTGTTCATCGACCAAGTCAAGTTTCCCCGAGTTCCTCTGTGCACGAACGCAAGGGCGGATTTGGTGGTTGCCTTGGAGCTCAACAAGAAGCGAAAGACGGTACTCATCATCGTTGATGGTAACACGAGCAGAGTTCAAGTCAACGTGCTGTGCGTTTTCTGGGAGAACATTCATTGCGTTGTCAGAATGTTGATTGATCGAGTGTTGTGCAAGTACTTGAAGCAACTCAGCGACGAGTTTTGGATTCACTTCGGGGACCTCTTCCTCTTCAAGTAGAATGCTCTGTAACGGATTTTGAGTTACGACCTTCTCGATTGAAGGGGCACTCAGTTCTGCGAAAATATCGATGTCATCAACATCAAAATCAGGGGTAATCGGTTGCTCAAAATCCATGCTATCGTGTAATCATTGGTTCTGTTCCGCTTTTGAAGTATTGTTCAAATTGCTTTGAACATGAAAGGTTCAAATGGAGGGGTTTTTTGGTAAAATTAGGGGATACATCTGCGTACATTGCTGCTGTTGGTTGTTCTCGCACTCGTCATCCCAGTTGCTACATCAGCACCACGCGGAATTGGAACGTCAGCAAATGCTGGGTGTCTTTGCCATGGTGAACTAAATACGAATACTCAAATCGAGATCGAAGGGTTGCCCGAGGCTTTCGAATCAAACACAACATATGCGTTTTCCATTGAAGTTATCTCAGTAAAAATACCCCCTGTTGAGGGTGGGGAACAGGGAGGATTTCGTCTGCTCATTACAGATGGAACCATCGAATTCAATGCATCAGAAGGACAAGTTCAGAAATTGGACAAAGGATGGACACACACTGAAGCCGGGAATGCCGTACGAAGTTGGAACCTCACGTTCGTGAGTCCAGATGACAATGCTTCATATGTTGATTTTACTGTTTATGGTAACGCAGTCAATGCAAATCAAGCGAGCAGTGGAGATCAATGGAACAGTGTCTTATTCAGATTACCGGGGAGTTCGTATGAGGGCGAATTGCCGAGCAACGATGCAAATCAATTCAGTCCAATGGATTACTCAGTTGGTCTTGTTTCGCTTGTTCTCTTGAGTTATCTTTTGATACGAACGTTGAGAAACTAATCAATTCACAAACTCGATTGTACTGCTTCGAAGGGCTTTGAGTTGCCGTCGTTCGGACGATCCGTGTATTTGTTCACTTTTCACGCCGGTCAAAACAAGCATAACTCGTATCTCATCATCGAGTTCCTCATCCACTGCAGTTCCCCAGATGATTTTCGCATGAGGGGATATCCGTTCAGTAATGATTTGAGCACAACGTTCGGCTTCTCCAAGTGTCAGATTATTCCCACCGACAACATTGATGAGCGCACCACGAGCGTCACTGAAGTCAAGGTCGAGAAGCGGTGAATGGAGCGCTTCCAACGTAGCTTCCTCTGCTCGTCCTGGGCCTGATCCAGCGCCAAGGCCAATCATGGCAACGCCTGCACCAGAATGGATGACTGCTTTCAAATCCTCAAAGTCGAGATTGACCATTCCATCACGAGTCAGCAGTTCGGTAACGCCGATAATCGAGCGAACAAGCAGTTCGTCTCCAACTCTGAATGCACTTGCCAAAGGTAGATCTTTCACGCCTTCAATCTCAAGCAATCGCTCATTTGGAATAACCAAAATCGTATCGCAATATTCTCGCAATCGTTCAAGTCCCCACTCAGCATTCTCTCGACGAGTGGCCCCTTCAGACCGAAATGGATAGGTGACGACAGCAATTGTCATTGCTCCCTGTTCCTTAGCGAGACGAGCGATGTGTCCAGCCGCACCTGTTCCAGAACCACCGCCCATTCCAGCAGCAATTATGGCAAGCTGAGTATCGGTTGTAATTCCACGCAGCGCCATTTCTGATTCCAGTGCGGCAGCTTCTCCTTTGGTTGGGTCTCCCCCTGCCCCTCTGCCACGAGCGGTTCGTCCAATGAGCACTTTGTGCTCAAGCGGCGACATAAGAAGTGCCTGTGCATCTGTGTTGATGGCATACCCCGTGACAAAGGAATTCTCGAACAACCCTTCCGAATCAAGTCGGCCTACAGCATTGCAGCCCGCACCCCCAACTCCATACACACGTATCCTTGGCTGGAGGGATTCGAGAAGAGCTCGCAACTCCTCATCTGTTCCTTGACCACTTGGTTGTGGATCGAGTTGAGGTACAATCTCGTCGTCAGACAGTTCTAGGACTCGTTCAATCAAATGGCGCATGTGCCTTATCTTGGTTCATCCTAACTTGAATGTATTGCCATGAACTTCCATCACGGACGTGATTTGCGTACAGGCCCTCAATCACGGAGGCCTTCTTGTGTGACTTGGTAGACACATTCACCGTCAGGTAGGTTTGGAGAGTCAACCAGACGGGCAATGCGTCGACCACCCTTTGCCTTACGGAGATAAAGTCGGAAGGTCGATGCGTGTGCGAGGACGTGACCTCCAATTGGCTTGGTTGGATCACCCCACATTGCATCTGGTTTGGAATGCACCTGGTTGGTAACGAGTACCAGTGCATTGTTGACGTCCGCGAGTTGCTTCAAATCCTTCAAATGGCGATTCAGCTTTTGTTGACGATTTGCGAGCATTCCACGTCCAATGAATTCAGCACGGAAGTGGCTCGTTAGCGAATCGACTATGATCATTTTGACGTTGAGTCCTTTGCTCATACGCTTGATCTCTTCCGCAAGGAGCATTTGGTGTGCTGAATTGTATGCACGAGCAACATGGATACGGCTCAACACAGCGTCGGGGTCGAGGCCGTGTCCTCTTGCCATCTGAGTAATTCGCTCAGGTCGGAACGTATCTTCTGTATCGATATAGAAAACGTCGCCATCAAATCCTCCATCTTCGATTGGCATGGTACAGTTGACTGCGAGTTGGTGCCCAATCTGGGTTTTCCCTGAACCGAAAGCACCGTACACTTCGACTAGCGCTTGGGTTTCAAATCCGCCACCGAGGAGGTCATCAATGGATTGGACCTTCGATGAAAGTTTCTGGACTTCTCGGCGACGATCAAGTAGGGCTACACCAGAAACGAAACCTCCAATGTTTGCCATCTTCTTGGCAGCATTGATTATTTTTCCAGCAACTGCTTCACCAAGTTCAGCTTGTTCTGCAAGGTCCGCAGGCGACATGACTGCTAGTGCGAGAAGTTCGTCAAAACCAGCCTCACGAAGTTTCTCTGCGGTTGCTGGTCCAACTCCGGGTAGGTCTTCGATTTTGACCTCCGGTGCTTCTTCGTCTGGGGTATCCATTGAATTCACTTCATCCTCAGTCGGAACTTCATTCTTCTTACTTGTTGTCTTCTTCTTTGTTTTCGTACTCATTGTATCACTCATGCCAAACCAATGGCTGAGGGTATATCAATCAAAAAACGAGACAAGCGGACAACAAAATCTGAACAACAACATCGAAAAAGGCCACCATTGACGATTTTCACTTTTCATTCACTTTCAGAATTTCCTTCTCCAGTTTCACTTGAGGTGTAGGGATTTGGAGAGGTCTCTTCTTGCGCGTACTGAATTTCGACAAGGTGGTTGATGTTGATTCGATCCTGTCCTTGGTCGATGTTCACAGTCAAATCATGAAGGCCCTCGATTGGAAGATTCAAATTGAAGTTCCATGTTTTTTCTTCACCATCGACAATTTGATCTGTTTTTGTTCCCTTGCTGTTCGAATCAGGATCGAGCAATTCCCATGTAACGGTTACAGGACTTCCTGGCAAGTTGGTAATACTCGGATTTTCCACAGTAGACATTATGGAAAGTTGCTTAGGAGACGAATTGTCGCTTCCTGGAGTTGTATTGATCTCCATCGTGTCAGGATCAGCGGAGTTTGCTTCACTCCATTCAATGAAGTGTTCAACACGCAACGTCACTGTCTGATTGGCCGTGTTTCCGTTGATGTCTTCAGCTTCCAACAGAACAGAATACAGCCCATGCAATTGGTACTCAACATCGATGCTTGCAGACTCAGAAGCATCGATTGTAATCGCATCACGTCCGTCGCCTGGAAGCAAGGAAAAGGTCTCCAAGCCATAATCGGAGGTTGTTCGAGCAAAATCGAAGGTGAACGTGACACCAGAGAATGAGATTTGTGACCCTCCGATAAAGGATTGCTGAATTGTTCCATTTGTTGTATCGTAATGAACGACGAGATCGATAAGAACATCTTCCTCAGTATCGTTATCTCCCAAGCATCCAGACAGGGCTGAGCACGCGAGCAAGGAAGACAGCAAAAGAACGCTTAATCGCCCGCTCATGGTAGTTCTTGGATGTCATCCTTGATGAAGACAGTGCCGAAAGAGGATGAAAAAAATACCACATCGGTGGTTTCAAAGGGAAGGACTGTGGCGTTGAGGTCAGCGAGGTGGGGTAGTCTGGATATCCCGTCGGGCTCATAACCCGGAGATCGATGGTTCAAATCCATCCCTCGCTACCAATCAAGAATATTCATGGTAATCGTGTTTTGGTTGTAACGAATCCATTGCAGATTGGAGCCGCTCGTTGGCTGCTCGAACCCCGCTCGCAATTTCCTCACACTCTTTTCGGATGCGGCTGGCTTGTTCCAAGCACGAGGGATGCTGGCGTTCGCACGTTTCGAGAACCACCAAAATCGGATCGATTTGACAGCCCAATGATTGTTCAGGACGAATATAATACGCTCCATTCTCGAGGAGAACTGGTCCTGCTGCCTGCACAGCACTTGCGAGGAGGTGAGCGTGTTTCGTTTTCGTTCCATCGACTTGACACAAGGCAAGAAGTGCTGCAAGATTGTACTGTATTTCCTTGCTCGCTTTTTGGAAAAATTTCCGAGCCTTGGATTTTTTCCCTGCTTTCGCGTACACATGTCCAACGGTTCGATAATCCTGTTCCTTGGGTGTCAATTTTGAAAGAAGTTCCGGGGCTGTTTGGGTGAGAATTTTTTCCAATTTTTTCCGCTCTCGTAGCAACACAGATGTTGCTTGAGTTGCCAGTTTATGCTTACCGCGAATCGAAAGTACCTCTGCAAGAATTCGAACTCCCTTTACCAGTAAGGTCTGCATTGCACCGTCCCGCTGCTTGTTGGTTAGGAGCATGGAAGTAAACTCACTCGCCATAACTTCGACCATCTCAAAACGCTCTTCTTCGAAATAACGTACCATTTGAGAAAGTGTTTGATTTGGGTCGGACATTCCAAACATGCTACAGCCTCACAATCAATTCGTTGCGGCAGTCAATGTTGTTGTTTCAACGACGCCATTCAGCGTGCGAATGTTTTGTAGAATAAGCGATGAGAGTTGTGAAAAATCATCAACGACCACTTTGCAGTATACATCGTACTCGCCAAAAAGGACCAGCGCTTCGGTTACCTCCGGCATGTTGTTGAGTGCAACAACAACCTGTTGCTCCTGGCCCGGTTCGGTGGAGAGCAACACCAACGCGATAGCGGCCATAATGAACCATTCCGAACCTTATGTTTAATTCTTCATGTCTTTTGGTTGAATCGAAGACGATGTGTCCAAAGATTGTTGCACTTACCGGCTCTCCTGGAACAGGAAAATCAACGCTTGCAGCATTATTGAACGAACAGGGTTTCCATGTCGTAACGGTTGAACGCGTGGCCCAACAAGTCAATGCGTTGACTCAACACCATGGGTTGAACGAAATTGATACTGCCAAACTCATGACATGGGCGTGGAATGGAACTGAAGTATGCATTGTTGATGGGCACCTTTCTCATCACTGTTCCATCGATGCTGTCATCGTTCTCAGATGCAATCCTTCCATTCTACGTACTCGTCTGTCCAAGCGAAGTGGGTATGATCTGAAAAAGATTGAATCGAATGTCGAGTGGGAACTCCTTGGCGGGGTTTGGTCAGAACTTCTCGAACTACATCCAAATGTAAATGCCATTGAAATCGATACATCAGTGCAACAAATTAATCTCGAATCGGTACTTGAATTTCTTTCAAATCCAGACACGAATGAATCCGTAGAGAACTTGATTCAGGATTCAATCGACTGGATAAGCATATGACCCTTCACTCTTTCGACATAACGATAGAGATGGCGTTAGAGCAGCTCAGAAAGCGATGGGAAGCCATCGCATCACCCTTGGTTTTGAGCTTGGGTCGTACCAACCCCGCTATTTTGACTTGGCTTGCGCTCCCAGTTGGCATTGCAGCCAGTTTACTGGTGTTCACAGCGCCAAAGAGTGATGCTGGAGCGCTGATGCTCATCAGCTCAGCGTTGCTCATTGCTTTCTCTATGATTCTTGATGGGCTTGATGGCCAACTCGCTCGACAAACAGGGCAAGTTTCTCGCTGGGGAGATTATCTCGATCACAGTCTTGACAGACTTCTCGACGCGATGTGGGTGATCGCTATTGCTTCGAGTCCTGCGTGGGTAAATGACCCTGCGTTGGGATGGGCCGCAGCATGGTTCACTCTTCTCGGATCTTACATGGGTACACAAGCCCAAGCTGTTAGTGGTGGACGTAATTATCGTGGATTCTCTCGTGCAGATCGAACGATTCTCACCATTGCCGCCCTTGCGCTGACTGGAATTTTCTGGATGATTGGCGTAGAAGACTTCTCATCAGCGCCAGGACCGCTAAATCATCTTGAATTGAATCCACTCCTAGCAGTGGTCCTCATTTCAGGATTGGGAGGGCTGTACACGTTCTTTATGCGATTCTTTCAAGCACGGAAAGAGATTATTGCCCTCGATAAAGAACAACCACTCGCTCAACAACATCACGATGAATCGGAGTGAAAAGAAGACAAAGAAATGTCGTTGTTGTTCCTCACATCATGCGTTATGCTCTTAACAGGCGGCGGTGACGTATTGAGTGATGGGTGCGAACACGCTGAACCGTAGTCTCCAACCGAAAGCCGTCATCATGGTCTTGCTCATGATGCTGATGCTTGTTCCACTGACGCCAGTTTCGACTGCGGCGGACACAAATCCAAGCAACCTGCAAGCACAACACATCGCTGCAACGTTCGACCCTGTTTCTGAAACAACAACGATCACTTGGCAGAACATCGATACTTACAACGGAAATGTGCCATACTATCATTCTGCTACGTATTTTGTCCATCGTTTCACCGAACCAATTACACAATCAAACATTGACTCGGCACAAGTCGTTGATTCGGTTGCAGCCTGTCAAGCAAACGTCTATGTTCAATACGCATGGTGTTTAAGTTCTGCAGGTGGCAATGGAGGTCAACATCCCGGTCACAGTGTCTCTTACCTTGTTGCTGCAGGCACAAATAGTACATTTTACTATGCGGTCACCATTGAGTGGGACGAAGATGGAACAACAGTTTCCCACCAAGAACTCGATCCAGATGTCTCAACCTTGACAATTGGCGTCGAGGAGACTACCTCATCGATTGAGACTCCTTTGTACTTCCAAGCATCATACTCTCTTGCAGAAAGTGAAACAACGTTGACATGGATTAATTATCACTCTCCGTTGCTACCAAACACGAACCCTGCGCTCCCAAACACAACAATTCTGATTTGGCGTTCGACGACTGAGATTTCGAGAAGCAATGGCGGACAGGTGTACAATCAATTGACGCCAATTGCAAACATCAGTTCCGAACTTGAGTCCTACGTCCACGCCGTACCTCCAAACACCAACGAGGAGGCGTATTATGCAATCACGTACTTTGTACCAAACAAAACAGGACCCGGTGAGGATTTTGTTGATCTTCGATTCTTGTCAAACAACGCTCTGAGCCAACCAATTCTTGAGGACAACAGACCACCCACCCACGTGAACGTCTTTTCCGTGAGCACAACATCCGATGAACAAGGATTTGGTGAAACAGAATTGACATGGTTTGGCGTTCCTGGTGAATTCGGAGAACGTTACGATCTGTACGTGTCAGGGGTTCCATTTTCGTCCATCTACAATACTGGCGTCACATTCCTTGCTTCTGTGTACGAAAACCAAACGCTTGAAGATTCGAATGCTCCATACAAATACACTCGCCAACTTCCAGTAGGAACGCTTGGGTGGGCATATTATTGCGTTGTTACAGTTGATGCCATCGGATTGTTCAACGAGCTTACAAGCGGTGGTTCGTGCGATGCAATCCAAGAAGATGCATTCAGCAACTGGCAAAAAGAACCAACCAATGTCCAAGCAGAATTTATCGGAGACCGAACCATTCGAGTCACATGGACCGATCAACTGGGCGTTGAGGGTGAACGTTACCACATCTATTCCAGCAACGGGGTGCCAACAAATTCGCAACAATTTGCAACACAGACAACCTATCACGGATTTGTCAACGACAACACGCAAGTGTATGATATCGTCATTGGACCCGATGTTGTTTCTGAAACGGGCGCTGTTCTTAATTGGTACATCTACGTGACAAGCGAAGCGCAGTACATCCATACGAATGGATCATTCGAGTACATCGGACTGGATCAGAATTATGACGGCCCCGTTGAAATTGATATTACGAGCCCAACATGGCCGCAAATCGTTACAGCGGAAAGCCGTGGTGACCTTGGTTTTGTAGCCATGGAATGGGGGAACATGCAAGAATTGAACGAGGTTTACCAAATTTGGCGTCACAACGGTAACCCGTTCGAAGATAGCTCGATCAGCGTCGCCGATGAAGACGGCTGGGAACTTGTTCTTGACGATATCAATGTCGGGCTGCAATCCTCATCCACCATCATTCGAAATGTACCAATCCCAAGTGGCTCTGAGCAGGACGCATACTATGCAATTACTGTATGCGATCAATACCAGAATTGCAATCAGGAAATCATTGATGGTATGACCTCCAACACTCGCTTGATTCGAGAAGATGCTCGTGCACCAACCATTCAAATGGAATTGGTCGATGAAGATGGGATTCCATATACGAGTCCATCACTCGTGCCTGGTCTTTACACCGTGAAGATTGAATCGAGTGAATACCTCAAAACAACTCCAAGTATTGAGGTCTTCTCTTCCGAGGGGTACAACGAAACAGCTGGAGGAGCCCTCATGACTCAAACCGCAGACAATCAACTGAACCCGGAGAAAGGTCCTGAATACAGTTTTGAGTTTAGGATTTCGGGCACTGAAAAAGCGAGCGATCTGTTCATCCGCATGACGCTTATTGACCTCGCTGATAATCAGGGCGTCATTACCAACACATCATTCAAGATCGATGCTCAGACGCCAACGATTGCAGTATATGCACCATCCCCATCCGCAGAAGGTTCGAAGTATCTTTACGGAAATAAAATCAATCTCATGTTTGCTGCTGAAGATGACGTTCAAATTGCAGATCTTCAGTACCGATTTACCTTCAACCACGGTGGATTGACTGGCTCGCCCAGTACTTCACCTTGGGCGAATGCTGAAGGCATTACCGATGTCGATGGAGACGGTACGTCGCTTGTGAGCGACATGGAGTTCTCAGCAGGTACCTTCGATGCCGGACAGCATGCAATCACCGTTCGAGCTCTCGATACTGCTGGAAACCAGAAGACGGCACAGGTCGTCTTTGTGGTTGACTTCTGCCGAAACAACCTCGAGGGCGAAACAGTCTGTACATTCGAAGAAGATCTCAAACCAGAACCAGAACCTGAAGTCATTACGCCGTCAATGAGTGAACCGCCATACGTTCTGGTTTGGATTGCAGTTGCTGTGAACGTCGTGATCTTTATTGCAGCCCTGTTGGTTGTGCAAGTCAGTTTGTCCGGTCCTAAGAGAAAGAAAAAGAGTGGCGACGATGATGAAGACGACGATTGGATGTCCGAATTTATCGGTACTACCCAAGATTTGGACATGGACGACATCACTGGAACTGGGTCTGCAGCGGAAGGAAAGAAGGAAGAGGAATCGAAATCTGGATCCGCTTCTGAACCTGAGGAAGAAGACGATCCGTTCGCAGTCAATACGGTGCAACGCAAGACTCGACGAAAAAAGAAGGCCGAGCAAGAAGAAGACGACGACGATGACGACGACGACGATCTTTCTTGGGCGGGGCTTGATGACGACGACGATGACGACGATGATGACGACGATGACGATGACGATGATGAAGAGGTCACGCCTCGGAAGCGTCCGACTCGGAAACGACCAGCTCGAAAAGCAGCACCAACCAGAAAGCGTCCAGTCCGTCGAAAGAAGAGTGATGATTAATCGTTAGATGTGGTCGAATGGCTGAACACATTGAACATCATCATCACTCCGTCTTGGATGCCTTTAACCCTCTACACAATCACTTGAATTGGTTGCTTCTCGCCGTCCCCATAACGATTTATTTTAATCTTCAACATAATGTTGAGATGACGTTTCTTTTTTCGATGATCGCCATCATGCCATTGGCATTTTTGATGGGTCACGCAACCGAGGAGATCGCTCTAAGAGCTGGTGAGAATCTTGGAGGTTTGCTCAATGCAACGTTTGGAAATGCTGTTGAAATCATTATTGCGGGTCTTGCCATTTGGACCGCCGCACGTAATCCAGACCAAGCGGTTGTTATGATCCAGCTTGTCCAAGCAAGCCTGATCGGCAGCATACTCGGAAATCTCCTCCTCGTTCTTGGACTTGCACTTCTTTGGGGAGGTTACAAGCATCAAACCCAATCCTTCAATCAAGAAGCCCTCTCAATGAATGGGAGTTTGTTACTCCTCGCAGTTCTCGCATTGATTATTCCTGCCGCTGCGCATCATACTGGCTCGAATGTAACGACAGATAGTATACTGGAGTTGTCAAGGTACGCTTCGCTTGTACTTCTGCTCATGTATGGACTGTCACTGTTCTTTCAATTCAAAACGCATTCACACTTGTTTGACGTCTCTTCTGAAGCCGAAGACAAAGAAGAACCAAAGATGACAACGAAGAATGCATGGATTCTGCTTCTTCTCGCTACCGTCCTGGTTGGATGGATGGCTGAAATTCTCGTTCACAGCGTTGATGCTGCTGCAGAAGGTTGGGGCTTACCGACTCTGTTCATTGGAGTCATTCTTCTCCCATTTTTCGGAAATGCGGCTGAACATTTCACTGCAGTTCTCGTTGCTGGAAAAAACAAGATGGACCTTTCATTGGCAATCGCCATTGGTTCGAGTGTCCAAATTGCCGTTTTCGTCGCACCGCTCATGGTCGCCTTCGCTTGGGTGATGAAGGTCGATCTTTCACTTGAATTCGGAATCCTTGAAACCGCTGCAACATTCATGTCGGTTCTCGTTGCGAATTTTATTCTTAATGATGGGAAAACCAATTGGTTGGAAGGCGTAATGTTGCTTGCCTGTTACACGATTCTCGCACTCTCATTCTTTGGGGCCTGATTATGCTTGATTCGTTCACTTCACGAGGGAAGGCAGGGCTTTTTTTTGCAGGTTTTGGTACGATTCTGCTCTTGGCTGGAATCATCGGATACACCTTGACTGGCGAGGTCGAAGACATTCCTACGCCGAATGCTCCCAACAAGGCCTTCTTTTCGGGAGATCCGTTGCCAGGAAATGCTCTCTCTGCATTTGTGGCTGCAGAGGTAACCATCACGTGGGATCGGGACGATGTCTGGATTGGCCTTGTCGATGAGGACGAAAAGAAACGCTGTGAAGACGTTCCAACCTTCTTTTCCAACGGTCTTGACTGTGATGGAAGTTCGATGGACTTCGTTGCCGGAAATCCAGGAGCGACGGCAGAAGAAGGGTTCACTTGGGAGATGGAATCAGGAACCTATTTTGCTGCTTTGGGAGCAAAGGATGGCGCATTACCATCAGGCACTGAGGTTGTGGTTTTCTATGAAGTTCATCTTGGGCATTCTTTACTCAGCCTTCTGGTGTCGTTCGGAGCAATCCTCTCCGGTGCAGTCCTCATTTTCTATGGGCGTGAGTGATTACTCCACTCCATCATAATATGAGTGCACTGCATTATCCAATTCATCAATAATTTGTTGTTCATTAAGGGTTAATGTTGTCCCGTTCTTGCGTAAAAATTGTCCGTTGACCAACACATCGAGACAATCGCCACCATTGTAAACCAAATTCGCAAGGTGACGATTGTTTGACCGCCCGAGAGGACGCATTCTGATATCGTCAAGATTCCAAGCAACCCAATCCTTGCTTTCCTTCGTTGCAATTTTGAAGATGTCTTGGGCAGGTAGGAGTGTTGATTCCCAATGATCGTGCCGTTGAACGAGACTTGCAAGTCGCGCCTCATGCAACAGATTCAACCCGTTTCCACTCGACGCAGCCCCATCGGTCCCAATACGAATGTCAACTCCAACATCACGATACGGCGGATAGGAAAGTGTACCGCCACATGCTAATTTCATGTTTGATGAAGGACAATGAACAGCGGTGATATTGTGCTCAGCCATCATTCGAATTTCGTTTTTCTTTACCCACGATGCGTGGGCAAAGATTGTTCCTGGTTGAATAAAGCCAATTGAATCAAGATATTCAACAGGGTACAATCCGTTGGCTTCTTTGCACTCTGCAACTTCCTTCCGTGTTTCGCTTACGTGTATGTGAAGACGCCCTTTCCTTCGTTGAGCTAAATCACTTGCTTGCTGCAATGTTTCTTGTGAGCAAAGATAGACCGAATGTGTTGCAATTGCATACTGGACCAAATCATCTTGGTTGTTCTGAGAAAGCAATTGATCGAGTTCAGCAAGAGCAGATTCAGCATCATCATGCGATGGCAAGGCAGCATCGCTTACTGGACCACCGATAAGTCCTCGAATCCCAGCATCGGTGAGAACCTTTCCAGTAACCGCAGGAAAGAAGTACATGTCCGCTGCAAACGTCGAACCAGTTCGAATCATTTCAGCAGCGGCTGCACGTGTACCAATCCGAACATATTCGGGAGTGATGCGTGCTTCTGTTGGAAAAATCGCTTCATTTAACCATCGATGCAGAGGATAACCGTCGCTAAAATCTCGGGCATTGAGCTGCATGGCTAGATGTGTGTGCCAATTTTGCAAAGACCGAGTAAGTACACGATTCGAACCATCGATCTCGTCCACTACGTCTTCGTCGCCATTGGATGTTGACCACGATCCATTCTTGTGTAGGAGTACGTCTCCGACGACTTTTTTGAAGTGGTCGTCGTATAGGACGGTGTTGGTATAGCGTACCGCAGTATCATCGCCCATGAGGGTGCCTACTTCTGCTTCTTCAAGAGCATAGTGCTCGAATCGGTGGAATTATGACCGTAGGCTTATGCCCTCAATCTGCGCCACTGTGGCTTAGTTGGTAGAGCGTCTGATTCGTAATCAGAAGGTCGGGAGTTCGAGTCTCCCCTGTGGCTCCTTATTCGTCATGCAGAACAGGAGTGATTTCCAATTGATATTGCTGGGCGCTCATTTCGAGCGCATGAATTCCGGGGAGTGTTCGTCCTGCTATGTAATCCAAGCAAGCACCTCCGCCAGTTGAAACGTGACCCATTTTTTGTGCTATACCTCGTTGACTCACCAGTGTAGCCGTGTGACCCCCGCCCATTAGCGAGTATCCGCTCGTTTCAGCACAAGCGCTGAGCATCTCAATGGTTCCAAGAGCAAAATCTGGAAGTTCAAAGACACCCGCTGGCCCATTGAGAATGACGGTTCCTGCTTCTTTAATTCGAGTTGATAAAGATCGAATCGACTGCAATCCAAGGTCGAATAGCGGGGCATGAATGGGTAATTGATCAACATTCAAATCGATTCGATTTCCTTCGACATTCGCTGCCACATCCACCGGAAGGACAATCCTTTCTTTGTGAGAAGAAAGCAATGAACTTGCAGCCTCTACGGTTGATCCCCATGCGTCTTTAAGCTCGTTTTTGAGGAATTCAACGTTGCTGTCGCCAATATCGTTCCCAGAAAGATGAATCGCAAGATTTGCAACCCCTCCAGTAAGCCAGACTTCATCAGCAATGTTGTTGTTGAGCATGTTGATCGCAACATCGATGCTATCGTCAACCTTGATTCCGCCAAGTACAGCAATACAGGGGCGAGACGGTGTTTCCAGTGCATGATCGATTTGACGAATCTCATGAGCCATCAATTCACCTGCAACGCACGGAAGGTGATGAGCGAAACCAACGACGCTCGGTACATTTCGGTGAGCGCACGCAAACGCATCGTTGACAAAGACATCGGCAACACTGGCCAAATCTTGAATCAATGTTGTTTCTGAAAGTGCAAGAGAATCACCTTTCGAACCTACCTCTTCAGGGTCCATTCGAATGTTGTTCAGCATGAGGATGTCGCCGTCTTCCATCGCTTCAATGGCCTTCATTGCTTTCTCACCGTGAATATCTTGAACCCACTTGATGGAACGACCAAGAAGACGTCCAAGTTCACGAGCATGGCCTAAGGTGCTGGTGAAATCGTTCTTTCCTGGTCGAGATTGATGCGCAATGAGCACCGTTTTTGCTTTTGAGAGGCGATTTATGGTCGGAAGGATAGCGCGGATTCGAGTATCGTCAAGAAATGCTCTCGTGGACGGGTCCAATGGACTGTTGATGTCAATGCGAACCAAGACGGTCTTGCCATCGACGTTGATGTTGTCCAAGGTGAGGACGTTCGCCATTGATTCGTCCAGAGGAAGGGAGTTTTTGATTGCTCGCCCATACGGTCCGTGGGAAGTTCTTGTGGGTCACAAAATAGCCACACGAGGCAGAACCTGAGCGCGAAAGGTGATAAGTCAGTCAACGTTGTTGTTTTCTATGGCAAAGCGCACTAGCGATGAATCATCGCTTGGAGGTGCTCGACAACGTGCGAGTACTGCAACTTCTGCCTTCGGTGTATCCAAGCGAGAAAGCCACGATTCGTCGACATATTACAACAGTCGAATGAATGCAAATCTTGCCTCAAGTCGTGATGTTGGTTCTGCTCAAGCTCTTCCAAGCAAGTATGAGAATGTCATACTTACCCAGGATGCCCGTTCGCTTCCATTGCCTGAGAATTGTGTACAACTGGTTGTTACCTCTCCTCCATACAACGCTTCGAAGATCTACGATGATGACCTATCCCTGCAAGAATATCTTCAGTTGCTCGAAGAGGTGTTTTCTGAATGCTATCGTGTTCTTTCACCAGGTGGGCGAATGGTTGTGAATGTTGCCAACCTTGGGCGTAAACCATACATTCCTCTCTCAACACACATCAACAACATCATGCTCAATCTCGGATTTCTGATGCGTGGAGAGATTATTTGGGACAAATCTGCAAGCGCTGGGTCATCTTGCGCTTGGGGATCCTTCCAAAGCGCATCGAATCCATGTTTACGAGACATTCACGAATATCTTCTCGTCTTTTCAAAGGGCGACTATAAATTGCCACGTACGAAGAAAGAGCGCGAAGAAGGCCGGATTGATACGATTGACAAACAGGAATTCATCGACCATACAAAGTCAATCTGGAGGTTTGCTACAGAACGCGCAAGTCGAGTCAATCACCCTGCCCCGTTCCCAGTCGAATTGCCAAGAAGGTGCATTGAATTGTACACATTTGCAGGTGACGCCGTACTTGATCCGTTCAATGGTTCAGGTACTACATGTGTTGCATCCAAACTAACAGGGCGGACTTACATTGGCGTCGATTTATCCTCAGAATATTGTCAAATTGCTGAAGAACGATTAGCACAAACCGATGCATTCGAATTGGCGCAAACCAAATCCGCCTCTTGATGCCGCAGCAAGCGTAGTGATTTTCAATAACAACGTTGGAGGTACATCATGGGCGATTGGGATTCTACGATGATATTCGGTCCCGAGGGTGAGGACTGGCGAGTTCCAGTATCTGAACTCGAATCACGCCTTCAACAGCTCGCACGAGCACTACGGGTTGCAGCACTTCCATGTGCTCTAATTCAACATCCTGTTGATTTGTATTATTTCGCCGGAGGCAGGCAGGATGGTTCGTTGTTTGTTCCAGCTGAAGGTTCAGAAGGGGATGGTCCAGTTTTCTTCGTCCGCCGTTCACTTGAACGAGCCCGATACGAGGCCGGGGGCGATAACGCACCGTTTCAACTCGAACCGTTTCCTCGACTTCGTGAATTTGCTGATGTACTCAAGGCAAGAGGGGCATTAGGAGCCCCAAGCTTACAATTTGGAGCACTTCCAGCATCGTTTGCACAACGGTTTTCCTCTGCACTTTCTTCGTTAGGAGAGTGCAAGGATGTCACTGCAATCATTCATCGATTGAGGGAAGTCAAGTCGCCTTGGGAACAAGAACAAATGGCTCAAGGTGCAGAGGTTCAATACCGAATGTTTGAGGCTGTATCTCAACTTGGAAGCGAAGGTGTAACCGAACTCGATCTTGTTGCTGCTGCGGAAGCCATCAGTCGAAGTGAAGGTTTCAGTGGGCAGGTACAGATGCGTCGATTTCCGTTGCAATGCAACCGAGGTGTCATTGTGTCTGGACGGGCAGGAGGAGTTCCATCCTTCTTCGACTCAGCCGTTGGTGGTTCAGGGCCGCATTCACTTGCAGGGATGGGTTCAGGATTCAATAAAATCAAACCGCATGAGCCTGTGCTTGCTGATTTGGTTCACGTCCATCGAGGATATGTTGTTGATATGACGAGAATGTTCTCGTTGGGTTCACTATCGGCCGAATGGCATCAGCGACTTGAGGATATGATCGCTGTAAAGGATACAGTTGTTGGTGTTCTTGATGAAGTAGGCTCATGCAGCCAGGCCTGGATTGAAGGTCAAGCCCTTGCTCACGAACTGGGCTATGAACAACACCTCATGGGAATGCAACCCGACCAGTCGAAGTTCCTCGGTCACTCGGTAGGATTGCAACTCGATGAATCACCTGTTGTTGCTGCAGGATTTGATCGGTCGCTTCCCGTAGGTGGAACAATGGCAATTGAGCCCAAACTGGTCTATGCTGATGGAAGCATTGGTTCAGAGGATACTTGGATTCGAGATGAGGAAGGGATGCGCCCAGTCACAGCCGGTGGTGCATGGCCATGGCTTACAGAATGGTAGGAACATCACACCTCGGTGTGTTCAAAGAGGTGGAATGCGAGCGTCCTTTATGCCCGCAAAGCCATATGCTCCAAGCCACATAGGTTCAGTAGCCTCGACCTACACTTCAATGAGAATCGCTGGAGCAGTCAAGGGCGAACTCGTCACGTTGGTATGTCAAGAACTGGACCGACTTGTGCCAATGATGGAAGAAGCCACTCTCGACAATGATGCTGAGCGTAAAACCTTGGATGATGCTCAACGAACTCGATTGAATTACAATCGGACCCGTGAACTCATGATTGATCGGATTAAACAGGTTGAATCTGTTGGCTCAGCAGCTGTCCAAGGGGGAATTGAACATCTTGAAAAATTCCTTGCCCGTATCATCCGTCATTGTGAAGAGGCTGCAAGTCGTGATCGGGTCTCGACAATTAAACCACGCCACCTTGAGATTGCCCTCCATTCAATGGGCAAAGGAGCAGCATCTGAGGATTCAGATGAAGAGCAACATGAGGAGGAAGGTGTTGAAGTTCGAGGTGGAGGTATAATCACGATCACACACGTGAAATCCATGTCAAGAACGCATGCGAAAATGGCCATTACGGATGATGCCGCTGAGGACCTTCTCTTGACGTATGGAGACATGGTCTCAGAACTCGAAAACGATATTCGCCAGCATGCAAATCTTGGCCGGGACCCAATGTATTTCATCGACTCAGTAAACCGATTAAGCGCATTGATGGCGTTTGGGTGGATTCGTCGGATGTTGATGAAGGCGGCGGACAATGCTCGAGAACGTGGTTACTCGCGAATTGACATTGAACAAATTGTCCACATTGATCCGTTTGAATGACCATGTTGCTTGCTTCGATTCTCCTCTCTGCACTGTTCGCAGGAATCGTTGCAACATTGGTTACGATTGCCATAGAGAAATTTGGAGGACGAACTGGAGGCGTTTTAGCGACGATTCCAACGACCATCGTTCCTGCAGCAATCGGGATGTACAGTACTTCTGGAGAAACAAATTTCGCACAATCGATGTCGATTGTTCCGTTGGGAATGATGGTGAATGCAATGTTCCTTTTGGTTTGGATTTATGCTCCACAGAAATTGAACCTCTCTCTTCTTGGCACCACAATTCTTTCGCTGATTGTTTGGCTCGTAATTGGAAGTCTCGTGCTTGCCCTCTCCAGCGAGTTGCAATCATCTGGTTTTGATGTATTGACCTTTGCATTGAGTGGTTTAGGATTGTTAATTGTTCTCGGATTATTGGCCACGTGGACCACACGTCCAGCACCAAAAGGGAGCCGCTCAGTCCGCCCATTCGTTTTGATTCTTCGAGGTGGAGCAGCGGCTTTCGCCATTGGAATTGCTGTGTGGTTTTCCAGTCTTTCTTATCCGTTTATTTCGGGGTTGGTCAGTACGTTCCCCGCCATTTTCCTCACTTCGATGATCGCATTATGGCTTGCTCAAGGCCAGGATGTGCCTCAAGGTGCAGCAGGGCCAATGATGCTTGGTGGAGCAAGCGTTGGAGTTTTTGCTGTGCTCGCAATCGTACTGTTTCCACTGTTCGGGCCGATATGGGGTACGATTGTAACGTGGTTGATATCGATCATCGGATGGACCATTCCCGCATACTTCTACCTGCAATGGCGTCAGTCGTTCACGAGCCTCGATCAACGCTCTGATGTGGGACCATCAACGATATCCAATTGAAGTGAATACACATCTTTCAATTTCTGCAAACGATTCATTCTTTTTTCGCCTCATCAACCATCGCTTCGGCTTCTGGTAGCCGTAGGTTCTCGAGTCGACCTTCTGCCTCTTTCAACTCAGACTGACATCGTTGTAGGAGTTTCGAACCCTCTTCAAATCGTTCGAGTGTTGCTTCAAGGTCCATTCCACCTCGTTCAAGTTCAGCAACGATTGCTTCAAGTCGTCGTAATGCATCAGAATATCTCTCTTCGGTCATGTTTTCTCCTCGCGTTGTCGTATATTGTCAATGTTTGCGTCGGCTTCTCCATCCACAAACTGGAGTGAAACGGTCTGTCCTTGGCTCAATCCACGAACACTTGAAATCACCTTCCCTTTGTTGTCAATACCCATCATGTAACCGCGTTCTAGGACTCGCTTTGGGTGGGAAATGTGCAGGGCTTGCCCAAGCACTGCAAGCCGCTGCTGATGGTGCTGCAAAGCAGATGTTGTTTTTTGTTGAAGATCATTCCCGAGACGTTCAAGGTGGCGAACGGCTTGGGCAAGACCTTTGCTTGGAGCAAGTTGGAGACGAAGTGTTAGTTGTTGCAATTTCTGACGTGTATCGTTGAATTGACGAAGAGAACCTTGCATCATCCGATCCTCACAATCCGTAAGATAAGCGAGGTAGTCATCGACCAACGGTATACAACATTCGACAGCATGGCTCGGAGTTGAGGCGCGAACGTCAGCAACAAGGTCGCTGACAAGAATATCTGATTCATGCCCAACCGCAGAGATTACAGGCACTGGCATTGCTGCGATTGAGCGAGCGACTGCTTCGAGATTGAACGCCCACAAATCCTCCGGTGAGCCACCACCTCTTCCTACAATCACAACGTCACAGGGGGGAACGTTGAGCGATTGGGCGATCTCTTGTCGGTGAAGGTTCCGGGCTACAGCAAGGCCTCGAACGATTTCTTGAACAGCTCGATCTCCCTGAACAGTAACACCAACCACAGTCGTACGTATCCCCGGCCATCTCGATTGAGACAACTGCAGCATGTCTGCTAAGGCTGCAGAATCCTTCCCTGTTACGATCACCAAATGTTTTGGAAACAATGGCAATGTTTTCCTCGGCCGGTCAAGAATGCCTTCCTGACGCAATTGAGTCAGAAGTTCCTGTTTTTGTTGCTCAAGGGCTCCAATCCTCTGAATGGGTTCAATTCGCTCAACAACGATTTGCAATTGTCCTCGTGCTGGATAGAGGTCAACACTCCCAATGACCAGAACTTCTTGACCATCCTTAATACCGTCAGGAACCCGACAACGCCCTTTCCAAATTACAGCACTTATCTGCCCATTATCATCTCGGAGACTGAAGTAGGTATGCCCAGATGCATAGGGTTTCCATTGACTGATTTCACCCTTGAGAAGGCAGTGTTGGTTGCGGTCATCGGATCGCAACCGAGCGCGTAATGCTTGGACAAACTTGCCAACTGGCGTTGGTTCAATCTCGTCCATGCTCTTGCTTAGTGTCCAAGGTTCTTGAAGACAACTCAGGGTTTGTTTACTCGCCGATGAAAGGCTTGTCGCTTTTCAACCTCTTCGAATTTCTTCTTGAGTTTACGTACGAGGAACCTCCCTGCAATGAACAATGCGACAACATTGACAACGAGAAGAACCCATTCGACTCCTCCCCATTCTTCGAACATCTCATCACCTCATAGCGGAGGCCGAACGTCAACATCAACATCTCCGGATGGACAGCCGATGCAACCAAGCCGAGCCTGTTCTTCTACCATGTCTTCATCAAGCCCTGGAGGAAGTACTTCTGGAAGTGGTACTTCGCCCTTCAGCAATGTAATCATGCACGTTCCGCATGTGCCCGACGTGCAGTTTGTTGGAATAACAACACCAGCATCCTCAGCAAGTTCAGCAAGTGGAACATCTGGTTTGATGATCGCTTGTCCAAGCAGTTGGACGCCACGGAAAAATCGCACCACGGCTGGTTGAGTGATGATTCCACCTCATCGGCCCGGCTTGTTTCGTGTCCAACGACCCGTTTGCTTGTTGAAGAACAGGCCCGCCTTCTTCATCCATTTGTTGAACTTGGTCGCACCCGCTCCGGTCCGGAGAATGAAATCTTCGCGATCTTCTTGCGCTTGGATGTAACCCTTGACTGCAAGTGTTTGGTCAATCCAGTCGTTGATGTCCATGAGTCCGCCGGTGAGGCCAGTTGATTCAATTTCCGCGCTGATGAGGTCAGCAGTGGCACCTGTGGCTTCCAGATCCTTACGGAGTTGCTCGTTCACGTCTGCCAGTCCCATGTTCGCTGGCTTCGGAGGAACGGGGTTCCGTGGCGGCTTATCGACATCGATGGAGATACGCGAGCCGTTTTCAAGACGCGTATTGACCATGTCACTGAGGAATGGTGTGAAACTGGTTTCGCACTCCCAGCAAATCAGAGCAAAGTCTCCACCTCGGTCCATGTCTCGTGATTGTCGTGGATCCATTTCGTCACCGCACTCTGGACATGCGTGGAAGATGAGAGCAGGGACGTGTTTCCTACGGAAATCAACAATGTCTTGAGGCGTACCTTCCAGTTCAAGCATTTCATGGTCTCGAGCTGCTTCAAGGCCTCGAGTTTCCAATTGATCTCGAATTTTGACCTTCTGATCGTCCTTTCCTTCGTCGTCAAGACTGTTTTCCAGTTTGACGATCAATTCAACGGTTTTCCCAAGGCGGTTCATAATGAGCTTCTTGTCTTTAAAGGCCGTAACTTTTGCGAGCTTAATCCGCTCTTTTTGTTCGGCAAGTTCACTGAGGACGTCTTTTTGTTTGCGCTTGAATCGCATCTCTTCGATACGACTTTCTTGCTTCCGATCTGGAGCCAGAACCTTGGCTAAGAATCGTTCCTTTCCGTGGCTCTGCGGGCCAGCGGCGATGATGCTGATTACACCCTCTGCAATGTCTTGCTTGAGTCCGTAGTTATCGACAAGTTTCTCAGCATCGATTTTCTTGAGATCTCCAATCTTGAGTCCCGCATCGGCGAGCAATTGTGCAGTTGAGTCGTCGATACCTCGACGAAGTAGTGCAAGATAGGTGTCTTTCTTTGCCATATCATCCCTCCGACAATGTCAACCGAGGGGACCTTCCTAAGAAAACCCTCCCCCGCATCTGTTTACTCATATACATCACATCGAGCCTTTTTCAACCTTCTTTGCGAGTTCAATCCAATCGTCCATTGATAATTCCTCAGGACGGGCATCCATGATTTCCAAATCATGCAGTGATTGTAGGGCTTCTTTCCAGCGTTGAGCATGCCATCCTTTGATACGAGAAATACGTCGAGGCGCCTTCTTGAGCGTTGAACGAATCTTCTTTCTTCGTTGGTCAAACGCATGATGTATCATTTGACGCAGTAACCTTTTGTCGACGGGGAAAAATCGTTCATGAGGACACATTTCAATCACTTGCGAATGAACTGCAGGCTGTGGACTGAAGTGATGCGGTGGAACGAGGTGATGTTCCTCGACGTCCCAGTCTAGAGCAACGGTCAAACCGAGCGACCCGACGTCGGCTGGATGATTCATCGTAAGCCGTTGAGCGAACTCAAGTTGAACCATGAGTACAATTTGATTGATTGAATTCGTCTGTTCCTTTTGATAGCGCGTTAATCGCTCAATCAGTGGAGAAGAAATCTGATAGGGAATGTTCGCAACAACCTTGGTGATTGTTTCTGGCCAGGGTAGACTCAAGGCATCACCATGGTGGAGCAGAAGTTGGCCCGATCGTTGCTCTTCACGAAAGATTTCATCCAGATGCAGGATAGGCGCATCATCGATTTCGATTGCAGTAACTGTCGCTCCCGTCGATAGGAGGTGTTGTGTTAATGTTCCAGGGCCAGGGCCAATTTCGAGAATGTGATCCTTTTCCTGAACCTCTGCAATGGTGACCATGCGGTCAAGCATTTCATCGTCGATGAGGAAGTGTTGGCCCAAATCCGTATTTGGAGGTTGATAAGCCCGCAGACGGTCGGTTAATTCACGTGCGGATTTCATGCATTCACCGGAAACAGGTGGTCGATGAGTCGAGGCTGAAGCGTTCGATCTTCAACTTCGTTGAAAAATCGTCGAGCGAGTAGTTCCGCCGAATCAATACCACACTTTTCATTCAATTCATCCATCGAAGAGAAGCCAGTGGAGCCTCGAAGTTCTGCCATCTGCAATGCTTTCTTATTTCCAATACCAGCGAGTAATTCGAAGGCGTGCTGTTTGAGCGATAAGTTCCCTGCTTTGTTGAAGAAGGCATCGACAAAGTGCTTTCCATGTTCTTCGACAAACAGCTGAAGAATGAGTGGGAAATCCATTTTTGCTGAGTTGGACATTTTGTCCATTCGTGCTCCACCGAGAATCGACCCTTCAGGTGCCCCCTTGCCGTCACCTCCAACATAGATGCGCATGCTTGGTAAGAGCGCTTCACTGGATTCGATTGCAATACGACAAGGGATGACCGTATCTTCGGTAAAACCTGTAACGACGCCTTCGCCGAGGTTATGTTCGACAACCCGTACCCACTTGGCATCGTAGAGAGGCTGACCGTCTCTTCGACGTTGTTGAGGCCGTTGTTGTCGGGGGCCTCCTCGATTGTTTCTTCGTTGAGGTGGCCGTTGTTGATCAGGCGTCTTCTGAGGTTTTGGAACTTCTTTGCGACCCTCCGCAGGCGGCGGCATCGACGTGTCGACGCTGGGCTTCGACTTGTTGAATTTTCGAGGGGTGTAATCACGGCCTGGCCGGCTCATACCAATCACTTCCAGTTAGGTATTCATTCGATGCCGATGTGTTGTCGAACGAGTTCGATAACAGCGTTTACATCTCCGTCGTCAATCGAGGCTCGACGACTTGCCATGACAGCCTTGATCTCAATTTCACTGAGCGGCATGAGTTCTGCGAGTTTTGCGGCCAATTCTGGATACTTCTCAAAAGCAGGAAGTTCAGCAATCGCCTCCTTCAATGCAGCAAAAACATCGGAATCGGTTGGGTATCCATTTCGGTTGTCGCTTGCAGCCCATTCAGCGTGGAATAACGCAGCACGCTGCTCATAGGTCAAATCTCTTCGACGCTCTTGTGCACCGAGCAGGAGGTCGCGAACAGTTGCAAAATCAACGATTTTTTCTTCTTCAGCCATGGTAATCACTCGAGAGGGCGGAGATGTTCTGGACGGGCAATGACAGTTTTCTGCATGTTTCCATCCTTGACAGAGACAACCCAAGCCACGCCTTGGCGCTTCTGGATGAATCCTGTCCGGCCATGGAATCTGCGATGAGGCATACCCATTTGTTGGCTACCGTCTAAGACGATTGCAACTCGGTCACCTTCTTCGTAACTGTGCATAATGCGGCTGATGTACGTTCGAGAACGGTCTTTTCGTCGTCGACGAAGAATGCTTCGTGTCCCTACTCGTTGTCCCTTGGATCGCTTCATTTTACTGACCTCCACGGTTCGAAACTTGCATTACGCTGATTCGAGGCATTTGTGCGACCTACCCACTGCATATAAGCACCGCGATGAATTAACTCCAATCAATCTGCGTGAATGTCTCCAACGTCAAGCCACTCAACTGTGCATTTTGCTTTGATGAGTGAAGCGATGGAAGGCTGTGTTCTGCCATCGTCCCCATGAACGGTTTCTTTGACATAAGTTCCAGATTCACAGCGAAGCGTAAATTCGACAGAAATCGACCCTGAAGCATCGATTTCGACCGATGCATCACGTGTCTCGATGACTTTACGCCTTCGCACGAGATCGGCACGTCGATGGGCGACGCGCTCCGGGGTTCGTTGAGCAAGGTTCACCCCTTCGAGCTTCTCAATGATGTTGAGAATGGTCGCCTCATCGGGAAGTGGCAAGGGTTCAACAGGCTGTGGATTTGTTGCTAGAAGTCGAACAATGAGATCTGCTTTGACACCTGTTGATGCACAGTCTCGTTCGACACACAAATCAACCAACTCGGCTTTTTTCATTTTTTTGAGTTCTGATTCTTCGAGAATCGTGGGTTCAACGCGCTGCAACGGTTTCTTTGGATTATCTTTCTTGTCACCGCGACGACGATGCTTGCGTCGTCCACGGCCACGCTGCTGGACGTCTTCTTTTGTGAGGTCAAGGGGAGCTGTTAGCACATCAAGTTCCGGCTGCGTCAATGGCTCAACCAAGAATCGGATTGTGTAGGATTTTTCAGCAGGTGTGTCTTTGACTCGGACGACTTCACTTCGGTTTGAACGTCGAACATCGGTGATTTCGATGGCACCATCGGCTTTTTCGTTCACAACCTTCATTGCAGCATCATAATCAATATCCCAGCGTTTTGGTTCTTTGATTTCCAACACAAACGGTCGACCTCTTCCAAGACATCGGACATCGATATCTTCTCGACCCATTCCGTGAAATGCGTGTTCTCTTCCTTCGAAGAACTCGATGATTGGGTTACCAATCAAATCTTGAACGCTTGATGGATATTGTTGACCAGTGTCGTTGCACTTCGCACATCCTCTTCCTTTGCATGCCCGACAAGGCCATCGAGTTTGAGGGATTCCGCGCTCGTGTTTCCTGTAACGACCGTAAATGTATGTGCTACGAACATCCAAGGTAACTGTAAGCGTCAGCACGTCGATCAATGCAAGGATGTCTGGTTTGTCGTTCACAATTTCAACGGAGGTCAATCGTTCACTCAACTGCGTTGAGATTTCTTTGACTAAGGATGGTTTGAGCGCGTCTGAACCTCCAGCAGCATATTGCTTACGAAGTCCTTCTTCATCCTCAATTTGATCCTTTGGAAATCGAGCTCCAATCTGCAGTTTTTGAATGTCATAGCCTTGCAGCGCATCTTCAATTACGTCGGTGAGGAGTTCAACTTCTTCAAACAAATTCTCACAGAATGGACACAATGGGATTTCTTTTCGGATGTTGATCAATCGCTGATTTCCCTCACTGACCGACTCTCGAATCTGCTGTCCGGATGCTTCGTTCGTTTGCTGAAATGAGCGTTTTCCACCGAGTCGGCCCAGACAAGCATCGCAGGTCCCCATCCGAAGAAGATGCTTCAATCCTGCAGGAGATGGTGCACGAGGAATATCCTCCGTATGCGATTCGAGTTGTTCTGGTTCATCGATCTGTTCTGGCTCGTCTTCACCCTCTTCAACATCATCCCAGAGTGAATAATCGGTTGAACCAAATCCTGAATTGGCGTATTTCATCCAATCATCTTCATCATCAGGTGTTGAATCATCGACCATTGTTTCACCTACCGCCGGTGGGACAACCCATTCGACCGCAACACTCCGTTGCGCATTTACTTCAAGAAGACACCGATGCTACTCTTCTTCTGAATCAGGCTTTGTGAATTCATGAAGCAAGCCCAATGCTGCCGTTGTGAGCACCAGACTTGCAATGAGGGAGAGGAAGATCATCGCTGCCGAGAAGATACCAAAGTTGCTGAATAAGCCCATAGGAGAAAGTGCAATGACGGAAAACCCAGCAATATCAGAGGCAGCACTTCCTATCAATGCAAGGCCACATGCGCCTCCAACCGCATGCAAAGCTTGCTTGTGAGATTCACCTTTCTCTCGACTTTCACGATACCGTTCAGTAACGTGAATACAATAATCGATACCAACACCGAGTGATATTGTTGCGATGGTGACAGTGACGATGTTGAGGCTTGCACCAGAGACTTCCATAAGACCATACAACCAAACTACAACCAACAGAATTGGCCCTAGCGTAACGAGGGCTTGTTTGATTGAGCGGAACCCAATCGTGAGCGATACGAACACAAAGAGTGAACCGAGAACAAGGGAAGATTGCATTTCATCTTGCATTTCCGTCGATGCCACGTATCGTGTGACGGGACGCCCCGTGGTCATAACCCATGTCAACGGTTTGTCCTCAGTAGGCGCAGATCCACCTTGCTCAGTCGTACCGGTTGAGAGGTTTGTCAATACCTCAAGATCGTTCCACAACTTGTCCATTGCAGGAGCAAGGCTTGGGAAATCCTCTGGACCAGTGATGCCGAAGCGTATGAGCATGTGCTCGTATTCAGCAGGTTGGCCGTTGATGTCGAGCCAAGGCATGGATGGGTTGAGTTCGACTTTTGGCATAATGTAGAGGCTCACGATGCTCGATGGTATGGATGGAATAGGACCGATTCCAGGGACTCCTTCAAGGGTGAGGAAACCGTACATGAATGCAAGGCAATCCCGGTCTTTGGTATCGATGAATCCGATTTGTGTCGTATTGCATCCTACGCCGTTTCCTTCCGCATCGGGATTCCATCCACGTGCTCGGAACGGTTCATCGTTGAGTACCAGTGAACCTTGAGCTGCAAACACCAATTCGTCGAGCGCAAGCAAGTCGATGTTCCCATCAGGAGTTTTCGTGATCTTCTCAGGAATTCCTTCCACAGGTGTATTCATTCGCTGACGCAATTCATCGATACTTGCATAGACTCTTGGATCCAAAACATCGCCTTCAATCAGCAGCATTGCAGGTTCGCCTTCATCCGAAAATCGCTCGTTTACGATGTTGACACCTTGAGCAAAATCTGAGGATTCATCAAGGAAGTCCTCGACTGCAAAATCGCCCTCAAGATTCGACATGGCGATACTGGCCGGTACCGTCACCAACAACGCAAGGAGCGCGATAACGGCGGAGTTTCTGAATCGTCCGCTTTGGATGGTGAGGCTGCGTAGCCAGTGTTCTGGTACAAGATGGGTAATTTGTCGTTCCTTGATTTCCTCGCCTTTCCGCTGTTCGAGCCATTCATCGAAACTCATGCGTAGCAATGGAACCCACAAACCGGTAAGCAAGAATGCTGCAAGAATACCCATTGCTGCTTCTATTCCAAAACTACGCAATGCAGCAATATCGGAGAAAAGATTGGCAGAGAAAGCAGCCATGGTTGTCACCGATGTCAACAAGATGGCTCGCCCGACTCGTGTGAGCGTGATTGTCCCTGATTCCGAGGCACTTTTCCCGAGTTTG
>PAJM01000041.1 GCA_002706065.1 Methanobacteriota archaeon | reverse complement strand
GAACGGACGGGTAGAATACGTCACATCGATATCAGTCTGTGGGATTGCGCAATCGCGTCGCTTGCAAATCAAGCACAAAACGTCATAGCAAGCGGTGTCGACCCTTCACGCATGGGTTCTGCGCACCCGAATCTCGTTCCTTATCGGGCCTTCGAAGCCAACGATGGTTGGTTTGTTGTTGCTGTAGGTTCAGATGTTCAATGGTCAACGTTCTGTTCCATATCTGGAATCGAACCTAGGGAGGAGTGGAGCACCAACGCAGGACGAATCAACGATCGAATAATCATCGAATCAGCGATTCAATCTTGGATTCAGAATCACTCGCGCACGGAATTGGAAGAAATGCTGCAAGGAATCCCTTGTGCACCAATCAATACCGTCTCAGAAGCACTTGCTGACGATCAAAGTGTTGCTCGGGGCGCTCTAATCGAGGAGAGTGGCGTAACAACGCTTTCAAGTCCGCTTCGGTTTATGCAATCTCAATGAGATTCACAAGTCGTGCCGCTTCGACAACATCCCCATCTTCCCACCAGTCAACGGCGATGAAGGTCGGGCGTTTACCGTGATCTTCGATGCATTCTTCTGCACGCTCAACCATGAAATCAACGTCATTGGCCTCAGCAGAACGTGTTGGATCCGACAATCCCGCTTGGTTCCTCAACCAGTTGTTCATGTGATACACAGGTTGGGAATCATCCCCCCGTAATGGGTTGCAATCCATCGATGATGTGCTTTCATCTGCATAATTTGTGGTCCAACCAAACGTCAGGAAATCATGGAAGTATGGGTGGGAAGCATCGCCTGACTGCTCCCAAAATACCACCAAACGCTTGTCCGAATTGATCAGTTCGATGAGCGTTGGCCACTCGGTGTTCAGCTCATGAATGTACATCATATCACTCAACCCAACATCATCGAGAAGTGCTTTGAGGTGATCCGCTTCAACATGATTTTCAATCAACAATGTGACAACATCACGGTCTTCAGATTTCATTTCCGATTCAAGGTTCCCTAACCATGCCCATGGATCGACGTTTCCGTAGGTGCATGGGCTGAATCCGCGACTCGAATCTCCGTGGCAAAATCGAACATTGGTTGCGCTTTGATCAACATCATTCAGATAGTGTGTATCGAGCATGAAGGCTCGCATACCTGCATTCCATTGTGCTTGGAAACCAGTTCTGTGATTGCTGGCAGGATAGAAGATGTTGTCTTCATGCGTCGAGAATGCGTTGTGTGTTTCTGGGAATGTTACGTGATCGTACGGACGATGGCAGAGGATAACCATCCCGTTGCACGGTATGGTTTCGAGATACGTGCAACTACCATCGTCATCGGTTGCGGTCTCGTCGTAATTGCTTGCAGTAGGATCTGTACAGCCGAAAATTGGTTCGGGTTCTGGATAGGTGCAGGAGCCATCATCTTCTTCTGCACTTTGGTTGTAATTCTCTGCATTTTCATCTGTGCATCCACGGAGAACATCGATGACAACGTCCTGCTCAACGTCACCTTCCGATTCAAAGGCTGTGCAGCCTGGTAGAAGAAAAAACCCAACCACAATCAGCGTAGTTAGGGTTCGCATGATGGCCAACACTCCACAATATGACTTGAAAACTCCGATTCACATGCATTCTTTGCGACATGTATTGACAGAACAGGGAATGGCTAATGTAGCAAAGACGAGCCATTCGCATCATGGAACCTTCGGATGTGGATGCACCTCTGAGAGTTCTCCTCGTTCACGTTTGGTATTGGCCACACATCGGCGGAGGAAATCAGCACGTCGAACACATTGCTCGACAGTTGGTTGCGCGCGGACATCAAGCAACCGTTTGGTGTGCAGACATCCCCGGGCATGATGAAAAACGGTTTGTTCGCGATGGTGTAGAAGTCATTCGCTTGCCTCCAAAGCGCATCCTTGGAGGTATTGACCCCGTAGTTTCAATCAAAGAATTGGCAATGGATTTTGATGTTGTTCATCTGCACGATACCTTACCAATTCTTATCCGTCGCTCACTCAAACGGGCGTTAAAACAACGCATTCCTGTGGTTACGACGTTCCACAACGATTACATCAAAACCAGTCGGACTGGGAAGATCCTGAAACGAATCCGTTGGGCTGTTCAAGGTCGTCGGACTCTTCATGCCTCGCAAGCACGTATCGCACTCACTCCGTACTATGCTGATCATCTGAAAGGAAGAGGCGTGCGAAAACCAATCGATGTTTTGCCGAACGGTTTCGAGCCCGTTGCAGACGATGCGTCGCGCCCTTCTCTCCTTCCATCAAATGCAGAAGGCCGTCCACTTCTCGTCTTCGTCGGCCGACTCAGTGAACAGAAAGGCCTTGATGTTTTGATTGATGCATGGGATTCCCTTTGCCAACACGAAGAGCCTCAAGCCCTGCTCGCTATTGCTGGTAGCGGAGAGTTGGATCAATGGCTTGATGCCAGGATTGCATCATCGAACCATCCACAATCCATCGCAAAGTTAGGTCGTGTCGAAGATTCTGAAAAGCGGTGGTTGTTTGAGCAAGCAAGAGCAGTCTTGATTCCATCTCGATTCGAAGGACTTCCCACCGTGTTGCTCGAAGCAATGCACTCAGGAGCGCCTACAGTAATGGCTGATGTCAACGACTTAGGGCGGTTGGTGACAGAACCAGACGCAGGTTTGTCCATCACACCTGGGGATTCACAAGAACTTGTGAGCGCCATCAAGACGCTACTCCAAGCCGACGAACATCAGCTCAAAACGTGGTCAGACAACGGGCAAGAGGCTTCGAAACCGTACCTTTGGTCGCACGTTGTTGATGATTTGCTCAACATCTATGAGAGGGTGAGAACGTGAGCAAACCTCGTCTCGTCATCCTCCATCGCAACATGGGATTGCTTGGTGGAGCGCAACGAGATCTCATGGTCGCCTTGCCAGAGCATGCAAAACGTTGGTCGATTACGGTAGCCACACTCAATGCGCCCCAATTGTTACGCGATCGCTGTGAGCAACTCAACATCGATCTCATTGTTCCCGATGTTCCTTGGCAGCAGCCGAGCGGACCAATTGCAGAAGTGACAGCGCGTTCGGGCCGAACAGCACGCAAAGCATGGCGTCGATTGCGAACGAAATTGAAACCTGCACTTCATGCTGCAGAAGCGTGCTGCATTGTCCTTGGTACGGGAGGCTTGGAAGTTCTCGACATCATCCCAGAAGGGAAACCCTTGTTCGTCTACATCCATGAACGAAACAAGGGCATTTACGACGATGTGCTCCAACGAGACATGAACGGTACATTGCGAAGGTCGTTGCTCATCAAAAACTTCGCACTCACCTATCTGCGACGATGGGATCAACGTTGGCACAAGCGATTATGGAAGCGCCCAAAGTCAGCAGTGTCCGCCAACACACCCACCAGCTCACGCATGCTCGCATCATCGTACGGTTGGCCCACGAGTGAGCAGTGGATTGCTGGAGATGTACGATTTCGGGACGACCAACAACGCCCTGCTGAAGTTGGAGTTCTATGGCCAGCCATCGATCCATCCGCATGGCCACCAGAAGAAACGGATGAAGAGCGCAACGTCTGGAATTCCTTCCCCCACAAACCGACCAGCCCGTATCTGCTCACCATCGGTCGAGCGTGCTTCATGAAGGGGAGTAAAGAAGCGGTCCAAGTCGCTGCAGCAACATCACTTCCACTTGTTCATGTCGGTGGTGGGGAAACAGCAGAAATGAGGCTTCAAGCACAAACGTTGGGAGCTGAGTTGATCGTCATGCCTCGAATCGATGAAACGGAAATTGTTGCCTTGATGCGGAATGCGCACGCATTGATCGCCACTGCCCGAACTGAAGGATTTGGTTTGACACCAATGGAGGCCACCATGGTTGGAACCCCTGCTTTAGTCGTCAACGACTGTGGATTCACGCATACCGTCACCGACGGATTCAACGGTCGGAGATTACCATGGCCAAACTCCGATGATGGGATCAAACAATGGGTCGAAGCAGTGGAACAAGCAGGTGATGAAACCAATCGGAAGGCTTGGTCAAAGGCTGGACGTGAGCGTATCTTAGAACGCTTTTCTGCTGCTCATCAAGCAGAAGCATTGGCTCGCAGTTTCTCAGCGATGGGTGTCGATGTTGAAACAACTGATCTCAACATTTTGCCCGGGCTCGACCCAGCATAATCTCAGAATGAGAACAGCGAAGTTTGTCCACCGTCGCGAATGAGATTCGCTTTTCGCAACTTCGATAGTGCTTCATCGATACGTCGTTGACTAAATTCTCGCTCCTCTTGTAAGAAATGAATCAGCCCTTTCACATCAACCTGGCCTGGCTTGAGTGCTTCATCAGCGACCTCACTTGAGGGATGATTGAGAAAGATTTCGCGTATCTCGCCCAAGCGCTCAGGAACCTCTTTTCCCTTCTCTTCGCAAATGGCTTCAATCGTACCGAGCGATTTGATGAGTTTAATCCCGGTCTTTGGACCGATACCTTTCAGACCAGGATGGAAATCGGTTCCAATCATGATGGCCAAATCGACAAGTTGTTCACGGGACAGGTCGTGTTCTGCAAGCATTTGTGCGAGAATGATTTTCTGGGCACGAACCGTCCGACCGTGTCGCTTACTCCCATCACTCATCAAATTTCGAACAAGGATTGGACTACCATACAGAAGAGCATCCCAGTCTTGAGTTGCAACGACATCGAGTTGGCCTTTGACTGCCATAACCGCTGCTTGGCCTTCGCCTTCTGCAGCTGCATCGACCCATCGAACACCGAGGAAATCAAGCATTTGTTTCGTATCTTCAACCATTTCTGGACTGTAGTGAACGATGCGTTGTGCCATTTTTTGCGCGGTTTGGTAATCTCCATCTTCGAGAGCCTGTTTGTGAGCCGCTTCCGCTTCCAATCGACGCGCTCTTCGTGCAGCAAGTTCGTCCGCTTTCAACTCAGGGGAAGGCCCATCAAAGATGAAAACAGGTTGAATTCCGAGCGAAAGCATGGTCGTCGTTCGAGTCAATATCCCCATGAGATGGGCAACGGTTCGACCTTTGGAATCACGCAGTGGACCACCATCTCCAGTTGGTGAACGATCTCGAATGGTAGTAAGAAACTGGAAGGCTGTTAGGAAAGCATCGATTCCAACCCGCTTTCCTTTGAGTTCTGCAAGATTGATGTCTTCCGCATTCGCGAGGTCTCGGAGATTACAGCCCATATCCAATCGATGAGGTCGAGAGTATGTCATGGTTCGCATGCGGTGCCGTGAAGAACCTGCACCAACAGGGAAGGCTATGGGCGAGTGCATTGTTTCCTTGCGCGGATGGCATCCTGCACTTGCTCAAGCGGAGCTTTTTGCACTCTTTCCAGATGGTGACGTCGAATCCTTTCCAACACCTCGACTTGCAAAAATGACATGTTCCGGTGACCTTGACGGATTATCGATTTCGGCCGGAGTAGAAGCGGTATTCACGAACGGAATCAACGTAGCGTGGTCCAATGAAGCTTCGTTACTGGAATTGGTGAGACAATACCTTGACGCTCATCCTCATGGTCATTCGACCTGTGCAGTTCATGCATGGAAGCATGGACAAGGGATTGAGGAATGTTCTCGCACAGCGCTTGCTGGAGCAATCGGAGGGATTCTAAGTGAAAGGAATGCAACCATCGATCTCGAACACCCTCAGCGTTCCTTTGGCGTCTTGCTGGATGAGCATTCCAAAAGCGTCACATTTGGTTGGCTCTTGAATCATGGTCCAAAAGGTGATTCGAGTATCGAACGTCGGGCAACACAGCGTCCATTTTTCAAGCCAGTGAGCTTGGAGCCACGACTTGCTCGACTCGCCGTGAACCTCGCATGTGGACCACTTTCCGCAGGAGCATGCCTCGATCCGATGACCGGAACTGGTGGATTCACGATTGAAGCAATACTGAGCGGAAGAAACGCAAGAGGAATCGACCTTGATGAGGAAATGATTCTCGGGGCTCAATCGAACCTTGAATGGGCTGGTTCGGATGCACGTCCATTCACTGTTGGGGATGCAACCAACATCAAATCAAGCCTTCCAAAAGAGACGATAGAGAACTTTGCTGGTGTCGTTCTCGACCCACCCTATGGCCGAAATTCGCAAGGCTCGTTGAACCACCACGACCTGTTGGAGAAGACACTCATCAGCGCCAGAGAAGTCGTCGATGGAGGCCTTGTGTTGATTTTACCAACAGAGGCTCGCTCAGAGTTGTTGAATCGCCCACTCAAACCGAGTGAACGTCCATCGCTCAAACACTACACATGGAATACCATCGACGCAATGCTCGAAGATGCAAATTGGCATTACAAGAATGCCTGGTACGTTTCGGTTCATGGCTCACTCGGGCGAGTTATTGTTCACGCAACAACCGTTCCTCAAGATTGAAGAGATTACAGGGGCAATTCTGAAGGTTCTGTGCGATGCGAAAAGCGCTCGACAGAACCATCCCCACGTACAATGAACTTGTTGAAATTCCACTTGATCGCTTCTCTTCCTTCATGATCTGGAACCTTGCAGAGTTCAGCAAACAGAGGATGGCGATTGTCGCCGTTGACTTCGACTTTGGCCATCATTGGGAAGGTTACTCCGTATTTGGTTTCACAAAACGTTGCAATCTCCTCGTGTGTACCTGGTTCTTGACCTCCAAACTGGTTGCACGGAAATCCGACAACGACCAATCCGTCGGATTGCTTCGCATCGTACAATGCTTGCATGCCTTCGTATTGCCGAGTAAATCCGCACGCGCTTGCAACGTTGACGATGAGATACGTGTTCCCACCGAGGTCGCGGAGTGTGGTTATGCGTCCTTCGATGGTCTCAATTTCAATGTCGAGTATATCGGTCATTATTCTACAGATTAGCCATCTCTTCATGAAGGTGTGGTTGCAGTTTTGATACATATGGTGGCATGATTCTATCTCCAATTTGACGTGTTTCTTCATCGCGACCCTGAAGATTGGAACAAGCAAATGCTCTTGAAGTGCGTTCGCGTGGTCGATTCATGCACGTACTTATGGAGACATCAGCAGGAAACATTACCATCGAACTATTTCACGGAAGCGCGCCAGATACGGTAGCGAATTTTGTCAAACTCGTCAATGACGGATTCTACGACGGTCTCCATTTCCACCGAGTCATTCAAGATTTTATGATTCAGGGCGGATGTCCGCATTCGAAAGACCCAATGTCGCGACGAGCAGGTACTGGTGGACCGGGATGGAAGATTCCTTGCGAACCATCAGCCCTTGGCCTCAAACACGACAAGCCAGGTATTCTCTCTATGGCAAATGCAGGAAAAAATACGGGCGGATCTCAATTCTTCCTGACCACTGTTGCAACACCGTGGCTGAACGGAAACCACGCCGTATTTGGACAGGTTTCAGAAGGCATGGATGTTGTGCAATCGATTGAACGCTGCCAGAAACTCCCTGGCGACCGACCTGCACAACCACAGCAAATCATTCGCTGTTCCGTCGTTGAGTGAAGACAATGACCATTCTCGCCATCCATGGTGGGGCAGGCGGAGATGGTGAATGGCGAGGGTTGACCTCCCTCGACCCAGAGCGAATTCATTGCATGAATCACGTGCTTACATCAATTGGTGAGGCACTGGAATCTGGCATTATCGACGCTTTAGAAGCTGTTACTCAGGCTGTTGAAACAATGGAAGATGAGCCGCTCTTCAACGCAGGTATTGGTTCGGTGTTGGATGAAAACGGCACAGTCACGATGGATGCGTCTATCATGAACGGGGCAGATGGTGCCGCTGGTTCGGTTGTCAATGTACGTCGGATTCGCCATCCTATACGGGCTGCAAATTGCATTCTAAAACAAGGATGGCCCGTCATGCTCAACAGTGAAGCTGCTGATGAATTTGCAATTCGGAACGGCGTGGAAGAAGTTGAGCCGACGTGGCTTGTCACCGAATTACGCACGAAGCAGTGGAACCTTTGGAAGGAGAAGAATGCCCGACCAGGCGCAACCGATGAAGACGATTCTGTTCTGGATCATGACCTTGAAGGAATGGGGACAGTCGGGGCCGTCGCACTTGATAGCGAAGGAAATGTCGCTGCTGCAACCTCAACCGGAGGGATGACTGGTAAGCCAAACGGAAGAATTGGCGACACACCGATTATTGGAGCAGGGACGTGGGCAGATGAACACATCGCCGTATCATGTACCGGGGTTGGAGAAGCGTTCATCCGAACCTGTGGCGCTCACCGTCTCGCAACAACACACAACTCTGGGCTCGGCCTTGACAAGGCCTGTGACGATCTCTTGAGCGCTGTTGAACCAATCGGAGGAAGAGGCGGTGTTATCGCAGTGACAGCAAGGGGTGAAGTCGCCACTCCATTCCAGACCATGCTCATGTATCGAGGCGTATGGAAACACGGGAAAATCACAATTGGAATCGGGCCAAATGATGTTGATTTGGATTCGATGGATTGATAATCGAGCGATAAGACGGTATCACCATGGGAAATGACCGAACCTTGTCAAAGGCTCGCAAAATCGCACAGCGCCTTGCTGGACAAATTGAAAAGTTGAGCGACGCACTCGAAGACCTTGAATTGGAGTTTGCGATGCTTATGAAGACCATCGATAAGATGGAATCCAAGCAAAATACATCCCGTGATGTCAAAATCGATGTATCTGTGAAGGTCGACGAAGAGGATGAAAACGACTTTGACGTCACCAACACTTCTGCGCCTACGGTTAAGGGTCGACGTAAATTCTGATTATTCCGAAGCATCCAACCCTCGGGACTTGCGTACTTCGATGAATGAACGAACGCAGAGGAACGTGTAGATCGATCCTGTAGCAAAGAGCATCAGCATCGAGGTTGACGCATAGTTCAGGCCGTCGGACATAACCATGAAGAAACGAGTTCCCCCCAGTGCTGCAAGGAGACCGAACGTTACGGCAACATGCATCCATAATTTGCGATTCGCTTCAGGCGTTTTTGCCATCTCTCCAGAGACCAACAGAGGCAATCCAAACAGTGCTGGAGCGAATGAGGAAATCGATTGTGCCTCGGAAATCCACGTGACAATTAACCCCCACAGGGTAAGGGCAATACCATATGCAGTCGTCATGTTTGGCATAAAATTCGATTCTTCTTCCATAGTCGTTCCATGCAGAGGAGGTTTATCAGTTCAATTCATGCCCTAGAATCCCATTTGGTTTGGTTTAATAACGGCCGATTGCAGTTAATAATCATGGCCAAACACAACGTTGGAGACCGCCGAATTGTCTCCGTCAGCATACCCGAGGATGTTGCTCAAGAACTCGATCGCTGGACGGGTGGTGGTAAAAACAACGGGCGTAGCGCATGGATTGTTCAAGCCATCAAGAACCGATTGAACGACAAAAGCACTTACCATGAACGCAGTAGGGAGGCGAGACCACGCTCGCCTAAGTCCGATCAGGAATACCGAATCGAGACCGACACAATGGGTGAAATGCAGGTGCCAAGCGACACCTATTATGGCTGTCAAACCGCACGTTCGTTGGTAAACTTTGACATCGGGGATGACGTTATGCCTCGTCCATTGATTCGTGCATTTGGAATTCTAAAGGTTGCAGCTGCGCGCTCAAATCGAGACCTAGGCATTCTTGACCGAGAAGTAGCAGATTGGATTGTTGATGCTGGGGAAGAAGTCATGCATGGGGATTTGGATGCACATTTCCCACTCCGAATTTGGCAAACAGGCTCTGGAACACAGACCAACATGAACACCAACGAAGTCATCGCCAACCGAGCAATCGAATTCGCAGGAGGCGTTCTTGGAAGCAAATCACCGGTCCATCCCAACGATCACGTCAACAAAGGTCAATCTTCCAACGACACCTTTCCCACCGCTATGCACATTGCTGCTGCTGAAGAAATTGAACATCGCCTCCTGAAATCCGTTCGGGGTTTGAAACAGAAGTTGCGCTCAAAGCAAAAGCAATTCAATGATATTGTCAAAATTGGTCGCACGCATCTGATGGATGCCACTCCTTTGACGCTTGGTCAAGAATTCAGTGGATACGTCCACATGCTCGAAGCCGATCTTCGTCGTATTGAATTCGCCCAGAAGGATTTGTTCGAACTTGCTCTGGGAGGAACTGCGGTCGGAACAGGATTGAATTCGCACCCAGAATTTGCCGAAATGGTAGCGGAGAAAATAGCAGATCGAACGCAACTTCCGTTCGTAAGTGCCGAAAACAAGTTTGCTCAATTGGCTGCGCATGATGCGATTGTAGCTGCGAGTGGGGCCCTCAACACACTTGCTGCGAGTCTGATGAAAATTGCCAACGATATGCGATGGCTTGGGTCAGGCCCACGATGTGGTGTCGGTGAACTGTCACTTCCTGCAAACGAACCGGGGAGTTCAATCATGCCTGGGAAAGTCAATCCGACTCAGTCCGAAGCGTTGACGATGGTTTGCTGCCAGGTGATGGGGAATCACACCGCTATTACAATCGGAGGAAGCCAAGGGAACTTTGAACTGAACGTGTTCAAACCGATGATGATCTACAATCTCCTGCACAGCATCCGATTACTCAGCGATGCATGTGTTGCCTTTGGCGAGCGATGCATCGAGGGCTTGGAAGCAAACGAAGACAACATCCAGAAGCATCTTGATAATTCCTTGATGCTGGTCACTGCTCTCAACAATCACATCGGATACGATAAGGCTGCAAAGATTGCAAAGAATGCCCATGAAAACGGTCTCACATTGCGGGAAAGTGCGATTGGTCTTGGCCTATTGACGAACAAACAGTTCGATGATTGGGTCCGCCCAGAAGAAATGACGCGTCCAAAGTGAACGTCAAAGTTTCATTTGGGAAGCAAGAGATTTCCCTTGGCCGAGGATGCTTGTAACATGATTGAATGTGTCTCGGTCGATTTGCTTCTTTTCTTCAGGTCGCTTTGCAAGGGTTCGCAACGTCATTGCAAGTCGATGGTTGCCTGCGAAGGCATCCTTATGCCGTTCAAAATAAGCCCAATACATCGGTGAAACCGGACAGGTTTTCGCTGGGTGGAATTCACATGAAGAGCAAAAATCGCCCATTTTCTTGATGTAAGGAGAACCAGAAACGTACGGTTTCGTCATCATAGCATCGCCGAGGGCGAAGGTCCCCATGCCGAGAACGTTCGGCTCAACAACCCAATCGAAAGCATCGATGAAGGCGGCATGGAACCAATCGGTAAGTTGTCGTGGTTCAATATCCATCAATTGGGCAAGATTGCTCAAAACCATCAATCGAGGGATGTGATGAGTCCATGCCTCATCCATGACGCTTTCAACTGCCCAGTCAAGGCAATCCATTCCTGAAGGTTGACCCCAATAGGCCATCGGTAACGATCTGTTTTGCTTGAGATGGTTCGGATGGCTGGCTTGATCATGTTCCAATTCAATCGGCCAACCTGCGGCTCGATTTGGAGGAGTGGTGGTCTCAACCTCAAGCCGGTTGAAACCGTCCGTCACTTCGTGCACATGGTGAACATACTCTCTCCAAATCATTTGTCGGAGGTAGCCTTCTTTCGAATTAAGAGGTGCTTCAGCAGCAACGACAACATCGATGACCTCCTGAGGAAGCACTCGATGAATGTTGACGGAAGAGGCGAGGCGAGAATGGAAAAGGCCTCTGCTGTCCTTTGTCATCGCATCTTCATAGGGGCCGAACAGTTGGAGAATATCGGAGAGGAAGTCGAGTGCCCTTCGATGGTCAGCATAACTTGTTGGTAGATGATTCAATCGTGCATCGCCTGGGTGCTCAGCGAATTGATGATTGATGAATTCAATGACCTCATCGTCGATTTCATCCATTTCAAAGGAAGGGGCGACAGGAAGCGGATGCTCTCCCTTCCACGGTTGGCGGTTGTCCGCATCATGACTGAACTTTCCACCAACTGGAGAGTCGCCCTCCATGAGCCATCCTTTCTCCTTACGAACTCGTCGATAAAACCGGTCCATTCGGAATGGAGGCTCGAACCCGACCGTTTCTGTAAACCACGCTTGAGGTGTCAGCCAGCCCGAATGTGGATGTTCAACAATTGAACCATTTTCGATGAGAGGAGCAAGTGTTGTTCTCAATTCTCGCTCGGCCGCACGTAACATGTTGATGGTTCCAAATTCCTTGGTCAAATCCCGCAACGGTTCATCGTATTGTCCGTCCGTTACAACATAAGCAACAGGGATGTCCTTGCTCTGTGTTTCTAAAGCAAAGTGTCGCATGTTGGAAAGAATATAACAGAGTTTTTGTTTGTGATACGGACGGCGTTTTGCTTGTTTCTCACTCTCGACGAGAACAATTCCTACAGAATCATGAACAGGCAGCAAATCAAGGTTGAGTTGATCGTACGGAAGGTACCACCACGATTGGGCATCCGCTGGACGAGGCTTCCTAATCTGAGAGAAAAAAATCTCAGAGCCCAACCCAGTAAATGACCAGCCCATGGCATTATCCGAATGCCTGATGATATAACCCCCTGTTTCAATCAACCAAATCGGTTAGATTCATGATTTGGGTCCGTGTGGTCGTACCATGGAGGTGATGCTCATCTTGTTCGGCATGGTTGCAACCCTTCTCGCCGCAGCACTCACCGTTCCTGCTGGATTTGGGCTTGCGACGATGTTAACCCCGATTATGCTCATATGGCTTGACCCGCATCTTGCTATTGCAGCAGTCGCTGTCGTTCATGCTGCACACAACGGTTGGAAACTTCTCCTCCTGAAAGGAGATGTCGACTTGTCAGCGGTCAAGCGCTACGGTTGGGCGATGGTTCTCGGCGCACTTATCGGAGCCTCACTCAGTACGACCATCAACCAAAAACCACTTCTCATCGTTGTTGGGTTCGCATTGATTCTCCTACCCCTTCTCTCTATTTCCGAACGATGGACACGGTATCGATTACCAGAAGCTGAGGACCGATGGGGCGGTTTTGGATCCGGATTTATGGGCGGATTAACCGGGCACCAAGGCGCATTGCGAGCAATGTTTCTTCAAAGGCGATTGCCAGACAAGACTGCCTATGCTGCTACTGCAGCTCTCCTTGCGTTAACGGTGGATCTTTCACGGTTACCCGTCTATTTGGTCTCAGATGGAGAAGCGCTCTTCACCTTCCTGCCCTTGGTTGGAGGGTCGGTCCTGTCAGCCATCGTTGGGGTTCATCTTGGAAAACGTTGGCTTGTGCGATGGAAGAAATCCCACATCAGTACAATGATTACAATCGGCATCATCGTTTCTGGAATGTTCTACGTCGTGAAAGGTTTCAGGATGTAACGCTGTCACTCAAATCAAGAATCACTGGCGCATGATCAGAGATATCGATTCCACCTTGCCTGTCAATTCGGATGGATTCGATAAAGGGCATCAGTGCTTCATTCGCGAGCATGTAGTCAATGCGCCAGCCACGATCCTTTGCCCGCGCTTGACCTCGATTCGACCACCACGAATACAACTTCACTCCCGGACCAACATGTTCACGAAACAAATCATGCCATCCATCTGCAAGCAACTCTGTGAACCAATCTCGCTCTTGTGGAAGAAATCCACTCGATTTTGCATTCCCTTTCGGGTTCCAAATGTCGTCTTCCGTGTGTGCTATGTTCAGGTCACCGACGACCAACACGGGTTGTTTGCTCTCCAAATACGGCTTGAGCCACGTTCGCCATTCTCGCATCCACTCTTCCTTGAACACCTGGCGTTCATCCTTATTGGAACCACTTGGGAGATAGGTGTTGATGCACGTCAACGCCCCATGCTTCGTCACCAACACACGGCCTTCTGAATCCGAGGGGTCGAGCCGTCCCCCTTTGCCTCGTTGGAGTTCATTCATTTCAGTGCTGGAAAGTGTTGCAACACCCGAATACCCCTTTTTTTCAGCAGGATGAAGAATGGCCCGGTGCGTTTCAGGCCAGTTCCAACCTTTTGGGAACTGCTCTTCGAGAACCCGCGTTTCTTGCAACATCCAAATGTCAGCATCAACGTCGGCAAACCAATCATCTATTCCTTTACGAATGGCGGCTCGCAATCCATTTACGTTCCATGTGACGATGCGCATGATGCTTGGACATCTCCGAGGTTCTTCATTGTTGAAGTGGCATCTTCCCGATGTATTCTGCTGCTTGGCGCGATGCTTCAACCGCCCCATCTGAAAGAATGTGTGCACTTTCGACCCACGCACCGGTTAACAATACACCAGCCTTTCGAGAATAATCACACGGGACTCTCATGCTCTGCGGAGCAACCTTGACGTTCTTCTGCTCCCGTTCATGGAGGATATGGCGCTTCCAGCCTGGTGCTCGCTCATCCATAAATTCACGCAGCGCTGTAAGGCGGTCTTCTGCACGTTCATTGCCAAATCGAATGGCAGAAAGGAGCGCTCCTGAAGGAGCAATTCCTGGATGGATTTGCTTTAAATCAAAAATGGCCATTGAGGATTCCATATCCAAAATCCCATGTCGTTCTCCAAGCGGTGTAGCATCCAGTGCAACGTCTATGGTCGAAGCTGTAACAAAGGAAACATCGGGTAAACTCGGTATGAGTTTCTTTGCTTGGCCGTAGCCGCATGCAAGAAGGATAACATCAGTCTCGATATGACGACCATCGGCGAGGTGGACCTTGTGCTTCTCGATCTTCACCACATTGGCCCCGGTTTCGATCGGTATTCCGACTTCATCCAGTGTAACTGCAAGTCGACCAACAAGCCCTGACCATCCCTCTTTGAGGACGAGGAGATTGCTGTTGAGAAGGGCTCGACTTCGGGCCTCATTGTTGAGCCCCCATGATGCGAAATAATCACTACTTTGGATTGCTGGATGTTCTGAATCGTGGGCTTTGACAGCTCTTCGGTACAACGCTGCTTCCATCATTGGCTTTCGAGGCTGCATCATACCAGAATCAAGAAGTTCAATTCGATGTGGTCGTAATGGGAGGACCGACGGTTTGACCTTGCTCACTTTCCGAACAAGTTGATGCAATGGTCCTTTCTTCAACAAGAAATGAGGACCATATCCTATCGGAAAACCATCTCTTGGCTCACTCGATGCCCGACCGCCAATGGTCGGGCGTTTCTCGAGAACGACGACGTGATGGCCTCGCACTGAAGCCTGCATCGCAGCAGCGAGCCCGGAAAGTCCTGCACCAACAACAAGAACTCTGGCCATATGAGTCCGAAGTCGTCCTCCTCATCAACCCCTACGCGACAACAGTTTGCTTGAAGTCCTCATAGGCCTAGCAAGACTCATGGGCGAACGCGCATTGTTACCGCACGACCGTGGCCATCTCCTGTGGACTGCAGAAGAGGGGGCAAGTCGTATGCTCACTTCCAGCATGGATCGTTGGACTACAGCCATCATCGGAGACGATGGTATTGATGGGCCCGTAATGGGATTTGGTGAGAAAACCACGGCTCGTGTCATTTCGAGAGGAGACGGTACAATCGCCGGCGCAACTGTCGTCGATTACATGCTACAAATCTGGGCCCCCAGCCTTTCGACGTCGTGGAAAGCCGGCGATGGTCGACGAATCAGTAAAGGCGATGTCATCGTCGAAATCAGTGGCGATTCCGAGTCAGTATTGCGCATGGAACGTTCAATTCTCAACATTTTGGGACAGCTTTCAGGGATTGCAACCAACGCAGCTCATTGGGCAACAATTGCCCCTCGGCAAGTTGCTGCAACCCGGAAAACCGTGTGGGGGATGCTGGATAAGTGGGCCGTTCATCTTGGAGGGGGACTCACTCACAGACTCAACAAAGACGATGCGAAAATGATCAAGGAGAATGACCTTGCTGTCACAGGCGAAGAAGGGTTGCAAGCGATTGTTCAACTCCTGTCAACAATCAATGTCGAGGACACTGGTGCGTTTCTTGAACTGGAAGTGACGAACGAGAAAGATGCCATTGTTGCCGCATCGACATGGAAGCAGCGACAAGAGACTGAAGCAATTCCTCAGCTCGTGTTGATGCTGGACAACTTTGGTCCTGAACGAAGCAAAGCAATGGTCACAGAATTAACGGACATGGGCCTTCGTGACGCAGTTGTACTTGAGGCAAGTGGGAATATTGTTTTCGAAGATTTGGAAGCTTGGAGAGAGTGTGGCGTTGATGTTCTGTCGACGAGTGCAATCAATCGTGGAACAGCTCCACTCGATGTGAGTATGCTCATTGAACAATGAGGTGAGTTCATGGAAGAACATGCAGCCGATCCTTCGCATCCGCGTTATCGTTCCCTCTTGATGCGCCATCGCCTCGAGATTGCAGCGGAAAAGGGGATGCTTGCAGATTCTGCATTGATTGCTCATGGTCGTGGAGAAGCGTACGACTATCTTCTCGATGAAAAGACAAGCTCGAGTGCACACGTTGCTACACAGGTCGCACTCGGAGCATTGGTTAACGCACAGCACCCAGTGCTTTCCGTCAACGGAAATGTTGTGGCTCTTGCTGGCGATGAGATGTTGCTCCTCGCCGCAAAACTGGACTGCCCGCTCGAAGTGAATATTTTTTACAGAACGCCCGAACGCATGCAAGCCTTACTTTCGGATTTGCACGAACGAAAAACCCGGCTTGGCATCGATGCTGAAATCCTTGGAGCTGAGCCAGATGCCACAATTCCTGGCCTCAAAGGACCTCGGGCGAAATGTGAATCAAAGGGAATCTTGCAAGCTGATGTCATTCTCGTACCCCTCGAAGACGGGGATCGCTGTGAAGCCCTTGTTGCCATGGGCAAGACGGTTATTGTCATCGATTTGAATCCGCTCTCCCGTTCGGCGCGTCGCGGAAGCATCACCATCGTTGATGAGTTGACTCGATGCCTGGAAAACATGCTGAGTATGGATCGAACCCAACTACCTTCGCTTGAATCATACGATCATAATCAAACGTTGCAAGATGCGTTGAACACCATTGTCGATGGAATGAGAAACAAATTTTCAGATGGAAAAGAATGAATCATTCAAGATTTCGTTGGGAAGGCTTCAAAGGCCGTCAAGTCCGAGGGTTTTCCATGAGTGAGGACAGTCAAGAAACACGCGGATTGATTGATGTTAACTCGCTTCCAGAGCCTGTACGCCGTATGGCAGAGGTGATGACAGGACTTGATCCAGAGTGGACCATCAACGGGTGGTTAACGCAGCAGGCAGAGCAAACCTTGGCACTGCTTCGTCATGATCTCAAGCGCGAACGATTGCTCTTGGAACAACGCAAGTTCCGCCTCGACGATTTGGAACGTCGAATCAACCCTGATCAAGAAAAAGACGAGCATCAGATGTCAATTTTCGATTGCTTCGGGTTGGACGAGGACAATACATTCACTGGGCTTTCACAACGCGGTGAGAAACAACGAGTCGAGGAAGGTGAATCGCATGGAGCTGAGGCTTTCATCGAACTCCTGCCTGATGAACAGGGTGACGACCCTTTACTCGCTGTTGCTTGTCAATTGGTTGTCATGATCGTTGACGGTGAAATCGAGAAGGGAGAACCCGTTGCCACGCTTGAAACCATCTTTGAGCGAATGCTTCAACATGGTGTAGAAGATGTGGAAATCGATGAGGCCATCGATTACCTCTTGACAACTGGCGGACTGATTGAAGTCGATGACGATTGTTTCATTTCAACAATTTAGTTCATTCAAATTGTTCGAGTTTGGTGTAAATTATTTCGCCGTGATGATGGATTTCCAATTGGACTTCGCACAGTCCATTGCAGATTTGGCCCCCATTCTCTTGGAAAATAATTTGATCACCAGTCGAAAGTGCTGGCAAGTATTCATTGCTATTGTCTACGTTATACAGTTGGCCTATGCATTGAGCTTCGGAGGTTTCACTCTCAACCCATCCCGACCCGGTTTCAATCATTTCAACAATGTCACATTCAAGCTGTCCACTTTCAGAGAACACATAGAGTTCAATGTCTTGATACTCCACTGAATATTGGACCTGTTCTGCTGTTACGATCGCAAGTGAATCATTTACTGCCTCGGTCATTTCCTCATTGTAATCCTCCAGCGCAAATATTACCCTTGGACCATCGTATTCGAACTGCTCAAACAAGCAATCAATGGATTTCGCTTCTGCGTACACCTCTCCACTTTTCTGCAAGAATTCTGTTGTCCAGGCATCTTCAATATCAAAACGTATCCGGCCGTTGATGATAATTTGAGAATACATGTACATCGATTGAGAATCGAGGGTGGATGGCTCGATGTCATTGAGAAAAATCTGGCATGTATTTTGCGAGTTGACTGCGATTCCTGTATCAAAAACATGCACGTCCATGCACGAGTTAGCTCCGAACGTGTCGTAGCAAATCCTGTACACACCTCCGCCTTCGTATTCTGAACTGTAACCAGAAACCTGCATCCTTGCTACACACAGATTGTTTTCCTCAGTAAACGTTTGAAATTCATCACTCCACTCTGCGCAACCATCATTGTTCAAAGGAAAGACGATCTTCATTTGATCCGTTTCGAAAATGAATCCCCTACCAGAATCGTACCAATACACTTCATCATAGAATATCGGTTCAGTTGTACGTTCGTAAACAACGTAGCCGATGATCGACCCAAGAATCAAGACAAACATGATGCCTGCCGAGAGTTTCAACGGAAACGGTTTCGGTTCTTCAGAACCTGGTTTATCCTCAATTGATGGAGAAAGTGAATGCTCCTCAGGTGAGGACTCAGTCGGTTCGTTGTCTTCTGGCCTGTAGAGACGGTAGCCGTTTTCATCAGAATACCAATGATTTCCTTCATGATCGAGATACCAATGTGTACCGCGTTCATCAGTCTGTAACCATTTACCTGCTGGAAGATCTTCCCACTTGTCCACCGATGTCGTCACGTTTACCGCTATGTTTCATTGTATCTTTACTTTGATGAATAATCATATAACATACAATCAATGTAGATGCTACTCCTGACAAGGAGAAATCCGAAGAAGACAGTATTCCAAGCATCGGTGCTTTTGCCACAATGCTTGGAATTATCGCTGCTTCAGCATTCGTTCGAAGAGAACCCACTGACGAATAACCGGAGTCAGGCGTTGCGGTAACGTGTGTTCACAGAACGCACTGTACGCCAAAGAGCTTGGCAGAGGGTACACTTTTTTTCAAAGAACTGGTTACAACTTTTGATATTAGGTTATACAAATCATGGGTACAACATATATCTTTGTTAATCCCCCGGATAAAACATGGCGAGGAAGGTCTTGAGCGCAATCCTTGCTTTGCTTATTGTTTCTATTTCTCTAAGTGGATGTATTAGCCAGTTTGGTAGAGACTCCGACTCCAGTGATTCAGAAAATGGAGATTTAGGTAGTGAATTGACTTACACTGAGGACGGAATTTTTACATGTATTGAACATGAAAATCTAACACGGTGCTGGCAAACCCATGTTCCAGAATATATCGACGAAAGCTACCCGGTTCCATTAGTTGTTGATATGCACGGATACAGTTCTCACTCCACAGAACAAAGACACATGTCTTCTTTCGATACATTAGCAGATGAGGAGAATTTTATCGTAGTTTATCCAGACGGGGATGGTGAAGTAGACAAATTATCGGGTGATACGAATCAAGCATGGAACGCTGGTTGGTGTTGTTCCCATTCTGTAAATGAAGAAATTGACGATGTCGGATTTATCGAGAAAATGATTCAAATTGTTATTCAAAAATACAACATCGACACCAACAGGATATACGCATCAGGATGGTCAAATGGCTGTGCGATGTCTCAAAGACTGGCGATGGAATCAAGCGATATTTTTGCTGCAGTTGGATGTATGTCGATGTATCTCTTGACTGAGCATACTCAGAATTATTCTCCTATCCCCGTGATGGAAGTTCACGGCTTTTTAGACCAAGTAGTTCTTTACGAATCAACAGCACTTAGTGTACCTTGGAACGAAGAAATGTGGAAAAATCCTGAGGCCTATGAGACCGGCGCTATCGAGAATATGTTCGAATGGAGCGAGCTAAACAATTGTACTGGAAGCATAGAAACCTTCGCTACAAATCCTCTCTATACAATTCAAGGATTCTCTAATTGTCAAGACGATGCGCAGTTACGATTGATGACAATATATGCAGCACAGCATAACCCGTACGCAAACAACCCTACTCAAGACGATCTCATTGTATTTCAGGGAACCCAAGGATTAGTACAATCTAGTGAAATCGTTTGGGATTTCATCAGCCAATTCTCTAAAGAAAACACGACCACTTCGAGTTGAAGATAAAAATTATCCATTGCAAAAGGTACCCTTGGTTACAAATTTGTTTTTCAAATTTTATTAATAATCATATTATTTATATTTATTAGGTTTATTTAAAATGTTATTAATTTAGGCAGGCGCATGGCAAGCCAAGAGGATGCTAACAGTGCCGGAGATTTCGAACACTATGATGTCGTGATTGTGGGCGCTGGTGCAGCAGGTATTGGCGTAGCAATTGCCTTGCTGCACAGTGGTGTCGAGAATTACCTCATTGTTGATAGAGACACAATAGGTTCCTCATTCCGTTCATGGCCAGCAGAAACGCGTTTCATCACTCCTTCTTTTCCAAGTAATTCCATCGGTATGTTGGATCTCAATTCTATTGGGGTTGGGATTTCGCCTGCTTTTACAATGCGGATAGAACACCCTACAGGTCAAGATTTTGCCGATCACCT
>PAJM01000040.1 GCA_002706065.1 Methanobacteriota archaeon | reverse complement strand
GGGGCGTTTTTTATGTCCGTTCTGCAATTCAATTCTTTGATCGCATCCGTTTCTTTTCTTGGACGGATTCAAACAACGTCATTGCAAGAGCAAGGTCTTGATTCTGCTTTCGTTCACGGAGGTCCAATTCCTTGCTTCTGAGGATGTCGAGTACCTCTGCTTTGGACGTAGCCTTGTTGCGAGCCATTTCTGCTTCATGCGCTTGATTTCGGTGCTTGTTGTCCCACTCCGCTTCGGAGATCGAACCTTCAGCTTTGATTTGAGCGATACGTGGTTCAACCTTGGCTCGTTCTGTGGCTGCTTTTGCAGCCATTTGCGAGCGAGCCGTGAAGTCGGCTCGGCGTTGCTGGGTGGCCAATTGTGCATCAAAATTAATCTGTTCGCGTTCGGCTTGAATCGATGCATGCTCGGCCATGTTGATGGCATGTTCACGTTCAGCTTCAAGGCGAACCTTGTCCGATTGCTTCCAGGTAATGAAGGTATGATCGATGCTCATCCCAAACGATTCGACCGTACGTCGAAGGGCGAGTGAAAGGCCGATGCTTGCATCTTCGTTGGCTTCTTGAACGAGATCGTCGTTGGAATACTTCTGAATGGTTCGAGCCATGTACGCTCGGGCTTCTGCAAGGAGCATGTTCTGTAGGTCTTGAACGCGAATCTCCATCATACCGTTGGCTGGAAGTTGAATGATACGAGCGATGTGCTCGCGGGTTGCACAGAGGCGAACAGTTGCTTGACCACGAAGCGTTTGATGATCGCTTGATTTCGATGCAAATGGAAGATTCACCGTGTACGGTCCAAGGAACGCAAACAGGTAGGAACGTCGTCGCTTTCCTCCAAACATTCGTCGAAGCATGGACGTGGTTGGATTGGCTCGCATCACTTGCTGGGTCACGATTCCAGCGATGCGTCCGTTTTCCAATACGACGCACACTTCGTTGGGACGAAGTAAAATTGGCGTATTTCGCGGTAGGTCATTATCATGGACAAATCGGGCGATCTGATCCGGGTCGGTTCTCCATCGGTATGTTTTTTGTGTCATTGTTTCACCTCAGTTTCGTAAGTCGTCAAGCAGACGATTGCGTTCAGCAAAGTGACGGCGTGCTTTGTCAAGCACGCCATCGATGATGTCAAGATCGATGCTTCGGGTTTCAGTATAGGCAGCCACCGTGGCACTCAGATGTTGAGATGCGTGTTCAAGCATGGCGATGGTTTCTCGATCATGTTCGATGAGCTTCTTGTGGATTTTACGAGTCATTCGACGTATTCCGTCGTGTTTTGGTCGCGTTTCTCCAGCGATGGCAAACTGTGCATCTTCTGCGAATGACTTCAGGTTATGCAGTATGAATTGAATTCTATTCATTTCGTATGACTCGCCGTTCGCATAAGCTCGAATCATCCATCGCTCAACTTGGCGATGCACTTGGTGGATACGTCGTCGAACATCTTCTCGTACTGCACGATCGGTTCGACGCCCACGTGTTTGCTCATAGCCTTCATAGGCAGAAATTAACACCTTCATTCCATTAACTGCTGCAGGAATTGCCAGTGATGATGGTTCCATATAGAAGAATATCTCCTTGGTCCGTCTTAATGCTATTGGAACTATTTCTTGAAACCGCGCTTCTTGAAACTGCTTCGCTGACCACCTTGTGTTCGCTGTCCCGACTTACGTTGTGAGCGTGCTCGGCGGTCCCCTGTTCGTGGGCCTGCGGCTTGCTGTTCCTTCTCTGCAGCCTTGCGATCTTTTTGCATTTGACGCCATTGGCCTCCAATGAGTTGGAGAACTTCTTCTTTGGAATTGGCGCCAATCGATTGCTTCGCTCCCGTGCTGCTGACCCAGAGCCGTCCTTCCTTACCGTAGGGACGTTGTGGATGCGAGGTGCCTTCCTCACGCTTGATTTTCTTGAGGCCAACTTTGCGAGCTGCAAGATACAATCCTTCGAGATCAGGCTTGAGAACGGATGAATCGCGAGGAACTCTGCGTCCACCACGTCGAGACGTCTTGGCATCAAAGTAACCAGGCCATACACAAATACGGTCTGGATTGTGTTCCATCGTGTCGCCTCAGATTAGCCTCAAGGTCGAGAGGTATCAACCCAACGATGGTGATGTTCACTCAAGGAGTACGCCGTTGATGACGCCGTCCTTGCCAGGTCGGGACGTAATCTTGACGTTGCCTTCACTGGTTTCGATAACTGCGCCCTTCACGAGGATGTTTCGTCGGACGTAGTTTGGATCGGATTCGTTCTGAATCACGTTGATGATGTCTGCGTTGACGGTCTTACCGGTCTTTGGGTTGTTGACCGAGACCTTGTTGGCAGCCATGACACGAACCATGGTGTTGCCACCGGCCTTGCGGTAGATCTTACGTCGTGCTTCTCCAACCAGTGCGAATTGCTTCTCGGTTGAGATTTCAGTTGAGCGCTTGCCGCGTGCCTGTACTCGTCGTCCGCCACTTGCTTTTTTCTTGGAAATTCCATGCCATTGTGCCATGTGTCTCTCTCCTTGCACCGCCACCGACTTGCAGGGCGTATATCAAGGCAACCCTTAGGAGCAACGGCCCGAATACGCCGAAAGGAGTTCACCATCATGCGCAATAAGGCGAGCTTCAATGACATCACCGGGCTTCAATTGGGCGACCCCCTGAGGCGTTCCAGTGTACAACAAATCGCCGTTTGAGACGGGGGCCCAAGCCATCAACGAATTGACTTGTTCAGAGGGAGGAATGCTCATCTCGGAGAGCGACGCTTCTTGCCACCGCTCACCGTTGACATCGCATTCAATTCGAAGGGCGGTGGCAGTAGCGGTTAGTGCTTCGAGTCCATGACGCCAGGGATAGAAGGTGCCGAGGACGGCGGCTTGTCGAAACGTCTTCCCTTTTGACCACGGCAAGCCTTCTGCACGCAATTTGGATTGTGCTGCCCTGTCGGTCAGATCCAGTCCAATGGCGACCGCGTCGATGTCACCATGCTGCGTTAATCGAACAACACACTCCGTCTCAAGATGAACCTCACCGGGATGTTTCGAGACGTGGAGGACATCGGATTCGGTCCGACATCCATCGGGTTTGACGAAAAAGATGGGTTCGAGCGGTTGCTCATTTCCAAGTTCTTTGGCATGGGCTGCAAAGGTTCGAATTGTACACCACACGGCCATAAATTATCCACAGGGCGCCAGTTCTTGAACCGAAGGGTGAAACGGGGTCACCGATTGGGGTTGCTATGGCCAAGGAATTCCAAGTGAAGAAACGCCGCCCTGTGCGACGAAAACACATTGCTCCGTTGTTGAAAGAACTCGAAGAGGGGCTCAACATCGACCTCGCTGTTGATGGTGCTTTTTTGGAAATGGCCAACTATGGACCATGGCAATTGGTCTTTGTCGATAAGGTTGCAAAGACGATCGAAGTCAACGATGATGAAGGGCGACGTTGGGTGTTTCTAACACTACGTGGATTCCTTGAACATCCCGATGCACAACGTTGGGTGGCTGTTGATCATGGTGCTATTCCGTTTTTGATGAACGGTGCCGATTGCATGGTTGCTGGGGTTCACGGTGCTGACGAAGATATCGAAGTCGGTGACCTCGTATGGATTCGAGACAAGGAACATGGACGTCCCTTAGCGATTGGGTGGGCAACCATACCAGGGCATGAAATGGTTGAAGCAAGCAAAGGCAAGGGCATCAAGACCATTCATTGGGTTGGCGACGAATTGTGGGACATGGAAGCATAAGTCAAATAGACAGGGGCTTCCATATTCCACTCATGCGAACCGTCATCGCCTTGACACTCATTGCTCTACTCGCCGTCTCAGCAACCTCCTACGCTGCCAAGACAGCTGGTGAAAACAACGGCCCTGACGTTGATGAAACGCCGTTTGAATCGTACACAGCGACATCACCCTCAGTCTCAGGAGAAACATGGACGCTTGTTGTGGTGATGGATGAGGCACACATGAGCAACAACACGACCTTTGAGATCACGTCACAAATCTGCCTCAACGATGGTGTCTGCGACCCTCCTGTTGTTCAAGAGGTCGACGTTGATGGAGCCACACACACAACCTCGCTCACACCTCCCGACGACCACTCCTACGTCAATTGGAGAGTGAAGGCCATGTACGAAGATGATTCAACGGATTACTTCCCTTACGGCTCATGGTACACCATCTGGTCGAGTTGTTACTACGATGATGGAGGTTACTACGGACCGGATGCTGATGGGGATGGTTGTGCTGGCGAGAGCGAGGACACCCCTGGCTTTACGCTCATTCCTGCGCTAACCGCCATTGGACTTGCGATTGCACTCGCCCGACGTGACTAAGCACAGTGTTCAACAAGTCGCTCGAGGAAGCGACGGTGTTCACCACCCCACATCTGAAGGATGACTGAAAGTTTTGATTTGTCCCCATGCAGCGTTCCTTGGAAGAAGCCAACACGGTCAAGATCACTGTGGACCAAGGGAAGATGCTCATGTTCAATCTCAATGAGTAATCCCTCCTCATGTTTGGATATGCATGTTGAATGATATGTTATGCAATCATCATTCTTCTCGAATTCAACCCTTCGCGACGAGAGAAACGATTCAACCCCCAAGAACAATGCATCCACGTCAATACCGACTCCATCCATTTCGGCTCCATACGAAGCAAGGAACGGTAGATCGGTCTCATTTTGTTCCATCAAATGGTCAAGTCCACGAGCCATCTCGTCTTCATCCATGACATCACGCAGCCTGTGAGAGTTTGGTCCAGCCCACGACGCGCCCATCGGTCGCATCGATTGCAACAGCGAATGTGTGATCCCAGATGCCTTCTTCCCACGTCCGAGACAAGTCAACGGTTGTAGCACCTACCGAGGTACTGGTCAATTGACCGAGAAGATCGTTTGCTCCGTCTCCTGGAACGGCGACGAGGAAGCCGATTCGCGTTCCTTCATAGTAACCTCCATTTGCTTCAAAGACGCCTTCAGAACCGGTCAATTGTGGGAATCGTGCTGTATCGGTCAGACGACCTTCAAGCGTGGAGATGTTGGCGACCGCTGGAAGTGATTCTCGATTGTAGGAAGCCAATTCTTCGAACGAACCTTTGTCCAGATACGTACAGTTCTCACTGGTTGGTTCACCCGTCAATTCGAACAACACCCACCCCGACGTATCGTCGACAGCAACCCAGGAAACGTTCCATTGGGTTGTCGAACCGGTACGCTGATCAAGTCCACGCCAAATGTAGCCTCCATCATTGAGCGCAGCATTTGCACCGCTGGCCGAACCGCCGATGTAGTCAAAGCATTGCATCGCCTTTTCCAATGTGTGCTCACGCATGCTGGAGGCATCAGGCGGGTGAAGCTTGTCTTGTCCACCCCAATCCTCCTGTACGTCATCATCAAGGGCGAGGATGTTGGAACGCGGTCGCAAATCGTAATCTTTTCCGAGATCCAACACCTTTGAGCCACGCGTCAATTTTGTGGATTTGAACGTATGATGCAGTTCCAATTCTCCTTCGGGAAGAAGATAGTCGCCGAAGGCTTCGGAAAACGGAGAGCATTCGGTCTGCAGTGAACCATCGTTGGAAATGATGACATCGACGGTTTGCTGTGTCGCCCAAGGATTGTTTTCTTCGGCCCATATCTCCATGGTTGCCGAACCGAGGCAAAGGCGTTCAACATCGACGTGCGTAGCAGCAATTTTCCATGTCTTATCGTCACCGAGCGTGTCTTGACCAACCACTCGCCAACGCCATCCCAAGCGCTCACCAAATGCATCTTCTTCGATGACATCGGTGGCAAACAAATCTTGCAATTCAATGGGCTGAAGCATCAATGATACGCCAGGCAGAACAACGTCCAGGGTTCCGAGGAGACCACCAACATCGAAGGTTTTGGCAGAACCTTCGTACGGTTTGTTGTCGATGGTTGCAGTGAAATCAAAGGACGTTGAAAGCGTGGCTTGTTCCTTCAACTCGATGTGTCTCGTCGTCGTGAGAACGGCTTCACCCGGAACGTATGCACCGTCTTCTGCACCGGGACAACTTCCTTGGTTGATGATTGAATACGTGTTTCGACCAATGTCGAAATCGTCGAATTCGTAGGTGTTGGTGATTTCAACCGCAAGCCAATCATTGCTACCGTACGGTCCTTGTGAGCGAACGGCGCCATCGAGGTGGTTTGGTACCGGCGGCAATTGATTGGTTCCTTTGGTGACGCCAAGCGTCCCTCGTCCTTCGTAATCCATGAAAATACGGCAATAGTCATCTTCCGGTTCGAGGAAATTAAACACCAAATCGAGGAATCCCTCGCTGGCCATGATGGCAGGGCGATCGCCAATACCACCCGAAATGGTATATTCCATCGTATCGCCATACCGAAGCGGCTCAGCAGTAAACGGTTCCAATGAGGAATTGATGTACCACCAACCAGCTGCTCCGAGGAACAGTGAAACGATGACGACGGCGATGACCTTTGGGTTTTTGATCATGTCAGCGAGCGTCATGGCATCTTGACGTTTCGACTCAACTGGAGCGAACGCTTCTTCCGGTTCATCATCGACGATGTCAGCGACGAGAACAGCCTCAAGAACGGTATCTTCCTCGTTCGGAGCCTGCTTTTCTGAAACAGATTCATCGTCTTCGATGGAGATGGTGGTCTCATCTTCAAGCGAAAAGACAACCTCTTCCTCAACCGACTCAGCCTCAGGCTCGGACAAACCGACCTCGCTGTGGGATAGACCAGCGTCGAGGAGACGGTCGACCAACTCGGCCTTTTTACCCGAAGTTGGAAGGTCATTGATGACACATAGGGCCTTGAGTTTGGCCACGGTCAGCGATGAAGTTTCATCTGCCATTCATTCACCCCGATTGATTCGATGGCTCATCCCCTATCAAGGATGGTGGTCAATGCGTCAACATGGAGTGCTATTTGCCCGTTTATTCTTCATACGGAACGTAGGAACCGTCCTCGGCTTGAACATACACGGTTTGATCGTAACTACCATCCGGCATCTTACGGAAGAAATAGCCATTCTCAGCGGCCTCAAAGACCGGCTCTGTTGGGGTTGCTTCCGGTTCGTCGGCCGCTTCATCTACGGTTGGAGGGCCACTCGGCCCAGGAGACGACGGTGGCGGTCCTGAGGGACCAGCGGCTGAGGGCGGAGGCCCTGTCGGACCAGCGGTTGCTAGAACTTCTTCCTCGGTTGTCTTCTTGCTCGGTTCAGTCAAAGCCTTGACACCTTCACCATGGCGTTGTGCACCAAGGAATGCAAATCCAGAAAGACCGAGGAACAACACTGCCAAGATTCCTGCCCAGATTTGGTTCGGCCACATGCTTCCATCGATTTCCATTGTTCCTGAGAGCGTGTTGCCTGTGTTGTCCTTGTCCACGTATTCAGCAAACAAGCATTGGCCACCTCCATCAACGTCGAATTCAAACACAAACACTTCGTCAACAATGGGTGCCTTATCGCTGATCTGGTATTGATAATCGTGGGTAGGATTGGCTCGCGAATCTCGCTTAATGTCGAGGATTTCGCTGGATGCACAATCGTCAGAATTCAGCAGATAGACAGCGATTCGCGCATTTGAATTCGTGGGTGGAGTGGTCGCAGTAATCTCAATTTCAATCGGCACATCGGTGAAATCTTCTCCATCCAATGGAGGCCCCCAGACAAATCCGAGGTCTTGCTCGTATGTATCGCCGACTGCCGTTGCTGTGAATGGAAACGGAAACAATGCAAAGCCGAACATTAAGGCGGCTAAACCAAGGTAGAGGAAGACATTCCAACGTGAACGCTTGAGTGCTTCTTGGCGCTCTTCAAGCGTCATCTCTTTCATCGCTTCTTCGTGATGATCCTCAAGCGGCGGTACAGATTCCGTCGTTTCTGGCTCCGGCTCGGCTTGTTGCTCCTCATCGGACATGTAGAAGGCCCAAAACGGCCGAGCATTTGAAATCCTCTCTGTTTTTCTTCTGTTCATGACCGAGTTCCGAGATGAAGCTGGGTTGCGTTTAGCAATCCTTTCTCGCGGTGCGCGCCTGTACTCGACTCGTCGGTTGGTCGAAGAGGCACGAAAACGTGGCCTCGATGTCAATGTTCTCGACCCGATGAGTTTCTCGCTTTTTGTCGATGATGATGGAATTGATGTCATGCATGAAGGGCGTCCTGCGGCCTTTGACGCCGTCATTCCACGTATCGGCCATTCGATCACACGCCATGGTGTTGCGGTGCTTCGTCATCTTGAACAAATGGGTATCTGGACCGCAAACACTGGACAAGGCATTCTGCAAAGCCGAGACAAACTCCACGCTTCACAACTGCTCGCTCGAAACAAAATCCCTGTTCCTCGGACTGTTTATGTTCGAGACACAGCTGACATTGAGCATGCAATTGAGGCCGTTGGCGGCCTCCCTGTGGTTGTCAAAGTGACCGAAGGTACGCAAGGACAAGGTGTGTTCCTCCGCCACACCTATCACGAAACCCGCAACCTCGTCCAAGGTCTTCTGCACACCAAGAAGGCCATTCTCATTCAGGAGTACATCGCCGAATCGCACGGGACAGATATCCGCGCCCTCGTCGTTGGTGATCGTGTCGTTGCTTGCATGCGACGACGAGCCCGTGGCCGTGAATTCCGAAGCAACTTCCACCTCAACGGAACCGTTGAACCGGTTGAACTCGACCCTGCACTCGAAGAGGTCGCATGCCGAGCAGCACGCGTTCTTGGTCTTCGCGTCGCTGGAGTCGATCTGCTCGAATCCGTCCACGGCCCATTGGTTCTCGAGGTGAATTCCAGCCCAGGGTTGGAAGGGATTGAGAAGGCCAGTGGCGTCAACGTTGCCGGAGAAATCGTCGATTTTGTCATCAATGATGCCGTCTTTACGGAAGTTGAACTGGACAAATTGCTGCGAACCGTACCCGGGGAAGGCGTGTTGTCGATTCAATTGCTTCACCATCCAAACCTGATCGGTCACTCCATTGACGAAATCTTCGCCAACAGTGAGCAACCGCCAGTCTATGCGCTCAGTCGTGGTGACAAAATGATGTGGAATCCTGAACCAAGTGTCCAACTTCGGTACGATGATGTCCTGATTTGCTATGGTGAACTTGAATCACTTCGAGCAACGCTACGTAAAGCAGTCTTGATGTCCCCGCCGATCACCGATGCTTCGCCATCAAGCGAAGAGACCAATGCTTGATTTGCGCTCGGGATTTCATTCAACAGATTCATATGGAGGAGTGCTAACTGCACTTTGTCCGCAAGGACACGGGATGCACTTCCGCCTCGGCGGAATCAACGGCGATGATGCCATATGGAGAGAAAATACACACAGCCGAAGGCTCAACGACCGAGCCAGCTTCGTTTATCTGACGAAGACATTCAGCTTCCTCCACGTCTCGTCCATATCCAGAACCTTCCCTGGTTGGATTGCTACGATCAACAACTGCGTACAGAGAACAAGTCAGACAACACGCGCAAGACGTACCTCAACGGTCTACGCGCACTGGTTGAAACACCACTACCTGGCGAAAACATACTGAGTGCGTCCGATCTTGAATCAATGAATGTCCTCGACCTTGCTCAACGGCTTGAACCGTTGAACGGTCGAATCGATCGCTGGACTCATTCGATGAGTGAACTCAGCCCATCGACCTACAATGCTCGCCTTGCTGCTGCCCGTCACATGATCAAATGGCTCGGTCATCGATGGCCAGACCATTTGGTTCGTGCGCGTACGGGACGAAAGTTACCGAGAACGCTCACTCGAAGAGAACTCACGTCCGTTCTTGACGCAGCCAATACGTCTGAAAACGCCATCGCTTCAGTGGTCGTCACCGTGTTGTTGGATACGGGAATGCGTGTTTCTGAATTGTGCAACCTCAACCTTTCCGATATGGAACTTGAGGGATTGCATGCCAAGGTGATTGGCGGGAAGGGTGACAAAGACCGTATCGTCTTGTTCACACAACGAACCAAGAAGTGCATCGATGCTTATCTGCCGATTCGGAGCGCACGTATTCGTGATGATGACTTCCCGTTCCTGCTCAATCAAGCAGGACGACGTTTGCAACCACGAGGTGTCCAACGCTTGATGGATCAATTGGCCATCGAAGCAGGACTTCCAAAAGGAAAGCTGACACCGCACGTTCTTCGTCACAACTTTGCGACCGGATTGCTTGAACGTGGAGCCGACCTTGTCACCATTCAGCGCTTGCTTGGTCACACGAGCATTGCAACCACTCGCGTTTATCTCGACATCTCCGACCAAACCCTGCGAGAAGTCTACCATCGTGCGCAATCGATGCGGCAAACCATGGACGAGGGACAAGCCCTTGGCGATGAACAATTGGTCGAACAAGAAGGTGGAACCGAAACCTTCGGTATTGACGTTTCACGAACGTGAGCGCTTTCTCTTATCGATGGATTCAGGTCCTGCCCATTCACGATGTGGCGTCACATCCTTTCCGGAATGTCCTGGAATTGGACAATGTTTTCCAGACCGACAGCGTGAACAATTTTCCTTTGGAGGAAGTTCAACCGTCTTGCGTAGGCGACCGTACTTCCTCCGAGGCATGGTCAAGCATCAGCCGAGCCGGCTTTACAATGTAGCGCTCAAATCGAATCAATTCTTACGGTACCAAGGCATATCGGTCACACTGCGTGGAACCTTGAGTGTCTTACCTTTGCGTCCATCATCGGATTTAACCGACTTGACTTTGTGATCGCCTTTGGCCTTCTCAACGGTCTTTTCTGCGACCTTCTTACCTGCAGCGGTTGCCTTGGAAGCTGCCTTCTTGGTGGATGAAGCGGCTTTCTTGGCCGTCTCTTTTGCCTTTGAAGTGACCTTCTTTGCTGCCGACTTGGCCTTTGTAGCAGTCTTCTTGGCAGCGGATGTGGCACCCTTCTTGGCCACGGCGGCAGCCAACTTTGCAGCGCTTGCCTTGTTCAATCCAGCCTTTTCAAGTCCAGCTTTGCCGGCCTTTGCAATCTTTGCTGCTGTGTTCAATCCAGCTGCTTGAAGCTTCTTTGCAGTTGCTGCACCAACACCTGGTAGTTCGGTCAAATCTTCGCCTTTGGAACCTGCCTTCTTTGCCATGGTCTCACTTGTTGTACCATAGCAAAGGATACTTTTGAACTATTCCACGGCCATGAATCCTTAGTCAATACTGAATCCCATTGAAATGCAATCGACGCACTTCTCGACGTTCAACGTTCCAACATCGTCGGTTCGACCACAGAAGTGGCAGTATCCGATGTGCTTGATAATGCTCTTGCTCTGACTAGGTTGCACAAGGACGACTCATGGCCCGTCTACTATGAAGACTTGTTCAGACCTTAGGTGACATTCATGTGGTTGAGCGGTATCAGATACGCATGGGAGTGGACTTGAATCCGGAACGTTCGATTCTCCACGCTCAGGTTCGTAAAGCAAAAGCAAGTCACCGTGTCGATGATTCGGGACTATACCTCCGCCCATCAACGTTCAAAGGGCCTTCATCCAAAGTCTACCTTGGGGATGTGGCAGAAACGCTCCTGCGATGTTCAGTCGGTGCTGAAACACCAACGTTTACCCAGCCACCTGGCTTTGACGAACAACGGTGGAAGATGGAGTATACCGCAGGTTCTCTTCACGTCAACATCCAATCCATGCCCTATTGGGGATTTGGTTTGCTGACCTCTGGATATCGAAACGAAGTGGTCATCCGAGGACCTGTTGAGGAGCGAGCACGATTGGTTCACGATTGGGTTGCAGCCTTGCAGCACAACCCTTGGGAGTTTGCACATCGCGGCTCAGCAACGAAAGCCCTCGATCGTGCAAGCACTTCACTCAAACTGAACGAAGACCGTTGGCGTTCACATCAGGTCAGAGCACGAAGTCTTCTCAACGAATCCATCGCATCACTGAATCACCACATTGATCGAATGGCGAAGAAGGGCGGAGTCGATGAACACATGATCGAATTGGCTCGTCTTGAAATCGACTTAGCACAACAAGCCCTCGCTGAAGACAACACACCAGCAGTTGAACGGGCACTGTCTCGAGGCGAAGCTGCTCTCCTCGTCCCCGTCGAAGAGGTTGAAGCCGACCCGCATGATTCCGTACTCACGATTGACGACGAGATTCCGTTCGTTGATTTGAGCGATGATTCCTCCGAATGACCGCGCGCTGCGTTGATAAAGGGAAGGCAACTCGGAGGGATTGGTCCACATGGCAAAGAAGTCGGAAGGAAGCGGAATCCAGCAAGCAGCAGGATTGATTCGATACTTCGATGAGGAATCGGAAGAATCGATGAAGATTTCACCGTTCCAAGTCTACTTTGCGTGTTTCGTCATTGGTGGCTTCTTCTACCTCGTCAACGAGGGTGTCGTCCAAGCCATCATGGATTTGTTCTGAGTACTTACATCGGACGAATGAGAACAATTTTCTGTTCCTGTTCAGCCATGCATTTTGCAACCTGCATCGCCGATGCGAGATTCATTGTTGCTCCGATGGTTCGCGTACCTTGTTCTTCGTGAAGGACCAGCCGGTGCGTGAGTTGATGGAGAACGTCCTGATCGATGCGTTCGAACACCCATTTCTCGTCTTCAATTCGGACGAGGGCGGGGACGTCAACAAGTGGACCCATGGTCTCTTCGACACTCCGAGAGCGTGCTTCTAAACCGGCAAGATCCCGAAGTGGTTGCCAACGACGTTGTCGTGTTGGTGCTTTGATTCTACGATTTTTTTCAACGCCTGCGCGAAACGCTCTGCTCATTTCCATCCCATCCAGAAATCCGAAGATTTCTAGTTGCTCCATCTCCATCTCGCATATAACAAGCGCGACCAATTTGTCCGCAAAACGGTCACTTTTTGACGTCTTATGTATCAATCCACACGGAACAAACATTCCGTTGGACGTTTGAAGAACATATGGCGATATTTTGCAATCAACCGATAGCCAATGTTGCGAAGCGGTAGCGGAATCAGCCAAAGGAATGGAAACCACATTTTGTAGTACCAACGCATGTAGAGGACACCACGAATTCCTGCAGCAGAACGAATGTACGGCTTCCCGTTGCGGATCAAATAGACGGAATCCGCAGTTCGTAGCTTGGTTGGTAACGTCTGGATGATGCGTTGAGCATCCTCGTGCAGGATTGGACGGTAGCCCAACTGCTTGCCTGCACCCAACCGCTTATCGATGAAGGTCGCAAGTCGATGGCACAAGCCGCAATCTCCATCCAAGAACAAAAAATCGCGCTGATCGGCCACATCAATTCGCTCAGCCACTTCAATCGACCACGTCTTCACAGGAAGTCCTTTGGAAAAATGAATCAGATCAGGATTGAGAACCTCAAGGCCCATGTCATAGGATTCCAGCAATGAATTCGCTTCAAGATTGACTTCACCGTCTTGGAAGGTCCAGGGTTGATGATAAACGTAGGCGCGTCGAAGGCAACCGTTGTGTTCAGTGTACAGACAATAGCGTTCGAACAGAAAGTGCTCAAGCGATGCTGGTTCTGCTGAACGGATCGATCCATTCGCAGTTGAAGTGCCAACCAATTGAGCGCCATCGCTTGAGCGACATGAACGCCAATGCAGTGTTTCGCCTTCACGCCTCACCTTTGCCTTCGCATAGCGATACGCCAAGCCGTAGGCTTTGGGCGCATAGGAACACGTCACCAGACTTTTCGCATCCAACGTCAAGAAAAACACACCGGGTTGACCGTCTTTGATCACGTACGTCCGGACATTGAATTCAGCAAACGTCGAAATGCCAGGGACCGACGGAAGCCCCTTTGGCCTGACGTTTTTCATGACAAACGGAATGACACCGACATAGGCTTCTTCTTCAAAAAAGTCAATCTCCAAACCGCTTGGAAGATGGGTTTTGAGTCGCTCTGGGTCGACCTTCCAATGCATGAAGGTTAACTCGCGCCATTCCTGCGAAATGGCATACGAGCGTGGAGGCATCGGAAATGGAAGATGTCCATCATCCCGTCTTGCGCCCATGTCGTTCCGATGGTATGCTCATGTTTCAACATCATTGACGGCTCGTTGTCGCATGCCGCAAATCGAGCATGGAAGAACCCAATGCGAGTAAGGCACCCAACGGGATCGCATACCGCAACCCTTCACCACTCATCAACACGAACACAACTGTTGCAAGACCGAGTGCGACGATCGTCGCAAGTTGGGCTGCTGAGGGCGATGGAGCCGATTCTTCCAGCAACCACGACAGCGGAGTTGTGGCGATGATGGCAAGCCATGAGCCAAGGAGCAAGAACGGTGCATGCTCGAACACCAAGAACAACACCAATGGCCCAAACATCAAACTCCAACGCACCCAATTCAATTCAGGTCGTGAACCATCATCAAATCCGAGCAACGGCAACAGCAGAACGCTCGCCATCAAGGCCGCCATCCATCCTACCACCCACATCGAGGTTTGTACTGCAGTCGCATCAGGTGTTTGTTGCTCATGCATAAGCAGTGCTGTGATCAACAGCAACACGCCGATGGCAACACCAACACACCATGCCAATGCCTTGCTTCTCCCATTTCCAACACCGAGATGGGAATCGATGTCGCGTTGCGGTGCAACAAAAATATGGAGGTTAAATGCAACAATGATCCACATCCAAAACGTTGCTTGTGCTTCATCGTGCCGCGGATCACTCCACCACGATGCATCGAATACACCTGATGATTCGTACGCCATGAACAGGTACGCAAAAGCAGTCAACACAAACGGAGAGGCGGGTATGAAGTAACGTGCTTGATAGTGGCGCAAACTTTGGATTGGAGAATACGCAACAATCAGTGAGGAGACGACCACGATCTGAGCAAGGACAAGAAGGACAACGCTCCAGACATCAACACTCGGGGCTGCAATCGCCATCTTCGGCATGGTTTCAGGAGCGATGTATGCCGTATCATCAAACAACAGAGTTGACGAAACCAACAGCATTAGCGCTAGGGTTCGCTTCAATTTGTGAAGACCTTCTGCAGTCCACAGTCGCCGTGATCCTTGGCCATTCCAAGCAAAGAGGTAGACCAAGGGGAGGACCATCCATTCGACCAGACCATCGCCTGCGAACAGAACGTGAAGGCGGTCCGTTACGGTTGAATCTGCTTGCAAGTACGCTGCAACCTCAATGTGTGTGGTATCGTGTGAAAATATCGCCGATATGCGCAGGGAAACAATGACGGCCAGGAGAGCAAAAGGAGTCCATCGTAAGGCTCGGAGGAACGCTTCACTTTTGTTTCGGGCGAACGTTTCCACCGATTTGGGGAACATCCAGATGGCAATGGACCCAAAGAACAGCGGGACCAACCACGGCATGTCGTCACCCAACATGACACGACCACACATTGTCGCGCTATGATGCTAACGGCTTCGTAAGACACAAAGAGGCGCGTCTTCAGGACAGCCCATGGGCGAGCGAAGCGGGGAGGACGGTCTCCTCGCTCAAGCCGAAATTGCACCGCTCACCGGTCTTGCTGAGTCCCTCGGTATCGGTCGAAATGAATGGATTCAGGTTGCCACAACACCACTTCCTGAAACCTTGCGTTTGACCATGAATCATTACGATATGGAATGGACGAGACAACAACTCCGTTCGATGGGAGCAACACCGCTGTCATGGTCGATTGGAAACGAAGCGTATCAACTTCCTTTTGCTCGAGGGCAAGCTCCTCGCGATGGGACGCGTGAACGCCTTGCATTGCTTCACGATACGGGGCGTGTAACGCGCCAAGAAGCTGCGAGTATGCTTCCTGTTCTCGTGCTCGACCCACAACCAAACGATCTCCTGCTCGACCTCTGCGCTGCGCCCGGTTCGAAAGCCACACATGCAGCCGAACGAATGGCACCTTCTGGCGTGGTTGTTGCCAATGAACCAATTTCTGGTCGCGTCAACATGCTTGCGAGCAATCGTGGACGACTCTCGCTTCACAATGTGATGATTACGCAACACGATGGACGACACGTTGGACGAATTCCAACGCCTGGATTTGATGCTATCATTGCCGATGTCCCCTGTACCGGTAGTGCGACATCGCGCAAAAACAAGGACGTCTGGTGGAGTTGGTCACCCAAAGGTGGACGGACAATGTTCCAGCTTCAGGTGGACATTACCTCAAGAGGAGCCCAACTGCTTCGCCCCGGCGGGACAATGGTGTACTCAACCTGCTCGCTCGATCCTGTCGAAAACGAAGCCGTCGTTGCAGAAATTCTTCGCAAATGTCCATGGATGGAACTCATTGAAATTGACGAGTCAAACGTTGACGGTTTGGTTTGGCATCAAGGGTGCACCAACTGGGCGCCATTGGATGAGGAAGGGAAGCCTTCCGCATCGCCACAAGATGTGCCGTTTTTCGATGAGCGATATCTCCCTCCAAAGGAACACGAGATGTTGGAATCGTTGAAGAAAACCCGCAGATTGTACCCTCATGACAACAACACAGGAGGATTCTTTGTCGCCCTTCTTCGACATCGAGAAGATGCAACGCCCGAAGGTGTTGCAAAGACATTCATCGACAAGTTGGCCAAGCGACGTGAAGAATCAGGTTGGGAGTCAAGACTTCTTGATGCACCGCCGACAAATCGGCACACTGTTCACGGGGCCAGCGATGCAGAGGCTGCTGTCGTCATCCAACAATGCCGATTGAACGGTGCGGATTATTCGTGGTGGAAGCGTGGAAAACGAATGGCGATTGCTCCAAAACTCGTCCATGATCGGATTTGGGCCCAACAAACACCCAACAAACGCGGTGATCGATGGCCGGGCGGAACTTTTCATCCGCTGCAAGTGCTCCACGTCGGCTTACCTGCTTTTGTTTCGAAAAACGAGAATTGGCGAGCGCGACAAGAATCGATTCCCCTTCTCTTTTCTCACTTTTCAGACGACCTTACGGTCATTGAACCAGAGATTGTATTGCGCCTGCTCAACGATGAGGCGTTGGAACCTGAAGTGATATTTGCAGACCAAACGCCTCCTCAAGGCGCTCTTCTACTTCGATGTGAGCACGAAACTGGTTCGCTCATCATCAATGCTTGGTGCGGCTCGAGAATCACGCTTATGCTCGACAAGAGTGAACGCCGATTGCTCTCTATTCGACTCTCACAGGAGGAAGAGGAATGAAGCGTCTTGCCGTCGTGCTGTTGATCGGACTTCTTCCAATCGCTTCTGCAGCGACCAGTATTCACATCGAATGGGATCTTGAACAACCCATCGATGTGGAGCGAAGGTACATCGAACATTTCCCCGGTTCAACGGTTGAATGCGAGGGGTGCATCGTGACATCTGAGGACGATGTTGTCGTTCAATGGTGGCGGTACAGCGACCAGACGGGATCCTCATGGCCCGATGATGATGCCAATCTGCGCGCCGGAATGATGGGGGTTGAACTCGATGAAAGCCGCTCCATCGTCAACGGAAACAACTCTCAACAACGTCAGCACCTCATCGATGTCGAAGGTACACTCTCCATTCGGTCTGACCTTGACGAACAATACTACCTGGTTGCAAACCTGAGTGTCACACCACGTGTTGACCTGCGTAACGATGTCATCATGCAGTTGCTTTTTGTTGAGGAAAACAGCGAAGACAATCATGGACGTGAATTGGCTTATCTCGTCCGTGATCTTACCTCCGAGGTTGGGTTTTATCGAATCGGTGGCAACACATCGTATGCCAACGTTACCGTCTCATACGAGCATCTCTTTGCCGCAGGAGTTGACCTCTCTGAGGAGCGATACGGATGGAAGGTTCTGATCGTCGTGATGGGGGCACCGTCCGATTCGAGCGAGCCACCCGGCGTGATTGCCATGTACGAAACCTCGGTTCCAACCTCAAGTGAAGAACTTGGCTTGCTCGACTATGCTCCACCTCTCGTCTTCATTGCTGTAGCATTCGTCATCATCGGCTCAGTGGTTCGAAGCTCATTCAGTCAAGAACATGGGTTACCTGAAGTCCGGGCCCGTTGGAAGGAAAGCAAAGATCCAACCATTGTTATCGAAATCGAAGCGAAGCGAAAGGATGTGGCCATTCAAGGTTGTGAGGCAAACGAACCGTGGTCCATGCGAGGCGGGATTAAACGGAGTACCATTGATGCAGGTTCGTCATTGAGTGTTGATGTACGCTTCAAGAAATGGCGAGACAAACCACTGGTTCTGAGACTCAAGATGGATGTTGATACCTTGGGTGGTTGGACGCAAAACATTCGCTTGCCTCTGCGCAGCAAAGCGGAACGAAGCGTTGAAGATGAACACGACTAACGTCGACACATGGACCTTGACGCAACCGACCGTGCCCTCCTTGCTGCGCTACTCGAAGATGCTCGCATCAGTCAACGCGGACTTGCAAAACGCGTCGGCGTAGCCCAAGGGACCATTACCAATCGATTGCGACGGCTCGAAGAAATGAACGTCATCAAAGGGTATACCGTACTCCTTGACGCTGAAAGCATTGGATGGACCATGACCGTCATTACTGGATTGCGAATTCAGAAAGGGTCGATGATCGATGTTCAGCAGCAAATCGCTGCAGATCCTCGCGTCTTCGCCGTCTACGACGTAACAGGAGACTACGATTCAATGGTCCTTGCACGTGTTCGCGGTCGACAAGATTTGGATGATTTAACCAAGACCGTGTTCACACTCAGTGGCGTTCAACGCTCGTTCACCCAGGTCGTTCTCAATACGGTCAAAGAGGATGGGCGAGTCATTCCAGCAGAAGAACTCAAATCGTCTTGACCTTGATGCGCCATCGCTTCTTTTGTTTGTTGTACGTTGATGATGTGACTTCGACATCATGCGCTGAATTAACAGGCATGAGCGTGTCTTTGTGATCCCATTCCATAACCGACATTTGGTCCCGCCACAGCACAGCCTCATTCTTATCGTCAAGACGAAACACGATGCCCTGATGTTCGCCCTGCGTGAGGTGGCGAAGGATTCTCGCTTGCTTGATGACATCACCTTCTTGCGGCGTTGGTATGACCGTATCACGTGCTGTCGAAGCCTTTGCTTTCGGTTTCATCAACTGGACGTTGTTCCAATCTGGAACTTCTTTGTAGCCAAAGGTCAACACTGCAACATCCTCGAAGGGGTACTCCTCATCCTTGCGTTCGTGTGGGTTGTGTAACACGACGAGTTCGTTGTGATCGATGGCAACGGTTTGGACGTTGTTTCCCAGACGAGGAATCAACTCTCCTATGAATTTCGGACCTCGGAAGAATGTACCCCACCAGCCCCGTTCGTTGCGGATTTGGAGGTGTGAATACGTCACTCTCCACTCTCGAACATCGTCGCGTGGATGAATAAGGTCGCCCTCGTGTTGGGCTTGATTTGGAAACTCGATCGCATCCCATGTTCCAAACATTGAGAGAAGTTTCTTCAGCGCCTTGAGTGTCTCCTCTTCAAAATCCTCCTGTTGGTCTTCAGTATCTGAGAGTAAGGAAAGAAGTTCATCCTTCGACCGAGCTACGTACGAGCCCGTCAACGCTCTGGGCTTGACGCTTTCATCCACGTCTGCAAAACCAACGCAGGCAAGAACGGTTTCGATGACATCGCGTTGAATGTCGATTCCGACGTGTCGGCTAATTTCATGGAAACGCCCCACGGCCTCCTCGAGTTTTGCAAACGTCCAACCTCGTGTTTGCCCGTTCTGATGCAGTACATTCTCGACCATTGTAACGTCGCCCTTGTAATTCTTGACTTCGATAAAGACGATTCGGTTGCGCATCAGCGCAATGATGTCTGCTTCACGACGGCTCTTGCCGCTGATGATTTGATCGATGCGGGCGGAGTGATAGACTTCGACCACATCGTTCAGTTCACGCAACGCATCGCAAACCGCAATCTCTGCTTCTGTTGCTGCTTTCTTCGCAAAATCTGGCTTTGGATACGACCTGAGGTCTCGGGCTTTCAACCATCGGTAGTTCCACAGGATGCCCATGGTATGCTTCATGATTGGAGGGTATTTTAACTTCCACCCGGTATTATTGCTCTTCGTTGCGAAGGAGAGCCACCAAATCCATGTGCGGTACCAAGGCTCCTGCAAGGCCACCTAAGCTTTCAACAACCCGAGTTTCGGGCTTGAGCGATTTCATCAGCACTTTCCTGAGATCTTCATCGATCATCACATCAAACGATTCGAGGCGTCGGCGCAAATTGGCTTGCAATTTCCCTCCAGTACGATCCCAATCCATCAGTAACGTCATCGTTGAGCGACGATCGGTGGTGCGCGTTCCGTAGGTTTCGTAGAGATAGGCAACCAATCTGTCCATCCCCCAACCACGATTGACAACTTCGATTGGTCCGTCAAATCCAAGGCGCAGAAGAGCTGCTTTGTCTCTTGGTCCTTCGACAATGATGGCAAATCCGTCCTCACGGTTTCGTCGTCGCGCTTCGCCCAGCGCCTTCCCTGCGCTCTCGAAACGCTCGATGGTGTTGGTCGGGTCCATGGGAGCACCTATTCCTGCGAACCTAACAATTCTTCTTGAATATGTGTGAAATTGATGAAGAACATACATTCATATGAAAGAAAAACGAGGGAAAGAATTTCACTCTGGTACTCGCTTTACGCCAACGCTTAAAGTAGGCCTTCCCGCCCCATTAAACAGGGTGCAACTATGCCGGCGGAAGATACCGTTTTCTACGTGCTTTATGACAAATACATGTTTTGGGGAATTCTCGTCGGAGTTTTCACATTCGGTTGGCTGTTTACAGCAATGCTGCGATACCGCGAAGGTGTTGAGCCAGACACGACTGACATCGACCACATCGAGGTAGGAGCATTTCCTGTTGAACGGCACAACACTGCTTTGGAGGCGATGTTTTACGTTCTTCCAACCATCCTCGTCGTTTGGCTCACCATTCTCGCCCTCGGTTCAAACACGGCCGTCTGGAATCCAAATTCGGAGGATTCGTTTGAAATCAACATCAATGCATACCAGTGGTATTTCGAATTTGAATACGCAGAAATGCTCACATGGGAAGATACAGACTCAGGCATCAATGTCCAATGGGACCAAGGTGTCATGCAAGTCGATGCATCAGGCAACGTCAATGCGACCTCTGTTGAAGTCAAACTCGATAATGAGAAGACCGATTATGAGATCAACAACGGTTCCAGCCTCATGGCAATCACTGCCGTGTACGACCTCGGGCGACACACTTACGTCAAGGTCTTCGATGCTGAGGGTGCGTTGATTCACACATGGGAGCACATCCCACGTGGCCACACGTTCATCACACCTTCAGAACCAATGATCGTCCCATGTGACGAATTGGTCGATGCAACAATGAAATCCAAGCCTGTTGACCCAAGCGACACTCGAAACGTTGGCGTACAGCATGCGTTCTGGGTTCCTGAATGGGGTATGAAGGAAGATTTCGTCCCTGGTCTTGAAGCTGGAACAACCCTCTACTTCATGCCAGACGATTCAGGAACATTCCCTATCCGCTGTGCGGAGTACTGTGGATTGCAACACTCCGTCATGACGGGCCAAGTCATGGTCGTTGCTCGTGAAGGTATGACCTGCGATTATGACAGTGGTGTAAAGAAGAGCGATGTGGGCACTTCCACCACGACAGGCGGTTACGACGGAGGTGGAATGTGATGCGACGACGCATCGTTGGCATCCTCAGTTTACTGCTTGTTGCCCTCATGCTGGTTCCACAATTCAGCGCCTTACCTGGTGGAATTGGTAGCGCCGGTAACGCGGGTTGTTCCTGCCACGCTGGTGGAGATGATGGTTCTACAGCCATCCTCGTTGAAGGACTCCCGGAGACATTCAATGCAAGCGAGACGTATGTTTTCTCAGTCACACTTGTGAACGATGATATGATTCTTTATGGAAACAGCGAACCCGGCCAAGAAGGCGATCCTGCGAAAGGATGGAGTGGTGTTCGAGGTGGATTCCGTATCCTCGTTGAAGGCGGCGGAAGCGTCACTACAGTCGACCCATCGCTGAGTCAGGTCGCTGATGGTGGATTAACTCACAGCGAAGATGGAAACAAATTCCGTTCATGGGACTTTGAATTCACTGCTCCTGCCAGTGACGGTGCAACCGTTGAAATGACCATCATCGGGAATGCGGTGAGCGGTGGTGCTGCAAGCGGCGGTGCTACTGCATTCGACGGCAAGAGCCCAGACGGTGCGAGCGGCGATTATTGGAACATCAAGAGCATCGTCGTCCCTGGACTCAATGCAGATCCACAAGCCATTACTGCACCACCATTGGTCATCCTCTTGACCGCTATTGGATTGTCGATTTCGATCATCCTTCTTGGAACCATGTGGGTGTTCTATCGAAGAAGCCCAGAAACCTTCACGGTAGGAAGCTTCTGGAGTTATCTCAAGCCTTGGCTGACAACGACGGACCACAAAGAAGTGGGAATCATGTATTTCCTCTTTGGATTCTTCTTCTTCCTTGTAGGTGGCGTCCTTGCTCTCCTCTTCCGTATCCAACTTGCGCTTCCTGAGAACGATTTCTTGTCGCAACAAGAGTACAACTCGTTCTTCACGTTGCACGGTACGACCATGATCTTCCTTGGTGCTATGCCAATGATTGCTGGATTCCTCAACTACGTTCTTCCGTTGCAAATTGGTGCAAAGGACTTGGCGTTCCCTCGAATCAACGCAATGGGTCTTTGGTTGCTCGTCTTCTCAGCCCCGCTCATCTTTAGCGGAATTTGGTCTGGAGAAGGTGCTGACATTACCTGGGTTATGTATCCACCATACTCTTCACTGAGTAATGCTGGTGATTATGGCGCCAATTCTGGAACGACCGCGTTCATTGCAGGTATGCTGATGCTGGGGGCATCATCAACACTGGGTGGTGTCAACTTTATCACCACTGTCTTCACCATGCGTGCACCTGGAATTACATGGATGAAGATGCCGTTGTTCACTTGGTCCGCATTCGTGAGCGTATTCATGCTCTTTATGTCGCTGCCAGCATTGATCATCGGTGTTGCCTTCCTGATGTTTGACCATACGATAGGTTCGACGTTCTTCACAGGAGGGGGCGACCCGTTGCTGTTCCAGCACCTGTTCTGGTTCTTCGGTCATCCTGAAGTCTACGTGGTAATCATCCCTGCCTTTGGAATTGTTTCCGAAGTTCTTGCAACCAGTGCTCGACGATCCATCTTCGGATACAAGTCGATGGTGTTCGCCATGGCTGGAATCGGAGTTGTCGGGTTCGTTGTTTGGGGACACCACATGCTAACATCGGGTATGGACCCCTTCTGGCGTGCTGCGTTCATGATCACGACCATGGCGGTTGCGATTCCGACCGGTGCGAAGATTTTCAACTGGTTGATGACGCTCTGGGGCGGTTCATTGGTCATGAAGACCCACACGCTTTGGTCTCTTGGTTTCCTCATCACCTTTACCCTCGGTGGAATCTCTGGAATGTTCTTCCCAGTTGCTGGGCTTGACACGCACTTCCACGACTCCTACTTCGTTGTGGCTCACTTCCACTACGTGTTCATCGGCGGTACTGTATTCGCACTGTTCTCTGGTGTCTATTATTGGTACCCGAAGGCCACAGGACGAAAGCTCAACGAAACGCTCGGCCTCTGGCACTTCCTGATTGGATTTGCTTCCTACAACGCAGCCTTCTGGCCTATGCACGCTCTTGGAATTCAAGGAATGCCTCGTCGAACACATTCCTACACCGTTGAGAGTGGGTTTGCCGAGTACAACATGGCGATTTCCATCTTCGCCTTCATCTTCGGTCTCAGCCAACTTCTCCTCGTCTGGAACATCATTTATTCCGGCAAGAACGGAGAAAAGGCTGGCAAGGATCCATGGGGTGGCTGGTCGCTTGAATGGTCCACCACATCTCCGCCTCCGACACCGTCCTTCCACGTGATTCCAACCCAGCGTGACATGAACGAAATCTACGGTCACCACGCTGAGAGTTCCATGAAAGAGAAGTTATGGAAAGGGAAGAAGAAAGGCGAGGGAGCCAAGAAATCCACCGTTGTGAGTGCTGCTGTACTCTCAACGACCGGGGAGGAGATTTGATGGGCGGCGGCGGCGGCAGCGACGTGAAAAACGCTGTCTGGATGCGAGCTCTAATCATGGCAGGAATAATCCTCGGTGTTGCAGTCGTTTCGTACGTCGGTCTCGGTGTTGTTGTTGCAAACATGAAGCATCACACCTGGGAAGAAGAAGAAATTCACTATGACGAAGTCAAAGCGACATGGCAAGCAGAAGTCGATGCAGGAAACATCTCGAGTGCTGATGAGACCAATGCCTTCTATGAAGCGAAGGAAGCAGCACATCATCATGAAATCGAGGCGCATCTCTCCTATCTCACCTACCGTGTTGCAGGATTAGCAGTTCTCTTTGTGGGCATTATCTTCGCTGCGTTCCTCTCGATCAGTGGCATTCTGAACTCCTCCCAAGCCGATGAACATCACGATGACCATCATGGTCATGACGAACACGAGCATCACGGCTCTGCTTCACCGATTATTTTCTCGTTCGGATGTCTCCTGTTCCTTCTTGGATTCCCAGACTTTGCTGATGGCCTGCATGGCTTGATGATGGGAAGTACGAAAGGCACGATTGGTGACTTGGCCGTTTCAATGATGGGACTCACCATCGTCACTGTAGGCATCGCCAACTGGTGGCGAGAAGACCTTCCATTCGTCGGCTATGGTGAACAACTTGCAACATCCGATCCGTTCGCAGGACAACACATTCGAAAGGCTGGAATTTGGGTGTTCCTAATGTCTGAAGTCATGGTTTTCGCAACCTTCTTTTCCTCCTACCTTCGAATGCGTACCGAATGGTGTACCAAGTGGGCGTTCGATGACGGCAAGTGTACGCTTGACCCCGGTGAGAATCTGGCGATGACCGCTTCGGATTATCTTCGACCTGGCGGTGCTGCTGGAACCGGTGACTTCTGGACCATGCTTCCAGGAGCGGTCAACACCTTTGCGCTCATCATTTCATCCTACACCATCGTGTTGGCGCTAAAGATTGCAAAGTCACACGATTACAAAGCTCCGAGCGGATTCCTTGGCTCACTGATGCCAACCAAGAAGGCCGCTATCCGCAACTATCTCATTATCACCCTTGCCTTGGGTACGATGTTCATCGTCCTCAAACTGGTTGAGTGGAGCCACCTCATTGCAGAAGGCTTCACCATCGGAACCGAACAAGGTTCGATCTTCTATGTGGCAACCGGTGCACACGGTGTTCACGTCTTCGCTGGATTGTTGGTCATGCTCTACATGATTTTCAAGGCTGACACAGTCGAGTGGAGCGAAGAAAACGCACAAGGTATCGAGTATTTCGGTCTCTATTGGCACTTTGTTGACTTGGCTTGGGTCGTTATCTTCCCAGCATTCTATTTGTATTGAGGTGAAATTATGGGCGAACATAAATTGTATTGGGGCAAAGACATCTACTTCTGGAACTTCATTGTGTTGATGATCTTCACACTGTTTGAAGTCGGAGCGGTCTTCTTTGAAGAAATTCCAGGAACCGACATACCGGTATCTCTCACGGCTGTATGGGGCATCCTCATCATCGTTGGTATTGTCAAAGGATTCGGCATCGGTGCGTTCTTTATGCACCTTTGGGATGACCCTCGTATCTACCTCCGTGTCGCACTGCTTCCAACCGTCTTTGTCTTGCTTATGCTTTGGGGAATTGGACTTTCCAATCCAGAAGGCGTCACTGGACTTCCGGGATGGTGCACACCGAACTGGGATTCACTCGTTACAGAGCGTTGAGTCCTTCACACGTCACCGTGGCGTTATTAATCGTAATTTGTACTTTTAATACGCTGGTTTAAATTCCAAATGCTGTTGGAATGATGTGATACATATGACGAGACAAGATTCTCTGAATGGACGGGTAATCCCCGTGTACACCGTAGTTGCGTTCTTGATTTCCGTAGCGCTGATTGGGGCTCCTACCTCTGCCTACAACGGAATACAATTGGCGACTCCGAGCGTGGACAACTTCACACTCGTCGATCAAAACAACTCCGAGTACATGCTGTCTGATGCAACCGAAGACATCGTCGTCATCTCGTTCCTCTTCACGCGATGCCTTGATGTGTGTCCTGTGATTACTCAGAACCTCAAATTGGTTCAGGATACACTCCCTGAGGAGCTCCAGGATGATGTCGAATTTATCTCCATCACCCTCGATCCGAAATACGACACACCTGAGGTTCTCACTGAATACATGGAGCTTCACGATGTTGATTGGCCTCACCTCACCGGCCCAGTTGACGATGTCATGGATGTTTGGACAACGTTCTCGATCGACGCGAGGGAGTTCGTCACAGACCCTCACGATGATGAGATCAGCGACATGGAAGGCCAAGTCCATGATTCAAGTATCGTCTACGTCAAGACCGACGGAACTGCAGAAGAATTGATGTTCCTGCCAACAGGAATGACAATGACTGCCGCTGCCGCTGCGGAAGCGGGGTGGACGCTCAACGCCTCGGATACACAATACGGAACCATGATCAACGGAATCAACGACTACGATGCTCCATCGGATTGGAGTTGGTGGTGGAGCCTCAAGTTGTTCAATGAAACCACACAAGCATGGGAAGATTCCCCCACCGGTATTGATTCAGTGAACGCGTTGGAAGAAACTCACATCGCTTGGTATGCGACGAGTGGCAACATGAGCTTACTCGAAGTACCAGCCGGAGATACACCGAGTGTACAGGTTGTGTTCCCCGACAATACGACCGCTTCGAGCAACATTTCCACGTTCACTGGTTATCATCTCACACAAGGCGCCTTTGATGGTGCAGAAATCGATGTTGATATCCAAGACAGCCAGTATGGACACTTCCTGAACAGCATCGATGGAGTTGCTGCTCCAAGCGATTGGAGTTGGTACTGGCAGCTTCACACGTGGAATGAGACATCGAATCAATGGGAAGACTCGGGCGTCGGTATGGATGGTCTTGAACAACCGATGACACTCGCATGGGCATCCAACGACACAAGTCACGATGCAATCCCTGTTCCTGGCTTTTCCGTTGTCGAAAACGATGAGTGCGATGGTCATGGCTGGGTCATGGGTTCAGGTGGCAATGCGCACTGCATGTGTGATGAAAACTACGAATGGGCTGAAGACGATGTGTTGGCATGCGTTCCCGTTCAATCCGAAGCCGAATATACCGTAGGACATTTTGCCTACACCTACATTCTCGATGAAGACAAACAACCACGAGTCCGATACGTCGACGACTCCTGGTTAGCATCTGATTTTGTTGAAGACATTGTCGATCTTGCCGAGAAGGAAAACATCATTGCATCCGAGTCCCAAGGCATACCATCGATTGGTCTCCTTGTTTCGGTTGCTGTTGTCTCCATGGCAGCGATTTCTCTGCGCTCAAAGTCTGAATAATTAAGCGAAAAGAGTTTGATACAGGGCGTTCTGGCACCATCACTGCGGAGGTCGCATAGCCAGGTATTGCGCCGGATTTGAAATCCGGTGTCTTATGACTCGGGGGTTCAAATCCCTCTCTCCGCGCCATCAATTAGAGGAGAAGCATTCACAAACTCTAGGGCCTCTCGGCATCATATGGGGCGAGTGGTGCTGGGGGTTCTTCTTGCATCGATGTTCCTGCTTGCTGGGTGTCTTGCTCCAGTTGCACCAGACTGGGGTGACGACCTCTCCGTTGAACGAAGCGGTGATGGAACCTTCACATTCACGTCCTCAATGTCCGGTGAAACCATCAATACTGAATACACTGAACGTGGATGCACAGAAGGAGATCTGGGTCCTGATAACAACGGAAAAATCAAGTTTGAGGGGTACATGAGTGCGAGTCAAATCTACGATTCACATAACCCAGATTTGTTCGATGATATCGCCTTTGCGACATCAGCAGCTGTTGCCATTCACTCCATGCCATTTGAGGACGCAAAGAACGTTCGCTCTGGTGAGGGTGAGCGAGTTGAAGTCAAGGATTGGAGCGATCCAGTTGCTCCCGATACCGGAGCAGGTACGGCGGACTTGGACAGCATCGATCGAGATTCCGATAGCAAGTGGTTCGTCCTTGGACTCGTTCCTGCTAGTGAAAACATCAACGATGGTATCGCTGCGCTCGGAAAGTACCACCAACCGGTGCGCATTACCGGATATCTTGTCCAAAGTACCGATGGTAAGGTCATGGGTGGCTTGTGGAAGAGCGACCTAGGTGCCTCACTCGACTGCGTTGCAACTGTAGGAAATCAAAACATCAACCAAATGTACGTTCTCGTCACCAAGATCGAACTTGCGGACAGTGTTGTCAGTCTCGATGGTGAGCATGATGACGAATACACCTTTGGTGATGTCTCGATGCTCGGCCGAACCGGATTCATTCTGTTCTTGCTCGTTGTCGGAGCAGGAGGAGCGGTTGGCGCCTACATGTACTCTTCCTTACGACTCAAGATGAGTGCTCGAAGCATCGCTCTTACCCTGCTTGGAAAAGAGGGTGTGGAGAAAGCTGCACAGGTACGGAAGGATGTTGCAGATGCCGCTCGTTCGGGTATGAAGACACCCGATCAGCGGCGCAGTGAACAACGAAAGCAAAGCAAACCAGTCGCAAAAGAAAAGAAACCAAAAAAGAACGAAGACGATGGCTTCGGTTCCTTCTCCATTGATAGCGCACTCGGCGGTTCCCAATCATCATCAGAACGCTCTGAATTTGGTTCAGGAAGTTCTGTCGTCGCTTCCGATGATGCGAAGCGCGTTGAGAAAGAAATGCAAGACAGTGAACCCTTTGTTGCACCAACCTCAACCTTTGGCAGTGGAAGTTCGATTCCAAGTTCAGTGCCTTCATCGCCCACTACTGTTCCCACCTCATCTTCATCTCAACCAGAACAAACATCGGCTCCTGCCGAGCAACCGAAAGTTCGCCGAAGGAGAGCCGTGCGCAAGAAAGTCGAGCCAGAACCCGAACCCGAACCACAACAAGATTCGAAGGAATTCTGGGGTCAGGAAGAGGAAGATGATTTCTCCGACTTTAGTCTCTAAGCCCATGGTACGTCTTTCGCACCTCGGAAGACAATTTGATCTCGATGCCACTCGAGTGTTGCCGGTAATTGCAGCAACGGTTCACCATCCGCTTGAATGAACGTTGAATGTCCCACAGGAACGTCCGAAGGCACTCCGTTTTCATCAACAGGACGAAGAGTAATTCGATTCACATCCATTTGCTCAATCCCCCATTTTCCAACGTGCTTTCCTTTCTTGACTGGACCCATTAAGGACAGCATTTGCAATCGACTGAGTCGATATGCGAGGACGATTGAACCGTTGGCCCGTGTCGGATACATGTTTGGAACAACACGGTATCCTCCGCCAAAGGTTTCACCCGTTGTGACCGTCATCATGGTCAAATCATGAATCGAAGGTTCATTGTCATCCAATGTCATCTCAACCTTTCTTCGTGGCCAAAATGGAATGGTTGTTACGCCAAGATAGGTGTACTTTTTCGGCCCTTTGATCCACTTTGCTCTGCGTAATTTCGCACGGCTGATGGCTGATGTGATTCCAGCGTCCGATTCAAGGAACACCCATCGAACAGTTCGACCCTCTTGATTTGCTTGACCGTCCCAGTGGTTTGAAGGTGGGCTTGGGTACCCGTCGAGTGTTGGTGCGGCAACACCCTCTAGCCTCCATGCACCACAACTTCGATCAACGCCATCAACAAGAACGTCGATGGCCTGGTTGAGGTTTTGACGTGAAATGCCATGAGTGATGCAACAATCGTTTCCAGAACCAAACGGAATCTGTCCGAGTGGAATCGATGATCCGCGAAGGCCAGAAGCGACCTCGTGAACGATCCCATCGCCTCCAACCGCAACAACGAGGGGTGAATCCTCTCCATTCTGTTCAATCTCAGTCCGGATTTGGTGTGCCAGTTCTGCGCCGTGACCAATTCGTTCAGTCATGTGTTCAACAATCTCGAATCCGCGTTCAATCAATCGGTTTTTGATACCGGGCCAAGCCTTTCCACAACGAAAGTCCCGACTTGCAGGATTGATGATTACATACGCCTTGACCATACGGTTTGCTGAATCTTGCACGGTTTGAATGTATCCATGGATGAACGAACAGACTCATCAACTCGATACCTTTCGGGCGTCTTGAGGACCCTTCATGTGGACCGAGACAGACAAGGCATTCATGCAACGGGCACTGGACGTTGCTGAGCGCGGTCGCGGGCGCGTTGCTCCAAACCCTCTGGTTGGATGCGTGCTGGTCAAGGAAGGTGAGGTGATTGCCGAAGGATGGCACGATCATCTCGGTGGCCTCCACGCAGAACAGATGGCGATTCATGATGCTGAATCAAAGGGGAAATCGCCCAATGGAGCGACTGCCTACGTTACGTTGGAACCATGCAATCACTATGGAAGGACGCCTCCTTGCACGGAAGCACTGCTTTGGTCTGGCGTCAAGCACGTCATCGTGGCACATCCTGACCCGAATCCAACCGTCCGTGGCAAAGGGTTCCAAGTACTGCGAGATGCTGGAATTACTGTACAATCAGGCCTCCTTGAGGAGCGGGCTGCTGAACAAATGAAGCCATTTCTCTACTGGTGTGAACATCGAAGGCCAATGGTGACGGTCAAACTGGCTATCGATGCGAACGGTTCCGTTGATGACCGTTCCGCAGAGGCACAACGATTCACGAGTGAGGCATGTCTCGACGAGGTTCATCGCTTGCGCAAGGATTGTGATGCAATCCTTGTCGGAGCTGAAACGATTGAGCGAGACGACCCATCCCTCACAATTCGTCGAGTTGAAACCGAGCGCCAACCACTTCGCGTCATTCTCGACCCAAAGGAACGAACCAATCCTGATGCGATTGTCTACAACGATGGACATGAAACCGTCCAAATTGGATCCGATTTTACCGGATTGCTACCGCTTCTCAATCGATTGGGTGACATGGAAAAGCAACGACTTCTCATTGAAGGCGGACCTACAACAATCCACTCCTTCCTTCAGGAAGGGCTCGTCGATGAATTTTATTTGGTCCGAAGTGAAGTCACTCACCAGATGCCCATTGCTTCAAACATCGACGGAGACGTACTCAAGCAGACAGGATTGTCACTCGAACGAACCGAAAAATGGGGCGAAGAATCCGTTGAAGTTTGGAAGCGTAACGCTGCGCTGTGAAGAAAAAGCGGGCGATGCAGGATTCGAACCCACGTCTCCGGCTCCGAAGGCCGGAAGGATATCCAGACTACCCTAATCGCCCAATCCGTCCGAGTTGGCTCTCCTTTTTGAAGGAGTTGTTCAGAATCCCAACTCTTGAAGCAACAACAAGAGGAACACAATGGCAATGATGTAGAGGACGAGAACGAGATAACCAAGGACACAGCCTGTAATTGCAGGAAGGCGTCCGATGCCCGTTTTCGATGCTTGATTCGCACCAATATGGCCGAAAATAACTGCTAATAGAGCTGGAAGCCAGATGAAGAAGCATAGAGCCCCTTCTTCTGAAATCATGGCCAGCGGTATCATACCAATACCTATGACTCCCAGATACAAACTGGCAGTAGCGAAATTGTTGATTGTTTTCATTTGTACATGAATCACGTTGGTATGGCCAGCACGATTTTCTGGAACCTGTTGACGGGTAACCGATTGTATTGGAACCGAAGCTGGTTTCTCTCTCGATCCCTGTGGCTTCATAACAGGAAGTCAATCACTGAGATGTTCAACATTTCGGCGACGTTGTACACCAATCAAGCTGCTGCGCCTATCGAACCCAAGAAGATGATTGGAATGAGGTAGCCTGCCAAGGTCAGGTATCCAAGCACTAAGCCTGCAATGCCTTGACCTCCGCCAACACCTGTTCTGCTGCCTTCTGCTGCACCAATGTGACCGAAGATCACGGCGAGAAGAGCAAACAACCAACTAATGAAGAAAAAGAAGCAGAGGAACGGTATCCAACCAAGGACGAACGTCGTAATGGCAAGTATTCCCATGACCAATCCCGTTGTCGCCGAGCCATTTCCACTGCTTTGAGCAACGAGGATGTTTTGCGCCATCATTGGCTGTGGTTGTCCGTAAAGCATCGGTTGTACTGGTTGGATGGGTTGTGATACTGGAACGGATTGAATCGGAACCGGTTGTGGTTGACCACCTGGTTGCTGAGGCTGCATAGCATGCGCTAAACGTGAGAGATATTGAAGATATCTTGTCACACAACTTTCGGAGCTGCTTGGTTGACAGAATCCGAAACACCCTCTGCGTAGCGTTCAAAATTGTCGTTGAACATGTTGGCGAGTTTGTTTGCAGTCGTGTCGTATGCCATCTTATCAGCCCACGTTGTTTTGGGTTGCAGAACTTCACTTGGAACATCTGGGCAGGAGATCGGAACCTCGAAACCGAACCGTTCATCCTTCACGTATTCAACGTCATCAAGTTCACCATCGAGAGCTGCGTTGAGCATCGCTCGCGTGTATCGAATCTTCATGCGGTTTCCTACCCCATATGGCCCGCCATTCCAACCAGTGTTGATGAGCCATGCAGTGGAACCATGGGTTTCCATTTTCGACGATAAAAGGTCCGCATAAACGCCAGGATGCATCGGCATAAACGGTTCACCAAAGCATGCCGAAAACGTTGCCTGTGGCTCCTTAACGCCAATTTCGGTTCCTGCAACCTTTGCAGTGTATCCTGAGATGAAGTGGTAGGCGGCCTGTTCTGGAGTGAGTCGTGAAATCGGTGGCAGTACTCCAAATGCATCGCAGGTAAGGAAAATGACGTTCTGTGGATGCCCCCCTCGAGAATCCATGGTTCGATTTTCAATGAATTCGATCGGATATGAACCACGGGTATTCTGCGTCTTGCTGACGTCAGTAAAATCAGGAACACCAGCACCATCGAGAACGACGTTCTCAAGGACGGTCCCTCGCCTTCGAGTGGTTCCAAAAATCTCCGGCTCATCTTCTTCTGACAAATCAATTAGTTTTGCATAGCAGCCACCCTCGAAGTTGAAGACGCCGTTTGCGCCCCAGCCGTGCTCATCATCGCCGATCAAAGCTCGCTTGGGATCAGCAGAAAGCGTCGTCTTCCCAGTTCCTGAGAGACCGAAGAAGACCGCAGTGTTCTCTCCATTGGTGTTTGCAGAACAATGCATAGGGAGAATCCCTTTCTTTGGAAGAATGAGATTCATGATCGAGAAGATGGATTTCTTGATTTCGCCAGCATACCGAGTCCCACCGATGATGACTTCGCCTGCCGCATAGTTCACGATGACGAAGCATTGTGAATTGAGGGATGCGTCTTCAGCTTCGAAATGAGGAGCGTGGAAAACAGTAAATTCTGGCGTGTGTGAAGCGAGTTCTTCGACAGAGGGCCGGATGAACATGTTGCGAGCAAAGGTACTGTGCCAGGCGTTGTGAGTAATGACGCGGATGGGTAAGGCTTCGCTCGGTTCAGCACCGCAAGCCAAATCCTGAACGAATAAGGTGTCCTGATTTGAGAGATAGTCAATGACTTGAGTACGCAAGCGCTCAAAGGTTGCTGCGTCAGTCTTGACATTGATTTCGCCCCAATTAACATCGTTTTTGATTGTCGGTTCATCGACGATGAACTTGTCATTCGGTGACCGTCCAGTACGGTCTCCGGTCTCGGTTACAAGGGCCCCATGGGCACTCAGAACACCCTCATTGTTTGCAATCGAGATGTCGATGAGGACATCGGTGTTCAGATTCCAATGAACCTCTCCTGTAGCATTGATTCCATGCGCCGAGAGTGGGGTCGATGTGGGGGTCGAGGTCTCCGCCATGCAGTATCCTATCGCGGACCCTCTTTGTCCCTTTCTCTTAGGCGCTGATAAAATCAACACGATTCCTGTTAAACCGGAGAAGGTTTCAAACGGGACTCTGCTCGGACATAAGCATGGAGGAGGACGTTGCCAACCACGATTCTGTGGAGGACGATGTGCTACGCCAGAAAGAATTTCGTCGTGGAAGTGGAATCGATCTTGGACAATTTATGATTCAAGATCCGACGGACGACATCGAAGAGGAACGCGTTGTTTCCACACAGATAGCGGATGAGGCCGTAGGTGATGTTGCTTCCTTGTTCTCTGCTGAAGGAGAGCAATCCGATGAGCCAGGTGCGATTAAACGGGACGGAACCGTCGAGCAAGCAGCGGCTCCAGACAGCGTTACCGACATGGCTGTTCACGGAGAACGCAGACTCGGATACGGCCTCTTGGCAGGAATGGTTCTGGTTTGGTCGGTCTTAGGCTGGGTTGTCGGAACAGCCCTTCCCCCGCTTATTGGCGGACCACTTCTGATCCTTATGGGGCTCTCTGGACTGTGGGCAGGGGAGAAATGGATTCCAAATCCAACCATGCACCTTCTCGGTGTGACGTGGGTCATCATTTCAATGAAAATCCTCTACGGATTCGCTCTTGATGTCCATCACTGGGGTTGGTTGGACGATTCACCACTCGGCGCTGATCTCTCACTTGGAATCTTCTTGTTGGTATTGATTGGATTCAACATTCTCATCGCTCAACGCCATGATGACGATGCCATCGCTGCGCAAGCAACCCTTGTCCTCCTCGCCCTTGGAAGCGCAACGGGAGCCTTGTACGATGACATCGGTGTCGCCGGAATGATCCTTGTTGGAACGCTCCTAATGCATGGACTTGCCCTCCATCGCCAGTCAGGAAATCTTGCCAGCCTTGGAATCGCAGTTTCCTATCTTTGGATCGGCCTGCATGCTTTCTCGAACGGGTGGACAATTGCGAGCATCGAAATCGTCTCTTTCGATGATGATCTCTTGTTGTTCATGCTGATGTTCGCCGTGACGGCAACCAATGCAGTCATCGCTACCCAATTCCACAAAGCGGACAATTGGTTCTCGGCTGGAGCCAACGCTCTAGGGCTTGGCAAACCCGGACTGTGGGCAATCTCAGTCGGCCTTGGTATGATTGGAGCATTGCTCTCAATCGCCGCAAATCGGGATGAGACAGGATATGCGTTAGCGCAATTGTTGCTGCTGATGAGTGCGTTTGGTGGGTCCTATCTGGCCGTTCGTGGTGTTGAGTGGAAACGGCTTGCTCCATTCATCCTCTTTCCGGCACCGTTCTTGCTCATTCTCGTCATTCTTCTCAACCTTGAAGTCTTCACCATCAGCATTACGAATTTGAGTGCATACAGCATCTATGCGATCCTCACAGCAGCCTTTACCTCTGTCGCATTGCTTCGCAACCAACAAGCTGTTTCCGACCACGTTCTGTGGTTAGGAGGCATCGTCATCGTCATCCTCCTGACCATCCTCATACCCGCTGAAGTCGATGGTTGGCGTCTGCTAATTTCACAGGCTGCCGTGTGGCTCGGTCTGGCCTGGCTGGGAGTGCAACGGCAATCGCCATCGATTTCAGGTGTTGCTGTTCTTATGCCTTGGATTTGGTTGCTGATGTTTGCCACCGATGTTGAATCACGAATGTTTTCCAACGATTTCATTCCTGTCGTGTTGGATGAACAACACGTTGCAGCATGGATGCTGTTACTGATACTTCAACAACTCTATGTCAACCTCAGCCAAGGCCAGTCCACTCTCAATCTGGCTGGCCGTCTGGCGGGATTGAGCGAACTTGGAGCGCGCGCAAGAGATTCAGGATTGCTGCAATTGTGGAACCTATCGTTCGTCTTGTCACTGATTTCAATTTGGGGCATTACTCGGGTCGATGGTATGCCAGCATGGGGCTTGCTGGGTGTTATGGGAGCTATTCTCGTCTTTCACGGAACACTGGTCGCTCTTGGCCAACATCGCGGTCAACCGAAAACGATGCTGGTCGCATGGAGCATCTTTGCACTCCACTTTGGGTGGAAATTCGGACACACGTCCATCTTTGCTGCAACCATGGTGGCAGGATGTTCGTTGATGCTGGTGCACACCGATCGATTTCTCGAAGATAAGAGCGATGCGAAACGAAACCAAACCAACAGCATCGTTACGTTGCAACTTCTTGTCATGAGTACCTTGCTTGCGATTCCCGCACTTCGAAACGATGCTTCGTTGGAACTGACCAACGCCAGTTGGTTTCCGCAGGATGGACAAGATGCGATGATGATGGGTCTCATTTCGCTGGGAACGTTGTTCCATTACATGAGTCGAGTCACAAAGATGGACAAATTGCTCCCTCCAACGCTTGCAACCGTGGCCATGATTGGAATGATGTTGTACAGCGGTGTTGCATTGGAACTTCAATTGTTGACGACGATGGCGTTGTTCAGTTTCGTAGGTTCAGGTGCGTATCTTGCGATACAAGGCGAATGGCGTTCTGGACTCCGCTCTGTTGCTCAACGAGAACAACGGTTGCAGTCGATTGCCGCCAAGCAACATGTCCAAATCGCGTACAATCAAACCTCGGATGAAACTGGTGTTCAATTCATTGACCCATCGATGATCGAATTGGCTGAGAAACAAAAGAAACGAGCAAAGCGGGCGGGAACAATCGGTGAAATGGATCTTGAAGTCGGTGATATTCAACACCGACCCAGCATCGTTTTGTCGTTCCTTGGCGTTACCATCTTTGCATCGATGTTCTTTGCTTACCTCAGTGGTTCGGGACAAGTTGCATTGTTGTTGATGGCTGGAGTCTCGTTCCTCTTCATCAGTTTGGCTCGACTGCGCGCCGATTCCCTGAACCTGAGACTTGTTGATGTCTTAGGTGTTGAAATTCCAATCGCTGTGACGATGATTGGTCTGGTGTTGGTACACCTTGCCGCTCGAATGACACAAGGTTCTGTTTTCCTTGTCGAGCAGTACGACTTCCTTCTTCTTCTTGGAGGCCTCTTTGCGATTGGAAGTTTCGCCTTGGTCGGCCGCAATGATCTGGGCGTTCGGATTCCAAACGTCCTCGATATGGTCGTTGGATTGTTGGTGCTTCACCGCCTGTTTGGTGTTCTCGCAGGAGGGGAACTTCCGATTCCTACCATGACCAATCCTCTTGAATTCAATGCCTTGTCGTGGACCATCCCTGTTGTTGGAAACGAAGTGTTCCTGCTCCTTGCTGCCCTGCTCTGGGATTGGGTTGAACGTCAGCGTCAAAAGCGTGGTTTGCAAGATCATCGCGGAGCATTGGGTCGAGTTTCCTACGGCTTGTCGATTCTGATACTGTCCTTTGGACCTGCAGCTTTGGTAGCACTAACTCTGATGTTCATGCGCGGTTGGGAATGGAAGCAACCTGCGGTTCTGATGATTGGATTCATCGTGCTCCCTGTTGCACTCAATGAATTGGTGTGGTGGATTGAGAGTGAATTCAACATCACACTGTTCGAGATCTGGATGTCCTCCGTTGCCATCGGTTCGATGGGGCTTATCGCAGGTGCAGTTGCGACCTACAACGACCAAGGTTTGTGGATTTCTGCATCACTGTGGGTTGCTCAAGCGCTGTTCATCCTCACCGGAGTCTTATCCCCATCCTTGCTGTTGTTTGTTCTTTTGATGTTAGCCATGTCAACCACCTCATGGGTCATCGGTGTCCTCACCCTTCGGCGCGGCTGGAGAATCATTGGATTCCTCAATCTCGTCCTCGCATGGGTTGTTGCAAGTGTCCTCATCTACCAAGGCATGACGGCGCTCGCCGCCCTCGCCTTGCTCCTCGCAACCGCAACCTTACTCGCCATCATCACCTACCTCACGCAATCACGAGATGAGTTGCTTGCGTCTCAATAAGCAACAGGATTGAACGTTCTCAAGAGAAGGTTCTGAACCGAACGCATGAGCAACATCGCATCGAACCCAGGCTCAGGTTCTGAGAATCGTAGACTGATGCTGGTTTTTTCTTGAGTGCCACTGTTTCGCAGGCCAAAACTGACATCCATTCCGTTGAATTGACATCGGATCAGCATCAAATTGGTTTCTCCTTCCAAACCCGTTCGCTCCCATTCAATCACGTTTCCAGCGTGTTCCAGATGAGAGCGCACCATGGTTTCGACCGTATTGGAAAGTTCGTTGCAACCATCCCACATCCAGCGGTTCGGGTTCTTGACACTCAGGCGCTTCTTCCAGCCCTTTTGCATCAAATCTTCACCAGCATCGTGGAAGGCCAACAGTGCAAGAAGCAGGGTCATCGCCCCATCGCCGACGAGGCTCCATGCATGAGGATTGTGCGGGTGAGGAGAAGGCAGGACGATGTGACCTGAATCTTCGATACCAAAGAGAAGCGGTTGTTGTTCGGACTCAGATAACAATGGACGCAATGCATGCGATAACCAACGGTCACCGACTGCGGTCTCGAATCCTTTCATCTCTGGATGTTCCTCAAGACTCGACAACAGTTTCAGATTTGATTCAATGCTTGCAGCAACCTTCCAACCTTGGGGACAAGCACGTAGAATCGCATCCGCTATATCGTCACCATCGACGACCTCAACACCGTGTTCTGTTTCACGAATCAACAAGCATCGGTCTCCATCACCATCGAGTGCAGCACCGACGATCTTACCACGACCTTGCGAAGAGAGTGAGTCGATCAACAGATGTCCACTTGATCCTATGTCACTCCAACTCCATGATTGCCCAGGGGAAAGTTCCCCGGCTCCACAACCATCGTTCATTGCTGGCGCATGGAGACTCACCTCCTCAACAGCAATGCCCTGTTGTTGCAACCACTCGGAAAACCAACGAGTTGCATGACCTTTGGAGGAGTCCAAATGGAATGCATTCATCGACGACAGTTCAGATTTGAACAGCGGTTTGAAGAATTTGACACGCTGCTCCAGCCATTGTTGATGGTCGACGTCATGCGTTAAATCGGGAATCATCCACGCTTTTCGGTCCTCAAGGTCGATTTCTCGGTCCTCCTGTGCGAGCGAAGAAGCCGTCTTGGAAACGAGCGTTTCATAGCTTGGCATTGATTTTCGACCGTGTGAATCGAACACCTTGATGCCCGAATCGGCAACAGGATTGTGGCTCGCAGTGATCATACAACCAAGACGTGATTGCGTCTCGAGAACAGCATAGTGAAGCATCGGTGTGGACACACAACCTATGTGGATGACAGTGCAATTCGATGCATGAAAACCCAAGGTCAACCAAGCTGCAAGTGTTTGGTTGTGTGGGCGGTCGTCCCATCCGATAACAACTTGGCTCCCTTCACCATCATCCGGTAAACAGCGCCCAAGTGCCTCTCCAAGCAGCTTCATCAGCTGTGGCGTGAGGAGCCGTTGGTCAACGATTCGCTCGAGTGCGCCCTTATCATCGCATTCATCCAGGGAAACACGCCCACGGATTCCATCGGTTCCGAACAGATTGGCCATGAACTTCCCTCAGCGCACAACGCTTCCATCGGAATGGTATCCGCTTACCGTTGTGTTTGGATGGACCATGCACGATTGACCGAGAACTGTCCCGGGATTTGTCACTGCATTGCATCCGAGTTGTGCATTGTCGCCAAGAATGGCTCCAAACTTGCGCAAGCCAGTTTCTCGCCGGACATCGTCAAGCCATAATGCGATGTGTTGTCCATCGTTTCGTAGGTTCGAAAGTTTGACGCCAGCACCAAGGTTAACGTTTGAGCCGAGTATCGAATCTCCAACATAGTTGAAATGTGGTGCCTTCGCGCCAGGAAGGAACAACGAGTGCTTTGATTCACTAGCATGACCAAGTAAACTGCCCGGCATCATCCAGGTGTACTCTCGAACATAAGCATGAGAACGAATCGTTGCATCGGCTTCTACAAGACAAGGTCCAATGAGATGAACGTGGGGCTCAATGGTAGCTCCTTCTGCAACGTGAACGGGTCCTTTTCGTTCGTCGATGCTCACAAATTGAACGCCGTTTGGATGGTTTGAACCGATCTGCACAAGTTTGGTCTCGAGTTGTTGTTTGAGACTAGAGGAGTTGTTTGAATCCAAGAGCGCCCATGCGGGTTCATTTGGATTCATCATACTGCGAGCAGCATCGGATGAAAAAAGAGCCTCAGCTTTGACACATTCAGGCCAGTCCATGGAGTCTCGAAAGCCCACGTCACATTGAATGTTTGGTCATCCCATTGCGTGATAAATGCGCTTCCCAGTAGTTGCATCAAGTTTGAATCCAATTTTGTTCTTCATGTGACGTGGGATGAAATACCCGATTTTTCGTGCTGTTAACCCGTGATTCCTCATCCTTCGTTCGTTCGATAAGTATGCAACGATATCCGCGGCTGAGCAACCTGGTCGATCTTCGATGTAGGTTGCTATCTCTGCCTTGAGACGTTCTAATCGAGCGTTTTTTTGTGTCCCTTTTCCTTTCATTCCGACCATGTAGTATTGTTTGTTTTTTCAGGTATATGATACAACGATGGGACTCCCAAGGGCGTCCCATGATTTCGCCTGCAAAGGTTCTTCAAACGACGGTTGACCGAACAAGCATGGGCGAAGTAAAAGCGGTCACAGATTCAGAGTTTGAAAGCACCCTTGGCGAGAGTGAATGGGTTCTTGTTGATTTTTGGGCAGAATGGTGTGGTCCATGCAAAGCCATCGCCCCAATTCTCAATGATTTGGCTAACGAACGAGATATCCTTGTCGCAAAGGTTGACACCGATTCCAACACCATGCATGCTGGACGCCTCGGAGTGCGTGGTATTCCTGCTTTGTTCCTGTTTCGAAACGGAACGATGGTTGACAACAGGAGCGGTATGATGACTAAGGCGTCGCTCACGACATGGGTCGACAACCACATGACTGCAGACGATTTCTGAATCACCCGATTCGTTCACGGCGTGTCTTCGCTACTGAACCTACTTCTCGTGCGAGACGTTCACGTAAAGCCTCATGCAGCCACATTCCTTGATCCAATTCGATGAGCAATCCGTAATCGATCAAACGTTGAGGAGGATTTCCTTCCCAATCCAAACTGCTGGCAAGGGTCTTCCACGGAACGGGTTTTTCAGATACGGCGAGTGTAGCCAAGAGTTCTCGCTCAGCTTCTGGTAGAGGGGTGAGAATCTCTTCATCCAGGAAGCGCAACCAATCCTCATGCGTTGGTTTCCCGTACAACTCGAGCATCTCGATGGCCAATGGATGGCCTCCTGTGCGCTCGTGAACATCGCTTGCGTCAACGTCCTTGAGTTCAAGTTCTTCCAACCACTGTGAGGTCTCGTCCAATGAAAGACCAGCCAGAGGCAACTCTTCGACGATGTCTCGAGTATGAACATCTCTCCGGTCGTAGAAATCCAAAGAGGTTCGAGAAATCAGCACGAATCGAAGTGGCGTTTTTTGTGAAATTTGCAGCAGTGCTCCGAGGAGGTTCTTCGATTCGTGTGCGATGTGATGTACATCATCAAGAACGATGAGCCAGTACGGAGGGGGGCCTCCAGGTGCAATTGAGAATCGCTCTCGTACCGTGTATGCGTCGGTCAAGTATGCCAACAATCGACGACGCCAAGTATCGACATCCAAAGGCGCTCCTGGCCGAAGTGGAAGCGTTTCAATGAGATTGTATGGGTCATGTTTTTCATCGATTCCAAATCGATGCAATAGGCTAACAGCAAGACCGACCTCTCGATCCCATGGCTGGCAAGGATACCAACAAATGGAAAGGTTGGGTTGTTTGTCCTGCTTGCCCGCCAACCACTCGGCGACAAGTGTTGATTTGCCAATTCCTGCGATCCCCGAAACAACAGCGAAGGCCGAGCGTCCCTCGAACCATTCATCCAAACTGTTGAGTTCAACATCCCGCCCACGCATTTTTCGCGTCTGGGGTGCACTGGTGTGGTAGGTTGCGTGGACTCCAGCGAGCGGTTGAAGACGCCCGGGTGGAGGCGTATCTTCCTCATCTTGTTGTTTGATCAGACCGAATCGAATATCGCCCCAAGTGAGGACGCCTTCGTGTTGAGCGTGGAGTAAAACTTGCAACAACGACATGTCCGATGCAAGCCTGTCTGCTGCATCCTTGGATTCAATTTCAAGCAGTTGCCCGTCTTTGCCTCGAACCAAGACTGTGGTTTCACCGAGTTTGTTGGTCCGCAGCTGCGCCATATCGCGACCTTCTTCGGTCAACTGCCACGTCTTCTGTCGTCGGTCATCGTTTTGAATCGAACGCGTGTGTTCACTGACCCATCCCTTACGAACAAGTTCACGCATCGTACGGCTTACGTTTGGGGGATGTTGGGCGCATGCTTCAGCAATACCTGGTCGAGTCAACGCAGCGGTAACGATGAACCGGTCGGCAAGATGGTCATGGTGCAAGAGGTGCAGCAAGACGCGGTCTGAGACAGCGACATTGACTTTCGGGAGCCCCTCGGCCATGTTCATCTGTAGGGAATACCACGTTCAAGCGTTCCGATTCGTTGTGTTTGTGGCTACACATAAAGACCATAACCCCTAATAATAAACAAACCTCGGAGGATTATGGGTTTCCGGGGACGAGAGACGAAGGTCCTGAGTTTGCTCCTCATCTTTCTGATGGTGAGTGTCGTCCTTACTCCCTTGAGCGCTTACGCAGCAGACTCGGATGGTGACGGAATCGAAGACGCTCTCGACGACTGCCCATGGGCCTACGGAGATTCGACAATCGATCGAGACGGTTGCCCGGACAAAGACGGAGATGGTACCTCAGATTTCAATGACGGTTGGGCCATCGGAAATCCAAATTTCCAGAACGAATTTACCATCACCTCAAACAGCGATTACTACGCAGTAGATTTCTCACCTGATGGGGAAATGATTGTTACCGGATCAGAAGACGGTTTTGTCCGGATCTGGAACGTTACATCCCACATCAATCTTCGGTCTGCAAATGCGGGAACAGATGTGAACGGCGTCGCATGGTCCCCAGACGGGCAGTACGTTGCTGCGGCCATCAATGATGATACAATCAACTTGTACTACGCAAGCAATTTCACATCAGTTCACGGCGCCATTAGCGTCGACGTTGGTAGTGGAGATCAGGTCAATACCGTGGAATTCTCGCCTGACAGTTCATTGATTGCAGTCGCCATTGGAAGGTCTGGAAACAGCGGTACAAACGGAGAAATTACACTCATCAAAACCTCAGATGGAACAGAATTTGGGAACATGAACCCGAACGGTGAAGATCGGTTCTATGATGTCGCATTTTCACCAGATGGAAAGCATGTCGCCGCTGCAGGAAATGGGGATTTCTTTGTTGTCAATGTTACAACATCTGCTACCGTATGGAGTATTTCTGACCCCTCTGCATCGGTCAATGCAATCGCATGGTCACCGGATGGGAATTACATCATCATGTGCGGAGGCTGGGAAGGTACTTCTGCAAGTGTCGACATGTACCAATTCACCGGCTCTTCTTGGAGCCGCATCTGGCAGAAAACAACCTCGACATCGTGTGCTTCGGTTGACTTCTCGTCGGACAGCACACAGGTTGCTGTTGGCATGTATTGGTACCAAACCGACGGAAATACGGCCTATGCGTTTGAGGTCGATACGGGAGCTCTGGTTGATTCGATGAGCGGTCCAAGACCAGGGAATTGCCAATCCGGTAACAACAACAATTGTGGAACAATCTACGGCGTTGCATGGAGCCCTGATAACACACGCATTATCACAGCTCATGGTAGAAACGACGAGGGCGTCTACTTCTGGTTTGCCGATATTGACGAAGACAATGATGGGTACAACACCACCGACCAAGGAGATGGGGTCGTTGACGCATTCCCATCAGAAGGAACTCAATGGGACGACACGGACGGCGACGGATACGGTGACAACCCTGCACCTGCATTCCAACCGGACGAATGTCCGAACGATTTTGGGAACAGCACAGAAGACCGATTTGGATGCACAGATTCGGACGGTGACGGTTGGTCCGACATCAACGATTGGGCTCCAGACAACAAGGAACAGTGGGTCGATGCCGACAACGACGGATACGGCGACAACTACCTCTATGAAATCAACCAGAATCAAATTCACATCAACCAGCGTGGTGATGCATTCCCGAACGATGCAACCCAATGGAACGATACCGATGGCGATGGCTACGGCGACAACTACGAGGACATCTCGTGGAACCAATACCGAGCACCAGAGTGGCCCGGTGAAATCATCGTTGGTGCACAAAACATCGACGTCTTCCCTCTCGATCGCACCCAGTGGCGAGACACGGATGGGGACTGGATCGGCGATGAGCAAATGAGCGACCGTGCCGATGGCTGCCCAACGGTATGGGGCAATTCAACCTACGATCGTCTCGGCTGTTTGGACACAGATGGTGACGGATATTCAGACCCGGATGCAAGCTGGCCTGCCCGAACCGATTGTTACGGAGCCGATGCGTTCCCGAATGACCCAACGCAATGGTGCGATGAGGACGACGATGGCTTTGGAAGCAATCCAGACGGAAACGACGCCGATAATTGCCCAAACCAAGCGGGTTCCTCAACAGAAGATCAGAAGGGATGTGCCGATCGAGATGGTGATGGCTATTCCAACACTGGAGATCCGTTCCCAGACGATGGTACGCAATGGGAGGACTCCGATGGCGACAATTACGGAGACAACCCAGACGGAAACAATCCAGACTTCTTCCCCAACGATGCCTCTCAATGGCGTGACTCGGATGGTGATGGCTACGGTGACAACCCTGGCGGAACCAACGGCGACCGATTCCCAACCGACCCAACGCAATGGTCGGATGCTGACAACGATGGATACGGTGACAACTTTGTCGATACGGATGAAGATGGTATCTCTGAAGGAAACTCTGACGTTTGCCCGCAAACGTACGGTGAATCAAACTCAGCAACATCCCGTGGATGCCCTGACAGTGACGGAGATGGTTACACGGACCCAGAAGATGCCTTCCCAGACCTACCACTTCAGTGGGCTGACCAAGATGGCGATGGGTTCGGAGACAACGTTCAATTCACAGATGGCGATGAGTGCGTTGACGTGTTTGGTCTAAGCACGGAGAATGGTGTTCAAGGATGCCCAGATTCCGATGGTGACGGTCATGCCGACCCATTTGGAGACTTTGTTGTTCGCCCCGATTGTTCCGGTGCGGATGCATTCCCGAACGACCCATTACAGTGGTGCGACAAGGACGGTGATGGCGTTGGTGACAATTATCAGGCAACCAACAGAACAGCCATCGATGAAGATAATCCGGGTCTAATGATTGAACTCTGTGATCACATTGGCGATGCGTTTCCAAATGATGTAACCCAATCATCCGATATAGACTGCGATGGTCGTGGTGACAATGCAACAGGTATCGCACCGGATGCATTCCCTCTGCGAAAGACGCAACAAGATGACAACGATGGTGACGGCTATGGGAACAACTTCACCAACGGTGCCTATCAGCCTGACGAGTGTCGAAATGAATACGGAACATCAACCATCGATCGATTCGGTTGCCCTGACAGCGACAACGACGGGATGTCTGACCTCAACGACCCGTGCAAATGGGATCCTGAAATTTCCACCGGAATACCTGGACAAGTCGTGTGTGCGATTACCGAAGATCCCAACAAATCCGATGATGATGAAGTCTCCTCAGATGTCGAAGGGAAATCGACCAATGTTGTCATTTACGCAATGGGAGGAGTCATCACGTTCATGCTCGCTGCAATTCTCGTAGCAATGCTTGCTCGTCAAGCAAGCCGCAAGCGATTGATGCGTGAGCGCGCAATCGAGCGTAAAGCAGAGGAGCAACTCATGGATGAAGAGGAACGACGAGAACAGTGGGTCAACTACTACGTCGCCAATGGAGAATTCGACAAGGCTCGAGAATTGGGTTGGGTCGATCCTGCATCACTTCCTGCATGGAAACAGCATGAGATTCAACAGCAAGAAGCTCTGCAAGCATCGATTCCATCGATGCTTGACCTGGAATGATTTACGCATGGTTTGTACCGTTGCCCTTTAAGTCAATGAGAGCCATCCATTACCATGGGAGAGGTGCGTATGCGTCGTCTTGTTGCATCATCAATGGTGATGCTTCTTGTTCTCCTTGTCCCAGTTAGTGCTGAGGAAAGTGGAGATGTCCGTCTTCAAATCGATGTCACCGATGAGAATACAAAACCTTGGTACGGTGCTGGAGAAACGGTTGTCCTCGCCTCCTCACTCGTGAACGATGGTGCTGCAACCTCCATCAACGAAGATCCATCTTGTGGAACAGTGATGCGTGTCGCAAATTCTGAAGGCACAACAATTGTCGATGAAAGTCTCGTTTGTCGCGGACAAAGCCGTGGTCTTGACATTGGTGCTGGAGCAACCGCACTTGATGAGCATCAGTGGGATTTGACAGACTCGGAAGGCTCACTCGTACCTCCGGGCACCTACACGATCACTGTTGAGCTTGCGGGCTCAGGATTGGCTGCAAGTGTTGATGTTCTGGTACAACAAAACGCAGATATCTCAAGCGATCTTGTCTTCTCCACTGCACTAACGCATCGAAATGATGCACTTGCAACAGGTAAGCCATTTGTCCTCACCTATGAACTCCACAACCCTACTCCCCAAGCAATCGACCTCACATCACTCAACGCTTGCCAACTCTTGATTGCGTTCGAAGGTGAACACTTGGGCCCCTCTTGCAACGGAGGTGCGACCACCATCGAACCCTACGCAGTCGTATCACTTGGCCACACGATGATGCAGGCCTCCGTTGCTGGTGAACGTTCGTTGACCATTTCAACACCAGATGGACTCGCCATCGAAACCTACGACCTTTCCGTTTCAGAACGCCCAGAACAAGCAACTCCGCTTGAGGCTTCGATCAACACACTCTCAACCTCCTACGTCCAAGGAGAATTGTTTGATGGATCCCTTACCCTCGTCAACGACAACGATGCGAGTGAACTTCTTCGGTTCACAAACACGTGCCGTGCAAGCTATTGGGTTGCTGATGCAAGTGGAATTGTATTCGATTCACTCGACCAATCCAACTGCAGGGATGCTGAACTTGACGTCGTCGTTGGTGCTGATTCTCAAAGCACATTCCCACTTCAATCATGGGCCTTTGTCGATGAAACAGGGTGTTCAATGCTCAGCGGTGATTACGTTCTCGTAGCCGAACTTACCGAATTTGGATACGCTACCTCGACCGACTTGGACTTCAGACGTGTGCAGTCAGCAAACTGCGGTACAAGCGGTGCACCACAAGCGTCCTTATCCATCGATGTCGACGAAAGCGCCCTACCGTCGTTTGAGTTGCAGTTGGAAGGAATAGCGGGACAAACCGACATCCAATGGCTTGAAATCTGCAAGGCATCGATGCAGTTGTGGAACCTTGATTTAACGGAGAACGTCATTGAAAAGAATGTCCTCTGCAGTGAGGACGAACGCATCGACCAAGCCCTTCGTATCCAAACAGGCGATGTTCTCTCCTTCAGCCTCGGCGACCTGAATTCCTATGCCTTTGAAGAGGCTGAATACCTTGTCCGAATTGACCTCGCTACCGATCAAAACGTCATTCTTGAACAGGAGTTTGCATGGCCACTCGATGCTGATGCAGAGGAAGAACGTATTGTGCAAGAGGAAACACCGGTAACAGCGGGCGTCGTGCGAATTGATGGTGCTTGGAGCGGCGTCTTAACACCGGATGGTACGTGCTGGATGCTTGAAAACAATGCGGGCACAGTTCACATGCTTGCTGACTCAACAGTGGCATCATGGGCGCCTGAACGTGGGACTGCTGGTATTTACGATGCGCAACAAGCCGATGCAAATGCAGCATGCGCTCGATTCACAGCAGAAAGTTACACCCTTGTCGCTGTTGTCCAAGAAACGCCATTGGTTGTGGAAGAGCCCGTCGTTGAAGAATCTACAGTGGTAGAGATTGAACAAGAGGTTGAGGAAACGCTCCCTGAATGGGCGCCTCAGGCCGTCACAGCTATTACTGTGGGCGCTCTTCTTTCCATGCTTGGTTTTGCAGCCTTCAACAACGAAGCCATTCGAATTTCAACCACGCTTACTGGATTGTGGTTGCTTGGACTCATTGGCCGCACGTCTGAAACAAGCGATGGTCGTTTCCAACGTGGACGCTTGCTCGGGTACCTTACCGCAAATCCAGGATGTCATTTCCGTGCCCTCCTTTCAGCCCTTGAGATGAGCAATGGACAACTCTCACATCACCTCCGTGTGCTTGAACAGGAAGAGAGCATTTGGCGACGGAAGGACGGTCGGCTGGTTCGCTACTACCCGCTCACAAATACGCTCCACCCATTGCTCGAGGATGATATGCTTCCAGTTCCTATTCTCGCCCCAGACCCGCTCTCACTGCAAGGAAAAATTCTGGTCCTGCTCGATCATGACAGTCAAATGGGTGATTTCCCGACACAAGCTGAACTGGCCAAGCGACTCGATAAGTCGCAACAACTCATTTCTCATCATCTTCGTACGTTGGAAAAATACGGACTCGTTGAAGGTCGGCGCATGGGTATGCGGAATCGATACAAGTTGACGAAGGAAGCAATGTTCCTCCTCGAGACCAGCGATGCGTATCTGCGGAACGAGATGAACTTCTGAACCCAATTCGCTGGGGTGGATTGAAGAAGGAAAGCATGGACGACTGTATATTGTAGGACGTGTCAGCGTGTCGGAAGAAATGAAGACAACCGATGAAGTTGCTTGGCAACAGGCGTGGGATGATGCTGGTATTTTTTCATCTCATCATGACGCTTCCAAACCGAAATTCTACTGTTTGGAAATGTATCCTTACCCATCTGGTAAAATGCACATGGGACACGTTCGAAACTATTCCATCGGCGATGCGGTCGCGAGATACAAGCGAATGAAAGGCTTCAACGTCCTCTATCCGATGGGATTTGACTCGTTCGGAATGCCTGCTGAAAATGCTGCAATCGCTGAAGGCGGGCATCCTCATGACATTACAGAGAAGAACATGGCATCGATTACTGAACAAATCAAGCGCATGGGATTCTCCTACGATTGGAGTCGAATGCTGAAGAGCCACGATCCAAAGTACTACAAATGGAATCAGTTGTTCTTCACGCGATTCTTCAAATCTGGACTTGCTTACCGGGAATTTGCTCCGGTTAACTGGTGCAATGCTTGCTCAACGGTCCTTGCCAATGAACAAGTGAAAGCAGGACGATGCTGGCGATGCAATGGACCTGTACGTCAAAAGGACATGAGCCAGTGGTTCATTGATATCACCAAATACGCTCAAGAATTGCTCGACGGATTAGGTACCATCCAATTTCCAGAAAGTGTACGGTTGATGCAAACCGACTGGCTTGGACGCTCTGAAGGTGCTGAAATTGAGTTCGGAATTGATGGGAGCGATGAGACCATTCGCGTCTTTACAACTCGACCAGATACCTTGTTTGGTGTCACCTTCATCACGCTTGCACCAGAACACCCGCTCGCTGAACAGTTGGTCAAAGGGACGGAATATGAAGACAATTGGAAAGCGATGCATGACGTTTATGCGAACATGAGTGAATTCGATCGAATCAAGAACCTCAACAAGAAAGAAGGTGTTTCACTCGGACGCTTTGCGATCCACCCACTTACTGGAGAGAAGATTCCAATTTGGGCCGGGAACTTTGTCCTCGCCACGTACGGTACTGGTGCAGTTATGGCTGTTCCGGGACACGATGAGAGGGATTTCGATTTTGCTCAGACCTATGGGTTGCCAATCAAGCGGGTGTTGATTGAAAACGAAGGGGGCGACGAAAACAATGAGCTGAAGGCGGCATTTACCGAAGATGGCTACATGGTCAATTCAGGAATGGATGGTTTCGACGGTCAATACGGAGATGCAGCTCGTACCGCTGTCATCGATGCACTTGAGGCGGTCGGGAAAGGCGACCGACAAATCAACTGGAAGATTCGTCCATGGCTCATCAGCCGGCAGCGGTATTGGGGCACACCAATTCCGATTGTTCACTGCGAAGAATGTGGCGCAGTCCCTGTTCCAGAAGACCAATTGCCCGTCGAACTTCCACGAGATGTTGTCTTTGATGGGAAAGGGAATCCGCTTGAAACATCTGAATCCTTCCTGCGCGTCGATTGTCCAACATGCGGCAAACCGGCGCGAAGAGAAACAGACACAATGGATACCTTTGTCGATTCGTCGTGGTACTTCTTGCGATACACGGATGCCAGCAACCATGAGCAATGGTACGATTCAGACATCGCTGATTATTGGATGAATGTTGACTTTTATTGTGGAGGTATTGAGCACGCACAAATGCACCTCATCTACGCCCGATTCTACACCAAAGCACTTCGAGATCTCGGCTTCCATAACATCGATGAGCCATTCAATGAACTACTCTGTCAAGGCATGGTTAACAAGGGTGCTCCATTCTGTGAACCCTGCAACGTTACACTTCCAGTCAGTTACAAAGGATCGCCATGTCCACATTGTGATTCGATGTTGGGTGAACGATCTGCCAAGATGAGTAAGTCGCTTGGAAACACCGTTTCGCCTGAACAAATGATCGAAAAATATGGAGCAGAT
>PAJM01000039.1 GCA_002706065.1 Methanobacteriota archaeon | reverse complement strand
TTAATCAAGATATTGAATCTTGGGACGTTTCAAGTGTTATAGATATGGAAGGGATGTTCTTTGCTGCTATCGATTTTAATCAAGATTTAGTGGGCTGGGATGTTTCTAAAGTTACAGATACCAACGGAATGTTTTACGCTGCTACAAGCTTTAACGGTGATATTTCACAATGGGATGTTTCGAGTGTAACGACTACGGAAAAAATGTTCAAATTTGCACAAAGCTTCAATCAGGATCTCTCAGGGTGGGATGTTTCAAATGTGGTTTACATGAACGAGATGTTTTACTACGCTACCAATTTTAATCAAGATATTGGATCTTGGGATGTTTCAAGTGTAACAGATATGGAAGGGATGTTCTTTGCTGCTACCGATTTTGATCAAGACTTAGGAAGCTGGGATGTTTCTAAAGTGAGAGATACCAACGGAATGTTTTTTTCAGCAACAAGTTTTAACGGTGATATTTCGCATTGGGATACCTCTAATGTAACTAAGTTAAATTCAATGTTTCGTGGTGCTTCCAGTTTCAACCAAGATATTTCAGGATGGGATGTTTCAGGTGTGAATGATTGGTACGGTATGAATTCAATGTTCTATGGTGCTGAAAGCTTTAACCAAGATATTTCAAGTTGGGATGTCTCAAATGTGAATAATATGTATGGAATGTTCTATGATGCTGCGAGTTTCAATCAAGATATTTCAAGTTGGGATGTTTCAGGATCAACTAATTTGAATGCCATGTTTGAGGGTGCAGATGATTTATCTGATGAGAATAAATGTGTAATTCATAACTCATTCAGTTCGAGTGACTATTGGAATTATGATTGGGCTGAATACTGTAGTGATGACTGAAATCTACTGATTCATCTAGGTGACATCATATTAGATTCACAAAAGTGAATAAATGGTTTACTTATGACCGCGAGGGGTTATGTTAAACCCCCTTGTACACAATTAGACTATTCACAAGGGGTTGCAGTGGGCCATATTGAACGCTACCCTTGTGTATGTCCGCAGCCGTCTTATTCATGCATGAGTAGATACCCATCTTCTGTAATAATCGCATAACCAATACGTTCGAGTTGGACAATGGTTCCGATTTCATAGTCATTGGATTCTGCACGACCATTGACAATCTTGATTTCTTCTTGGTCAGGGATAATGAGAACTGCCTCGACTGAGTTTGTTAAAGACATCCAATGGATGATTGGGCGTTTGTCCGATCGATCGATCGATTCAATGTTACCATGTTCACCAATGTCTGCGAATTCTTTCAATCGATATAATCCATTTGCGTCTTCTGATTCAATGAAGATCGTAGGTGGGTTGAGCGATATGTTCCTCAGTCCTTTCTTTGGGTGATTTGGATGGATTGGTATGCCCACAAATTCCGGTGTTTGACCTTGAAGTAGGACCTCCGTAGGATTTCGAACGAAGGACAAACGTGGTGCTTCATCGTCAATCATCTTTGTATTGTGTGAGAAGAGCGTTGCAAGTGGAACGGAGATGTCTTTTTGAGTTACTCCGAGTTCAATCCAAAAGTTTCGAAGAGCTTCTGGTTGGATGCCTCTTGCCTTGAGTCCCTGAATGGTTGGAAGACGTGGGTCATCCCAGCCGCTGTATTCTCCGTTTTCGATCGATGCTCGCATCTTTGATGTTGAGAAACCACCCCACTCATGGACCTTCACACGTCCCCAGTAGATGGTTTCTGGATACGTCCATCCGAAGTGTTCGTACAGCAGGGTTTGCTTTCGAGTGGAATCCATCAGGTCTTTTCCACGAATAATGTGTGTGACGCCTTGAAGGTGGTCTTCAACAGCGCTTTGGAAGTCGAGAAGTGGCCAAACTTTGTACTTGGAGCCAATGTTTGGACGTGGGTGTGGATTTGTTTCAGTATCTTGCATTCGAAGAGCGGGCCAATCACGTAATGCCGGATTCTTGAGGGTCATGTCGGTCTTGACTCGAACAACTGCATCTCCAGGTTTGTAGGTTCCATCCAACATCTTGTTCCAATCGCTCATGTTATTTTCAACAGATTTGTCTCGACATGGGCAGTTCGATTTAGACTCACGGTATTCACGGAAGACTTCCGCAGAACACTTACAAACGTATCCAAACCCTTCTTTTAGCATCGTTTCAGCGTGTTGATAATATTCTGGAATACGATCACTTGCTACAACAATTCTATCTGCAGGACGGCCAAGGAGCCATTCGACTTCTTCTGGAATCAAATCATAGGCTGACAATTCTGGTGGTTTGACCGTGGTATCAGTATCATCGAAACGTAGTATGAGTATTCCTTCATGTTCCTTTGAATAAGTCCCATTGATGACGATGCCTCGTGCATGACCGAATGAAAGCGGTCCATTTGGATTCGGTGCGAATCGAAAGACGGGTTTCTTAGCATCGACGTTCTTCAACTCCGGTAAGCCTTCTCTCTTTTGTTGTTTTTGACGACCTTCAAGCAGATGAGCAGCCTCAGCTTCAAGAATGGATTGAATGTGCTCGAGTCCCTTGTCTTGGGCTAAAGCATTGGCTTTCTGAACGGATTGGGCTACGAGGGGGCTGATTTGACCTCCGTATTGTCGAAGATCGGCACGCGTACTCATGATTCGACCAATAACTGACCCAACCGCTCCTTTGCCTTCATACTCGAAGGCATTTTGTAAAGCGAGGTGCCAAATCAACTGCTGCGTATCCTCGTCAGGAGTCCAGGCCATATTCTGCCCTGAGGCTTGTATTATGAATACGTTCCTTGATTTCACAGCGAAAACAATGTTGTTCCGGTTGGTTGCCGTTTTGGCAGCGTTGTGGAATAATTTGCATTCCAGTAACGTTCAACAGTGGCCCATGACCATCGGACCTCGGGATGAATGTCCTCTGGTCCAATCAAGCGTGGTAAGGCAGCAATCGTGGTTGGGTCCGATGGATAACCGCTGCCAATGGTGTGACCAAGTCGTTCTTGTAATTCTTCCATGATTTGATCACGAACAACCTTTGCTACAATCGATGCACCACCAACAATGCGGTGATTGGCATCAGCTTTGTGTTCTGAATGGATTGTCGAGTCTTGCATTGGCCAATCCTTCATTCGTTCCGTGATTCGATTGGTGAAGCGTTGTTCATTGACATCACATGCATCAAGGAGAATGGAACATGGTGTTGAGCATTGAGCATTGTGTTTGTTCAAAATCGAAGCAAACAAATCCACTTCAAGTAGGTTCAAACCTTCACCATATACGGCAATATCAATCCTGCTAGGAGGGCAAACAATGGTGTCGACATACCACTGCCTTTGCTCGGTTTGTTGGATGATCCAATCGTACTGTTCCTTCCTCTTTTTTGCAGAATGATGTTTGGAATCTGAGATGTCTTGTTCGACTAGCATGAATTCATCGGAGTCTGGAATCGAAAGCAACCCGACAACAAGTGGTCCGAGAACGGGGCCACGACCTGCCTCATCAACACCAACAATCTGCATACTATCACTCACAAATCGAATTCTTCTTCGCTGTTGCTTTTCACGGGAAGAGGTATGTTCTCTGAGACCTTTGATTGAGGTGCAAGATTTGGATTTTCATGGCGAACGGTTCGATTCGTTTCGGCTTTTGATGGCTCGAGATTTTGATTCTCAATGTGGGGTTGAGCAGCACCACGTTCAACAATATCCGTCGCAATCTTGTCCATCGCTGCTTTTTGACTCGTGATGTCATGATGGTCCAATACTGTGGTTGCTGCAGAACGTACCGGTTCGGGAAGCGGTTCCAATGCAGGTGCGGACGGTGTGGATTGGGACTGGAATGCTTTGGTAAATGCATCTGAGGTCATTGTTGGACTGACAGCAACTTGTGGTTCCTGATTTGATGGCTTGGTGAATTTTTCCATCCAATCCTCTTGTGTTTCTTCGGGCTTCTCGTGTATTTGGCGTAGCAGTGCCTCGTTTTCCTTACGTTGGAGACGGTCACGCACTGCTTTGTTGAGAATAAAACCTGAAGCAGCAATACTCGCAACGATCAACCACCATCCCTTGATGATGAGCGTGACGTCTTCGAAAAATTCCGAAACGGAGTAGCCATCTGCTTCTTGAGAATTTCTCCAATCTTTACCTGCAAAGTTCTCCTCAATGGTGTAAATGAATTCTGTTTCCGGGTCAAATATCGAACGTACAACGACGTCAAGAACCAACGTTCCATTGACCGTTTGGTCGGATGGCAATTCAGCAGTTCCTCGCAACGTAAAGTTCGCATCTCGAGGGAGATTGCCCAATTCGAAAGTTCTTGGTAATTGAACGTCGCCTTCAATCACGGCTCCTTCAGGTGGTACAAATCCCATTTCAGTTGAATGAGATGATTGAAGTTGGACGATTAATCCATCCTCTAAATTTCCATCATTGCGCAATTTTACAGAGAAACTCACCACATCTCTTGAGTCCACTTCGCTCAAACCTTCAAGGAACGTCCAAGCTACAGTTGGGCCAACAACAACATCGATTGAATATCGTTGCAAGACTCCGCCATCACGTAACTGCAAATCGAAATCAACACTTCCTTGCTGATAGGCTGTGGCATTCGGGTTGATCTGAAATTCAATTGCTTCAAATGTACGAGTTGCATACCTGTCAACACCAAATGGTGTGCGTTGATGTGAAAGAACTGTCACAAATGGAGGGGCACTGATGGCTCCGATGTTGACAGAGTCAGCATAGTTCCCAATGTTTTCAAGATTGATTGAACCAGTACATGTTGCATTTGGTTGCAGATATGTACAGTCAATTGGTTCCAAATTGTGATCGAAATCACGAATCCATGAGACGTTCACGACTGCTGTTTCTTGGACGGTTCGGAATGGGAAATTTGTGGGCTGAAGAATCAAATCTACAGCAACAGTTCCAGAGGTTACAGCAGGTGCTTGAACTCCGATCTCGACAACTCGAGTTTCATTGGGCATCAGGACGACATCCTCGAAAGCGTTGAACAACGCAGCAGTCCATCCATTTGAAGAAATACGGTCGGAATTCTCTTCAATGGTTGCAACATCGTTGATGACAAGGTTTCCAAGCGTTATTGAAAGTGTGTCTGGGATGTTCCCGGTATTTCGAACAAGCACATCCACGCGAGTGTTTCCAGCAGGATCAACAACGACATTGGATTGAACGGAATCAATCGATGCGTTTCGATAAGAACTCACTTCAAGCGTAAAGTCCCATGCGATGGTAAAGCCATCAAGACCTGATGTGCCAATGAGTCGAAATGTTGGACCTTGATTTGCAAGTGGCGCACCGTTAACAACCGTTGGAACATCGACCCAAATTCGAACAAAATCCAACGTATTTGGGGCTAATTCCAACTGTGAGGTTGTCCCGCTGATCGTATCCATCGTCCATCCCCAGCTCCAAGACGAATCCGTCTGAATACTGAACGTCACTTCATCGTTTAGTGTAGCATTGCTTGTGATGTTGGTCGCAACGTTTGTACGAACTCCAGGATCGACGATAAAGGTGGATGATTGTGTATTTCCAAATTCAATATCTGATGGTGTTGTAATCTTCAACTCAACATCCATCTGCTCAGAGGATTGATCGGTCGTATCGACAATGGAGATGTTGAGTACATCCGTGCCAAACTGGGTAGATGTTGGCAGCGTCATCGTCCAAAGAAATCGTTTGGTCTCTCCGCTTTCGAAGATCAGTTCTTGACCGTTTCCGGTTATGGTTTCTTGATACTGAGATGTGAGGTCGAGTTTGAGCGCAGTTCCTGAATCTCCAGTAAACCGAACGTCGATGTGATGCTGAACCGTCTGACCTGGATATGCCACGTATTGCTCTGCAGGTGTCAAGGTCATTGACGTCGAATCTGCTGAAACAACCAATGGAACAACAAGCAACATCGTCAGCCAATACGCTGCTTGTTTGTTGACCATAGCGTGGCTATCATGTCTTTGGTTTTGAAGCAAGCGGCAATTTGGACCTCCCCTCTGTGGCAAAAATACGGGTGGGACTTCTGCCTCGTATCGTTAATCAAACAAGGTCCGTAAGGGCTGAATCAGTTGTTCTCCTTGCGCTGTTGTTTTGTTGACTTCACGTCCGACTGGATGGACTGTGAATTTTGTTGACGCTTCTTTGACAATCTTCTCAGCCAACCAGAGATTTGCTGCTTGTTCATCGATTAGAACGGGCATCCGATTGTGTATGTGTCCAACATCAGAACACGCTTCTTGTGTCAGAATTGTAAAGGTATGGAGGACCTCGCTTTCGCCGTTCCATAGTTCGTAAATTCCTGCCATTAGAAGCAGCGATTCATCTGCTGCTCGATGATAAAACGGAACTTTTCCACGAGGTGTCGTTTTCCACTCGTACCATCCGTTTGCAGGAATCAAACACCTACGCTCATCGAATGCTTGACGAAACATGGGCTTTGCCTCAACGGTTTCCAGTCGAGCATTGATGGGTTCCATTGTACTTTTTTTACTCCAATGAGGGCGCAAACCCCACTGCATCGAGGTTATGACGGGTTGGCGTGAATCGAAATGGATTACCGGGGTATCATCCTGCGGGGAGATGTTGAACTTCGGTTCGATCTCTGGCACAGACGCAGATACGAACGTCGGCCATTGTCGCCCAGTGAATGTGAATCTTCCACACATGGTCTTCATCAAACAGGATCGGTGATTGCCGTTTTGAGGGCTTCAACATCAAACTCTGCGCCATTGAGTGGAACAAGGAGTTCGAAGGACTGTGAAATGGTTGGATCAATTTCACCAAAGCATCCCACCCATTCTCCATTGAGTAGAACACGAGCGGCTCGACCTGCAAGCCATGGTCCTTCGTTTTCAGGAAGGGCTTCGATAGCGATATTTTCAGCACCAATGTCGCGCAAGAGTGCTTGGATTCGTCCCCGTATTGCTGCAAATCCACCCGTTCGTTCAGCAGTTAAGAATGCTAGGCGGTCCATATTGGTGTGATCACGTACAACTGTACCTAATTCGTAGACGGATTGTGGTAGGTCATGATGGCGATTCGATGCAAGCAAACGAAGCAGGCCAGGTAAGAGAAAATGCCTCATCATGGTATGCTCCAAGGTAATCGGATTGGTAATCCGAGTGATTTCATTGAACGGCTTCCAGCGCATTCGGTCGAATTGATCTTGATCGTTGGACAAAGTAAGCGATTGAATCTGCATGAAGCCCATCCCTTGCATCGATGTTCGAATTCTTCTTCTGAGGTGATTGTCCGGCCGAGGAATCGCATTCATTGGAGCCTTTGGTACGTCGACACCTAAGTCTTCATATCCATGTCCTATCGCTAAATCTTCAACAATATCAACCGGATGAAGAAGGTCAAATCGCCATCTTGGCATGTCAAAGCATAGCATATCTTCTCCATCACCAGCATGTTTCATTGAACCATCCTTACCGATTTCTTCGGACGTGGCCGGTGAGCGTCCCGTAAACAAACCGCCCATTCGAATCATCGCATTCTTCAACTCATCATCATCAAGCTCGCGTCCAAGTATGGTTGAGACCAATCTGGCAGGAACTCGATGATGCACTGGTTGCCAATTCGGAAGGATCTCATCTTCACCATTGCAATCCTTGATGTGTACGGTTTGAACGATTCCTCCTCGTTCCTTGGCTTGCAAAGCCACAAGCATAAGACACGATTCACAAGCCCTTCGATCCCATCCCGTTACATCGATGAACAAATCCCGTGTTGAGGACTGAACGGTTGTGTGTTCACCGTTGATGATTGGTGGAAACGAAAGAACTGAACCGTTCGCATCTTCGATGATGGGGACCTTTTCCATTCCTTCCAACAAATGGGCATACTCAATTCCTTTCGGATGCGCTGATAGAATTTCAACGATTGTCATTGGCTCATTCATGGCCAGCGGTGTGAATGAGTGTGTTCGTTCCACTGCCTTAACTACAAACGGAGGATTGAGGTTGGCCAAGTCATGGACACCAATACTCGCTCGTCGTCGACCTCGACCAAGGGCAAAGTGAAGTTTTTCTTGATGATCCATTAATTGCTTGATGAATTCATCCATCTCTCCATCGTCTTTCATCGTGAGTCCGCGAACAACGGCGCCTAGGATTATTGGTCGAATTGACGCAAGTTCTGGGTCAACGGTGAGGGATACACCGCTTGGTTCAAGTGATTCGTTTGAGAGTGTCTCTTGGTTGTGAAGGAATCCACGCATCGCAAAACTTAGAGTTTCTGCACTAAGCAAATCTGGTCGATTTGGAAAGATTTCGATGTCCAAAACCTCGTCATCACAACGGTCGATGTCTGTCCCGAGAAGCGGGAGACGGTGGTCCACATCAGCAATATCATGTTGGCAGCCGTGCTGTGAGAGGAGTTTGGCAAGCAGCTTTTGTTCAACGGAAATTGTTGGCATGTGTTCACCTCATTTCGCAAACCAATGCGGTAGTGGGCGTTCATACCCTACCATTCGCAACCCGCTGATTGCAGCGGTGTCGTAATCGAGTGCTCTCAGATGAGCACGTTGAACCTGATCAATGGATTCCAATCCAAGGTTTCTGAGAATTCGTTTCATGTCCATTTCCAATCCCTCCAACCAGAACTCCATATCATCAGTTTCGAGAACCGGTGGTTGGGTCACAACAAATTGAGCACCCGCACAACGTGCTACAATAACGTCGTGAGCATCGCATGTAAAACCGAATTCGAGGGCTGCGGTCGTCTCTGATTTTTCCAGATTGGTTTTGATGGAACGACCGATGATTGGCAAGGTTGCGGCTTCTGGAATTCCAGTACCGTCCTCAATCCGAGAAACAGCAACTTGGAAGTTGTGATACACCGTTCGCTTGTGCAGACCGTGGATTCGAGATATTCCTTGTGACGCAAGAAGAGGAGACTCCGGTGTTAATAATGTTCGAAGAACGACAACGAGCCCTTCGAGTTCCTCATCGTTGAGTGCAGGTAGGCTATCGAAGTCGAGACATGCTGCTGCAACCGAGTCGGCATGGTCTGGTAGCTTGCACAGACTTCGGATGTTTAAGCAGAGAACGTCAAACGGTCTTGGGTATTCTTCGACAAGGAACGGTTGGGCTTGGATGCGTGACAAACGACCAGAGGTATTCGCTTCAACGTTCAGTACTCTTCCGTCTTCGACGTAGGGCAGAATTGGAAGCGGCAGAAGAACGGGAAGTGTTTCTTCTTCTGTACCAAGAATAAGTGCCGCTGTATCGATGTCGTGATTGTCAATAAGTGGTGCTTCCTCCATCGGAGTGATTGCGATGCTCGACAAATCTCCGGAGGATACGGTCGAACCATCCAGGTGATATTCCACGTCCTTGTTGGATTCCAGACAAAAAGCATCCTCGCTCAATGAAGCGTTTTGCATTTTTATCAGATCATTCGCTTCCTTCAACTCCTTGTTCGTCAACGGACGAATTAGGGTGCCTTGTGGAGGGGTTGGGCAGATTCCATCGATGATGATTTTTCCACCTTTCATCCCACAACCTGCGCCTTTTCCAACGTTCCCTTGCACGACAATCATGCCCCCTGTCATGCCATTTCCAACACGTTGGCCAACGTCGCCTCGCACGAAAATGAAACCATCGTCCATGAACATCCCTAAGTCGTCGCCAGCACCATCTTCACCAGTGAGTGTGCCACTTTGCATCATGAATCCAGAGCAACGACCAATGAAGCCTGAAGATGAAAGCTTGCTCCCATCATTGTATGCACCAAAGAACCCTCCTGCTTCACCTTCGATGTCGAATGAACCGCCTCGACCAAATGAACTCGTCCAAGCACCTAGTTTTCCGAGGGCGCGAATTCGTGCGCCTTCGGGCATTGCAGGACAGAGGCCGACTTCCCCATTCTTTGGGACCTTTTCACCAGATCCAGTCCATCCAATTCGAAGTAACGCATTTTGTTCAACTGCTGCTTGAAGCCGAGGGAGAAACTTTGCATTGATGCTCATCGAGCGCTCAAAAACATCCTTTGGCCCCGCCATGATTCATCGGTGCCCGAAGTCGGTCAAATACCCTCTTATGGCTTGAATACTAAATCTTGAATTCATCCACCATTGCCTGCTCACGAACTGTTTATGGATGTTCAGCCATGCCACGAGGTTGAGCAGTATGGTGGTCAAGGTCGCAATCAACGGATACGGAACAATCGGAAAGCGTGTGGCAGATGCTATTGATGCACAAGATGATATGGAAATCGTTGGCGTCACAAAGACGCGTCCTTCATTTGGCTGTGATCTCGCAGTCAGGAAGGGCTATCCGTTGTATTGTACGTATGACTCTCATGAGAAAATCGCTGCGTTTGGGCCTGCTGGATATCAGTGCATGGGTGGATTATCCGATCTGCTATCGGTTGCCGATGTTGTCGTGGATTGTTCACCAGGTAAGGTTGGAGCTCAGAACAAAGACATTTACCAGCAAGCAGGAATAAAATGGATTTTCCAAGGTGGTGAAAAACACGCCATGACCGGAATGTCCTACACCTCGAGTGGGAATCACTCCGAGAACATGAATGTGCAAGGTACTCGCGTTGTTTCATGCAACACAACTGGACTTTCGCGAACGCTCGTTCCACTTCTTCATGCGTGTGGTTCGCTTTCAGTTGAATGCACAATGATACGTCGAGCGGCAGATCCTGGAGATTCAAGCAAAGGACCGATCAATGCGATTAAACCCGTGCTGAAAGTTCCAAGTCATCATGGCCCAGATGTCATGACCATACGACCTGAAATCGCTATCAATTCTCTTGCAGTAGCTGTTCCAACGACGATTATGCACGTTCATGCTATTGTTGCAACATTGCCTGATGGACATGGATTGACCACAGAATCTGTTCTGGCGTTGTGGGGGCAGCAACCGAGAGTCCTGATCATGAATGGGGCTGAAACAGGAATCACAACGACCGCAGAGGTTATGGAATTCTCAAGAGACATCGGACGCAAGTGGGGTGATTTGCATGAAATCTTTGTTTGGGAAGACGGCGTAAAATTGGACGGAAATACGCTCTATTACTTCCAAGCGATTCATCAGGAATCCGATGTCATCCCAGAAAATGTGGATGCAATACGTGCACTTATGGGTATTGAAGCCGACTGGCAAGCATCCGTGCGAAAAACGGATGAAGCCATCTCAGCATACAATGGGCTGTAGTCAAAATAGGCGCATCCTCAAAAACCCATTTGTGGTCGGAGGTCTATGCATCAGCGCCGCAGGTGTTTTCTCCTGCTGTCAGTTTTTCTCTTTTCACTGGCTCTGCCGATGGTCTCATCGACACCCTCTTCGATGGATGCTGATACATCCATCGAACCTTCTGCGTCAACTTGGCAACCCATAGAGCCAGTTTCAACACAAGGGATTTCTCTCAAAGGTATGGAACCACTTATTCATCTTGCAGGAATGTCATTTGATCCACATACCACTGATTTTGAACACGTCAATTCTGCATGGAGTAGTAAGGGTACTACGTCGCTGGTTCTGATTCAATTGGCAAAGAACGACGAACGGATCATCGAACGCTTGGGTGAAACATTCGAACTCGAAATCATGGAGCGTCATAGTCCTGGAGTGTACATCATGAGAATTCACGATGCATCACATATTGATACCATTTCAGCTGACGAAGATGTACGATGGATTGGTGCGTATGAACCGTTCATGAAGACAACCACTGACGCACTAACATCAAGATTGATTCAGTTTACAGTTGCTCCCGATCTTGACTCATCTGATCTCACTGAACTCTCTCGCTCTGTCGTTGAACAAGGCGCGACCACTGCATGGTGTTCATTTGATATGTGTGAATCGGCCTACGAGCATGGAATATCTTCGCATCAACTTCGTCTACTTGCATCAAATGAACAAGTGCTTTTTATTCAACCCACATTCGATCTTATCCTCCACAACAATATGGCTGCGACAGAAATAGGTGCTGTTGCAATCCGAGCAACTTCCTCGCTAGGACTAAACGGTTCAGGTGAAACAATTGCCGTGATGGATACAGGAATTGACAATGATTACCCCGATCTCATCGGGCGTGTTGCTGCAATCAACACGCAATTTGGACTTGATTCCTCTCCTGTTGATAGCAACAGTGGACACGGAACTCACGTTGCAATGACAGTATTGGGCGATGGCAGTGGTGATGCATCGACCATGGGTGTTGCCCCAGATGCAAATCTGGTGATGTATGCTCTCGAGCACGATCCGACTGGTTATTTTGGTCGTCAAGGTTCGATTTATGATCTTCTTTCTGATGCCGAACTCAAGACTGCACGGATTGCAGTCAATGCGTGGGGCTCGAACGGCAACTATGGATATTATACCGCAGATTCTCGGTCTGCAGATCAGTACGTTTCAAACAATCAATATCTCCTTCCTGTCTTTTCTGTTGGTGATAATGGTGCATCAGGAGCTTCCTATGTCACCGCACCAGGAACGGCAAAGAACGTGTTGTCCATTGGTTCTAGCAACAACGGGAGTGTTAGCTCTTCTTCCTCACAAGGACCCACCTTGGACGGGCGAATCAAACCGGATTTGGTCGCTCCCGGAGAAGGAATTTGTTCTGCGCGAGCAGAGGAAGCCAAGACCGCCGTTGGTTCCAGTTGTGCAACAGGAACACACAGCAACACTCGCCCGATGTACATGGAGTTGAGTGGGACGTCTCAAGCAACCGCTGTTGCAGGTGGTTCTGCTGCCTTAGCACGTGAGTATCTTCGAGAGATTGCAGGAATCAACAAACCTTCGGCTAGCATCATCAAAGCAACATTGGTCAATGGGGCAGAAGATTTGGGCACTCCGGACATTCCCAACAACAACGAAGGTTGGGGACAAATAGATCTAGAGAACAGCCTAACACCACAATACAACGGAGCTATACTGGACATTTTCCATGACGATGCCCGTGAATTGCAAGCAGGATTTTCATTGCTGTATTCGTTTGACATGGATGCCTCGAAAGGTATCGACCTTACATTGGCATGGAGCGACGTAGAAGGAAGCGCAAATGCTCCACAATCAGAATCGAGATTGATGAACGATCTCGATCTCCTCCTCATCGCTCCTGATGGAACGACGTATCTTGGCAATAACTTTGCCAATGGTGTTTCCGTCGTAGGTGGTTCAGCAGACGATTTGAACAACATTGAGCGAGTTCGACTTCCAGCAGGAACAAGTACACAATCAGGAGAATGGATGGTCATGGTCGAGCATCGAGGAGGCGGTGCTCAACGGTTCAGTATCGTTCTTGCAGCAGATGCTACGTTGATTCCAAAGGCCGATCTTACCACATTCGGAAACAGCATATTGCCTTCTTCATACAGTCCATTGGTGGGCGATCTTGTCTCGATTTCACTGGCATGGCACAACCAAGGAACGCTTGCTTCAGGTGCGTACAGAATCCAACTTGAGGATGTAACAGAGGGTTCAATTTTGTATGACTCAAATCGAACATCACTGGAGGGAGGGGAACTTGACTCGGTTTCGTTCTTCACACAGTTTTCAACAACGGGAATTCACACACTTCGACTTTCTCTTGACACCAACAATCAGGTTGCTGAGTTGAATGACGGAGTCTCTGGAACGAACAACAACGTCCTTGAAATGAATCTTGAGGTCACGGCTCAAGGCCTTCGCGTTATTTTCCTTGATGATGCAGGAACCATCCCTCAATCTTCAACGGACCGTCAAGATGCAGCGAGCGTGGAAATGGACGTCCGTAACGAAACAGGATTGTCCCTTCCGTTTGTCGTCGTGCATGAAGGAACAGGCGAACGTCCCGTGTCATTGAGCGTCTCCGGGGTGCAGGAACCGGATTTGATTTATCCTGCGATTCTCAACAGTCCAGAAGATCAATGGTCGAGAACCATCAACGCCTCTGGTCCGTTCACACTGAGCGGTCAAGGCACGGAAAACGACACCGTTCATTTGCTTCTTGATTTGGAAGACCTCTCTGCATCACTTGACGGTTCAACAGACCGTTTTGCTCGAGCAGGTGTCTTCGTCGTCGACGTGACTGCCCGTTACCAGAATCAACCAACCGTCTCCCACACGCAACGCCTTACGTTCACCATTGGGCAAGTTGATTCTGTTGATGTCGTTCCGTCAGGAACGGTCGGTGTTTCTGCGCAACCTGGTGATAGCACGGGATTCTCAATCGGTGTAAGAAACACTGGTAATTCTGCTGCTCAGTACACCATGAGTTGCTCCTCGTCCTCTCAATGGCAAATCATGCTTGGGAATTCAAATTCCTCATCACTTGAATTTGAACCGCTCAATATTCTACAAGACCTGTCGATGGATGTCAACGTGTTTGTTCCCGGTGTAACGGATGGTCAACCAACTGCTGGCTACATGGACCAAGTGACTTGTGTAGTGACATCTCCGACCGATCCTTCGCTGAACCATGTTGAGATTGTCGACGTTGAAGTAGCAGAATTGCGCACATTCCAATCCGATCTTTACGGACCAAATGGAGCCATCGGCCCAGGGGCATTAGCAGCACCAGTCTTTGCTGACACGGGCGATGTTGTATACTTCAACCATACGATTTCGAACAACGGTAATACGAATATGGATTTCACTGTGACGCTGGAGAGGGGTAACCCGACGTGGGCCGCACAAATGACCTACATGGACCAAACAAGTTCTTCCAACCTTGCACTAAACCTCGCAGCGGGCCAATCTGTGGATGTTCAGCTTATGCTCCTCGTGCCCGAAACAGCACGGGAAGGCAACTCCAACACCTACACCTTACGGGTCGAACATAGTGCACAATACTTCACACTCAACACAACTTCACTCGTCGTCTCGGATAACCTTGATGTTGACCTTGTTCAACTGACTGATGGCGTAGTGATGACATCGATTGGTGACAACTTTACGTTCGTTGATTTGGTCGTATCCAACACTGGGAACGCCGAACTTGACCTTGACTGGAGTTATGGGCTCGCTCCAGATGGATGGACCGTCAACTACGCAAACCCTCCAGCCCTCGTCGAAGTCCTTTCACAGGCCAACGTTGTGCTGGCAATTCGACCCCCGAATCAAACCGATGCTGCAACTGGATTTGATCTGCCACTGTACGTCAATGCCAGCAACAACGGTCGTTATGTCACTGCAGAGCTGACAATTCGCGTCGAAGTCCCACTCAGTGACTATGCTGGAATCTCAACCGACTTGGAATCAGCTCCTCTCTTGTTCATTCCGCGTGATGGATCTGCAAAACAAACTTTCGTTCTCGTAAACGAAGGAAACACGCCGTTGAGTGGTACGCTCGCCGTCGAAGTCCGTGATTCGGATGGAGGGATTGTTTCCGACCGCTCCGTAACAGTTTCGCCATCCAATATCGACGCTCTCTTGGTTGGGCAAAGTGTGGAGATCGTTGCTGAAGTCAAACCTGATGATGATGCTGCAGACGGACGGTATCAACTCATCGTGATCTTTACTTCAGACTCTGGTGTTGTCGTTGAATTTTCTGCTGACACAAGCGTGAGCGCCCAGAAATCAACGGGTGGACTGTTGAACATGTCTCCCTACATTGCATATCCCCTGCTTGGTGTTTTCCTTGTCGCCGTCATTGTTGGAGCAAGACGATTGAAATCATCCGCATCCATCTCGGAAACTGGAACAGAACTTGTTGCACCAGACGCCCACACGAATCCAGACAATCTTGGAGTGCGGCGAGAGCAAGCCCTTGATATCAGTCATTCAGTGAATGATCTCGCATCCGGTGAAGTTTCTCAAGATGAGATTGCTGCTGCACTTGCTCAATCGATGGATATGCCCAAACCACTGGCCTCTACGCCTGTTGGCCTGCCACCTGCTGGTTTGCCACCAGTGGGATTACCTCCTTCGGGATTACCTCCATTAGGACGTCCACCTATGCCAATCAAGGAAGTGCCTCCAATAGCGCCATCTGGACCACCATTGCCGCCAACCGGTTTGCCGGATGGGTGGACGATGGAACAATGGAATCACTATGGTGACCAATACCTCCAGCGCATGGGATTGAAGTGATACGTTCAAATGGATGATGGAGGACGTTGCCATATGCTGAACATTGTTTTGTTTGGACCTCCTGGTGCTGGAAAAGGTACGCAAGCTCAACGTATGATGGATGCCACCGGGCTGCCTCAAGTCTCGACTGGAGACATGTTAAGGGCGGCAGTCAAGGCACAGACCGAGGTCGGACTCGAAGCCAAGAAGTACATGGATGCTGGTGCACTTGTTCCTGACGAGGTAATCATTGATTTGATCAAAGACCGAATGAAAGAAGATGATGCCAAAAACGGAGTTATGTTTGACGGCTTCCCAAGAACAGTACCACAAGCCGAAGCATTATCTGAGATTGTGAATGTCTCCATTGTTCTCGCAATTGACGTTCCTGATGAGCGGATTGTTGAACGAATTTGTGGCCGCTTCAGTTGTGGAAATTGTGGCGTTGTTTTTCATGACCAGTTTAACCCACTCCCTGCAAACGGTTGTGCGTGTGGTTCGTTTATGGAGAAGCGACGTGCAGATGATACTGAAGAAACCGTCGTCGCGCGTTTGAAAGCGTATCACCAACAAACAGCTCCCCTTGCAGAATTTTATCAGAAGAAAGGCCTCTTTTCACTCGTTGACGGTGATCGAGATATTGATCTGATCACAACGGATTTGCTTGCTGCGATCAACTAAGGTGAACGGTATGAGTCGTCGACGTCAACGCCAAAAAGGCAAACGTAGGCAACACGCACGTACTTCCCGTGACACGTTACTCTCCCTCCTCTACGACGTAAATCGGCACTCAATTGAACATCGTCAGACCTATGCTCGTCATCTGTACAAAATTTCACGGAAACATCGTCTACGAATTACAGACAAGGCAAAGGAAGTCATCTGTCGCAAGTGCTCATGTTTGCTTGTCCAAGGGATGACCTCTCGAGTCCGATTGCGAAATGGAATGAAGATTACCCACTGCTTCCATTGTGGCAACATCCGTAGAATACCTTACAAATCGAACAAGGAGGTGTTTGCATGAAAGTACCAGATTCAATCATGCGGCAAGCAAAAGACGCATCCTTGCCAGTGACCATTCGTATTGGAAAATCCGGTCTTACAGACGCAGTCGTTGAAGAATTGGATGGTCAATTGAACTCTCGTTCCTTGGTCAAAACAAAAGTCAATCGTGGTTTGTTTGAGCGAGATGACCTCAAAAAAGTGTGGTCGAACCTTGCCCAGATGACTTCAAGCCACCTTATTTTCGCACGAGGAAACGTAGCAGTTTTTTGGAAGAATCGATGATTGAGTTAACCCAATGCTCAATAAGGTCATGTTAATCGAGCAAACATGGGCGGTAGTCTTCTTTTCACGCGACGTCATCCGGCACAATTAATCGCACTTCTCTCATTAATTGTCGTTGGTGCAATGTACTTCGTACAAAGCGGGTTTGCAGGTGGTGGTGGAGATGGAATCAATCTTACCGTCACCGTCAAGGATGGATTAGAAACGCAAGCCGTCTATGTTGGTCTCGGAATCCTTCTGTTTGTCTATGCCCTTATCATAACAGAAGTCGTCCATCGTACACTTGCTGCTGCTCTTGGTGGCCTCCTCGCAGTCGTTGCTCTGAATTTTTACTCGGTTGAGGATACCCTCAGCCTGAAGGCAGTGACAACCATGATCGACTGGGAGACCATTGGTCTCTTGCTTGGTATGATGGTCATGGTCGGTGTCATTTCTCACACTGGTGTGTTTGAATGGTTTGCTGTTCAAGCATACAAAAAGAGTGGAGGCGAAATTTGGACGCTCGTCGTTATCCTCTGTTCGGTCACAGCAGTTTTGTCAGCGTTCCTCGACAACGTTACGACGATGCTGCTGCTCACTCCAGTCACGATTCAAATCGCAAAGGTGTTGGACGTCAAACCCATACCCATTTTGATTTCAGAGGTATTGTTCTCAAACATCGGTGGCGCAGCCACAATGATCGGAGACCCTCCAAACATTATGATCGGTTCAGCAATGTCACCATCTGCGATTGAAGGGAACTCGGATGAGGGCATCGCTGCACTTGCTTCCGAAGGTGTAACATTCAATGATTTCATCATTGAAATGGCTCCTGGTATTCTTCTCACAATCGTTCCTTCATTCATGCTTGTCCGTTGGCTCTACAAGGACGAGTTCAGTGGCCGTCGAGACCGTGACATCACGGAACTTGAGCGTCAATACGCCATCAAAGACATGAAGGGACTCAAGGTTAGCGGAACGATTCTTTGCCTTGTCATCGTTGGATTCTTCTTGCACCCAGTCGTACACATCGCCGTATCATGGGTTGCATTGTCAGGAGCCGTTGTCATGCTCTTGGCTACCAACCGTCACGAACTGGAAGAGCCGTTGGAACACGTCGAGTGGACCACGCTTCTGTTTTTCGCAGGGTTGTTTGTCCTCGTTCACTCGCTTCAATACATGGGTGTGATCGATTACATTGGTAGTTTCGTCCAAAAGGGAATCGAAGCCTTTAGTGAAGAATATCGACTTGCTGCAGCCGTTGTCATCATTCTATGGGTATCTGCAATTGCGTCAGCCTTCATCGATAACATCCCATATACGGCCACAATGATTCCAATCGTCCTCTCGCTTTCGGTTGAGCTCAGTCTTGATCTCGGACCGTTGATTTGGGCACTCGCCTTTGGAGCCTGCCTCGGTGGAAACGGTACCTTGATCGGAGCATCTGCAAACGTTGTAACTGCAGGTCTTTCCGAGGAAGCAGGATATCCTATCTCGTTCAATGAATTCTTCAGAGCAGGATTCCCTGTTATGATTCTCTCGACCTTTATCGTCACATTCTACATGATTTTGGTCTATGTTGTTGGCGGAGAAGACGGTGGAACAACCTGGAAACTTGCACTTGTTGGCATCGCATTGGTTGGTATCATCGCCCAGTACTCCCGTGGTCGTGCCAAAGGCAAGTCACCAGCCGAAGCCTTGGTCGATGATGATGCTGAAGAAATCATATCTGCAATCAAGTCGGTCATAATCTCCTCAGGAAAAACGGATAGAGTGTCAGACAGCGAAGAGTAAGTTCAACAGAGCGTTGGATTGAAGAACCTGAAGACGAAGGGTCAATGGGGCCACCATGAACGAATGCGGAGTCTGCGGAATCCTTTATCTCGCTGGCGGCTCTTGTCCAGCCTGTGGGTCTCAAATTCAGAAATCCTCTGAAGATTTTCAGGATGCTGAAATGATTCTGCCAACTGAAGTCCCTGGATTGGATGAGGCAGCCGATGCGTGGTACGAACTCGAGGGAATGGAACGGCCAGTGGAAATTGTTGATGAGCCCTCTTCATCACTGCCGTTCGGGTACGGTGGCGAATCACTCACCAATGTTTCTCGACTACCGTTCGGTATTGGTAGTCACCGGGATGGAATTCCATTCGATGTTGAACAATCAGAGGAACATGTCGAATCATCGCCTCATGAAAAGTCTGGACCACCGAGGGATGTGAAGGAGGATGTAATTCCCGTTGAGGTTGTTGAACAAAACAAACATGAAGAGAAGTTACCTTCTGTACCTACCCTTCCTGATATGAATGAGAACGCATCGGTCGCATCAACAGATGCTCAACCGATTCGAATCAAGGCAATTCCGATTGTTGAGGCAGAAACTGCTGAAATTGAATATCCAGAGATTCCCTATGACTCTACAGATGAGTCGCAAATATATTCAACAGACGACGATGTAGTCGAAGTTGTCTTTTCTGATTTAGAAGACACGATTGTTCACGTTGATCACGGCTCCGTGGAACCATTTTCACAACCTGAAGTTGTCGAATACATGGAGAAAACATTCACGCCTTTTGACCTGCATCCTGCCCGTGCGATGACCGTTCAAGCATCCAATGATAAACAAGTCAAGCTCCTCGTTGAGGAGGGTTTCTTGGCCATTGGCCGTGGGGATTGGAGAGCCGCAGCACGGTCATTTCAGAGAGTTTTAGCCAGTGCACCCCAGGATGTTGGAGCCATGAACAATTATGGTATCTCCTTGTTGCAAGTTGCAACCAGCATGCAAGAGTCATCCGATCCGGTCGATGTGTCAAATTCTGCGACACAATTTGAGGCTGCAATTCTGTCCTTGCGCGAGGCAGTACGAGCCATGCCAAACGGTCCTGAACCGTTGTACAATCTCGTTCAAGCGCTTCTTCTTAGTGGTCGTGAAGAGAAGGCTTTGGCTCTACTCGAGATGGCCACAGATGCTGACAAATCTCAACCACATTTCATCAACCTTCATGCAGCGATTTTAGCGCAATTGGGCCAGTATGGGGAAGCCAAAAGCATGCTATCACCCATAGAGGCTGAACCATTGGTTTCACAGAACCTCCTCAAAATACCTTCATTGTAATAGAAATTACCGTTTCATGGTACGTTCTTGAGGCAACTTGGCATCCGATTTCTTCATATACGTGGGGCAGGTCGGAGGGTTGCTTAGCACCTCGGCAACTGCTGTCGGGGGAAGGGCTGAGGAGAATCATCCCTCGGGGAGATGGTTTTCTGCGGAAGCCGAATTGGCATGTTTAGATACCGAAGGGTTACTCGCATGGTGTGGAATACATACATGTGATGCTACAACCCAACTGGGGGATCGCTCGGCTCGAGTGCCGATGAAGG
>PAJM01000038.1 GCA_002706065.1 Methanobacteriota archaeon | reverse complement strand
TTGAACCCGCATTCTTCAAATGGGGGTTTTCGCAGGCGAGGGCAGGCCGGGGTGGCGTAGTTGGTAGCGCGTCGGACTCATAGGGCAGCCTTCAAGGCGATCGTATGACGTGCAAAGCCCCTTGTGGTGTCTGAGACATCCGAAGGTCGCGGGTTCGAGCCCCGCTCCCGGCACCACCATCGCATTGTTGAAGGGCTGGAAACCAGTCCAGCCACTATGGCACACAGTCCGAGCGTGGGTTCTCACGTCCGTATCAAACTCACAACGCACGATGGAGAAACCGTGCTTGAAGGTGTGGTCCTGCCGCCTGCAGTTCAGGATCATGTTACGGTTAAACTTGCAAACGGATACAACGTAAGTCATCCACTCTCATCCGTCGAAGTAATCTCGTCAGAACAGCCAGTAACTTCTGAACGTCCGCCAGCGGAGGTGCCGTTGATGAATCCCGACCTGCCAACAGTCCGAATCATCCACACGGGAGGTACCATCGCCTCCAAGGTCGATTATGCAACGGGTGCGGTCACTGCTCAATTCGAACCGTCTGAATTGGTTGAACACGTTCCTGAGCTTCTCGAAATTGCAAATCTTGACGTTCATAAGATTGGAAACATGTTCAGCGAAGACATCCGACCAAATCACTGGAATCAAATCATTGATGCGACAGAAAAGGCGTTTGAACACGGTTGTGTTGGAGTCGTTGTCACTCATGGGACGGATACGTTGCACATTACTGCATCAGCGGTTGCTTTTGCGTGGTGTGGGATGGGTGGCAATCCACCCGGAAGAATTGCTTTTGTCGGATCTCAGCGTTCCAGTGACAGAGCCTCTTCCGATGCTGCTCAGAATCTCATTTCAGCGGTGAAGTGGGCAGCCGAAGGACCATCTCCAACAGGTGAATTGAGTGATGCGGTTGTTGTTTCAATGCACCGAACCAGTGACGATGGGGCTTGTTCAATTCATCCTGCTACAGGTGTCCGAAAACTGCATTCCAGTCGTCGTGACGCTTTTCAATCCGTCAACACCACCCCATTGGCAACAATTCACATCGACAACAAAAACGTTGATCTTGTTTTGGAACATCATTACAAGGAAGCACGAATAAACGCGAACTCAAGAACACCTTCACCAGCAGCCGAACGGTACGATGAGAACATTGTCATTCGCCAAATGGTCGCAGGACCATGGCTGACCAAGCAAGAGATTGAGGACGCTGCTTCTTCCAACGTCGATGCTTTGGTCATCCATGGAACAGGGCTTGGCCACTTACCTATTGAGAATCCAAACACTGACGCACCGCAGAACATCGAACTTCGAGATTCGCTTCACCAACTGGACAAACCGATTGTAGTTGTCAATCAGTGCATCCATGGTCCTGTTAACATGAATGTCTATTCAAAAGGACGAATACAGCAAGAAATCGGCCTCTTGGGACATGGGATTACATCGTCTCCTGAGGCGGCTGTTGTCAAACTTCATTTTGCCCTTTCCAATGGGTTGGAGATTGATTCGGTTATGACGAAAAATCTGATCGGTGAACAGCAACAAACCATTCTCAACTAAGCGATTCGATGAAGAACCCTATCGGCCCTCGTTGAATTATGGCGAGCCCAACTGGTGACCCCTTGACAGAACTACGGTCACGACGTGAACGTGCGCGTGCAGGCGGGGGCCGCAAGGCACTCGAGTCCATTCGGGCAACGGGCAGAGGGACTGCAAGGGATCGCATTGATTTGCTTCTCGACCCGAATTCCTTTGTTGAAGTTGATACCTTTGTCACTCATCGAACGATGGACCACAATATGTTCCTTCACCAAACCTTGGGCGATGGTGTTGTCACAGGCCATGGCACGATTGACGGGCGACGCATCTACTGCTTCGCACAGGATTTCAGTGTCCACGGCGGATCGATGGGTGAAATGCATGCCAAAAAAATCGCAAAACTCGTCGAAATGGCTGAGCGTTCAAAGACTCCACTTGTGTGTGTTTGGGACGGTGGAGGCCAACGTGCTCACGATGGTATCGACGCTCTCGCAGGTACAGGCGAATTGCTCGATCGATTGGTCCAATGCAGTGGACGCATCCCCGTCATCAGCCTCGTACTCGGCCCTGTCGTCGGCGTCTCTGCCCTTGCAGCCAGTCTTTCTGACTTCACCATTCTTGGTGAGGAGCATGGACAACTCTTCCTCTCGTCACCGCTCGAAACACCCGAAGTCCAGAAAGGCGAAGTTGATGCAGCAGGCTTGGGCGGTGCAACTCTCCATGCGTCTCGTTCAGGCATAGCCTGTTTGGTTGCTGATGATGAAGACGATGCGTTCTTCCTCGTTCAAGAAATTCTTTCCTATCTCCCGGACCACAACGATGCTGAGCCACCGCTTGTTCCTACAGAAGATCCAAGTACACGTCTTAACGATGAACTCGAGCAGTTGGTTCCTGACAACCCCAACCGTCCATACAACATGGTCAGCGTTGTTGAGGAAGTTGTTGACGATGGAGAGTTCCTCGAATTGTTTCCAAATTATGCTGAAAACATCATCATCGGATTTGCGCGACTTGAAGGGCGAAGCATCGGTGTTGTTGGAAATCAACCGAATGTTCTCGCTGGGTGTTTGGACATTGATGCATCGATTAAGGCAGCACGCTTTATCCGCCTCTGTGATGCGTTTAACATCCCACTTGTCACCTTTGAGGACGTTCCCGGTTTCTTGCCTGGCGTCGTTCAGGAATGGGGTGGTATCATTCGACATGGAGCCAAGTTATTGTTCGCTTATGCCGAAGCGACAGTCCCCAAACTTACGCTCGTCACTCGAAAAGCCTACGGTGGAGCATATCTCGCAATGTCGTGCAAACACTTGCAAAGCGATTACAACGTCGCTTGGCCCACCGCAGAACTTGCCGTTATGGGTGCGGAAGGTGCCGTCAACATCATCCATCGAAGAGAAATTCATGCAGCTGATGACGATCAAAAAGAAGTAGTTCGTCAACGATTGGTCGACGAATACAAGGCGAAATTTGGCGACCCATATGTTGCAGCGCGCAATGGATGGCTTGACGATGTCATCGAACCAACCGAAAGTCGTCTCAGACTTTGTCGAGCCCTTGCAATCCTACGCTCAAAGCGTGAGTGGAGTCCGCCAAAGAAGCACGGAAATATCCCACTATAATTCTTCAAACTCAGCTTCAACCCGCGCCAGTAAACCACCACTCGAGGCTATGCTTGTCTGTTTCTGAGGAGGCTTCTTGAATTGGAAAAGCAACCAGCCGACAAGGGCTAACAGTGGTACAACAATCATCGCAGCAACCAGTGTTCCACCTGAATCTGATTTGCTGTCTTCGATGAGAGTTGGGCTCGGTTGTTCGTCGGGTACGAGGTACTGCAAGCGTGTCGAACCATCGGAAAACGAAGCATCGCGAACGATGATGTCGATGTTCCATATGGAACCCGGTTGAAGTTCAGGTTCCAACCGTTCCGAGCATGAGCCATCAGAATTACAAGTCCGCTCACCGGACATAGCCATTCCATTGACCATAAGAGACACGTCCATGTCATCACCATCAACGTCAACCCAACTCCATGAAACGGAGAGAGAGACTGCATCAATACGCTCAACCGATGCGTTTGTGATGGTTGGACGATCTGGCATAGGATTGATTGTGACGTTGAGTTTCTTGGCAAAGACATCTGTACCATCCGTAACATTGAGCCACCAATTGGCATCAGAACCCCATTGATTCAGAATCCCCGAGAGAAGCAATTCTTGACCCGACAGTGCAGCCATCACTTTCGAAGGACCAGCAGATTCTACAGACCATGCGAGGTCATCACCATCGACATCGTTGGCAAACGCACTCAAATCGATAAGCAACGTTTCTTCCTCCTCAATGGTGAATGACCAGGCGGATTCATCGACGACGAATGCGTCATCAACCGCTTCAATTCGTAGGGGAACATCAGCCACAAGTGGAGAGTTGAATCCGTCGGAAATTGAAAGTTGTAGAACTTCCGCCCCGTTAGCGTCTGGCAATGGAGTGAATTCAATGAGTGGCAAATCGTTTGAAACGCTCCACGAAACCAGATTCCCAACTCCTTGGGATTCTCCATTGACAAGAACTGTCAATGGCTGTTGTTCAGGGTCTACAAAATAATCCTCGTAGTTGAGATAGAGACTCTCTCCGTCCTCAATGAGCGTTTTTTGTTCGATTGTTGATACTTGGATCAGTTGGTCATTGATGGGAACGATTCGTCCAAGAAGGGTGGCACTCCCCTGATCGAGAATTTCTCCATCTGCTTGAAGATCAAATTGCACACGAGTCGTTCCTTCCCATTCTTCGTCCACCGAGTGATACAGCGTAACAAATGATGCATCGGAACTAATCACTGCTACGAAGTGTGATTCATTTTCAAGGAGTGTTGCATTCAAGATACGAACAGCCTGACCGTCTGGGTCTGTTGCAATATCCGATGCATTCAGAATCGTTGAACCGCGCTGTGGAACCAGAAGTTCAGGCAACGGGTCAGTAAACTCGATCGGATCGTTGGTCCGGTCGAAATTAAATCCCTCAAATCCGGTTCCGCCTTCGACGGAGACAACCAGACGCAGTTGGTGAGGTCCAGGCGAGATTCCTTCCATGGATACGGAACAAGCAACGTTATCGTTCGTAATGGTCGCTGGGAACGTGGTGATGTTGTCCAACAAACAATGCCCCTCGACCGTCCACTCCTGTGGAAGATCAGCATAGGTTTCGCCATTCCTCATTGACCACACCGCTTCGAAAACCGCTTGTTCTTGAGGACCAAAAATAGCCCCACTCAGGCTCGAAACGTTCGATATACGAATCAGTTTAGCATCATCAAGCAATTCATCGACGTATCCGTTCGCATCCGAAGAGGAAGAGATATCGTTTTCGCGATTGAATGCTTCTCGAAACTTGGAGTGATCTCCGCGCAACGTAAGGTCAAGATAGGGAAGAATGTGTTCCATCGCATGATCGATTTGTTCCTCTTGTGTCAAAGATGCCTCTCCATCGTTGAAATCTTCCAGGAATGACGATGTGTCTTGATACTGGTAATGATTGGCGCCCAGTGAGTGTAAAATTTGCCAAGCGAGTCCATCGACATTTTCCAACACAGGTATGACGTTCTCCGTTGCAGGTGCAATTTCATCAGCACTCCCTGTAATGAAAAGAGCAACGTTTGGCATGGCTCCTGATGTAATCAAAGGATCCTGTACTTCGTCAACTTGCATGGCAAGACCGACCAAAGCACGTGGTGGTTGAAGCGAGTTGTCAGTAACTAAATTATCCCAATTGATGTAAACATTGGTAGCTGATGTTGCACCATATCCATGACCCACCAACCCCCAGTGATGTTCGTCAACGGAACCGTACATACCAAGCACAATCTCGTTGGTTTGATTCGCTTCGTTCATCCAAGATTGAACATTAAGGATGGAATCAATGAGGTTTTGCAATGTTGGTGATGTATCCGAATTCAACTCCGTGTGAATGTAGACCATTGTCCCACGTTGAGCAATCCGAGTTGAGATGAGCATGTAATTGTCTGGCGATTCGTTCTCGTCAATCAGAATCAACACCCACGGAAACGGCCCGTTTCCAGCAACTTCTTGTTCCTCGCCACTGCTTAGAGCTGGGTAAACCAAGCGATGGTCGGCCTGGAAAGAACCAGGTTGTTGATTGAAATCGACGTACCCAACTGGGAAATCAACACCAGTATGCGAAGGTTGGAAGTTCTGGTCTTCATCAGGAGCCGCTGTTGTACTTGAGAGCGTTGAGAGAAGCAACAAACAAACCAGTGCAACGGCTCGCTCTCTCATGTTGGCCTGTCAATGTTTCAACATTTGATTGTTGCAGCCAATTGCGTCAATTTTCTTCAAGTTTACATTCAACGGCAAGCAGCCACGTCATCAGTTGTTCAAGACGTGGCAGATGTTCAGCAAGTCGTGGTGTCCACAAACTTCGCCAGCTTTCAAGATGCTGAGCAGCCAGCATCCATCGTCCATCGATGTTCGATTGTTCACTCGAAGCCTTCTGCAATCGTTCTTCAAGAGAACCTTCCATAGGCACGTATACTGGATTCAATGCGTAGGTAGAATATGGACCAGATTCCATTGTACCGTCTGTATCGATGATGAGGTCAAACATTTGATTCTCTTCGGTTTTGGTGTTGACCAACGATGCTGGCAATTGACGACGACCTCCAATCGCTGCGACATTTCCCCCACTGTTCATCCACGCAGAAGCAATGGATCGGGCAGCACCACCACCACCATTGATACCAATCAAGGCACCTTCGGATACATCGATGCCAAAATGATAGGCAACATGAACCACACCAAACCCATCGGTTGTTGAGCAATACCAACCTTGACCTGTGTAACGAAGGGTATTCACCGAGATGATGTCTATGGCTTCGTCTATGGGTGAGAAGACCATGCTCTGAATTTGATGCTTGAGAGGTGAGGTGAGATTCAACCAAACCTCATTGGGTGACGGTCTCTCAGGCAAATGGTCATTGGCCAACGAACGAACAGGCGGTTTACGTTTGGGTGAAACATCATCAGAGGGATCAATGGTGCTTGATTGTACTGCAAGTTCGTAGAGTTTCGATTGGTACGTCTTCAATTTCTGATGGGCTGGCTTCCAAATTGGTTGGTGTTTTCCGTGTTCGATGTATGCCCATCCAAGAACTTCGTCGATGTGGCTGGTCTCGAGCGTCGTAAGAGCCGAGAGGTCAAATCGTGGCAAGTGACCTTTTCGCTTTAGGTCCGACACAACGAGGTAGAACAGAATAGGGGACAAGGAATGAGCGACTGGGGACCCACCCACTGCGTATCTCAAACCGTCCATGAGTTTACTTTCGAGTCATTGTTCATGAACGTCTGCTTGGGTTTTCATAGACAAATCTGCGAAAATGCAGGCCATGTATTCAAAAAGAAGGGCGTCTTGGTAGATTCATGGCAGCAGCGGAACGTGGGTCCTTCTTGTGGATGATGTTTGCAATTACGCAAGTGTTCATGTCGATAAAACTCGTTGGAGAAGTAGAAGGTTGGATTACCACGTTGTTTGGTGGTTCTGCAGCTGCAGCATTCATGCTCGCATTGGTCATTTTCAAACAAGAACAACGGGACCTTCTTCTCAACCCACTCAAACTCAACCGCGAAGTTCATGATGACGCCATTAAAGGCCAAGGGAAAGGCGTTGGCTTCGGTGTTGGCCTATGGGTCGTCTCCCTAATCGTCCTCCTTTTTGTCTGATGATAGGCGATCAGAATGATTCCCATCGACCCTGGCACGGTAACTACAATACGTGCACTCGATGAAGGCTCAGAAGAGTTGTTTGGTGGATTTTGGCCTTTTATTCGAAGAACACTCATGCTGTTTTTGCCGCTGTGGGTCTTGTTGCTTCTTTGGGCTGCAGGCCTGCCGAATATTGTTTCAGCCCTTCTTTCTGGGCTTTCGCTGTCGGTCATTGTGGCGGTTGAACGGTACAAATTACGCCAGATTGCAGGAAAAGACAATTAACGACTATCGGTTGATGATACTTATGACCTTATTTGAAACGATTACTGAATTCGTTGGCATTGAAGCACCTTCATTAATGGAGATCATCTTCGTTAGTTGCGCAGTTCTTGGTGGAATTTTATTCTTCATCATGATGCTTCTGATGATGGTTGGTGATGTTCTTGGAGGCGTAACCGATGCGATTGGTCTCGACATTGATGCCGGCGGTGGAGCGTTTGAGATCTTGAGTGTTCAGGGCTTATCCGTTGCAGTAATGATGTTCGGCCTGACCGGAATGTTTGGACTTTCAGCAACAGGAAGCGATGTTGTTGCTGTCTTGGCAGGAGGTATTGGTGCAGCAGCAGGTATGTACGGCATGGGTAAGATGATGTATGGAATTAACCAATTGCAGGCGGATGGTACCATCAACTACAACGATGCAATCGGCCAACGTGGTCAGGTTTACTCTCGCATCAAGCCAAATGAAACCGGTGAGATTCAGGTACCTGTTGACGGCACTCTCAGGACATTGTTGGCACGTGCAGTCGACAAGTCGATGCTGATTCCATCCGGTGAATTCATCAGAGTTGTCGATATTATCGGATCAACGATGATTGTTGCTCCCCTTGAGGATGCCACCTCAGAAGAGTGAGGAAGAATCCAATAACGCCGCAGGCAAAGTGATTAATAACGACGAACCTTGGTTAGAACCATGGCGGATGCAGGTTTTTGGGCAGTTTTCATCGTTTTTGGCGTTTTGGCTATTGCAGCCTTTGGAATAATTTTGGTCGCAACACGATACAAGCGTTGTGCGTCTGACGAGATTCTCGTCGTTTATGGTCGCATACGCGGAGGAAAAGCATCGAGATGTATTCACGGTGGTGCTGTCATGGTTTGGCCACTGATTCAAGAATACAAGAAGATCTCACTGATACCGATGACGATTTCCATCCCATTGGACAATGCACTTTCGCTACAGAACATTCGTATCAACGTACCGTCAACATTCACTGTTGGTGTGAGTACAAATCCTCTCATCATGAACAACGCTGCAGAGCGTCTTCTTCACCTCACCAAGAACGATATCGAGGCTATGGCTCAAGAGATTATTCTCGGTCAACTTCGTTTGACGGTTGCAAGTCTTACCATCGAACAAATCAACCAAGACCGTGATGCGTTCCTTGAACTCATCCGTGACAACGTCGGTGCCGAATTGCACAAGTTGGGTCTATACCTCATCAACGTCAACATCATCGACATTACTGACGAATCCAACTACATCAACAGCATCGGTAAGAAGGCTGCTGCAGGCGCTGTCAACAAAGCACTTGTCGACGTTGCAAACGCTGAGCGTGATGGTGCAATCGGTAAGGCAAATGCAGACCGAGAGCGTGAAGTCCAGGTTGCACAAAACGTCGCTGAGTCCGAAAAGGGACAGAAAGCTGCTGAAGTTGACCGCCGTGTTTACGTCCAACAACAGGAAGCAACTGGTGTTCAGGGAGAAAACATCTCCCGTGCTGAAATCGCTTCATACCAAGCGGACCTTGACGAGAGGGAAGCTGAAGCAATGCGACGTGCAGAAGTTGCCCGTCGTACTGCAGAAATGGAAGTTCAGAAAGCACAATACAACCTTGAACAAGAGCGTCTCCGTGCTGAAGAAATTGTTCGTGAAGAGATCTCGAAGACACAGATTGAGATTGCTGCGGAAGCAGAGGCTGAACGCCAACGCCGTATCGCACAAGGTGAAGCAGATGCTGTTCTCGCTCGTTACAACGCTGAAGCAGAAGGTACCAAGGCTGTACTTGAAGCAAAAGCAAATGGGTACAAGCAACTTGTCGAAAGTGCAGGTGGCGATGTAAAGGCCGCTGCAACACTCTTAATGGTCGAGGAAATCGAGGAAATCGTTGCCCGACAAACTGAAGCAATCTCGAACCTAAAGATCGACAAGATCACTGTTTGGGATTCAGGCACTGGTGGCGAAGGCGGAAGTACAGCGAACTTCGTATCTTCGCTCATCCGCTCACTCCCTCCTGTACATGATGTTGCGAAGATGGCTGGTGTTGACTTACCGGATTATCTAGGCTCCATGAAGGAAGAATGATTCCGTAAGACTGAAACCCTTCGTAAATCGAAAGGTTCACCCTGAATACAGGGGTTGATTTGATAGCCAAACGGACATGCAGGTGTTCATGGCAAGTGATTTGCAGATTGCTCGTGCAGCGAAATTGGAGCCGATTGAAACCATTGCATGGAAATTAGGCATCCCATCAGGAGAGTTGATCTCGCATGGACAGCATATGGCAAAATTAACCTGGGAAGGGATGAAACAACGCTTTGATTCTTCAAAAGGAAATCTTATTCTTGTGACCTCGGTCAACCCAACACCATTTGGTGAAGGAAAAACAGTGACGACCATTGGCTTAACACAAGCATTGTGCCAAATTGGCAAGAATGCAACCTGCGTAATTCGAGAGCCGTCCATGGGTCCAGTGTTTGGAATTAAGGGGGGCGCAGCAGGTGGTGGCCAATCACAAGTACTCCCTATGGAAGAAATTAATCTCCATTTTACAGGTGATCTCCATGCGGTCACTTCTGCTCATAATCTTCTTTCATCGCTCATTGACAATCACATCAAACATGGAAACAAGTGCAACATTGACGCCAACCGGGTCTTCTGGCCTCGTGTTGTTGATTTGAATGACCGTTCGCTTCGAGAAGTCGTTCTTGGTCTCGGAGGCCCTGCGAATGGAAATGTTCGACAAGATCGATTTGACATTACTGCAGCCTCTGAGATAATGGCAATTCTCGTTCTCGCCCAGGATTATGCTGATTTGAGAAAACGCTTGGGCGATATTGTCATTGCAGAATCGATGGAAGGCCATCCGATCAAAGCTGAACATATTGAAGCAGCAGGGGCTATGGCTCTACTGCTTCGTAATGCCTTTCTCCCAAACCTTGTGCAGACGCTTGAAGGAAACCCTGCATTCATCCACGGAGGGCCGTTTGCGAACATTGCACACGGCAACTCATCCATTGTTGCAGATCGAATTGCATTATCTTGCGCAGATTATGTCGTCACAGAGGCTGGATTTGGTAGTGACATGGGCGCAGAGAAATTTATGCACATCAAGGCCAATACCTCTGGTAAGGCCCCTGATTGTGTTGTCATGAACGTTACAGTTCGTTCGATGAAGCTCCATGGGAAGGCATTCGGTGAACGTGGTGGTTATCGGCCATCGAAAGACGAATTGGAAACCGAAAATGTTCAGGCTGTCATCGCAGGAGCAACCAGCAATCTTGATCGTCACATCAAGAACATGGCACGATTCGGAGTACCGGTCGTTGTTTCGATCAATCAGTTCACCAGCGACACAGAGGAGGAACTTGATGCCATTGAAAACGCGGCTCGAGCAAGCGGAGCTTCCCGTGTCTGTCGAACCGAAGTGCACGCAAAAGGAGGCGAAGGAGGAACAGACCTTGCAAGTGCTGTTGTTGAAGCAATCCACGATCATGTTGCTGCAGGACGACCGTTCCTACCTCTTGTCGCTCCCAGTGATTCGATTGAAAGCAAGATGCATTCCATTGCAACGAGAATGTATGGAGCAGAAAGCGTGCACATCGAAACGGCTGCAAAACGCCAACTCAAGAAAATTCATGATTGGGGGTATGGCAGTCTTCCAGTTTGTATGGCCAAAACGCAATATTCGTTCTCTCATGATGCGGGAATGCTCGGTGCTCCATCTGGCTTCGAACTTCCAGTTCGTGAATTCCGCTTAAACGCAGGCGCAGGTTTTGTCGTGGCGATTCTCGGTTCGATGATGACGATGCCGGGACTGCCAAAACGACCTGCGGCCAATGATATGGATATGGACGAGGACGGGCACCTAAAGGGTGTCTTCGGGTGAACGTCGATGCGTATTCTCAAGCAAACAGAAAACCATTGGAAGCTTCGGATTGAATCCGAAGATGATTTGTGGGTCCTGGCACGACTTGCTTCAAATGGGCGTCATGTTGCAATGCTCGGAGAGCGAAGAGATACGACCACGGCTGAATCGGGTTCGCGTGCAAAAGCCGCAGAGCGAAAGAAAATGTGGATTGAATTGAGAATCATCAGCACGGAGTACCAATCCTATTCTGATATTCTTCGAATTCATGGAATTATTGAACAGGCTCCAATCGATATTGGATCACATCATACCCACCTCATCGTCGTTGGTGACGAGATCGAGTTGACAGCGAACGATGTGTTTCCGAACTATGACATTTCGTTACTGAAGGATGCAGTTGATTCATCAACTAAGAGCAATGTTGCTCTGGTAGTTGTCGAACACGACGAAATCATCCTGTTTGAAATAACATCGCGAGGACTCCGAGAAGGAGCAACTTGGACGATGCGAGGTGGCGGGAAGCGTGGTGACCTTCGCACCAGAGAGACGGCTGCTTTGTCCTTTCAAAAGCAAGTCACGAGTGAGATTTTAGCAGCAACAAGCCCTACGCTACCTATGATTTTATGCGGCCCAGGTCATGCTCGCGAGAAACTCAAATCAGTTCTTCAAGAAGCCGATCCTGAACGAAATGTACGATTGATTGCCACCTCCATGGCAGGAAGAGCCGGTGCGAATGAAGTGATACGAGAGGGTCTTGCAAACGAATTTCTGGAAGATCATGCGATTCACAAAGAGATTCAATTGCTTGAGGAAGTTTGGAAACGGGTCAGTTCAAACGGTGCTGTGGCGTATGGAGAACAAGAACTCATACGGGCTATGTCTGAGGGAGCAATCGAAACCTTGCTTATAGCCGTTGATTTCTTGCGTGACGAGGAGAAAACATTCGACGGTCTGTTGATGAGAGACTGGGTCCTTGGTTTGGAAGAGATTGGTGCAAACCTTATCCAATGTTCAACCGACCACGATGCAGGTGAGCAACTGCTTGGCTTGGGCGGAGTTGTTGCATTACTACGATACAAAATGGTGTAGAACATGAAAATCGTGCGTTTCTCTGAACTTGGTGAAAACGTACGCGATGCGATGAAAGGCGTTCGTTGGATACTGTTGGACCAAGATGAACTTCAGAACGCCTTGTCCGCACTCATGTTTGCTGAACTGGATGGTGTTCTCGTAGCCGTAGATCATCGTAAATCAACACCAGATGATGGATTATGGCGACGTGCCGTCCATCTACTCCTGGTAACTGAACGTGAGAATGCTGATGAGATTCGTCAAAAAAGCGGTATTACAAAGGTCATATCCAATGATATTGCATCAATTGAAGAATTCCTTTGGTAATGGGTCCGGAGGGAATTGAACCCTCGATCTTCGCCTTGTAAGGGCGACGTCATGAACCCCTAGACCACAGACCCAACACTCCGTCGTTGGAGACATATTTGAAACGCTTGGCAATGCAATAACCTCAAAACCGATGTGCAACCGCCAAGGAACAATGGACGAAGAGGCACAAGCCGCTGCGGCCCGTCTGGTTCGCCGTCTCAAAGATGGTTATACCATTACAATTGCAGAATCCTGTACAGGCGGCTTGCTTGCAAGTACACTCACCGACATCGCCGGTGCCAGTAAATGGTTCAACCAATCATGGGTGACGTATTCGTATGATGCCAAAATTCGTGAACTAAATGTCGATCCAAAAATACTGGAAAAGCGAGGAGCTGTATCAGCAGAAGTCGCTATCCAAATGGCACAAGGGGCGCTTGCCAGAGCCAATGCCGATATTGCGATTTCGATTACAGGTATCGCCGGTCCAAGCAACGATGGAACCAAAAAGAAAGTTGGATTTGTCTATGTCGGAATCGCATCACGTACATGGGCGATTGCTGAAGCCACCCAAATTGGTGGGACTCGTCAAGAAAACAAAGAGGGATTCGTACATTTCGCGCTCCTCACGGCCATACGGCATTGGGATCAGGCAATGGAACTCGCACAACAAACACTACAGAACGAGATTAAGCAAAGGGAAGAAGAAGCTCGAATCAAAGCACTGGAAGAGATTGCTCGCAATCAACGAGCCAAAGCAGCTGCACGTTCTGCGGAATGGCAAGCCCAATCTTGGTCCGATCGAGCGGGCAACCCCTCGGATTCAAATCTCGGTACCGACGTTGAATGGTCCGAGGAATCGGGAAACGAATGAACATGAAGCCTTTTGGAGGGTCGCCTCCCATTGGTGAACATGACTGCGAAATGGGGCCAGATTTCGCAGGAATTAATGAAACGCGGAATCCTTGTGACTACAGGAGTAAAAGAAAAACTGCTTTCGCTTAATGATCCGATTAAGGTTCTTGATCAAGGGGCTGCTGTTGGGTTTCAAAAGGGGATGTTATCGCTTTCAACACTCGACAACATGATTGCATCGGCAACCTCAGAACAGTCGATTGAACCTGAAAAGCCACGTCAACCGATTGGGCGTACAATCGCTCCAATTAAGGAGCCAGAACCTGTTAACATCCAGTTCCGAAACAATCTTCCTGATTGGAGTGAGAAGGATTATTCTGCCATTGCAACAGATGTCGATAATGACATTCTAATCCATTATGACATTACAGGAAACAGCACAACTGAAGGTAAAATGGGGCACATACAAGCTTGCTTCAATGATCGTCTCGACAGCATTCGGAAAATGATTGTAAAGAATTCAAGACTTCCAAGAAAGCCACAAGAAATTGGTCGCCTCAATACGGAATACAGGCGATACCAGGGCTATGAGAATCTCGCAGTAGCAATCGGTTTAGTGAACGACCCCCGTCACACAAAAAACGGGCATCTGATGTTTGGACTCGAAGATGAAACTGGTGAAATGAATTGTTTGTTGACGATTCGTCAAGGTGATGATCGTGATCGAATGCACGAGCAGGTTGTTGAAGCCGGTTTGATGCCGGATGATGTGCTTGGCGTCAGTGGTTCTTTCTCCCAAACGGGTGACATCTTTTATGTTGATGATCTGTTCTTCCCAATGAAGGATCGACATGACAAGAATAGTGCCGATGTTGGAATCAGCGTAGCGTTCCTATCGGATGTGCACGTCGGATCCAAGACATTTCTGGAGGCGCAATGGCACAAGATGGTGCGATGGTTCCATACCGACCCCCTTGCAAAGACAATCAAATATCTCGTGTTAAGTGGTGACTGCGTCGATGGTGTCGGGATTTATCCAGGTCAAGATAAGGAACTTGCAATTCCGGATTTGTTCGGACAATACACTGAATTTGCCCGATTGTTGGAATTATTGCCAGATTGGGTAGAATGTGTCATGCTACCTGGGAATCACGATGCGGTACGTCCTGCAGAACCTCAGCCTACATTTGAAAAAGATATTCAACAAGATTACAACAAAACCATCTTTGTCGGAAATCCCTGCGATTTTTCATTGCATGATGTGCGTGTGTTGTCGTACCATGGAAAATCAATCGATGACTTCGTTGCTGGTCTGAGAACGGTAACGTATTCCGAACCAGTTGAAGCAATGCGCCAAATGCTCCGAAGAAGACATTTAGCGCCCCAATGGGGGGGTAAAACACCATTATCTCCAGAACTTGAAGATGGACTTGTCATTCGAGAAGTCCCTGACATCTTCGTGACAGGACACGTGCATGGCCATGCATGCCTCGATTTCAGAGGCACAACGTTGGTTTGTTCATCGACGTGGCAAGATCAAACATCCTATCAGAAGATGCTCGGATTTCAACCGAAACCATGCATGCTTACAGTCGTAAACTTACAATCGCACAAGTCAACATCAATTCCCTTCGCCTGAAGGAAGTTGGATGTGCTCCAGAATCATCGAGAGGTCTTTCTGCGTTACGATGGGAATTCCTGCTTTCGTAAACGCATTCAAAGAGGATTCTCTGCTTGGATTGAAACCAATGAAATGGCTACCTTCGATCATCATCGAGAGATCCATTTCTGAGTCCCCAACCGATACGATTTCATCTGCATCGAATCCATGCATATCCATCAAACGAGTGATTACATCTCCTTTTCCACTTGCATGGAGGCGGCATACACCATCGTCTGTGAGATATCCATCATCATCAAACTTGAATCCGTTGGCAATCCAGTCGTCGACTTTAAGCATCGCTGCGATACTGCTTACGAAGAGATCAACCCCTGCACTGACAATTGCGACGTAGACGCCTTCATCTTGCAGTTGCTGAATCGTTTCACGAGCTCCGTTCATTAACACGATACCTGAATACATTCGAAACAGTTCATCTTTGTGAATAGGATTTTGAATCTCCTTCCACATTGCAATGTCTGATCGCATAAACTCGACGTCAGTAATCTCTCCTTCGATAAATCGAGTGAGGTTCGTACTGTTGTCGGTTCCGAATCCATCATGCAGTGTCTTCCATGAGCTAACTGAATCAACAAGGACTCCATCGCAATCGAAGACAACACATCTACACGTCTTGGCCATAGCCTACGCTGGTCGTGCCTGCTTGAAAGCGTTGGCCTATCTCCAGAAGATTGGGCCGGTGACTGTTGGGTCACCGGCCCATCAACTGTTCTCAGTCGTTTCTGAACTTCAGACGATCTTGTTGAACTCAAGGTCGGAGTACGTCTTGATGACGGATCCTTCACCCGGTCCTGGCTGGTAAGTGATACGGATGGTTGCATCCGTAAGTGACTGACCGTCAGGAGCATGAGTTCGTACGAAGATTTGGTCTCCAATACCGAAGGTGGATTCCTTGAAACTACCTTCGTTCTCAACCTTGTCAACGAATGTTACAAACGCATCGCTGTTCGCTGGATTGAATCCGTAGACGTTGCTTGTGTTTGAGAGCAATGTTGCGTATGAGGTTCGGACACCATCTGTGTTGGTGTAGAGGACTGTTACAGTAACAGCCGCTGTTGCCAACTCAGCTTCGGTTTGATCAACTGTGATTGCCCAGTAACCGTCTGCAGTACCAAGTTCCTTGTTCTCGATGTCGAATGTGACTCGAGGAACGCCCAACTTACCTGTCTCAGCAAGAGAAGAAGCCCAGACGTAAATCACACCGGAAAGGACGACAGTGATAGCGACCATCAAGATGGTTGCAATAACTGGGCTGACAGCCATTTCGTCCTCGACGATGCGTCGGGTGTCTTCTTCTTCCTCGTCCTCTTCCTCACGGCGGCTTGCCATTGCAAGTGCAGTGACGAAGAAACCAGCAAGGGCTACGACAACGAGGCTTGGTGCGAACGATGGAACTGATCCAACACCGCCACCGAGTTGTACAACGGATGGCAGCTTGTCACCACTGCTGAGGAAGTCCTCAGATGGCTTGTTCACGTGGTTACATGCGGTTGGGATTCCAGCGTCACTCGCAACTGCGGATGAGTTGGAGAACATGACGTTGTTACACCAGTCACTGTCTTGGAGAAGTGGTCGGCGTTGCGACTCCTTGGTTGCGTCTTCACCGTATGCACCAGGCTTGGACCATTGGTCACCAACAACACCGCCACCATAGTTGATGTGGGATGCTGGGTCATCGGTCTGGAACCGTTGTGCAGGAGACTTCGACATGTCACATTCTGCGTCAAGACAGGTTAGGACATCCATTTCTACCCAAATGTACGGTGTGTCACCATTGCCGTTGTCGACGATGTAGACATACTCTTCGATCGTGATGGTCTCGCCCCATTCTGGAGGTGTGACGTACATCACGTTCTCAGCTTCACCGTGGCCTCCACTTGTGTGGAAGGTTACGGCCAACATGTGGTCGTAGGTGTATGGGCCTTGGTCACCGCCAGCACCGACATTGACCTCAACTGGTACGTAGGTACCGGTCAAGACGTTGTTGATGCCTTGGAAGTCGAATCCAACGACGTCGTCGAAGAAGTAGTCAGCGACGAGTTCACGGACGTTCTCAACACGAACACCGATTTCCTGTGTTGCAACACCTTGTTGGTAGTTTGCAATTGGCATAACCGATTGGTCGTAGTTCGGGACGTAACTTGGTGCAGTTGCAGTATCCTTGAGGACAAGGCGGATCTGACAGAAGTCGGAACCACTTGGTCCAATTTGGTGGATACCGTTGTTGTTCAAGTAGTCAATTTCCCAAGCGTTAGCAGTTGTTGTTGCATCAGGGACGAGGGTAAAGACGAGGTTGTCTCCAACAATTTCGGTGCTGAAGTAGTTCTCGTATGTACACTGGTCGGTTGATTCAACAGTCCATGTCAAGTCACCAGGGTTGTGATCAACGTCGTACTTGACTGCAGACAAGTCGTAGGTCAAGTTGTTGGCGTTGGTATCATCTTCCATGAGGCTGATGGACCATGGTGCAACTGGAGTGGATCCGTTTGCTGCGGTAACAACGACACCGTCGTTGACGTTCCAGTCGAGGACGACTGGAGCATCGTTCACTGGGCTGACTGAGAAGTCAACTGTGTAAGCGTCTGCGTCTTGGTTCTCTGCACCGTCATCACTGAGTGTGAGAGTAACCGTACAGGTGCCACCAAGTTCGTTGGCAGTGTTCTCTGTGATGGTCAACTCGTTAGCAGTGACGGATACACCGAATGCAATACACTCGGTTGGTACGGATGCACCCCATGTGTAGACTTGTCGAACAGGGCTCTGCTCGTTGTCCATGTCACGGATGTATGACTTGCTTGCGTTGGAGATGTCTCCAAGGAACTTGGAAACGCTGCCGAATCCTTCAGGAACGATGTTCGTGTAAGATCCGTCGTCAACGAATACAGGCATACAATCAGCACGCTCGTAGTTACAAATCTCTGGCTTGTCGTTGATGTTGTTCACCGTCAAGGTCATGTTCTTAGTATCGGTCAAGCCGTTGCTGTCCGTTACAATGAACTCGAACTCGACAGTACCGAACTGGTCATTGAGAGGTGTGATGGTAACAGTGTGACCGTTCTTGTTCCAGTCGACCAAGACGTTGCTGTGAGCAACGGTTGTTCCTTCTGTAACAGTCCAGGTGAGATCTGCTTCAGCATCTTGTACGTCATCAGCGAGGTTGGTCAAGGAGATGGTGTAAGCACCACTGTCCTCATCAACTGCATCATCAGCGAGAGCAGCCTGAATTTCAGGACATGCACGCTTGATGTCGATCGTGAGCTCTTGGTTGGTCGCCATCGAAACAGCGTCAACAGTAGCCCAGTCGTATGCACAGTCTGCCTTGGTCTTGATCATCACATCGTAGTCCTTCGCTGCTCCAGCAGTTGTGGAACCCTTGTAGGTACGGTAGACAAGAACCTCGTCGCTAATGCTTCCAGTTTCAAGATCGTCGTGTGTTGTCTCAACAGAGATGTACTCTCCGAGTGATTGGACACCGGTTGTAACAGTCTGAGTTGGGTGAACAGTATCGATGTTTGCTGAACCGTCTTGGACGATAGCAACGATGTTCACTGCGTCAGGTGTACCACCAATTCGGCTGAATGGGATTGCGATTTCGAAGAAACCAGCGGTTGTTGTTCCCAAGTCAGCATCGACTGCATCCGTGGACAAGGAGCTTGCACCCCAGCCAAGGAATCCATTGGAGTAGAGGTCCATGTTGGATTCACTGGTTGCCCAGAACAAGTAGTCTGCTTGAACCGGTAGTGTGTGCGCACCGTTGAGGTTGTAACCGGTGTTGGTTCCGCCAGCAACGACATCGAGGTAAATCAAGAGGTCGTTGTTGGTGAGATCTTCTCCGGTCATACCGATGTAGAGTGCATCACCCTCACTGTATGTGACATAGAAGTCGTTGGTTCCGTCACCAGAAATCAATCCAGGCATAGCATCGTCGGATGGGTTCAGTGGTGTACCACCAATCCAATCCGAGTTGTCACCGTCTACAGCCATGATGTCAGGCTGGAAGGATGGTGAGACGTATGCGGCTCGAGTTCCGTCTGTGGAGACCAAGGTCATACCTACAGCGGATGCAGCACCATTGAGATGTGTTGCATCAAGGCTGAAGAGGTTCGCTTCGTCAATGGTTGCGGAAGATACAATGTTGATCTTTGCTGCATCGAGCGAGTTACCGATACTGGTAACGTAGGCGTTCGAGCCAGCGTTGATTTGCGTTGTAGAAGCAGACCAAGTCAAGTTCTCGACTGATCCAACCGACTCGACAGCATGGAGTGCTGTTGTCGCAGTGGAAACACCGCCGTCCCATCGGAACTCAGTGTTCTCAGCATAGACACCAACGTCACCAGCGACATCGAGTGGGTAAATCCACGAGTAGTCACCATCGACCATGTGTAGACCTGTTCCGGTTGTTCCACCGTCAACAGATGCACCAATCGCTGTAACCGTTGCGCTGTCAGCGTAGACACCAGCAGTTGAACCAGCGATGGAAGCATCGCCGTACATCAACAAGGTTGCTGAATCGATCGATACACCGTAAGCGTATCCACCAACAGTTGTACCGTCAAATTCGATGTCGTCGCCTGCGTTGAGGGACGAGATACCGATGCTTGAGGCAACGCTTGTTCCGGTAAAGGATGAATCGACGTCATAGACGTCACAGCCATCAAGCAGCATTGCGTTGTCGCCAATCTGAACGTTGTTGTCCTTACTCTGGATGGTGACCTTGTCACAATCGTTGAGGTTTAGTCCAACCGCATTTGGCGCTGTTCGTCCAGCACTGAGCGAGATGGTGTTGTTCTCAACGGCTGGACCGCTGTATCCACCAGTCGAAGTACCGTAGTACACCGCAATGTTGGCTCCACCATCGCCCCATGTGTCAGTTACTTTGAGGGTGTACTGACCTGAAGTCGAGTAAGAGCTTAGTCTTGCGTAGATGGTGTTGGAACTGAATGATCCAGCAGCCCATGTGTCCTTCGTACCGTCAGGCTTGGTGATTTCGAGACCGATTTCACCGCCCCAGCTGTCCGATTCAAGGTCCACGTATGCAGTAACACCAGACGGAATTGTAAAGGTACAACTGGCCTGAGTTCTGTATGCGTTTGATGCAATCGTACACAAGGATGTGGACGGTGCAGGTGGGCTTGTAGCGTCTTCGATGTAGATACCGCCGTCAGCATCCAACAATGAGTTGTTGGAAACATCACCGTATCCACCATCAACTTCGATACCAGCCTCGCCGTCTTCTGCGGTTCCGATGATTTCGTTGTTGTCAATGGTGTAATCCAAGATGCCCAACATCTGGATAGCTGTCTGAGGTCCGTTGAAGTAGTTGTCAGTGACAGTAATTCGCTTGTTGTTTCCAGCATATGCTTGGAATCCTTCTTCGGATGAAGTACTATTGAACCAGTTGCCAGTGACGGTCAAGTCATCAGCGTAGGCGTTCGATCCGACCCAAATGTCACCGATCTCTCCACCATCATTGAATTCGTTTCCTTCGATGGTGAGGTTGTCAGCACCAAATTCTGTCGCTGAATGGCCGTATGCGTATGGACTTCGAGACATGTAGACTGCAGTACCACAATCATTGAACGTGCTGTCTTTGATGTACGATCCATCTGAACCGGTCATTCGCACACAGACATCCGTAGACTGAATCGCATTGTTCAACGGTGTGTAACCTCTGTAGTGAGTTACAGTAACGTTGTCCATGTACAAGAACTCGGATTTGTAGTCGTAATTGTTCCAGTTGGAGTTG
>PAJM01000037.1 GCA_002706065.1 Methanobacteriota archaeon | reverse complement strand
TCATGTTGATGTTTTCATTCTCTGGATGTCTTGGTGATGTATCTGACGAAAATGATGTTGACGAGCTTGGACAAATCGATTCCTTGGTCGTAGCCTATGAGGTTCGTGACACCTACACCAACATCGACGACAACCCACAACGATTTGCAGACTATCTTGAAGAGAAACTCAACGCTCCAGTTGAATTGTATGCTGTCGATTCCGAAGGAGCATCAATCGAAGCCCTCCGCTTCGGTCATGCTGACATCGCATTTATGGATGGCGGCTCAGCATGGGTTGGCTGGCAACAGTACGATCTCGCCGTTCTCGCATCTGAAACAAAACCAGATGGTCGCACATGGTATGGTGCACGAGCAGTTGTTCACGCAGACAGTGATATGGCGCAAGCACACCTTGACGATGACTTGTACACCGACCCATTCTCACTATTCCAAGGCAAGACCTCCTGCCACACAGGATGGCTCAAGTCCGCAGGTATGCTCCTGCCTATGGGTTACCTCATCGGCAATGGATATGCGAATGTCATCGGTGATCCAAACACGGTTGAGTCGATGCGAAATACCATCTACGCATTCTTTAACGAAGAGGCATCAATTCCGGAATCGGGTGACACATACTACAGCTACAAAGGTGCGCTGAAGTGTTTGTCTGAAGACAGAGGAGACATTGCATTCGTCGCTGACACCACACTCGACTACTACTGCGTTGACCGTGCAGACAGCAACTCATGGTGTCTTGATGAAAGCCAATACGTCGAATTGCCACTGTTTGGACGTGCACCAGGTCATCCAGTAATGTACAACCCTGAAACCATGAGCGACGAGAAAGCCGACATTGTTCGCAAGGTACTTGTTGACATGGAGAACAACGACGAAGGTGAAGATATTCTCGATGATATCATCAATTCCCCAAGCGGAATTGTCGATGTTGGAACCACAGAAGATCACCTAGGTACATATTCAGCAGCCATTCGAAACATCCCTGGAATTCAAGCCTACTACGGCGGTAAATACGGCGTCAACACATCGGTATCGCCTACGAAAGACCCAATCGTGATCGCTTACGAAGTTCGCGACACATACGAAAACATCGATGCAAATCCACAAATCCTCGCAGACCGACTCTCCAAGAAACTTGGAGTTAGTGTCGAATTGTACGACGTTTCCTCCGAAGGAGCAATCATCGAAGCTCTTCGATTTGGTCATGCTGACATTGGATTCATGGACGGAGGTGCAGCATGGGTCGGATGGAAAGAGTATGGCCTCTCTGCACTCGCTGCTGATTTGAAGCCTGATGGACGGTCATGGTATGGGGCTCAGGCATACGTCCGAGCAGACAGCGACATGGCACAGGCATTCCTCGATGACGACGACTCGACCGATCCATTTGCACTGTTTGAGGGCAAAACATCTTGCCACACAGGCTGGTTGAAATCCGCGGGTATGCTCCTTCCAATGGGCTACTTGATAGGGAATGGGTATGCAGAAGTGATCGGTGATCCAAATGATGTTGCCTCACTTCGTTCGACGATTTTCAACTTCTTCAACGAGGACGCATCGATTCCAGAATCTGGTGATTTCTACTACAGCTACGAAGGAGCACTCCGATGCCTTTCTGAGGACCGTGGCGACATCGCTTTCATTGCAGACACAACTTATGATTACAACTGTGTCCAAAAGCAACGTAATTGGTGCCTTGAGAATGAAGACGGCTCATCTGGTTACGTTGCTCTTCCATTGTTTGGAAAGGCTCCGAGCCACCCAGTCATGTACAACCCGGAAATGATGGACATGTACACCCGTGCGGCAATTCTGAACGCCCTCATGGACATGAATGGCGAAGAATGGATTGATGAAGGTGCAGGTTACTGTTACAACAAAATCACACATGATGTTGACCGAGAGATTACACCAAACATGTGCGGTGACTCAATCCTTGATGAGATTCTCAACACAGGAGGACTCATTGCTGTCAACACCCAAGAACACATGGGCAGTTATTCCGATTCGATCTCAAACGTACCAGGTATTGCTGCGTACTTTGACGGAAAATACGATATTTGATACCGTACGAGCTTGATGTAGTGGGTAGCCTATTTTGGGCGCAGGGTGATGTACTTGGCCGAGCATGATGTTGTTGTTGGCCAAGATCTCTCTGTGGGTTATGAAAAGCACAATCCTTTGATTACCAACATCAACTTTGAGTTCAAGGAAGGGCAAATCATTGCTATCAATGGCGCTTCTGGAATTGGGAAAACAACATTGTTGCGAACGTTGGCGGGGCTCTTGAATCCGGTGAAAGGTGGAGTCTCCGTTTTTGGTTCCTCGACGATACGACGTGGTGAAGTAGGATACATCCCACAACGATTGGGATTGATCCGACATGCGAGCGTATACCACAATGTGATGCTTGGGGCAAAAGCAGGTCACACCTCTGCTTGGTTTCCATTCTCATCGATCTGCAAGCCGGTTTCATTGCAAGCCATCGAATCGGTTGGATTAACTCACAAACTCAGAACGCCCATCCGAAAACTCTCAGGAGGTCAACAACGACGTGTTGCCGTAGCGAGGACGCTCGCTCAAAAGCCACGCTTGATTTTAGCTGATGAATTTCTTGCAGAACTCGATGAAGAAACTCTGATCATGGTGATGAAGAAAGTTCTAGACTATGTGAAGCAAAACAATGCGATCATGGTTCTCGTTGAGCATGATCTAAATCGCGCACGACAGATGGCGGATCGTTTGTTTACCGCAGAAGGTAACAAACTCGTTGAAATTTTCAATGAGGAGGATGAAGTTCATGAATGAGCATCGTGAGAAATACGAGTTGGAAGAAAAGCCAACTCCCTTCCTCAATGCATGGTATCAATGGCGCTGGCCGGCGGTTTTTGTTACATTAGCCGTTCTTGCCGTAATGGTTACCCACTCAACGATTGAAGGAAATTGGCAGAAGTTGTTTGAGAGTCCGAGAAATGTTCAGACGTTCTTCAGGGAGTCCTTGTGGCCACCCGATTGGAGTGTCTTAGAACCTCAAGCCTATCCTGTGTGTGAAGAACCTAAACTCCTCGAATTCACGTGTTCAACAGCATGGATTGGAGTTCTTGAAACCCTGAAAATTGCATTCATTGCCACCGTATTTGGTATGTTCATTTCGTATCCGATTGCACTGCTCGCTGCTGAAAATCTCAGTCCTGCTTGGATTTCCTACCCTGCTCGAACCTTCCTCGCAGCATTCCGAAGTCTGCCAAGTATTCTTTGGGCATTGTTGTTCGTGATTATGGTCGGACTTGGACCCATGGCAGGAATCATGGCTATGACAATCTACACGGTTGGTTATCTTGGAAAGTTGCAGTATGAAGCAATCGAAGGTGTTGCTAAACCACAACTTGATGCATCACGTGCGATGGGTCATGGTTGGCTTGAACGTTCCTTTGGTGTCATTCTCCCCGAATCCGCAAACAATCTCATTTCTCAAGCGATCTTTATGTTTGAGTACAATTTCAGACACGGTACTGTAATTGGAATTGTTGGAGCGGGAGGGATTGGCTATTACATCAATCTCTACCTCGATTTCCTTCAGTATGACAAAGTCTTTGCATATGTAATCGTTATTTTCATTGTTGTCCTGATTCTTGATTTCGTTTCCAAGGTTACCCGTTCCCTCTTCAAAGATGACATGACGAAGAAAATGCATCCATTTTGGACAGTACTTCTCCCTTCATCATGGGTTCAGAGATTCGACGAAGAATAAATCAATCCGCAGCGATGTGCAAAGCACCGTTCTTGTAAAAGACTTGAATGCGTTGTGGGACTTTCCGTGTCAAAGCGGCAACAGCTTCGTAGATTGTTTCCTCTTCAACGAAGAATTGTTTCGCTGCTTTTTTTGTCGACCATGGCTCGGCATGAAAGTTCTTTTCGCACAACCATTGCAAAAGACCCGCTTCGAATTCAGTTAAGTCCGTAGATTTGTCCTCTGCCATGGTAGCAGGAGAGTGTCCCAACATATGAGGCAATCGGAATTAGCCCAAGAGGACCATGCGACGACAGCACTCTTCGGCTTCAATGTCGCCATCGAGAAGTGTGTTGAGAGCCTTGGTAAATGGGATGTCTATTCCTTGATCGATGGCGCGTTCTCTGAACATTCTTGCAGCCCGAACACCTTCTGCAACCATGGTCATTTCCTCGAGCGCTTCTTCCAAGGTTTTTCCGGTTCCAAGCTTCTCACCCATGGTTCTGTTGCGACCAAATGGAGAGGTAGATGTCACGTAAAGGTCACCAAGTCCTGCGGGTCCAAAGGCGACTTCTGCACGCGCTCCAAGCAATGGCAAGAGGATGCATCCTTCTTTGAAACCTGCACTAAAAATTGCTGCTTTGAGATTATCACCACCAAGCGTACCTGTTGTTTTCAACCCATCAACAAGTCCACATGCAAGTGCAACGACGTTTTTGAAGGCGCCCCATAATTCAGCACCCTCTGGATCAGAGGCTGCATGGAGAAGCAACGTCGGAGTCGAGAGCGTATCTGCAAGACGTTCAGCGACAGAGAGGTCTTCCGAGGCGACCAAAGCCGTTGTCATGACGCCACCTGCAGCTTCTGGGGCGATTGTTGGACCGGTTAAAACCGCCAAGGGATTGGAACAGTTTGCATTCCTCAACGCCTCATGAATCGCTTGGGAAATCAATCGCTTTCCTGGTGCAAGGCCTTTTGCCAAGTCGAGAAGAACGTGTCCAGGACGCAAGAATGGGAGAATGTCATCAACAACATTGAGAATTACGGACGACGGAATGGCCAAAACAACAATTTCAACACCGTCAAGCGCTTCCTCAAGATGCATCGTGGCTTCCAAACCTTCCACAGATTGTTGGGGCAGATACTTTCGGTTGATTCCATCCATCGTAATGGATTCATACACCTCTTGTTCAATGGTCCATCCTTTCACACGATGGCCTTCCAACAACCAAAGACGTGCGATGGCCGTCCCCCAATTTCCCAATCCCAACACCGCAATGTGTGCCATGGAAAGGGACTTCGAACTCTTTGTCCTTATGTGCATTCCCTTCTTTGAGGGAAGAAATCCACAATTTTGGGGCGGAAACGAATCACCGAATCAGAACAAGTCATCATCGTCTTCTTCATCGAAAGAAAACACATCTTCGTTGTCTTCCTTCTTGGCTTTCTTTTTGGAAGCAGCAGCTTTCTTTGGCTTCTTTTCTTCCGGAGCAGGTTCTGGTTTCGCTTCTTCCACAGGCGCTGCTTCAGCTTCCCCTTGAGTACGTAACTTGGCCATTTCTTCCTCGCGACGTTGTAGGTCTTCTACGGATGTGCCTGTTTGGGCAGCCAACGCTCGTCGTCGATCTTCTCGTGCTTTGCGTTCAAGCTGCTTGTGCTTGGCTTTGTCGATGTTCTGCAACATGTACATCGCATCGTGTTCTAAGAGTGGTGAATCTGAAATCAGGGTGATGTCCAACCAACCACCATCTTCTACGATAAATTCGGCCAGTGGTTCAAAGTTCAAATCGGACTTCTTGATTTGTGTGTAATGCATTGCATTTCCTGTGCGGTGTTCGACACCCGAGAAGTGGCAATAGAACTCCTTCGTGCCAATCGATTCACGGACCATGTCAAACAATTCTCCGTAATCTTCGGAGGTCTTCATCCGTCCATGTCCACGAGCGTGGATGTGTGCAACATTGAGAACAGGAATGGTCCCTTCGACGTGATTGACGACTTCGATGACTTCTTCGAGAGTTCCCCACAATTCTTGTCGGCCAGAGGTTTCGATGCCAATTTTCGATGGGGTTCCATCTTTAATCCAAGGGAATACGGGAAACTCATCTTCATCATCGTGCCAAATGTCGTTGACTCGCTCAACAATGCTTGAGAAGATGTTCGCAACTTGCTCGTTTGCAGCAGTGCCACGACCAAAGTCCCCATAGTGGCCTGCGTGGAGTGTGATATGTCGTGCGTTGATGGTACGTGCGGCTTGCAACGTTGCCTCAATTTTAGCAAGAGATCGTCCCCGTTCAACACGGTTCCCTAACAACTCAGAATAGTATGGTCCGTGAATGTTCATCTCAAATTCAGCCTTGTTTGCAAGAACTCCGGCTTGCCAATATTGCTCAAAGTGTTGAGGCTGAATCAACCGAACAGTTTGGGCTTCCATCGTCTCGAGTCCGAGAGCGATAATATCATCCATTCCCTCGACGATTGTTCGCCCTTTACAGGACAAAGGTACGCCTGCAGGACCAAGTTTCACACCCATCATTCCACCCCCGCGAATACAAGCCAAGCCGTTCCCTACATTAACCCCTTTCCGTCACGCGTTTGCCGGAATTCTGTACATAATGCGCAATACGACGGTTCATGAAGGTGAAACGAAACCGCAACATATGTCGGAAATTGTTCAAGCTGCGATTGAAGCCTTCCGGCAAGGCAAGCCTGTCTGTCTCTTCGATTCGGATAAACGAGAGGGTGAGACAGACCTCCTGTTTCCTGCCTCTTTTGCTAAACCATCAACGATGCGCCAACTCCGCCAAGACTGTGGAGGGCTCCTGTTTCTCGCCATTGGACACGATGTTGGTCAAGCCTTTGGCTTACCGTTCTTGCAGGACTTGCACACGCACGATGCACTCACCAAGGAATTCCCTGTGCTGGCTGAACTGAAGACCAACGATTTACGCTATGATTCACGCTCCGCATTCACACTCTCTCTGAATCATCGGGATACATACACAGGTATCACCGACCATGATCGTGCACTCACAACCCGTCGCTTTGCGGAGCTAACAGAAGTTGTGTTTGAAGAGAATCTCTCAGAAGGCGAAGCTCAGCGTCGAATGGGCGCGGAATTCCGAACACCTGGCCATATTCCCGTTTGCAGAGAGTCTCAGGGAGGACTTCTATCACGACAGGGTCATACCGAGCTTGCAGTGGGAATTGCACGGCTCTCAGGTCTTGTGCCAGTCGTCATTGGAGCAGAAATGCTCCAACCTGACGGCGATGGAGCACTTTCGGTCAGTGATGCTCGTACATGGGCGAATGAGCGAGAGATACCATTCTTGGAAGGTGCAGAAGTGATCGCAGCGTTGCATGGGCAATCTCAAGAACATGAATCTTCTGCTTAACTCTGGTGAGCACCATGAAGAAGGTACTAGCAGTAGGTGTTTTTGACCTCCTACACGCTGGTCATCTTCACTATCTTGAACAGGCCAAGGCACTAGGCGACCACTTGACAGTCGTTGTTGCACACGATGACACCGTCCGTCAAAGGAAGCATGAACCAGTCACCAATCAAGACCTACGCCGTCGCATGGTCGAGGGACTAAAGCCGGTTGATGTGGCCTGTGTCGGAAACCCTCCAGAAGTTCCAATCTTCGATATTCTACCAGATATCCAGCCCTCTGTCATCGCACTTGGCTATGATCAAGAACATGTTGAAGACCGAATTCGAACAGCTCTCGATGAGCGTGGGTATTCCGCAATTGAGGTTGTTCGGGTCGAAGGCTTGAGTGATGATTTAGACGGAACCCGCAAAATAATTGCACGAATCGTGAAACGAGCCAAGGATGGTGAATTTTGATGTTTACCGGTATTGTCCAAGGAATTGGTGAACTTGTTTCAATCGAGCCTGGAAACGAAATTACTACCCTTCGAATTCAAGTCCCATCAACAGAGGAACTGCAGATTGGTGCAAGTATTTCAATTGACGGCGTTTGTCTTACAGCGACAGCATTCTCAGAAGAAATCGTGACCTTTGATGTCATTCCAGAGACGCTTGAAAAAACAACACTTGGGCACCTACAAAAGGGAGACCAGGTCAACGTTGAGCGTTCATTACGTTATGGGGATGAAGTTGGCGGCCATCTTCTTTCTGGGCACATCATCGGTCGAGGATTGATTACCAAGGCAGACCGTGTCGGCGATGGAGCACAATACACCATTCTACCTCCACCCCATGTCAGAAAATACATCGTTAGCAAAGGCTATGTTGGTATTGATGGGATTTCACTCACCATCGGTGATGTTAACGATGGAGGCTTTGACTTGCATTTGATTCCAGAAACACTTCGGCTCACGACTCTTGGTCAGAAACACGCTGGTGAAGGAGTGAACTTAGAAATTGATTCAACAACCATGATGATCGTCGAAACGGTTGAACGAATGATGAAGGAGAGTTAAACATGACAAATATTGTAGCTGTATGCGCAACGTACCACTTGGAAGATATCGAACGAATGCTAACCATTGCAACCTCGCAAGCTGAAGATTTAGGATACAACATCGTTGATGTCATCCGAGTCCCGGGCTGTATGGAAATCCCGCTTGCTCTGGACCGTGTTTTAGCAAACGAGGATGTCGAGGGCGCCTTTTGTCTCGGCATCATCGAGAAGGGCGAAACCGATCATGGCCTCGTTTTGGGCCATAGTGTTGTGAAAACCATCCTCGAACTGCAATTGGTTCACAACAAACCAATCGGTTTGGGAATCATTGGTCCAGGTGCTCTTCACGACCACGTAGCTCCCCGAATTGGTCCGCATGCGACTGCTGCTGTGGATGCACTAAGGCCATTCTTAAGCGACTGATTTTGCTCGTTTTTTGTAGAACACATAGCCCCAAATGGCTATGATAATTGCTAGATTTGTGAACCAAACCCAAGGTGTGCTCCATCGATACCCATCGAAATGGACGTCACTAAACGGCGCCAAAAATGGTGTTGGAAAGAATCTCCCTGTATGCGTTGGAATGTCATTGATGATATGGATAAACCATGGTAGCCATAGCCAAAGAGCGGCACTTTTTGCAGACAGTTCGTTGTTTGTGAACAAGCGTTGCGTCACCCCTTTCTTTTCGAACAAAATCCACGTGAAAAGGAAACCAATCGTTGCCCAGACGAGACTGTGTGTTACCTGATATGCCTCCCAAGCGTACCAACCAAAATCCGCTGTCACAGTTTCATCTGTAATCTCAGGTCGTTCGTCCAAAAAGAAGGAATTGGGTGCGAAAACGAGAAGATCTGGAAGGACACCCATCACCCCAGCAACCCAAAATTTTGTTCGGCCGTTCGTCGCACCAGACCCCATGAACCAATGTGAAAGAACATCCATGATTCTAGGATGGGTCAACCAAAAATAAAATGTAGCATGGGTCAGCCATCTGCAATTGGGTTCACCATGTTGTACGAAGAGGCAAAATTCATCGGCAATGTGATGCATTCGCTCGACCCGAATGATGTGTTTCCGTTGCTCAACCTGGGTAGTTCAAGCGAAGAGCTTGCAAAACATCGTCAACCTTGGATTGAGGAGTTTATCTTCAGCAAAGCTCGCGAATCACATCATGACGTCGTGAATGTTGATTTGAAAGCAAATCCTGGCGTTGACATTGTCGGTGATGTTACCGATCCTCAATTCCTTGAAAAATTAAAGACAATGGGTTTCAAATCCATCATTTGCTCGAATATGCTTGAACATGTTCCGACAGAAAGTATACAGAGGATTTGTGAATCTCTGCAAGAAATCATCCCAGAAAATGGCTATTTGTTCATCTCAGGCCCCTACAAGTTTCCTTACCATCCGGACCCAATCGATACAATGTTTCGTCCAAATGTCGAGGAATTTGCTGAGTTGTTTTCAAATGCGACCTTGATTGAAGGGGCAATTATCACAAGCAACGATCACCGCAAACCAGTCGAATTGGTCAAGAACATTGCACGAATCTTCATGCCCTTCTACAAGCCGAAGGAATGGATGTTCTTTCCTCGACAGTTTCCTTGGCTCTTCAGGAATTACAGTGCAACCTGTCTCGTCTTGAGAACGTGACATCATTGTTTCTTTTGATGAACCCATTGCTGCGTCACTGGATTTCTGTAGAACCACTGTTGACTACCAGATGGGTGTTCAATTCATTCTCATCCATCACGCATTGCTCCACGAGTAGAATACGTGGGATGCTCAACCTCTTGCTCATGCCAAACAATCGAATGAGGTGATACATATGTGTTTAGCGGACGCCTTGATTGAGAAATCAAAGGGATAATGTTCAAGTCCATTGAGGTCTTGGCATGAGGGTGAGTCAAATGTCAGAAGTTCACAACATCATCATAATCGGTTCGGGTCCTGCAGGCTATACTGCCGGTTTGTATGCTGCTCGAGCGATGCTGGAGCCACTTATGTTCGCTGGATACATGTCTGGTGGTCAATTGATGCTTACCAGCGATATTGAGAATTTCCCAGGCTATCCAGAAGGAATTGGTGGTCCTGAAATGATGATGCAACTTCGTGAACAAGCCGAACGATTCGGATTGAAGGTGCAGGACAAGAACGTCGAATCCGTTGACGCCTCTTCAAGGCCGTTTAAGGTCACGGTTGAGGGTGAAGATTTCTTTGCACATTCACTGATCGTCTGTACCGGTGCAGAATCAATTTGGTTGGATGCACCTGGTGAGGCTGAGCAAAAAGGACGAGGAATCTCCACGTGTGCTACGTGCGACGGGGCCTTCTTCCGCGAAGAGGAAGTACTCGTCATTGGCGGTGGAGATTCAGCCTGTGAAGAAGCAACTTTCTTGACACGATTTGCATCAAAGGTGACCCTCGTCCATCGCAGAGACGTCTTCCGTGCATCGACAATCATGTACGAGCGAGCTGCAAATCATCCAAAGATTGAGATCAAAACATTCCGCCAAGTCAAGGAATGGTTGAGTGACGAGAAGGGACTTACGGGTGCAGTTCTGGAGGATCCAAGAGATGGTACTACGGAGGAAATCGCTGCGACAGGAGCATTCATTGCAATCGGTCACAAACCGATCACGGGTTTCTTGGCCGGTCAAGTTGACACCGACGAGAATGGGTACATCATTCACAGAAACCACACCATGACTTCAATCGATGGCGTGTTTGCTGCCGGAGACGTGGTTGACACTCGCTACAAGCAAGCGATTACAGCCGCTGGAATGGGTTGCCAGGCTGCCATGGATGCAGAAAAGTGGCTTGAAGAGAACGCTCATTGAGCAACGATGTCTATTTCATTGAGCAGCAACACGCACCGACATGGTCGATGTGCAACGGCATGCCCGTCATCTTGTGCTTCCCCAAGTTGGAATTGAAGGGCAGGAACGGTTGGCAAGAGCAAAGGTGTTCGTTGTCGGCGCTGGCGGACTTGGAAGTCCAGTTCTTCTCTATCTCGCAGCAGCAGGGATTGGTACCATTGGCATCATTGATGATGACCGTGTTGACATTTCAAATCTGCAACGACAGGTTCTTCATCGGACCGAAGATGTTGGCCGATTAAAGGTTGAATCAGCCAAAGAACAACTGCTTGCGCTCGACCCAAATTTGACCATTATTGAATACAAAGAACGTCTCAATCCAAACAATGTCCTTGAGTTGTTTTCAGGTTGGGACATTGTTGTTGATGGCACCGATAACATCCCGACACGATATCTTATTGATGACGCATGTTCTCTACTCTCCATCCCTTGGGTGTATGGTTCAATCCATCGTTTTGAGGGGCAAGTTTCGTTCTTTTCAACAAAGCAGAATCGCTGCTACCGTGATCTATTCCCAGAGGCACCACCTGCATCAGCCTTGCAAAATTGTGCAGAAGCTGGTGTCTTTGGTGTTCTTCCTGGTGTTGTCGGCAGCATCCAAGCAACGGAAGTGATCAAGTACATCGTGGGAATGGAACCGAGCCTCATCGGTCGGTTACTGCTCTATGATGCTGAATCCATGTCCATGCAATCTCTTCAATTTGAAGCCCTTGAATCAAAACCAGAGATTACTGATTTACGGTATGCGCAGGCCCTATTCGACGATCCAATGTATTGCACTCCACGTCCTCAGCAAGTTCAAGAGGATGAGGTTCCAGGGGAATCCATGATGCAGTCCATTACCGTCTCTGATTTGAAAACAAAACAACAGGGCGGATGGAACCCGTTCATCATCGATGTTCGAAGCGAAGGAGAATTGGAGCAGGTCCGTCTCTCTACATTTGATTTGCATGTTGTCCATGAAGTTGCTGATACTGCAGCAGACAGAGTTCCAGAAGAACGCGATGTTGTGGTTATTTGTCGCAGTGGAATGCGCTCTCAACTGGCGATTATGTTGCTGAATCAATCTGGAATTGATATGACGCGTATGTACAATCTGACCGGTGGCATCATGGCATGGGCTCGAATTGCTCCAGAAGACATCATTCGAGGTTAAATCGAGGGTGAGGTTCAAAGAGCCGGAGCGCTCGTTTCCTACTGGTCATCATGGGCAAAGTCATCGTTGCTGACGAGAATCAGGGTCGTCGTACCCTTCTCGCATCAACACTTGAACGTGAAGGATTTGAAGTGACTCGCGCAGGAACGTTACGTCAAGCAGAAGGAACTGCATTGGCTGTGATGCCTGAAGTCGTTCTCCTTGATGGCGAGTGGAAATCGGGTGATGCAATCGATGCTGCTCAACGGTTGATGGGGGACCCAGAGTTTGCGTTCAAGTGTCGCATTGTTCTCCTTTCGCGCTCAACATCGCCTGATTTTATGTTGGTTGCTGCGAAGGCTGGAATCCACGAAGTCATCGGAAAACCCGTCGATATGAAAGTGCTCATTGATCAACTATGGAAACATAGCCGAAAACAGTTCATTCCCCCTCCTGCAGACGTCTCGCTTGAAACAGGCGGAGGTTCATTCGACGTTGCTGTGATGGCAGGTGGAGGCGGATGGGCACTTCCAATGCTCAAAGGACTGGTGGGACCTGATCGCATCAATGAATCGTTCATCAACGAAATTCTTGTGCAAATGGGCGAGGAGGGAATGGAAGTCGACCTTGATTTGGAAGCGACGGAACTTTCGAACTTGTTGCGCGTTGCACTCAATCGATTGGTTCAGGATGGGGATGAGGCAGGAGATGCAAAGGGGCCGTCCTTTGAAGACTTGAAACGAAAGAAATCCCTCGGCGATCTCAATGAACAATCAACACCCGTTTCTCAGGGTGGGATGGAATCCATTCTTGAGCAACAAGCAGCAAAGATTGCCAATGAAATTGAAACGACGATGGACGGTATACTCGGAGAGACCCCCGAACAGATTGCAATTCTTCCGGATGATGACTTGGAACGAATCGACCCTCAAGTTCTACGGATGACTCGCTTAACCACAGAAATGGTTCATGATTTGATGTGGGATTTAGGACGTCCCGGGGCTGTTGCTGACACGACACTTATGACTCGAATTGAGGATGCAACAGACATGTTGGGTGACGTACTCTCCTCGTTGCCAGAATCAGAAGAGGAGTGAGGGGTGTGAGGAAACTTCCAAGGCCCTCTGTCTCTCAACTCCCACGTCCTTCAGAGCTTCATCTCATCGATGGGCGTCAAAATCTTGAGCGAATGAAACAACAGAAGGTCAGAGTGTATCAATGGCGAGCGTTATTTGGCTTGTTGGCATTGGTCTTGTGTGGAATTGCTGGTTACGTTCTGTTTCAAGATGCGGTTGAAATCATTGCTTGGTTCAAGGGCTTTGGAATTTGGTCACCTGTTCTGTTTGCAATAGCCCTCTCTCTTGCCATCGTTCTTTTGCTACCAACTCCTTTTGTCAAGGTCGGAGCAGGAGCAATTTTCCCATTCTGGATTGCTGTTCTCGTCAATTTTGCAGCGTCGATGATTGGAGGGCTCATCGCTTTCGTTTTGGGACGATGGCTGTTTCGTGATTCAATCCAAGAAGCGATTCGAAACGATCAGCGTATGTTGAACATTGAATCAGCATTGGGAGAGGATGCGATGCGAATCTCAGTGTTGGTACGGCTTTCACCGATTCTTCCTGATGAGTGGCTCAACTACATCATGTCAGCAACTCCCGTGTCATTGCGAGTGTTCATGCTTTCCAATCTTTCAAGTCTGGTCTATTGCATCATTTATGCGTATTATGGCCACGCACTTGGTTCCATTGCACTGAGCCAATCAGGAATGGCCGGCTTAACGCAATCGAACGGAGGGCTGTTCCTGCTTCTCTTAGGAATAGTTGCAACGGTTATCGTCACAGTGATTGTCACACGCATATCAATTCGTGTCCTCAAGGAAGCAATCGGTGAAGATGAGTAAGTTTTTCCCAACGTCTTGAATCCATAGCCTTGAAACAAGGTGTTCCTTCGCCAATACGGGGCGGGGTCATGACACAGGGTGCACAACCAATGATTCACGGGGCTGAATGGACGCCGAGTGAAGCTCTGACATTTACACAACCGCTTCTCTTCGATGCTGCTCGCGCAGAAGTCATGCGCTTTTTTGCCGAACGTCATGAAGGACACGTGTTCCTTGCCGCAAACATCTGGGATCACCTTGATGTTGATGGCCAGCATTCCTTCGATGGCGACTCATGGCACACGTTTAGTCAACGATTTGTTGATGCGTTTAAGCGAGGCTTTGAAGCCCAAAACACACACAAAATCTCAACGATTCTCGAGCAAGAAGTGATGCCTCGTCGTAGCATTAGTGAGCATCTCGACCGACGAATGGCTCACCTTCTCATCGATCTCAGACTCTGTCTGCGCCGTCTTGCTTACTACATGTCGACAACCATGGAACATCGATTGGAATGGCAGAGGTTGATGACTCGAACCCGTGCCATGGATGCTCATCTCAAAGAGGTGTTCTTTTCTGGAATGGAAACTCCAGATGGTTCACGCTTTGGAGGTAAAGGATTTCGCTCAACCTGGCAAGAAGGTGTTGTTGCAGTTGCAACTGCATTGAAGCGAACCGATAAACCGAACAAATCACACACACCTGGAAACGGCTACGACGGGGATTTGGTTGCTCCGATGATTCGAGATGTTGGATTGGCACTGGCCATGGGCGATACCGTTGTTGACGTTATGGCTGCACAAATGGGTAAAGCGGGTTCGAATCAAAACGGTGGTCACGAAGGTGCTGGTGGACGAGATCTCCATATTGGGGCATGGCACGTGGGTGTTCTTCCTCCAACCGCCCCTCTTCCGATTGCGAGTGCGACCTTGACCGGTCTTGCTTTTGCTGGATGGAAACAATCACTGAATCGATTTCATGTTGCTTGCATCGGTGAAGGAGCCTCCTCTTCAGGTGAATACTGGGAGGCGATAAATCTCGCCGGGGCCCGAGGTTTGCCGATTTGTTACATTCTTCAAAACAACCAAATCGCCCTTGACACTCCACCAGCGCATCAGTCTGGCGTTGAATTATGGGCTGACAAAGCAGTAGCGATGGGATTCCCTGCGTGGACCATCGATGGGTCAGATCCAGCTGCATGGCATGCGAGTGTTGCCACAGCAAGGGAATTTGGTCTTGAGGGCGGAGGACCAACCATGATCCACGTAGAAACGATGCGTGGTTGCGGACATGCACATCATCATGACGATCTTTACCTCGGTTCGGAAACAGGAACTCCACCGGGATACGTCGATCGAGAACTCCTTGAATACTGGGCCGATAAAGACCCGATTCCATCCCATCGCGAATTGTTGTTGACGCTTGGAGTGACCGAGGACGAACTTTCTCAAATGGAATCTGAAGAACAAAACCATGTCGATGAAGCGCGTCAAAGTGTTGAGGCCATGGATTGGCCGCAGCCTGAAACCGTCACAAAAGGTGTAACCTCCCTTCATGATGCAAGAACGCATAAGGACCATTTCAATTCTATAAACTCGGCAACAGATGTCCAATCGAGAGCATCTTTTTCTCCATTCGATTATGTCGAATCAGGTGGATGGACCTATGCCAGAGCGATTCAACAGGCCATGGTCGACATCGCCAATTCTTACGGGGATGACTGTGTCTTCATCGGTGAAGACATGGAAGTCGCAGGTGCATTCGGCATGAATATGGCACTGAAAAACGCAGGTCATCAAGAGAAATTGGTTGATATGCCGCTGTGTGAAGGGATTATTGTTCATACTGGAGTAGGTGCTGCACTGTCTGGTATGCGGCCGATGGTTGAGATTCAATTCGGCGGCTTTGCAGCCCTTGGATTCAATGCTTTAGTCAACAATGCAGCGATGTTGCGATGGCGCTGGGGTGCTGATTGTCCAATGACGATACGAGTTCCGCTTGGTGCAAAAACACGTTCAGGTCCATTCCATGCAAACATGATCGAATCGTGGTTTGCAAATGATCCTGGATTGGTTGTCCTCGCTCCGGGTACTCCCCAAGATGCCTATGATTTGTTGATTGAAGCAGCCGAACTAGATGATCCAGTCTTGTTCCTTGAACACATAGGATTGTATGGATTGCGAGGAGGGAAGACCGGTTGGGGTCACAATATCAACCAAAACGTCGACACGGATTCGGTTCATTCTTCCATTGCACGGGGAGAGCGTCATTCGATTGGCAAGGCATCAATCCTACGCAAAGGCAATGACGTTACACTCGTGACATGGGGTGCGATGGTTCACATCGCAGGTCAAGCGGCTGAGGAACTGAATGCGAACGGAATTGATGTTGAAATCATCGATTTGCGAACGTTGTTGCCGTTTGATGCAGAATCTTGTATTGCGTCGGTGCAAAAGACCGGCCGTCTTGTCATTCTGCAAGAAGGCCAATGGCATGGAGGACTTGGTCATACCATTCAATCTCGGATTCTGGAAGCAACGTTCTATCAACTCGAAGCACAGCCTGTTGTTATCGGTGCAATCGATACTCCCGTGCCGTTTTCTCCTCCATTGGAAAATCACACAATTCCATCAACCGAGCACGTCGTGTCTGTCATTCGGAAGTTGATGGAATAAATCGCTCTGTAATGACAGCCAGCAATGCTCCGATGATTGTGCAAACGAAATAGACTGGAATGACTGCAAAATCTCCGGAGACGATGTTTGGGCCGAATGTTCGAGCCGGATTCATGCTCGCACCAGTGTATTCTCCGAAAGAGAAGGCGAGGATTCCGACGGTTGATCCAACCACCATGGCGATTGGTACCCATTGTTCTGTTTGACGTACAATCCAGAGAATTGAGGCCATTAGAAGAAAAGTGATTAGAATCTCAATTCCAATCAGATTCAACCATGATGTATTCCGAGTGGTTGGGCCAGCTCCGCCGAGTACAACACCAGCACATAATGCTCCAATCAATTGACCAGAGACATGAGCGACAGTGTCTGTTGAAGAAAGGTTTCCTCGATACCAAAAGGCGAGTGACACTGCAGGGTTAATGTGTGCTCCACTCCATCGACCAATGGCCACGATGACGAGGGCCACAATCGCTCCAAATGCGAGAGAGATTTCGAGGCTTGAACGGCCCAATGCAACGCTGCCACATCCGACGAGAACCATCGTGAAGGTTCCGCACGCCTCGATGCCACCTCGTCTCCACATCGACTCAACCAGATAGAAACAGAACATCATCTTAACTCCGCGGAACGACAGAAGCATCAAAACCCATAACTCATGGGAAGATTATGGACCAGAAGGATGAGTTGATGGGAATTCCCCAACTCATCCACTTCAACGCCATGCTCATTACTGGCGCGTTGTTCTTCGCAATCGTTTTGATGAAATACCTCGGACAGTCAAACTCAATGTTCGTCGTGAGCATGATTCTTCTTCTTTCACTCGGCTTGCTCATCACCAGTGCGGATTTCTTCATTGAAGGTGCAAAAGGACTTGCTCGTCGAGCAGGTATTGCTGAGATCGTCATTGGATTGACAATAGTATCCATCGGGACCTCGCTACCAGAGATTCTCGTTTCAGGAAGTGCTGCTTATGAGGCAAGCCAAGGGAAGTCCGGAGCAGCTGATTTTGCGATTGGGAGTATTCTTGGTTCCGTGTTGGTGCAGATAACTCTCATTCTCGGTATTGTTGTCATGACACGTTCGGTTAAGGTACGTCCGTCCTGGCTGAACCGTGATGGGGTCATTATGTTGCTTGCCGTTGTATTGCTCCTGTTTTTCGTGTGGACCAACGACACATTGGAACGATGGGAAGGAGCCATTCTCGCATCACTCTATATCGCTTACATTGTTTGGCTTTTGATGAAACGAGAAGCCATTCGACAAGAGGAAGTCAAAGATGCAGGTGAATATGAGATACGGGGGTCGAACTGGAGTTCTGCGGCATATTTGATTATGATTTTCTTGGGACTTTCATTTGCTGTTTATGCTGCGCATATCTTAGTAGAACAAGCCTATGATCTGGCGATTCGGCTTCATGTCCCTCACTCTGTTGTCGGTACAACAGTCTCAGGAATTGGGACATCACTGCCTGAATTGACCATCGCTCTCATGGCTGCGAAGCGAAGCAAGGGAGTTGCGATTGGAACCTTGATTGGTTCAAACATCACAGATCCGTTACTGTCCGTGGGAATTGCATCGATGATTCATCCATTGTCGATATCAGCAGAAGACAATGGACTGACCATGGAACTTATTGCACCTGCTACAGTTTTGGGTGTCATCCTCGCACTGTTCTTCATGCGCCGAACCTACCGATTTGAACGATGGGAGGGATTCTGTATGGTTTTGTTTTACGTTGTGTTCTTGGTCGTTTTAGAACTCAATCGCTGAGTCGGTTGTAAATCAAGACTTATTTCCGATGTCCATGTGGGGGTACCATGGTCGACTTCCAATTGGATGAGATGCAAGAGATGCTGCGTGAACTCGCCCGCGAATTTGCTCGAGATGAAATCCGTCCTCATGCAGAACACTGGGATGAACAATCCATCTATCCCAAAGAAACCATACAACTTGCTCATGAGATGGGGTTGCTTAATCTCCACATCCCTGAGGCGTACGGAGGCCCTGGCCTGGGTTGCATGGAAGAGGTCCTTGTCAATGAGGAACTGGCATGGGGCGACCCGGGATTCGCAACTGCAGCATATGCAACCGCACTTGCCTGCGCTCCAATCATTACCGGCGCAACAGAGGAACAAAAGAACGTCTGGCTGAGAAAGGTTGCTGAAGAGGGAGCACTTGCATCCTATGCAGTGACTGAACCGGGAGCAGGGTCTGATGTTGCCGCTATCCAAACAACCGCAATTCGTGATGGTGACGATTACATCATCAACGGTTCCAAGATGTGGATCACCGGTGCAGGTTATGCTGATTTCTTTTTTGTACTCGCCAAGACAGATCCTGACGCTGGATACAGAGGGATGTCCGGATTCATCGTCGAGTCCCATGCTGAAGGTCTTTCACTTGGTAAGAAAGAAACCAACATGGGGCAACGGTGCAGCGATACGCGTAGCATCACATTCAACAACGTACGAGTACCCGCCAATCAACTGGTTGGAGAAAGCGAATCGGGTGGATGGATGAATGCAATGAATGCGTTTGATTTGAGCCGCCCAAACATTGCTGCGCATGCGACGGGTCTCTCACGTGCTGCTTACGAACACGCACTCCAGTACAGCAATGAGCGGCAATCCTTTGGTAAGCCATTGCACAAGCACCAGGCCATCCAATTCATGCTTGCAGATATGAAGACCAACATCGAAGCGAGCCGAATGTTGACGTGGAAATCCGCTGTTGAGGCTGATTCTGGTACCAAAAACACGGAATCTGCAGCACAAGCAAAGCGATTTGCATCTGATGCAGCCATGCAGATTGCTACCGATGCAGTACAGGTCTTTGGCGGCTATGGATACTCTGAAGAATACCCTGTCGCCCGTTTGATGCGTGGTGCTAAGGTCATGCAGATTTACGAAGGAAGCAGCCAAGTACAGCGTATGATTATTGGTCGAGAAATCACAAAAGACATGTGATTAATCATTCACCCTTTCATACCGTCTCATGATATCATGTTCGAGCTCTCTTGCCCAATTGCCATCTGGTGATTCGAGCCCAAGCGGTTCTTCATTATCCTGAGAATGCCAGAAGTTTGCAATACTCTCAAGAAAATCAAATTCATCGTCACTGTCAAGGAATTCTGATGGCTCTTCATCGTAAAATTCATCGTTGAGCAAATCCGTTGTAACAATCATTTCATCTTGAAAGATGTGAACCTTCAGTAATTCATTTCTTGGACAGACAATAAATTGAGCAACCAAAGGTATGTCCATGGCCAACTTGATATCATTGTGGAGGCTGAGAGCAAGGGATGCCAGTCGATCGCCTATTGGTAGGTGTTGTTTCTCTTCATGAATGTTGAGACATAATTTTGCTGTGTAGGCTCGAGACTTTTCCGTATTGAAATCAGATTTCCATGCTGCTCCAGTAACTTCTGTTTCCCAAGGAACGCCCATGAAAAGACCCACTGGACGAGAAGCGACAACCTCGTAATGACGTCCGGAGCGTCCGCGAATCCGAACCGTGATGTTGTATATTGATGATGATTCGACGAATTCGATTTCGTCAATGCTGTTGCAGATACCTCTGAGAAATGTGATGGATTTACCATGTGGGTTCTCAGCCATCTCTGTCGACATGATTCCATTACATTTCCACGGTATATCAACCGAAATTCTCAACATAGGCGTTCAACTGGTTTGCTTATGGTTGCCTTGGATGTCATAATTTTGGCAGCAGGGCGCTCATCGCGTCTTGGTGAAGCTAAAGCTCTAATCGACCTTGGAGGAAACTCACTGATTTCTTGTTTGGTTGCTCGCTTACAGAAACTAACCAACGTTGCAATCACTGCAGTTACAAATGCTGATTTACTTGCAGATATCATGATTCAATGTCCTTCGATTCATGTCGTTCTCAATCCAGACCCTGAAAAGGGTAGAACAGGATCGCTACGTTGCGCTCTGGAGAGTATTCTTGAGCGCAATGGTCGCTTACCAAACCGCCTGCTAATCGTTCCCGTTGACCGTCCAGGTTGGAGTATTGAGATTGTGCGTTTGTTGCTTGAATCCGATGTAAGTTGTTGCCCGATATGGGATGATCAAGGTGGCCATCCATTGTTCTTGGTTGGTAATGACATCAAGGGCGTTTATTTGTCGTCAGGAGACGTTCCACTATCATCGCTTATCCAACGTAAAACCATTCGTGTCAACTTCCCATTCCTTCATCTCAACATAGATCGGCAAGAAGATGTGAATAAACTCCTTCTCGCATCGAAGGAAGATTGGTTTTAGCGCAAACCGTATGTGTAGGTTCATCGAGGGTTTGCCATGACGGCGAGAGTTCTGGCTTGGGTGTTGGAACAGTTGCAACACAATTCCCCTGTCGTTCTAGCATCCGTAGTTGGAACCAAAGGAAGCGTTCCGGGAAAAACCGGTGCCAGGTTGGCCATGAATCGTTATCATGACTGGGTTGGAACCGTTGGTGGTGCAGGCTTAGAACATCGAATTCTAAATCGCTGCAAAGAATTGGTAGGTGAATCGAACGCCTCGTCGGAGGTCCATACCTTTGGTCTCAACAAGGGGGCGAAGGGCTATGAAGTACAACCACTCGACTCGTTATGTGGTGGTCAAGTCACCATTTCGCTGGAGTTGATGATGCCGATGCCACACATTTTGCTCATGGGAGGAGGCCATTGTTCGGAAGCCATCTCGATTTTACTCCCTAAGAAAGGTTGGAGTTACTCGGTCCAAGACACCAGAGCGGCCTTTACGACCGAGGAACTTTACCCTGAGGCCATTGAACGGCATCACTGTTCTGTTGAGTCTTTTTTCGAAACAGAATCAACACAAACACTTGCTCGTTTCTCTGATGTCCTCCTCCTTGGTCATGATTATTCCGAGGATTTGGATCGGCTGAAACACTTGCTTCAACTCGCCGAAGCCGATAGTCTTCCCATGGATGGGAAATCCTTTCCGAGAGTTGGCGCTATTGGTAGCCGGTCAAAGTGGAAGTCCTTCACCAAATCGTGTGTTGAATCCGGAATTCAAGCATCAACACTTGACAATGTTCGCTGCCCGATTGGATTGAACATTGGTGCAGAGTCGCCTGAGGAGATCGCGATCGCAGTCATCGCTGAAGTGTTGTCCATGCACAAAGATGCAGATGTTCGTGCTCCGAGTTGGCGAGACCTGTGAGGTCATGGTATGCCTTCGATGGACGAATCCTGGCAGATGCGTAACGGTATGGAAATACCAAATCGTAGCGTACTAGCTGCGATGACAAACAAACAAAGCCATGGTGATGGTAGGCTTTCAGACGATGAAATTGGATTCCTCCTTCGGCGAGCGAAGGGCGGTTTTGGAATCATCACCACCGCAGCATCTCACGTTCAGAAATCAGGACAAGGTTGGGAAGGGGAATTCGGGGTATGGAGTGATCATCACCTCCCTGGATTGACCGACTTAGCAATGAACCTGAAAAAATACGATTCCCGTTCGTTCGTTCAAATTTTTCATGGAGGGATGCGAGCACCTTCTTCCTTGACCGGCCAGCAGCCTTGCTCTGCAAGTGAAAATTTCATTTCAGAGAACGAAGGACACTCAAGAGCACTTACAATCGAAGAAGTTGAAGAGACAATTCGTGATTTTATTGACGCCGCAAAACGCTGTGAGTCCGCTGGTTTTGATGGGGTTGAATTGCATGGGGCACATGGATACTTAATCGCTCAATTTCTTGGAACAAACACCAATCGACGAATCGATCGGTTTGGTGGAACTGTCGAGGAGAGGTGCGAATTTTTGTTGACCATTATTCGAGGAATTCGTGCTGTCGTGCGTCCTGATTTTGCGATCATGGTCAGGCTTTCCCCAGTATCGAATGAGATTGGTATCACACTCGAAGAGACGAAACAAGTCATTGCATTGCTCATTGAGGAAGACATCGATGCTGTTCACATCTCATGCTGGGATGTCTTCGATGTTCAAGACAATGGTAAGACAGTAACGCATGAAATCTGTTCAACCTTCTCAGATTCCATACCAATTGTCTCAACAGGTTCGGTCTGGACTGCGGATGATGCACAATTTGTACTCGACGAGGGGGCACAAGCAGTTGGCGTCGCTCGTGTTGCGCTTCCACATCCTGATTGGCCATCTCTGGTTGCAAACGGCAACTCCCTTTCAAGACCACCATTCAGCCCAGAGGAACTTCTTCAAGCTGATTTGAGCCCAGTTTTTGTTGACTACATGCGTCGCTGGAAGGGATTCGTCACGGACGGTCGATGAAGACATGCTGACGGAAATGTTTCAGTTCAAACACGGATTCACGAATATCGTCCAAAGCAAGGTGGGCTGCTTTTTTCTCAAACTTTGGTAAGCCATGGTACCAACGCCGAGCGAGTTCTTTGATGGTCGATACATCAATCATTCTATAATGCAGGTAATCGGTTATGCCCGGCATCTCCTTCACGAGAAACTGACGATCGTTCCACACCGAATTCCCACAAAGCGGTGCAGTTCTCTTTGGGACATATTTTTTGATGAACTCGAGCGTTTGGCGCTCAGCTTCTTCTAAACTGACTGAATCGTTACGGACTCGATCGATTAACCCACTTCCAAAGTGGTGCCTTGTGTTCCATTCATCCATGCCTTCGATGAGTTTTTCAGACACTGAAATTGCAAGATTTGGACCTTCAGCAATGATGTTGAGCTCAGAATCGGTGATGATTGTTGCGATTTCAATGATGCTTTCTCGTTCCAAATCCAAACCGGTCATTTCGAGATCTATCCATACCATTCGCGTGTTTGGGTCGTCCATGCGTTTCCGAGGAGAATTCGGTTCTTGAAGTCGGCGTAGGCTTCTTGATGGTGATGTTGCACGCTTAGGCATGGTCGATGCTGCCGATGTCCTTCTCCCAGTCGGTGCAGAGGTATTCGACTTCTGGCTTTTTTTGGTCAAGATGCGCACATTGCTGGTTATCGTACTCCTTGCTCTTGCTGGTTCTTGGGTGTATTGGCAAATGGCATTGGATGATGGCGACGAAAACCAATCTTCACAAGGAAATGCTGCGGATAATAAAGCAGGCAATGGCTGGCGTTACTACTCGGTTGTTGCACCAGTAGACACTGGAATCAATGTGTATCACGATCATTTCCAAACCGATGAAGTCTACCCAAATTGGCTCCTTGAATCGCTTGGTGTCACCAAAACGTGCTATATTGCGCTCGAAGGTTCGTGGGAAGAACGTTATCAAGCGGACAAAGAAGGTTGTTGGGATAGCATTACGACATCCGATATCGTCTATTTTTACGGAACGAAAATCATCGGGACATCACCAGATGGTGGAACGGATATTCACATTCTTGACGACCCTTCAGATGGTCACGGAACAGCGGTTACGGGTGCAGTCTTGGATGCAAATCCAGATGCAGTCATTTTCTTTGTTGAAGGGTTCTCTACGGAAGCGGTGCTTGCGGCTTCAAATCAACCTCTTGTCGACATCATTTCCACATCGTTTGGAGCCATTGGTTCGCTTCCAGTCCCGGGAATTGAGACCGGAACCTATGAAGCCGTTGTTGGCAACAAAAAGATTCACACCGGTGCTGCAGACAATACGCCTTCACCTGCAGTTCAAGACGCAACTGCAGGTCCACCATGGTCAATTGGCATTGCTGGATACGCCGAAGAAGGCGACGACCAAAAGGAGACGATGAGCGGTTCTTATCCTGATATTGCAGCAGATTGGACACAACTCCTGCCAAATCATGACGATACTGATGGGTATCATGAGACCTCTGGTACGTCGTTTGCAACACCTCGAACTGCTGGTATCTTGTCGTTCGTTCTCCAAGAACTTCGTGACGAATTCGATGACGGTGGCTCCGGAGCTTCTACTGAACGAGGCGGTTATCTCGTCAATGGAGCCACGAGCGAGGGTGAGACATTCACCCTTCGAAATTCAGAGGTTCGGAATGCATTGAATTTGTCTGCGTGGTATCCTTCCTTTACAACATGGGATCCATTTTCAGGAACAACGCCAGTTTCACCAGTGGCTCCATGCACACAAGTTGGTTGGGGCGTGGTCAACATGTCCAACATTGAACCGATGATCATGCATCTCAACGGTAGTCAACCAATGGACGACCGTCCTGGGGATGTCGTTCTTTGCATGACCATCAATCAAGAAGCTCGTGAAGCCTACTGGGGCGTCTACCCCTCCGCTTCCAGTGAGGGATTTGCCTCTGATCGAGTTGCTTTGTTCAAGGAAGACGAATCATAGAGGTTCAAAGTCGAGGACGATTTGTCCAAGCACGTTGACTCGCACAACTGGCTTGAATCCTTCGTGCGGTGTCATCTCAATGGTTCGAGTAATCATCTCAATGGATTCCTTCGGTAGGCGTACATCGAAACCTTCCATCGTTTCGATGTAACCAATGTTGTCCGTCATCGCTCCACCTATTGGTTTTCCAAGTTCTTCTAACTCTTCTTCAAGTGCTTTGCCCAATTCGAGGAGTTCCAATTCTTCAGCATCGCTGCTGCCCTCATCGTTAAAGGACGTTGCTTCAGTCTTGATTTCGTGCTCCTGAATATCGTCGTTCTCTTCTTCAACGTCTTCCTCAATGTCGTCCTCCTCATCGGCATCAGTTTCAGGAATTGGTTGTTGAGGAACCACTGTATTTCCAAAGACTTGAGGGATAACAACATTCTGTACGTCGAACATTGAGCGGCGTTGCATGTAGAGGAAACCATATCCAAGGGCAAGGAGTCCGATAGAAACGAGTGTGAGTCCCTTGAACAAAACATCTTCACCATTGCTATCAAGCGTCAGGAACAGAATGAACAGTGTGAATACTGAACCGAATACACCAAGGCCACGACGCCATCGAACTTCTGCTTGGCTTTTGTCAAATCCAGTAATTGCCAGGGCTGTTAGAATGATTGCTGTAAGGAAGTATGCAAGCGTTGTTTGATCTGAACCAAATGCCCAAATTACACCGGTTAAGGCCGCTACAACACCTGAGAAGCCCATATATTCAATGAAACGGAAGAATTCATCATCATCCTCCCATGTGAAAATCTTTGAATCGTAGATTCGATCGGTTTTTGATGACAGATAGATCATCCCAGCACCCTCGGCGAAGAAGATGGCTCCGATGAGGAACCGTTCCACGGAAGGCGAGAAGACTTCGGCTTGAAGGATGAGATTGGCTGCGGTTAAACCATCGATGAGTGGAAGGAAGAGAATGGATACTTTGTCTCCTTTTTGGAGAGCTTCATAGGTAGCCCATCCACTTCCGCCAAGCATCCCCAATCCATTGGCCACATTAAAGGAAAGAAGGAGTGACACAATGGCGAGGAAGCGTAATTGTACGTCCAATGGATACGGCATGAGTTTCTCCAAACGCTCATGATCGGTGACGTGCATATCCATGATGCCATAGCTATTCGCGAGCCACAGTCCGTAGATGATGAGTCCAGAGAAGAGCATGGAGTATCCAAAGATCTCGCCTGAGAAGTACCCACCATCTGCAAAGCCGATCATGAATGAAAAGATGAGTCCAACCGAGAGCAGTGGCATGAGATTGATATCGCCACGTACCCATGCATTGAGGATTCCAAAAATACAGGCGATGAGTGGTAGCCACGAAGCGGATGGAAGAACGGCCCATACTGCGAAGAGGAACCAAAGCATCGGGATGAACCACGGAAACGGATTGTCATTTGCTTCGTCCCTTTGGACTTCGAGGATACTCCATACAATAGGCATCAACATGTGCGCTGAAACGAGTAAGCCTGTAACGCGAGTGAACCAAAGGACACGAACTTCGGAGATTTCATTTGGGTTGTCGAAAAAGCTTGACTCGAGGAACGCGTATGCGATGCCATGATCACCCAACCAATGCATCGAAATTGTCGCTAACGGTGCCAACATGGTAACGCCATGGTGGCGATATTGAAGCGCTACAAGTGCGACAAGGCCGTACATGCTGAGGAAGAGCAATCCACCGGATTGATCCAACATTCCAATGACGAGCAAAACGCAGAGCATGACTTGATCTGCAGTTCGACTAAGGTGGTCACGATCGAGTCCACGTTTACTGATCAATACAAACGCACCAATCGGAGCCAGGAGGAATAGGATGTCGTACAAGATACCTGCTTTGAACAACCCGTCTGTATGCTCGATATTTGTCATCATCGGCATCGAGGATGCTGCGATAATGAGCAACATAAACGCCCCAATCATTCTGCTTTGAGATGACAAGATGTCCATGGAATAGATTTCCCAGAACAATATTCCAATGGGGAGGATGTAGAGGCCAACAAGGTAGAAGGAATCTCCTGATAGCATGGTAGCATCGAGCGTGCTGATTCCGATTGTTACTGCAAGCAATGAAAACGCAAGGGATATTCGAGCGATTGAACCAAAAGAAGCATCTTCCACCAGTTCTTGCTCATCGGATTCTTTGATGTACCATGCGTTGGTTTCAGAGTCATATGTATACGCACCGGCAGCTTTCAGTTCAAGAAGAGAAAGCAATCTTCCAATATCGACTTCAACGTCGCGAACGGTGTTGAATAGTCCGTAAACAATAAGGCCAAGAACAAGATATTCAAGCGATAGTCCATTCAACGAAGAGAGTTGATACGTATCGGGGATTTCGAGTTTTCCAGTCAACAAGAGGCCAGAACTGACAACAAGTGATGTGAATAGGGCGAGAGTGGCATTCCGTTTTTCAATTTCATCAGCATCGCGAGCCCTTAGCATTGATTCGTAGACCATTCCTAAGAGATAGATGACGAAGATCCAGGAGACATACCAGTACGGTGAGTCCAGAATCGTGCTGCTCAGGGCGATGAAGGTAACAGTTTGTACACTGCTCCAGATCGAAACTTTTTCCATTCGACGGGCTGTTTCCGCAATCACAGCGATGCCGATAGCAATAGCAACATCGACCTCAATTTGGTCTACACCGTATCCGATTTGATCGCTGAAAAGGTACGACAACGACAAAGCCGACAACGTGAGATCTGCAACCCACTTCCGAGTTGCCTCTGCAAAGAAGAGCATGTATGCGATCATGATCAAGGAAAGAGTCCATGGGATAATGGCCTCATCACCGTTGAGCGTCCACAAGGAAAAGGCAAGCCCAATTGGCATAGCAGGGACTCTATTTCTGTGGGTTGCTGGGAAGTACGCACACAAGACAGTGATCCACAACGCAACTGGTAACGTCACGAGGGATGCGATTCCATCATTACCCAGACTGGCCGGTTTGAGTGGGCCCAAGACCAGATTGAGATCCTCAATACTCGCAATCAACATGGCAACGACGACGACGCCAATGACAAAGAATGACATTTTCTCAGCAAGGCTTTGTTTTAGACGTTCGTTACCGGCAAGGTATCCCTGAATGATGATGATGTAGACAAGTAGGGACAGTGCACCGCCACGGCCCTCAGGAGGGGCATTTTCATTGAGGATTTCATAGATCAGCGGAATGATACCCGAGACCACACTGACGACAGCGAAGTTGATCGATTTATTCGACATCAACGCACTGTACATGGAGAGGCCACAAAGGGCGACAATCGAAATTCCAAGAGGGTAAGACACCTCATAATCGGCATACTCAATCCATCGCCCTACGCCAACAAGCAGCAGTGCAAGTGGGATGTAGGTTGCAACAGCCCAGCCAAAGGTTGTATCTCCTTTGTATCGATTGAGGATTCGTTGATGAATGGCCCACATCAAAACAGCACCCAAGGCTTGAGCATAGATCATGTTCGGGCCTGGTTTGTATTCACCGTCCACGATGCTGCCCATGAAATCAAGGGCATTTCCATCGAATTCGATTTCTTGGAGTGTCACAAATCCGCCGAGAAAACGAATGCCCCAAAGTGTACCAACAGCCATGAAGAAGAACGAGAGTCCCAACAGATAATTTTGGGACACCATCAACTGGAACTCATTCTTTTTCGCTTGTAATTCAACCATGAATAGAGCAATCGCCGAGGAAATAAGACCGCCAGCGAAGAGAATCATGTATCGCTCCTCACCCACGTCACCACCGTACGCAATCATGAACAGACCAATCCAAATTCCTATCATTGCTACGCCAAACATGATGATTTCAGTGAATCGTTCAAGGGAGTCTCCGTTGGTTTGTCCGGGTGCACGAACGATGATCGGTTTAAACGGAATCTCGTCCTCTTCTTTTGCGAAAATCGCATCGTTCGCAACTGATACCATCTGTTTCGGTTTCCTCTGTGGTGCGGGCATTTGAATCGGTTGTTCATTCGAGGTTTCCGATATAAATTAACACCCAGCATTTGCCCTTTGAGTAGCATTTCAGAGGATTTTTTTTACACTCGAATCGAAAGACTTCAAACCATAGTAATTCTTGGGCTAATCTATGAGCCGTACAATATTGCCAAGATTGTCGCTAACAACCCTCTGTCTCATCATGTTCATTTTGCCAACAGTTCTTGCTACAGTACCCGTAGAAACGAGTACAGAATCTGCGGAACAGGGGTGGTGGGTTGAGACCACTGTGGACCGAGATGGTAACGGGATTGGAGATATGATCGAGGTCCATCAGAAGAACCCCCTCTTCCTTGATGATGACAAGACACTTCCATTGATTATCGATTTCTCATTTACTCCTGGTGAAGCTGAAATTCAAATGCTCGAGGAGAGCGTCGAATACCGGCACCAATGGACCTTGAAGGGCATCGATGCTCTTGCAGGCCGAGTGCCAGTCGGGCACATCCTTGAGACGTCCCAACTTCCAGGTGTTGTCATGCTTGAATTGGATGGTATTCTGAGCGTCACCAACGGAGACGCTGCAGTCCTCCATGGTGTTGATACAGCATGGGCGCAGACAGGTTACGATGGCTCTGGCACAACCGTGGCCATCATCGACACAGGAATTGATGGAAACCATTCGAGCCTTGATGACCAAGACGACGACCCTACAACACACGACCCAAAGGTCATTGCATTTTACGATCCGGTCAACAATCCAAGTCTGACCAACGGAACCGAAGTCTACCCATACGATGACCAAGGCCACGGCTCACATTGTGCTGGAACAACTGCTGGAACGGGCGCACCTACTTACGACCACCCCGGAATGGCGCCACAGGCTTCTTTGGTCGGTGTCAAGGTTCTCGATTCTGGTGGAAGTGGTTCATTCGCCACAGTCATGGCTGGAATGGAATGGACCGTTGAGAAACGATACGAATTCAATATCCGTGCTGCATCGATGAGTCTCGGCGGCCCTGGTGCAATTGAGTGGACCTCTTCTGAAGAGGATAGTGTCAATCGGTATGCAAACGAAATGGTCCGTGCTGGCATCGCTCTTTTCATTGCGGCTGGTAACAGTGCATTCTCCGCTCAAATTGGAACGCCTGGTAGCGCTGAAGATGCGATTACTGTAGGGGCACTGGATAAGGATTCAAGCATCGCCATCTACAGCAGTCAAGGTCCAACAGAAGAAGGTCGAATTAAACCAAACATCGCTTATGTCGGTTCAGATGTCATGTCAGTTGCACACAACACGGGCGACGGTTATGTCGCATTCAGTGGTACAAGCATGGCCACTCCCGGTGCAGCAGGCGTAGCAGCATTGATGTTGCAAGCGAATCCTGATCTTTCACCATTTGACATTCGAAACATCATGCAAGAGACTGCCACCTACCGGCAATGCCATTACATGGGTGCGAACGAACCGTGTGCGGAAGATCTCATCCCCAAGAATCGTCAAAACAATGTCTATGGCCATGGCGAGGTTCGTGCACTTGATGCCTTGCTAGAGGCAGCAGAACGGGACTATGTCTTCGATTCAAACCTCAGCGTGACCATCTCGACGCCTGCAACCCTCGATAATCGAATTCATCTCGAACGCGGTGACAGCATCGCCTTTGAAGTAAACGACAACATGGAAACGGTTCAATGGAGAAGCAACCATCTACGGGACGATTGGTCGAACATCCATGGCTATGAATCGGGTGAGACTTCTGGCAAGTTGTCAATCATCGACATCATTCACCAAATTGAACATCTACCGGGTATCGCTGTTATGGGCAACCACACCATTTCGCTGCGGGGTATTCAATACGACGCTGGAACGACCTCTTCATCGCCACTTGTTACCGCTGAAATCATGGTCATGGATGACGATACGAACCCCGTCATGGCCGTCACTAGTGATGGCGTCTCAACAAGCACAGTCATCTGGATTTCAGTCGGTGGAATCGTCATCTTCCTCGTCGCACTTCTTTTGATTTCATCAGTCTCGAATCGTGAGGAAGGGTCCTTGTCAGGCAAAGATCTCAGGTCATATCTCGATGCACAAATCGTCGACGCAGTGGATTCAGATTTGTCTGAAAATCAATTTTGGGAAGGAAAGGCATAGACGCTGCAATGGAGTGAAACCTTACATTCATAGACGGAGTTCTCAAGGTTAGGATAGGTGAGTTATGTGGTTGGAAAAGAACATGTTTCGATGATTCCATCCGCTCCAAAGACCATTTGGGAGGCCATTGTCAATGGACAAGAAGTCCAAGCAATCGCTCCGTCCAACGCCATTCTCCTCGACGTACTGCGTGACGAAGTCGGTATGCTTGGCGTCAAGCGCGGTTGTGATCTGGGAACCTGTGGCTGTTGTGCTGTGATGATTGATGGCGAGCCTCGCCTTTCCTGCCTGTGTCTCGCAGGGCAGGTTCAACACCAAGAGATAACAACGGTGGAAGGCCTCGCAAACGGGGCTCACCTTGCTCCAATTCAAACCTGCTTTGCCACCCACGGCGGCTCACAATGTGGATTCTGTACACCCGGTTTCTTGATGAGCGCAGAAGCACTTCTCAATGAAAATCAAGATCCGACGCGAGATGACATTGCCCTCGCCATCGAGGGCAACCTTTGTCGATGCACAGGCTATCAACAGATTATCGATTCCATTGAAGCAGCAGCTGAAATCAAACGTGGCGATGCTCCTGCTCCAACTCCTGCAAGCGATCCGCATCCAAATCCACATCCTGAAGGGCCTGATGAACCATCGATGCCTCCTGGTCATGCGAGGTGATGACATGGCGGGAGGATATCGACAACAACCCGGGGCAAATTCAGGCGAGACACGGAAAGACGGAAAACGTGTTGCTGGAAAGCAAAAATTCCCACCCCCTGGGTCAGGTGGTTCTCGGCCGAACATGGCTCCACGAGATCTCGACTCGATTCCAGAGTCTGTGGGTGGAAAAGAGCCACAGCCAGCAGGATCTCACATCCACGATCGCTATCGAACCGGTACAGAGGTCGGTAAATCGAGAGCGTTGGTCGATTCTCATGCGAAAGTTACTGGTCAAGCATGGTACGGAGACGACGTTCGTTTGGCCAACGAAATCATCGGGAAAATTCTACGTTCGCCACACCATTATGCGAAGATTAAGTCGATTGATACCTCAAAAGTTGAGGCATTGCCAGGCGTGTTAGCGGTTGCCACTGGGGCGGACGCAACAAACACGTTTGGTGTCCTCCCTGTTACAAAAGACGAGCATGCAATGGCTGTCGAAAAGGTACGCCACGTTGGTGATCTCGTCGCATGTGTTGCAGCTGTTGATGAAGCGACAGCCATGGAAGCACTCAATCTGTTTGAAATTGAATGGGATGTTCTCGACCCGGTGTTTGATCCCAGAAAGGGTTTGGAAGACCAAGACGAACCAATTCACTGGCGTGGAAAATATCACGTTGGTACAACCAACGTTCAGAAGCGTGTTTTCCAAGAGTTCGGTGATAGAAGTCTTGTCGATGACCCTACAGCCTCATCTCATGGAAAATGGCGAATGGAAGGCGTCCATCACGGATTCACCGAGCCTCACGCAGTTGTAGCCCATTGGGATCCAAACGGACGCTTGCAGTTGTACACCCCTCAACAGGTTCCTCATTATGCACATCGAGCACTTTCGACTGTGCTTGAAGTTCCGATGCATCAAATCAATGTCATCCGAACCTTTGTTGGCGGAGGATTTGGAGGCAAATCCGATCCGTTTCCTCATGAAATGTGCGCTGCAATCCTTGCGCGGAAAGCTGGACGCCCTGTTCGAATCAATTTCACTCGCGAAGAAGTGTATTGGATCAATCGTGGCCGACATCCAAGTTACATCGAAGTCAAGATGACTGCTGACGACGAGGCTCGGATTTCAGGTTTTGACATCGACGCACTGATCGATGGTGGTGGCTTTGCCTCCTTCGGACACGTAACCTCCTACTACAACGGCGTGCTTGCAACCGCTCCGTATGAGCTTGGCTCGTTCCATTATACAGGCGCACGTGTGTGGACAAACAAACCAGCGAGTGGAGCCATGCGTGGTCACGGAGCAGTCAACACCCGATGTGCAGTTGAAGTTGGTCTTGATGAAATGGCTGAGCAGATGCAAGTCGATCCAATCGACCTCCGCCTCGCAAATCTTCTCCCACCTCACAGTCGTACCATCTCAGGATTCCGTATCACTTCAAACGGAATGCGAGAAGCACTTGAACGGGTTCGTGAAGGTTCCGAATGGGATTCGAAATTCCGCCAAATGTCTCTCGGAAAAGGTATCGGAATTGGATGTGGTTTCTTCATTTCAGGATCGGGTCTGCCAATTCACTGGGACCCAAACCGTTTCCCGCATGCTACAGTGCACATGCAGATTGACATGGATGGTGGTGTAACGGTCCATACCGGCGCTGCTGACATTGGACAAGGTTCGACGACAGCAGTTGCTCAAGTCGTCTCAGAAGTACTCGCTCTCCCCATCGAAATGATTCATGTCCGCTCTCATGAGAGCGATACAAGTCCGGTTGACTTGGGCTCCTATTCAAGCCGAGTAACGTTCATGAACGCAAATGCAGCGATTCGCGCAGCACTTGACATACGTGAGAAACTTCTCAACGCGGCATGGGAAATGTTGGGATACCATCCTGATGTACTTGTTCTCAACGATCGACGTATTTACTACAAACACGACCCCGCGGTAGGTGTATCTTATCTTCAAGCACTGCACAAGGCACAGGAAGACAAGGGTTCCCTCATTGCAAGTGGTGCGTATCGGTCACCTCCCATGGGTGGAGTCCACAAAGGTGCTGCAGCTGGACTTGCACCTGCCTACTCGTTTTCAGCGTACGTGGCAGAGGTTGATGTTGATGTGGAAACAGGTCTTGTCTCATGCACGGACGTCTGGGCTGCTCACGATTGTGGTAAGGCCTTGAATCCACTCGCTGTGGAAGGCCAGATCATCGGATCATGCCACATGGGGCTGGGACAGGTCCTCTCTGAGAAAATGGTCTACGGACGAACCGGCCACCTACAAAATCCAAATCTTTTGGAATACAAAATCCCTTCAGTACACGAAATGCCTCACGTGACTCCTATCATCGTTGAGTCATCTGACCCCGAAGGCCCATTCGGTGCAAAAGAGGCTGGCGAGGGGCCACTCTTACCAATCCTACCTGCCGTGGTGAATGCTGTGTACGATGCGATTGGTGTTCGAATTCGAGATCTCCCGCTCACACCTGACATCGTTTGGAAGGCAATCTCCTCCAAAACCAGATCACTTGGTGGAATCGATGAGACGGAACTTCCCTCGCCACGACTTGAACACAGTCCGTTGCAAGCAACACTTGTCGCACGTGGAGCGGAACACAAAGTGCGTGATCGTCGACGGCAGCGAAGCGAAGACACCAGCGCTTATGTCAACGGTGTTTTGTTTGGCTTCGACCCAAACCAACCGCTCGAAGACCAAGTGGAAGGATGGAAATCTGCCGTCGAACCAGTTCCTGAACAATTAGCAGAACTTGGCCTTGCAGGAAAGGCCTGGTTGAAGAAAGAACAACGCCAAATGCGAGGTGATCAGTGATGCTGATGCCACCGTTTAACCTCCATCATCCGGAGACTGTTGAGGAAGCATGTGAACTTGCTTCGACCTTCTTAGCAAACGATGAATCCTTTGACTGGGTTGCAGGCGGCACGGACTTATTGCCGAACTACAAATGGCACATTAACGTCAAAAAGCACGTCATTTCACTTGCTAACATCAAGGGGATTGACACGATTTCGATGCATGAGATTGGAGCGATGGCTCGACTTGGAGCATTGGCTGATTCAGAAGATGTGCATCCTCTTATTGCATCAGCCGCCAGCAAAGTCGCCTCTTTTTTGATCCGAAACAATGCAACACTTGGCGGTAATATCTGTCTTGATACACGCTGTTTTTGGTTCAACCAGAGTGAGGATTGGCGACGCTCAATCGATTGGTGTCACAAAGAGGATTGTGGGACGGGATCTGACTGTCGTGTCATTCCGAATCAAAATACACTGTGTGTAGCAACCTATCAAGGCGATATTGCTCCATCACTGATGGTCTTGGAAGGACTGATTCATATCATCGGTCCGAGTGGCCAACGACAGGTTCCTGTCAACGAGTTTTTCAAGCTCGATGGCATTACCCGAAACGTCCTCGAGAGCGGCGAGTTTGTGCTCAAGGTAACGTTCCCAGAGGGAGTCGAGCATCGAGTCGGCTCCTACAAGAAACTCCGTGTACGAGAATCCTGGGATTTCCCCGAGGCAGGTGTCGCTTCATCGTGGATTGTCGGGCAACCATCATCCTTGAGGATTGCATCAACGGCACTGGAGTCCGTTCCAAGATACCATCAATCTGAAATTGATGCGATTGAAGAAGTATTTTCCAGCGATCTCGTCGGATCACTTTCCAAGGCAATTATGAAATCCATCAAACCGGTCAACAACACTGCTCTCCCTCCGAGGTATCGAAAATCGATGGTTCGGGTATTAACAAAGCGCAGTCTTCATGAAATTCTTGGTGATAAAGCATGAGAACTCCAGCGTTTTTGATTACAGTGCTTCTTCTTGGAGCGATTCTTCCATCAACCTCGGGGCAATTCCCTTCCAACAATGAATGGGAGTTTGGTTGGGACACTGAAGTTGAGCCGAGTTATGATCTCACTCTCGATGGTGAAAAATGGAAGGTTGAAGATACATTGGTCTTTTTCGTTGACAACCCGCGAGTCAACGATTTGAGTCTAACAATTGTGGTTGAATTTGATGATGATGTCGAATTCCTCGAACCATCCTATGAAGAATCAATCACGGTTAGCGCACAATCAAATGAGACTTTTTCAATCATCCTTTCCACTTCGGATCCTGATGCAGTTCGAAGTCACTCTCCAAGTGATAAGATTACCATTCTTGTAACTGCAGAAGAGAATGCAGCAGGTGCACCTGTTTCGCCAAAGGAAATCGAAGCAAACCTCAACGTTCCAAGACATCACAAACTCATGCCTGAAGTTTCTCTAGTCACAAGCTCAGTGGATGCAGGAACATGGGTCGAAGAGACGTTAATCCTCAAGAATATGGGGAACAGTCTCGATGCTGCGAGTGCCATTGAGGCCGAAATCCGTGGTTGTCCACTGCTCAATCTTGAAGGCCTTGAAACTGGCGAGGACATTCAAATCCAACCGACTGATGTGAACGGCAATCAGCCTGCAGAAGTGAGTTTCCGAATCTCGCCATCAAGTGCCCACCCAACCAAGACATGCGAGGTTACGATCATCGTCACATCTGAAGGGAATGGTTTGGAGCGAAGCACGGTGTTCACAATCGACATTGATGAGTCGGGTGGAAGCCAAGATTCTGGAGGTGGTGATACTGGTTCCAGTTCCTCAGATTCGGGCTCTGATTCTGATGCTTCTTCGGCCTTGCCATCACTTGGTTCACAAACGCTGCTAATTTTACTCGGAATAGTGGCGCTTTCACGTCGAAATCGCCTCGATGTCGGCTGATTAGACGTGTTGCAATCTGCACTCATGTCCTAAAAATCTCTCTAAACGTCAAGGGAGAATCATTATGTGTGTATCGTGATTCCGATGAAAAGAACATACTGCGTTCGCCGCAAAGTGAGATGATATTATGGCTGAAACAGAGAAAACAAAACTCTCTGTTGAAAAGAAACTCATGGTCGGATTGGTCGTATCAATTCTCCTTTCAACCGTTCTTATCGTGCTCGCATCCTCGTCCAAAGAAACGGTCTTTTCTCCGTACGTGCGAAATGCAGATGGGGATTACCAATATCAGCAACTCTCCAAGATGCGAGATACGCTTGGCGAAAGTGAAGATGGTAAGACGGGCGAAAAGTACTCGATCTACAACACAATGTCAACACCGATGCTTGTCAACGACTGGCAGGACCCACATCGTACCATGCTCATCATCGCTGCTCCAGAGAAACCATTCGATGCTGCAGAGGCTCAAGCAATCTACGACTTCGTTACCGAGAAGGGTGGCAAAGTCATCTTAGCTTCGAACTCAACCAATGCAAAGCGCGTTGCTGAGGAATTTGGAGTACTGTACTTCGATGCGCCAGTGTCAGATGGAAAGTGGTACTACGAAGTGACGGATGCTACCCAGAATCGTCTCGCTCCACAAGAGACAAGGCTGTGGTCCGTCGCATCGGTGAGCGAAGATCTTGATTTGATGGATGAGGCTTCCCTTCGAACTCCGTGTACCGAGGCAGAGGTTTCCTCTGGCGTGACCGATAACTGTCGGATGCCGGTCCTCTTCCATTCACCTACTGCGATTCAGGTTCTTGATGTTGAGGACGACAGTCGTGAAGTTAAGGTCCTCGCTTCTGCGAGTGACCAAGCGTTTGTTGCTCGCTCCGGATTCGATATCAACAACGTCGCAAATCCAAAGACTGGAAAGACCGACCTCATTGTTCGAATCGATTATCCGAACATTGAGGCTTACGATACAAAATCCGATGGAGATAACGGAGAAGTTTCCGTTACCGGTAGCATCGTCTTCGTTTCTGACCACTCCGTTTTCGCTAACCATCTCTGGGACGCTGGCGATGCTGACCTCACAGGCAAGCAACAATGCGGTTCAGATCTCTACCAAGAGAACGGACACACCTGCTGGGATACAGACCCTGACGGACTCGTTGCTGCTCAAGGTGACACTGCTTGGCAAGGCAACCAACTCTACTTCCGTGCATTGGTCCGTGATATGATGGAATTCGACAACGACGAACTTTCCCTCCAAATCACACGAAACACCGACGAGTTCAACATCGTCTTCGATGAGAGCCGACACGTTTCAAGCATCGCAACACAGCCGTTCACAGAAGCCATTGGAGCCGTTGTTTTGTTGACCAGTGACGCATATCTGAAGTGGCTGATTATTCTCAATCTGTTCGCCCTCCTTGCCATTGCAATCATGGTTGTTCCCGAAAAGGAAAACTGGCGCCATGTATTCGACCTTACCCGGTTCAGAGAACGTCCAACGAAGGTGGACAGCTCACTGTACCAAGTCCGAACCAGAGAAGCATTCCTCTCAAAGGTTCGGCAATTCAACGACCTCACTCGGGATGAATTTGCCCGAAAGACCCCTGCTGAAATCATGCAGATGGTCCGTGACCCACGCCTTGTTGAACTAGTGAGTTCGGCGAGATCCTATTCCAACGAAGAACTACGGGAAATCATCCCACTAATTCGTCGTTGGGGAAACTGAAGAAAAAAGGAGGAAAATGACATGCAACCCCCCGCACCACCAGCAGCCCCGCCCGCGCCCGCGCCAGCAGCGCCAGCGGCACCAGCGCCACCTGCACCTGCAGCACCAATGCCTGCGGCACCAGCCGCACCAGCAGCACCTGTAGCACCAGCAGCGCCAGCCGCCCCTGCAGCACCGGCCGCTCCGGCCCAGCCGAAGCACCAAAGCACCCCAGAAGTCCGTGAGCGACTTTCCGCCGTTGGCGCCATCGCACAAGCGATCAGCGCTGAGGTACAGAAAGTCATTATCGGTAAGAGCCACGTCATCGACAACGTTCTCATCAACATCCTTTCCAACGGTAACCTTCTCTTCGAAGATTACCCTGGATTGGCAAAGACATTGATGACCAACACGTTTGCTGACGCTCTCGGTTGTGACTTCAAGCGTGTTCAATTCACGCCTGACTTGCTCCCAGCTGACATTACCGGTACCAACATTTACGACGCCAAGAAGGGTGAATTTACATTCAAGCCAGGACCATTGTTCTGTAACCTACTTCTTGCTGACGAGATCAACCGTGCACCGCCAAAGACACAAGCAGCATTGCTTGAGGCTATGCAAGAAAAGCAAGTCACCATCGGTACTGTTACTCACAAACTCCCTGCTCCGTTCATTGTTATGGCAACCCAGAACCCTGTCGAGCAGGAAGGAACATACCCGCTACCAGAAGCTCAACTTGACCGTTTCATGTTCAAGATGAGTGTCGGTTACCCAGACCGTGCTGATGAAGACGAGATTCTCGCTCGACGTATCACACGTGGTAAGGACGCTGTTGATGTCGATGTTATTACCGACCCACAGCGTGTTATCGCTATGCAACAGGCTTGTGAAGACATCTATGTGGACCCAGCTCTTCGAATGTACATGGTCGAAGTCGTCGCTCGAACCCGTGAAGACCCTCGTGTTCTTGTCGGTTCTTCGCCTCGTGGTTCTCAAGCATTGCTCAAGACCGGTCGTGCAGCAGCAGCTTTGCGTGGACGTGACTTTGTGACGCCTGATGACATCAAGTCGGTTGCAGAACTTGCAATTGCACACAGAATCATCCTCAAGCCTGAGCACCAAATCAAGGGTCTTGAGGCTGGCGAAGTTATGCAAAGCATCCTACGAGAAGTTCCAGTACCTACCGTTTGAGATCATTGAATCATACTTGACTAGAGGTGTTCTCGGATGTGGAGTCGCAAATCAGCAATGCTAGGAAGCATGGCCGTTGCCATGTATCTTCTTGGTCTTACGCTTAGGAATTCTCAATTGGTCACAATTGCTGTTGTGATATTTGTCTTCCTAACGTGGGCTGCCTTGTTTGGCGGTCATGCTGACGTCGCCTCCAGTGGCCGCCGTGCCGAGGAGTGGACCGGTGAGGAAGGTGTCGCCTTAGGCAGCGTTCTTGCTATGCGAAAACTCTCGGGTTCGAGAATCTTCGAAGACGGAGAACTGACAGTGACGTTACGTATGCAAAACAATTCAGGATTGGCAAAAATTCTCGAAGTTCGAGATCGCGTCCCTGAAGTCATGCGCATCAAGGAAGGCTCAAACTACATTTTGATGGAACTTGGTCCACGACGTGAGACCTACATCGAATACACGCTTGAATGTCCTCTTCGTGGGTTCTATAGCATTGGGCCTGTAGCCGTTCGGGTCCAAGATCCGTTTGGTTTGTTCCACAAGGAAAAAGAAATGCATGTCTACAACGATTTCCTTGTGTTCCCAAAGATGGAAGATCTCAAAGATACATTCGTCAAGTCTCGTGTTCCGAAGATTTTCACTGGTGCTGTCAACATCCGACAACCTGGACCAGGTTCGGAGTTCTATTCCCTTCGTGAGTATTTCGAAGGAGATTCCTTCCGTGCGATCAACTGGAGTGCATACGCTCGATCAGGGAAACTTATGGTCAATGAGCGAGAGCGTGATGCAGTATCTGACGTCATCATCATCATTGACTCGCGAGCCGTGAGTGAGACTGGACCAGTGAGCCGAAACGCTTTGGTCTATTCGACACGAGCAGCAGCCTCCCTTGCAAAGTATTTCTTGGGTCGCCGTGATTCTGTCGGTGTCGTTGTTTACGGCGATGAAGTTGTCAGTGTTGACCGCGATACAGGAAAGAAGCAGTTGTACGTCATTCTCACCAAACTCGCAGGAGCTGTCGCTCGTGGCAACATTCCATTGCAAGTTGTGGTCAACCGTATTTTGCCTCACATCAACAAGGGCAGCCCAATCATCTTCCTTTCTAATTTGGAAGACGATCCGACCATCGTCAATGCGCTTCGAGACTTCCGCGCTCGTGATTTTGACGTCACTGTTCTTACACCATCATCTCTTGAGTTCGAGTTTGACGCAAAGCGTCTCGATCGAACTGGCTACGAAGTCATGAAGACCGAGCGAGACGTCCTCATAGGAGAGTTGCGTGGACTTGGTGTCAACATCATGGACTGGGAGCCAGATATGCTCCTTTCAACAGCACTAGCAGGTGCACGAGGATTCTGAGGTGAGAACATGACAATGCGAAAGGCATCTTCGGATACTAGCCATCTCTACGATGGAAAAGTTGTGCGCTCGTCCGCACCAAGTCGAAAGAAGGCTGCAGGACAGATGGGAATCGGTTCTGAAATTCCTAAGGATGCAGTTCCTGAGTTGGAGATGCCTTCTTTCATTGAAAGTCTCATTGGCGGACCGATTGTTCCGAAGATGAAATTCCTTCCACCAGACAAATTTGTACAAAACATGCAACTTGGAGTTTACGTAATTCTCGTTGGACTTGCGTTGTTAACCTACATCATTTCTCCTCCAGAAGGAACCATTTGGTTTATGCTTCTTGGAAGCGCAGATCTCGCATTGTTGTTCCAGATTGGTATTATCGTTGGAGCAACAGGTCTTGGTTTCTGGGGCGCCTATCAGCGTGATGCTCGCTACATGCTGGGTTCGTATCTTCTGTTTATCCTTGCAATCATGCGTTTTGCTTCCTCGAAGACCAGCGTCAATGATTTGTTTGGACTGGCTGACAGTCCAACGATTCTTGCATCATTGGTTGTCATTTATTCCGTCCTCTTAATCATGTATTTTGAACTTTCAAATGGCGTTCTCCGTTATTCGATGTTGGATACGAGCATCCGTACCAATGAGGTTTACGTCATGAACCCAAAGAAGATTGTTGGAAAGTATCATCGTTCCCTTCTCATAAACCCAATCGTCGCCACCGTTTTGGCAACACTGGTTCTTTCTGCGAATACCATTTTGCCATGGATTGTCGGAATCCTGTCAGAGGATACTGCAACACGACTGAGAGAATCCGTTGAATTGGGTTCTGTTTACGGTGTAGCGCTAGGAACGTTGTTTGTGTTCCTTGTGGTCGGAGGGCTATTCGCTCTTGATCTACCAACATACATCCAGAAGCGCAGAGAAGGCAACGATGAGTGACTTCAATTCTGCTGAATGACGGTCTGACTCGTTTCTTTGATGAAGTTGTGCAGAAGAAGCAATGCGCGTCCCAAATCTTCCCCGTCTATGGCCACTCGGGCAGCTGAACTGGTCTTGTTTAACCATGTGAGTTCGAATTCTGTGGATTCAAACAATGAATTCATTGCATCCATATCCTCTTCTTCACAACCTATAATCGACAACAGACCGAGATGGTGATGATGATTTGCTTTGATGTCAAAACGATCGAAAATCGATGCTGCACGATGCATGTCGTGCTGCGATACAATAAGTCGTGAGTCGCCCAGCCTTGATTCCAATCCCCACCAATTGACTTCGTTTTGAGCCAACTCACCAAGAATTTTCACAAGTTGACGTTGATGCTGATCAACGTGGTGATGTGAGAAACCGAGGCTAACAACATTCGGAAGGCAACCAATCGCTTTCAACCGATCGCCAGGACGGCCGGGTCCAACAACCGTCTTTTGTTCATCTCTTGGATCGTAGAGGTGGCGGACTTCCAACTGAATCTCAGGCTCAATTAAGGGCTCGATGGTGGATGGATGCAAGACAGGTGTATCCATTAGCGACAACTCGATGGCCTCTTGATAACTCAGATAGGGGATGGTTTCTGATCGAATCCCCCACCTCGGATTTAATCTGAAGATGCCGGGTACATCCTTCCAAAGAATGACTCGATCCGCATCAATCAGATTGGCGATTGCTGTAGCCGAGTGATCTGAACCACCCCGGCTTAGAATTGCAATTTCCTTGTTCTGTCCTTCCCCAAACCATCCTGTAATAACGGGCGTACCATGGAGTGTTTCTCGGTCGAGTTTCGTGCTGGATGCCTGTAAATCGACGTGGTTCGCTTGATAATTGCCATCGAGAGTAATTCCAATGTCTTCTGCTCCAAGTGGATACGCATCATAGCCAAGTTCTTGCAACCGATGAGCAACCACAAGTGCGCTCAAGCGTTCTCCAGTTGCAAGTAAATTGTTCAAGGCGGATTGATCATGTGGATGTTGAGCCAATGAACGGAGTGCTTCTTTGAGATTGTGAAGAACCATCGAAAACAAGTGGGCATTTTTCGAGGAGTCAATGTTTGGTGCGAATCGGAGATGTTGTTTCGACAAATCCTGAACCAAACGGCTTGCATAGCGAGGGTCTTTTGCTGCACGATACAACCGATCCGTCGTTCCCCACAATGCTGAGACGACGAGTATGGCTTGTTCATCTCCACGGATTACTTCGGCAATTTTCTCGATATCATCAGGTTCGCGTAGACATGAACCTCCGAATTTATGGATGATTCGTCGTCTCAAAACGCATCACGTTTCCTTAAAATGAGGTCGCACAGAACCAATGTTGTCATCGCTCGAGCAACGCTTACTGCTCTCGGTCCGAGGACAGGATCATGGCGGCCTTTGACAACGAGTGGTTTTTGTTGACCATCATCCAAGTCCAACGTTGTCTGCTCATGGGCGATGCTTGAAGGGGGCTTGAATGCGATTTGTGCATAGAGGTCCGAACCCGAGGAGAGCCCAGCAATGCTGCCATCTGCTCGTTCACCTTCTTGTCGTGGTTGTTCCTTCGTGCCGCTCCAGGGATTGTTGTGTTCCAGACCAGTCATTTTGACAACTTCAAATCCCCTACCGAACGCTACACCGCGAGCGGCTGGTATGGATAGATAAGCCCTGCCAAGTGCAGGCTCAAGTCCGTCAAACCATGGCTCACCAAGTCCTTGGGGCATGTTGGAGACGAGAACATCAACTCGACTGCCGGTGGAATTTCGTTGCTTCCGAATGGCATCGACATGGTCTTTCATTGCATCAACGACAGTTGGATCACGGCATCGGAGTTGTTCACAGAGTTCGTTTGCCCATTCCTCTGGGCATGCGTCGATTCGAGCTGCTTCAATGGAACCAATGGCCCCTACGTGGGCGTCGATCTGAATCTCTCCAAGGAGAGGCTCAACCAAGGCAGCAGCCGCGACGATGCCTGCTGTAAGTCGAGCAGATGATGAACCACCACCTCGCAAATCTGCAAAACCTCCACTTCGCTGATGCATAAGGAGATCTTGATGGCCTGGGCGTGGATGATTTGGAATGAAACTGTAGTCACTTGAACGTGAATCTTTGTTGCGTATTTGGATGAGAATTGGTTGACCTGTTGCATAGCCCTCGTGAACACCCGTCACAAGTTCTACGTGATCGTCTTCCTTTCGCTTGCTTGCAAAATGACCTCCCGGTCTTCGTGTCAGCATCCGTTGAGCGATGCGTTCTTGGTCGATTCTAAGACCCGCTGGAACGCCCTCCAAGAGGGTTCCAACCAGTTGCCCATGGCTCTCACCAAACAAGGTGATGGACAGGGATTCCCCAAGGCGCATCTTCATTGGTCTCAGTCATCCCAAGCAACACGCGTTCAAGAAGTTGAGCCTTATTCCTCAGCATCTGTATTCTCAGGGTTGATGAACCGAGTTTCGATGACATTGAAGTCTGGATGCTTGTTCGAGCACCATGCTTTTATTCGATTGATTACACCTTCAAGTTGAATTGGAATAACGATTACAACTGCAGTCCCTGAACCACTTGGTCCAGCTGCACGTGCTCCGTTCACAAGGGCATCGTTGGCGAGGATTCTCGCCCGGTGATCTTTGGTTGCCCCGATAACGCCGCGTCCATTGAGCGTGAGGGCGACCAATTCATTCCCATCTTGAATGGCATTGAGGGCTTGAATGAACTGTTGTTGATGCGGCAGGAAGTCCTCAAGGGATGGGCGTTCTTTTCGGGGCCCACGGGAGATAACCAATACCTTCCATTCGTCTTTCATCGGTCCTCCTCCTTCGAGGAGTACGCCTTGTGCAACGTCAGGCTCATTGGCATTGACCAATTTCCATCCACCTGTGGCACATGCCCATGTGTCATCGATGCTTCCCGTTAGGGTGATTTCTGCACGAAGTTGTGCATCAACTGCGATGGCCACAATCTCATGCAATTGCAGTGATGTATCGGTAGAGTCGCAAAGCGCACGCACTGCTGCCACGCAAAGTGCGGAAGAGGACTTCAATCCTTCACGAGGGGGTATCTTTGACTGTACTGCCCAGTGAAGATTTTCCTCATCGATCGGTAACGCATGACCTGCATTCTTCCAAGCATCAACAATATGAGGCAGCAATCCATCCGTATCGTTAACCTCGCGTTTGCTTTTTTTGTTGAGAACTCGAACAAGAATGGGCAAGTCGATGGCCATGCTGGCACCATAACCAGTTCCAGCTGCATGCAAGAGGCTGCATGCTCCATGGGCAGTTCCCTGACCTAAAACTGCCATGCCTTAACGCTCCTCAGAAGGAGCTGAGATGCTTTGTCCTACATGACGGGTTGAGGAAGATGCGTACCCAAGAATGCTGTCCCCTACCGAAAGGTTGGTCACTGAGCAAACCTTTCCGTTTCCCAAAACCAAGCGAACCGTCTCCGCTTGTTGAATGAAGACATGTCCTTCATTAGTATTTTCATCTTGAAACCTCAATAGAATGAACGGTCGCGTTTCAATTTTCATTCGACCAATGGTCGCAGTGCGTGTGTTCCCTGAAGGATCAACGACCAGAATGTCATCACCAGATGTTAGTTCACAAAGGTACTTTGTTGTGCCATCGGCGAGGTAGGTGTATGCGTCAACACTGCCGGCATTGACACGAAACGGGCGAGTTGGGACGTATTTCGATGCAATCGTTTCACCGTGAATCAGAACAAACGAACGTGCCGTCGAACCAATCAAGATTCCTTCGCCTTGTTTGAGCATTGACAGCAAATCGATGCAAACTCTGTCGCCAGCATGACCTTGTTGAATCTCAGTAATTGGCATTGCAGTCAATGCGACCGAATCTTCATGGTTCTCACCCTTAGCATCTGTTGGAATTGATTTCTCCAATCGCTGTGATTTTACAATTAAAGCTGCTTCAAGACAATCCACAGAACACAACAATGCATCAACTCCGATGTCCAATGCAAATCCTGCACCTTGAGCTTCGATGGGATGGCGAATTTGAGCAGCCACTTTTGTTGGAGTAGACTCGGTTGCAGCCAAGATGTTTTCAATTGGAATCATCGACCAGTCTTCAAAGGTTAGGAGAATCCATTCAACAGTTCCTGCGAGGCTGCGGGCTTGTGTTTGAGCGGATTCAGAATCGATGTGAACGTGGCCACCAATCATGGAATCCTCTCGAAATAAGACCCCATCTTCGATCCAGATACCGTTACCTTGTTGCTCAGAAAACAAAGCATCAACGCCTTCATGCCCATCGTTGTTGGACGTGTTTAGCCAAACTTCCATGCTTCAACCTCATAGTTCAACGCTTGCCATTGCTTCTTCAGCGGTGGCGCCCTCATGAACAATTTTCATCAGAGCCTTCGCAACGGATTCAGGTGAGTGGTGAGCAAAGACCTGGCGACCCATGCAAACACCAGCGGCTCCATGTTGCACCGCCTTTTCGACCATCGTCAGCATCTCTCGTGTGTTTGTTTTTGCTCCTCCGGCTACGAGCAGAGGAATCGGGACGGCTGACGTGACCTGCGAGAAAGAAACCTCGTCCCCAGTCCATGTCGTCTTCCCAACATCGCAGCCAATTTCGAAAGCAACTCGTGCAGCGTGAGCAACTCCTTTTGTTTCATCGCCTTCGACGATATCGAGATTTGGTCCTCGAGCATAGATCATACCAAGAACAGGTATTCCCAGGTGGTGACACTGTGTGGTAAGTTCGCCCATAGCCTCCAACATTGAGGCTTCTCCCTCTGAACCGATGTTGACTTGTGCAGACGCCGCTACTCCACCTCGCGATTCAACTTCCGAGGCTTGTCCTACTGACACCTTTCGCGAGGCATCAGCTCCACCATGCCTGGTGGACGCTGAAAAGTGAATGACCATGTTGGTGTTACTTCCGTTGCAGAGATGACTGTATCGGCCCACAACGCCTTTCTGAGCAACGATTGCATTGACTCCAGCAGAAATCAGCTGACGAATAAGATTCTCAATGTCTTCGAGTCCTTGGGTTGGATAATCCGACATTCCGTGATCGATTGGAATCCATACACCACGACCATTTGGGAGGAGGTGTTCAAGCCGTTCGGACTTGTTCATGCCATGACGAGATGCTTGACACATTCAATGCTTTGCATGCATTCAATCGCCAAATCGACCAAGCAAATGATAAAAGACACAGTATGCTTTCCCGTAACCATGGACACCGGTTCCATGCTTGTTTTGGGCATCCTTGGTGGAGGCTTTGTTCTCGGTGTTTGGTTTATCTTGATTCGACGCGATGCAGCCCTCGAAGTTCGACAGGGTATGGTGGCAGATGGTCTTCGGACTCCAGTTCGAGGCTCAAGTTTCTCCAGTGCTCGCTCTGAATTTGAACGAAAACTCATCATGATCGAGTCAGAACGCCGTCGACGAAATCTGTCGGGTGGAAGCATTGCCTTGATTCAACAAGAGCAACCGCCCATTGAACCGGTTCGCACGGAAGAACCACCTGTGCGAGAAGAATCACCAGAACCTGAAGAACCATTCATCGAAGAAGACAATGGTGAAGAGACAGAAGAAGAAATGCTCGAGCGACGTCGTCTTCGTGATGAAGAATGGGCTCGACGTGAAGAAGACGAGGAGCGTCGTCGGCTCGAAGAAGAAGAAGCTGCTCTCGCTGAACAGCAAGAACGTCTCAAGAAAGAACAAGAAGAACAGGCAGAGAAAGACCGCCTTGAAGCAGAACGTGCTGCAGAGGAGGCTCGAGCTAACGCTGAGCGAGATGCTGCTGCACAAGCAGAGCGCGATGCTGAGGAAGCTGCACGACAAGCAGAACTCGCTGCATTGGAGGAACAACGGCAAAAAGAAATCCGAGCTGCTCAGGAAAAAGAAGCCCTTGCACGACGTCAGGCCGCTTCTCGTGCACTTGAGGAATTACGAGCACGTCTCGAGCGAGAAGGTGCTCGATCATCTGATGTCCAAGTCTCTCTCATGTGGAACAATTACAATGATCTCGATTTGCACGTGGTCTGCCCTTCAGGCGAGCGTATTCACGGCGGAAACCGAAAATCAGCTTGTGGTGGTGAACTCGACGTTGACGCCAACGTCAGGCCAGATTCCCGCAAACCTGTCGAAAACGTCGTCTGGCCAGAAGGAGAAGCACCTGCTGGTACATACCAAGTCTTTGTTCACTATTACAAGAAGCACAAGAAGCGACGCTCCAAGGATCCTACCAAATTCCAAGTCATTGCCAATGCATATGGCGACTTGATGGAATATGGAGGTGAACTCTCCTTTGGAGAAGAAATTCAACTTGTTTGTTCATTCAATGTTCCAACCATGGAAGAGCGAGAACGAATCAAGCGAGAATTGGAAGAACAAGTTCGACGAGCAGAAAGTGGTGAGGTTTCTGCGGATCAAATTCTTGTCGATGAATCCACACCGAAGCAAGTTGAATTTGGTGACCTCGTTGACGAAATCGAAAGTGAGGTCGGAACCGATCCAGAAGATGATGGCTCTGGCGTACCACCCGCACCTAATTTAGATTGAAGGTTGAAATTGACTGCACGAGCAGCAATCAATCTTCATTTCGAGTGATTTTGAAAACAGATGATGTAAGATACGTCAACCCCCTCTCCTTCTCATCATCAAGTTGAACATGTTCCAAACATTTGACCTCAAAACCGTTGGAGAACAACTCCATCACATCCTCATCATGCAGGGAAAAGGGTGGCCCTTGCATCTGTTCTTGAGGATATGCGAACGTAATCAACAAACCAATCGCTCCGGGTCTTGTTTGGTTCCGAATTTGCTTAACATACGCTTGCCTCATTGACGGTTCGATAGCAATTATCGCTGCACGATCGTACCACGCATCTGCTTGGATGTGTTCCGGTTTGAGTTGGAAAAAGTCCCCGTGATGTATTGCAAATGGCTCGCTCACATGCATCGAGCATCCATTTTTGTCTTCAATCTCATAATCCAATTGATTCTCTGAGAAGAATTGCGTGACTGCTTTCTTCACCATTTCAAATCCAGTGACGGAATGCCCTTGCTGTGCCAACCAAATCATGTCGAGGGACTTGCCGCACATTGGAACCATGACATTGCAATTTGGAGGAACATCGATTGCAGGCCAGTGGTTCACGAGTAACTCATTGAATGTTGATTTGTGCCATCCAGTTTGATTGTTCAACCAACGCTTGTGCCAGTGTTCCACGTGTTCACCACCCCCATCGATTGATGTCTAAGACCCAATCACCGTGCTTTTTCATCCTTTGCTGACGTCCACAGCGGTCATGACAGGATGTCATCGAGTCGATCGTTTTTCAAGGCATTGCGAACGCTTCGAGCGATACGACGCCCTGTTGACATCCGAGTTTCGTTGATGTCAGAGTATGGAGAACCCCCTACGAATGGGTTTGACCCAGCAACGATACGGGCACTGATTTCAAACACTTTGAATTCCAAAGAATCTGTGACGATGGTTTCCAAACAGAATGGTCCAATCATGCCTCTTGATTCATCTTCCAATTCAAACGAAGCAGCAACCGTTCCCTCGGCCATTTCAAAGGCTCGTGGGAGCAAGGATTCACGAATGACAACGGGTTGGTTTCCTGTCACAACGAAGGAAGGCTCCATCCCTGATTCTCTCAAATCTCGAAGTGAGCCTAATTTGTAGAACTCGTCAACGTTGGCTTCATCTCGTCGGTCCATGGAGAGGAGCTCCAACCGTCCGAGGTTCTTCCCTGCATGCTTTCCACGACCTTGAACTTGATACCCATCAGTTGCGAGGGGATCGAAGAAGAAATGAAGATAGTATCGACAACCAAGAACATACTCTTGAATCGTGAATTCTTCTTCAATGTCCACGTTCCTACGGAAATCACGGTAATCACGAGCGATGAAGTAACCTCTTCCGCCTTTCGCCCCTGCGTATTTGACGATTACAGGGCCATCAATGTCATGCGGGTCTTCGAGTACTTTCGGCATGGTACATCCCCCTGCCATGAGCCAATCGCGTTGTTTGGCTCGACTGCTCTCCCAGCGTAGAATACCACGGTTTCCGAACGTAGGCACCTCCAGATTGCGATAGTTCTCGCTTCCGAGGTACTCAACAAGGGACCCATGTGGGACAATAATGACGTTCTTGCTTCGGAACCACTCGGCATAGTCTAGCATCTCACGATAGTCTTCAAGCATCAACCATTCATCAGGTTCTGCTCCAGGGAAGGCTTTGTAGAACCGACGCCTGTTCTCACCGACTGCAATTCCAAGGGTTCGGAAGCCTTCCATACGGGCTCCATGAAGGATTTGAAGGGATGAGTGGGAAGCGACAACACCGATGGTAATGCTGTCTTTATCATAGTCGGCGAGCCATGAGAGGAGTGTGGAGTGGTCTACGCCCATGTCGAGGGGTTTCGTATGCACTCTATGACTGTTATCCTTCTTCCCTCAAAAGGGTGGCATGATTTGGACAAAATTGGGTGAAGAGTTCAAGAGCCGAATCTCCATCAAGGTTCATGGCAGGCTCAGGTTCCCCAGCGAATCGAATGACCTATTCGGGTTACCTTCGTCTCGAAGAATTGCTTCAGTTGCAAGCAGGTCCAGAAGGGCATAGCCCTCTTCCTACCAATGATGAGATGCATTTTATCATCACACACCAAACGTTTGAACTCTGGTTCAAGCAAGTTCGCTCAGAATTGGACGCAGTCCACGATTATCTGTCACAAGAATCCGTCGAAGAAAAGCATCTGCCGCACATGGTATATCATCTGGAACGGGTGATCGAAATCTTTCGATTGCTTGCCAATCAATGGAAGGTGATGGAGACGCTGAGCCCACAGGGATTCCTCGCCTTCCGAGATCGCTTGGGCACTTCCTCAGGGTTTGAATCATGGCAAATGCGAGCGATGGAGATGCGTCTTGGTCTCAAACAAGAATCACGCGTGTCGGACATGGACCCAATGGCTCACATGAAGAAGCTCAATCAAGAAGGAAAAATCAACGATGAAGCCTTCGAAACACTCAGTTCAATTTCTATAGAACCAACGTTAGAACAGTTGGTTTCGAATTGGTTGTCGCGAACACCAATCAACGGTTCAGTCCCGTCTGATGCCAACGATCAAGCAAATGTCGACGCCTATGTTGATGAACACCTCAATACGATGAAGGCTCATTCTGACCAAGTGATTGAACACATGGTCAGTATTGGCCACGGCAGCATCGATTCATTAAAACCTCGAATGGACGCAAATCTTGCATCTGCAAGAGATTTTCTCAAGCCAGATGGCATCACAAATCGAGCACGTGCAGGCCTACTGTTCATCGAATCTTATCCAGAACTGCCACTTCTTTCCTGGCCCCGACGTTTGATTGATACCATCGTTCAACTCGAACAATCCATGCTTCTGTTCCGCCATGCACATGCACGAATGGTTGAGCGTATGATCGGCCGTCGAATGGGAACAGGGGGCTCAAGCGGTGTTGATTACCTCGACAAGACTGCAACCTATCGAATCTTTACTGATCTCTGGGCCGTGCGCACCGTCTTGCTTCCACGCCAATCTCTTGAGGGCGTTATTCAATCTGATTATTACGGATTCAATTCATGATGGAATCAGACTCTGAAGTGCCCAACATACTTTGGATAACTTCTCAAAAATTTGAGAAGAGGTTTCCCAAAAGAATCACCATGCCAAAGACAGCAAAGATAAGTGCAGTGATATAGCCCAACTTCGAACCTTTCCTTTCCCCCCCGTAAATTGCGTGGTGTTGCATCAATTTTTGTTGGTATATGGCTTGTGAGATAAAGGCCACATTCAACAATGAACAACAACCAAAAGCCCCAACCGTCATAATGTCGTAGTTTGGCTCTCCATCACCAACCATG
>PAJM01000036.1 GCA_002706065.1 Methanobacteriota archaeon | reverse complement strand
CAATGCGCCAATGCTAAACATTACCGCACCTGGAATTAACATTGCGAGTCTGTCCTCGCTCGTGGATGTAGCTCCTATGATGAGAAGCGGTAAACCCATGATGACCAAGGTTATGCCTACGCCCGTGGCAGCGGCCGCTCTTCTCTTGGAGGATGAGAGAGCATTGGATTTGAATCCCGTTTTCAAAAGGATGACAAGGCTAACAATGAACGTAAAGCCGCCTATACCCATGAATATGGCGCCGGGAATGAGCATCCCAAGGGTTTCCTTATTCTCCTCGCTTTGAATCCACATATTGAGCGTATCACCGTTTTGGTTTTGTATCGTGATGGTTGTTGTGCCTGCCATGCAACCGTGGCATGCTTGTCCTATTCTGATGAGGTCTCTTCCATCGTGATGGCGTTGGTCGACGGGATCACTGGATTTGCAGCCGATATCTTCGAAGACTTGTCGACTTTCATCTGGAGGGTTGACTTTCTGATATCCCGTCCACGGGTCTGACATCCAGCTTCCTGTGTGGGTAGCGTTCACGATGATGTCTTCACAGTGGTCATAAATGCCGTTTGAATTGAAATCAACGGGGCTCCCCTCGACATAAATCCCCCATCCCAAATCGCCTTGACCGTCGACGTCTTCAATCTCTAAGCTTGCGGAGGTCATGCCTTCGCTGAGACCCTCACCCAAACCAAGAATGAACAACGGAACGCCTGGCGCAAGCAGAATTATACCGATGACCAAAGCGATCAATGCCGATCTCCGACTTGATTCTAGAACGGCCGGGTCAACAGGCTTGACCGGTTTCACAACGAAGTCTTTCCGTGCGTGAAGCGTATGTCCTCCGTCAGAGAACACCCGTATGCTCCAAAGGCCTGTTGCTTGCTTTGGGAGTGATGCATTGTTGGTATCGATGTTGCGAAGCCATTTCCATCGATTGTTTTGCGCTCCGTGGTCTTGGTCGCTCACGTGTGGAGGGTAGATGCCGACCCAAGCATCGTTGTGGTTTGGGGGATTGTTGAGTTTGAAACGAACGGGCTTACCGCTTACAGCCTCTAACATTTCAATGGGTTCTTGCTGTTTGACGGGAGTGTGCTCTTGGATTCGAGTTGCAGCGTCGGTTGAGTGGGTTTTATGCGTCGATTGAATAAAGAAATCTTTTCGTTCGACCATCGTGAATCCGCCATCGGAAAAGACACGTATGTCGCAATGGCCTTCATCCCACTTCCCGATTGTTAACGACACGTTGTTCACGTCGATGTCTCTGATGTATTTCCACCGTTGGTTCTGCGCTCCATGATTTTGATCGCTCACGCCTTTTGGATAAATGCCGACCCAAGCTTCGTTGTGGCTTGGCGGATTGTTGAGTTTGAAACGAACGGGCTTACCGGACACGGCTTCCAGCACCTGAATTGATTCATCTGAAGCAGACGTGGAGAAACGACTAGCGTTGATGTGACTTTGAATTTGAGAGTCGTCGGATACTTGGCCTGTACCACCTTGTTGTATGAACTGGATATCTTCCCAGCCGCCTTTTGGCGCATGGTCACGGTTCCATTGTGCTGTGCCATCGAGCTGGGCACTCAGGTACTTACCGTGACAAGACATCAAACAGACGATATTGTTGCCACGGTTTTCGACCGTGAACTCCTCCCATCCAGTTGGTGGTGCCGCTTGGCGATTGATTTGCACCGTCCCATCAGGTTGTGCTGAAACGTACATACCGTGCGTACTTCTGAGTGTGATTTTACCATCTTCCCGTCTCTCGAGATGGAAATATTCCCAATCACTTGCAATGCCGCGATTCCACTCTGCTCGTCCGTCAGGCTGTGCACTCAGAAACTTGCCATGGACGCTCTTGAGTGCTATTTTTCCTTCATGCATGTGTTTCGGCGAAGATATTTCTGGGGGTTTCGTCCATATTGCCTGGCCGATGCTCGTAGAATCATCATCCTCTAAGGCGATCAGTTTTTCTTGAATTTGTGTTGGAATGTAGGAGTCGTAACGATTCCATGGTCGATACTGGTCGGATTCAGTTGGCATCCTGAGACGACTTCTTTCATCTCCGTTTGTGCCAAAAAAAGCCATACCATTGTATTTTCCTGACCTGTATGCATAGAGTCCTTTTGTACCCCATGGCCCTGCAAATGGATGCCCCCCTCCGCCAATCTTGAGGCCTAAAGCACGAGCAAATTCCTCGGCTTTGGCGGGGTCGTGGATGTGCTGCAGGTCCCCCGCCATGATTTTCCCACGCTTCATCGGATTAACCAAATCTTCGGTTTGATTTTCGTCAACCCTTTGACAACATCTCTGAAACAGCGATTTATATCTTTGACGTTGATTTCTTAACAAGGAGGTGAAACACTATGGATTGGAAAAAACTAGGTTTTGGAGCAAGTCTTGTCTCGATTCTCGGAAGCATCGCAATTTACTTTGCGCATGATGAGAACTTGGGAATCTTTGTCGGCCTTTGGGCATCAGCATTGATTCTCCTAAGCGACCGCATGGCTGAAATTCAAGCAGGAGAGTGAAACAGTACACGCTAGGATTCGATACACCGAATCTTAGTACCCAAAAACGGGCGTTCAGTAACGAACTTTTTGTCGAGTAATCGATCTCCAGATACGTTGTAGGGGATCGTAATATCGATCGACAACACGTTCTTTCAGTTGGATGATGGCATCATCCGTGATTTGAATTCCAGCAGGACAAACTTCCGTACAGCATCGTGTAATGTTGCAGTATTCAATTCCAAACTCCTTCTTGATCTCTGGGACACGATCTTCAGTATCGAGAGGATGCATTTCGTATTGTGCAAGTCGTACAAGATTTCGAGGTCCAGCGAACTCATCGAACATTTGGTGATCCCGAAGGACGTGACATGTGTTGACACACAAGAAGCACTCGATGCATTCACGGAAGTGTTGAACTCGATCTGCTTCCATTTGGTTGAACTCCCAATCCATTGATTCGGGTCCATCAATTGGTGCAATGCGTTGTGCAACATCATAGTTCCAAGAAACATCCGTAACCAAGTCTTTGATGTGCGGGAAAGTCTTCATGGGTCGAATTTCAATCGGCTTGCCCTCGGGCGTCTCTGCAACAACATCACTCATTCGAGTCATGCACATCAAACGTGGTCGTCCATTGATTTCTGCGGAACACGAACCACATTTTCCTGCTTTGCAGTTCCAACGAACGGCCATGTCAGGTTCTTGTTCATGCTGGATACGGTGCATGCAATCGAGTACGACCATGCCCTCATCGAGCGTAATTTCGTACTCCGTTAGAGCGGTCTCCCCGTCTTCTCCACGAGCGAGCTTGAACGCTTGCTTTTTTCCTTTGAGGGACATCAGTCGTCACCTCCTTGTTCTTTGGCACGCTCCGCAATCATGGCTTTGACTTCCTTGATTGCAGCTTGAAGATCATCGCGCATCTCTTCGACTGGTTCTTGTCGAATTTTGATTTCACCATTTTCCATCCAGATGATGTTGATCGTCTTGCCCCAGTATTCATCTTCAGGTGTTGGCATATCATCGCGAGTGTGCCCACCACGACTCTCCTCACGAGTAAGTGCAGCGAGTGCGCATGCATGGGAAACGTCTGCCATGTTGATCAAATCAAGCGCCTGATGCCAACCAGAGTTGTAACGACGACTTGTACCTGGGAAGGACTCCATTGCTCGTTCTTTGAATGCAGTGAGGTCAACCAACGCCTCCTCAAGTTCATGCTTGGTTCGAATGATTCCAACCTTAAGTTGCATCATTTCACGCATCTCATCGTAAATCATGCCCGGATTCTCTCCACCTTCTCGAGCAAATGGTGCAATCATATCCTCGATGGCTTTGCTGACTTGTGAACCATCGATACTTGGTTGGGCCAAGTTATTGGCTCGCTTTGCAGCATATTCTCCTGCGCGCTTTCCAAAGGTGATAAGATCAGACAGCGAATTCCCGCCAAGACGGTTCGCACCATGCAGCCCAGAAGAGGCTTCACCGCATGCGTAGAGGCCTGGGACTGTGGTTTCCTGTGACTCTGCATCGACACGAATACCACCCATGATGTAGTGCGCAGTTGGGCCGACTTCCATGGCGTCCTTTGTAATGTCAACTCCAGCCAATTCCATGAATTGGTGATACATGGATGGAAGCTTCTTCTTGATCGCTTCTTCACCACGATGTGAAATGTCGAGGAAGGCGCCACCGTGGGGCGAACCACGGCCTGCTTCAACCTCAGCCTTGATGGCCTTTGCGACAACGTCACGTGTCAAGAGTTCAGGAGGTCGACGAACCGTTGCAAGTTTGCCACTAACAACTTCCTCAACCCATTGGTCGGCTTCTTCAATTGTTTCAGCATGGTCACCTTGGAACATTTCCGGAACGTAGTTGAACATGAATCGGTCATCTTCGCTGTTCGTTAACCGACCGCCTTCACCACGAACACCCTCTGTTACGAGAATCCCACGAACCGAAGGAGGCCAAACCATCCCTGTTGGATGGAACTGGACAAATTCCATATCGCGAAGTTCAGCACCTGCCCACAGTGCAAGTGCATGACCGTCTCCCGTGTATTCCCACGAGCCAGAGCAAACACTCCAACAGCGGGTGCTTCCTCCTGTTGCGAGAACAACAGACTTTGCTGAAAAGGCATGGAAGTCTCCGTCAACACGGGTGTAAGCGACACATCCTGTGACTCGGTCCCCTTCTTTCAAGAGATGGCGAACTGTGTATTCCATGAAGATGTCAATGCCTTCATGGATGCCTCGTTCTTGGAGCGTACGGATGATCTCGAGCCCAGTAGCGTCACCAACGTGCGCAAGACGTGGGAAGGTGTGTCCACCGAAGTTGCGTTGATTGATCAACTGTTTTCGTGTTCGATCAAAGACTGCGCCCCATTGTTCGAGTTCACGAACTCGATCGGGTGCCTCTTTTGCATGGAATTCAGCCATTCTCCAGTCCGCAAGCCACTTGCTTCCTTTCATGGTGTCGTGGAAGTGAACCTTCCAATTGTCTCGAGGGTCTGCATTCTGCAAAGCAGCAGCACAACCACCCTCTGCCATAACCGTGTGTGCCTTGCCGAGGAGCGATTTCGTAATGATGGCTGTTTTAGCACCGCATCGCGCAGCTTCGATCGCAGCACGAAGTCCAGCTCCACCTGCTCCAATGACGATAACGTCGTATTCGTGTCTGGTGTAGGGTTCACTCATTTCTTCACCCCACCAAAACGAAGGCCATGTCACTGATGTGCCCTTCTGCAACCGCGATGGTCCAAAGATCACCAAGGAAAACGAAGCCAAGACTTGCCCAGAACCAGAATCCGTGAGATCGGTTGAACAAACTAATCCGCTTGAATATGCGACCTCGGAAAGCAGAGATCCCACTTACCCACCGGTCAAGGCTGCCACCTGCAAGGTGACGAAGAGCGTGACATGATGTTACGTACATGGTCAAGAGGAACGCCTCCGTTGCCATGATGAAGGTTCCCAGAGAGAATCCCCAGCCCGCATCAAAGTGCAACGTGTGCGTAACGTCCCACCACTTGATAATAATGATAATCATCGCGGCATAGAGGAAATAACGGTGGAGATTGTTGAAGATGAACAAACGCTTCTCACCGCCGTAACCGATTCGTTTGTTGATTTCTGGCTCATCAACCCAACACCCTGTCGGTGATTGAAAAAAGGTTCGATAGTAGACTCGACGCATATAATAGCAGGTTCCTCGGAAACCAAACGGAATCCACAAGACAAGAATAGCCGCATTGACCCAACTCGGATGTTCCCATTCGTTCAGACCGAATAAACTCCATTCGAGGATGTTTGGTGAAAAGATTGGTGACACGACAGTCGACCCTTCAAGGTTGTAGTAGATGCTCTCCGGGAAAAGGATGAGGCGCCACGCAGTGTAGACGAGCGCAGCGGTGAGTGCGAGCCCCATCCAGAACGGTTGTGCCCACCAATTGTCGATGCGGTCGGTCCGCCCGAGCCCGTTAATGACGGGGAGTTTGATGCCTTCACCCATAGGATCACTACCTCCTCGTGTAGGGGAGATAGTTGACCCAGTATGTTAGGGTCTTTGAGGTTGGCCCTTCGCTCGTGTGCAGCGTTTGAAAGAAAACAAATCACAATTTGAACGATTAGACCAATTCATCCCAACGAACTTCTGCTTCAACCATTTCGATTTCATCGACGTCCATTTGTGCGAGTTGCAATTTTCCAGAAAGCTCATCGTTGACAGCATGCCAGTATGAATAGGCTTCAATGACCCAAATTCCTGACTCTCTTGTCCCATTCCCGCTCCCTTTGACGCCACCGAATGGGAGATGCGCCTCTGCACCCGTTGTTGAATTGTTGATGCCCGTCATTCCTGCCTTGATTCCGGTTTTGAACCGGTATGCTTCCAACCTGTCGTTGGTGTAGATTGCGGAGGAGAGGCCGTATGGGCTAGCATTGGCCAAGTGAAGGGCATGATCGAAATCATCAGCCTTGACCAGTGTGATTGCAGGGCCAAACAGCTCTTCGTGGAAACATCGCATGTCTTCGGTCACGTCCACAAACACGTGGGGCCACATGAAGACACCATCCTCAGGTGTACCAAGGAAGCCCGAGGGCTTGTTGTCCGATGTGATTCGGCCTTCTCCATAGAGTTTGGTTGCTCCATCCTCGTCGCAAATCTTGATCACTTCGAGGAAGTCATCAGCGTACTTTTCTGAAAGCATTGACCCGTAAAGAACACCATCGTGCTCGAGTGAATCACCAACTTTCGTCGAGTGAACTTTCTCCATCAACTTTGCAACGAATTCGTCGTAGATGTCCTTGTGGATGATGAGATTTCCAAGGGAAGTACAGCGTTGTCCCGCAGTCCCGAAACCTGCCCAGTACGCTCCTTCAACTGCATTTTCAAGATTTGCAGATGGCATGATGACAAGCGGGTTCTTTCCACCGAGTTCAAGCGAGCACGAGACCAAGTTTCGTCCACAGACTTCTCCGATCATCTTTCCAACAGCAGTTGAGCCAGTAAACGAGATTTTGTTCACACGCCCTTCATCAACAGCATTGATGAGGTGCTGACCTGCACCACTGCCCTTACCATGCACGAGGTTGATGACACCATCAGGTAGGCCTGATTGATGCATGATTCGAGCAAGAGCAAAGGAAAGGAGAGGTGAGTCCTGGGGAGACTTCCAAACGCATGTGTTGCCGCACATAATCGCTGGGATCATTTTCCAGAATGGAACTGCGGACGGGAAATTGCAGGCATTGATGATACCGCAAACACCGAGTGGTCTTCGATAGGTGAACAATTCCTTGTCAGGAAGTTCTGAGTTTACAGTTTGTCCGTAAAGACGTCGACCTTCGGATTGGAAGAAGAGACATGTGTCGATTGCTTCTTGAATTTCACCACCACATTCCTTCAAAGTTTTCCCGATTTCCCGGGCCTGAAGGCGAACGAGGTCTTCCTTATGTTCCATCAAGAGACGACCCATGTTTCCAATGATTTGGCCACGCGTTGGAGCAGGTGTAGCTGACCATGCTGGAAATGCATCATGAGCAGCATCAAGAGCAGCATCAATATCCGCTTTGGTTGACAATGGAAATGATCCAAGAACATCGCTCAACAATGCTGGATTTTTTGATTCAAATGTTGCGCCGTCACTCGATTCTATCAATTGACCGTTGATGATGTTGAACCCTTTTACGCTCGGGCGATTTTTTGGATTGTTGGCTTCGAGGAACGTCAAACCTGCTTCAAGTACGTGTACCATAATTCAATCGAGTTGGATGCCCTCCATGAAGGCTACGTTCCAAACGCATCAAATTCTGACGGGATTTTCATAACTCATGGTTTTAGTACTCTCGGGACTTGGACTTGGTATGTCGGGCGAAGATAACGAAGTCTCCTTACGTGTAGCAAAAGCCATTCCATCCGATGTAGGTCATGGTCGAGCCAGAATTTCTGGCGAACATGGACTTGACCTCAAACCCGGTGATATTGTTGAAATCAAAGGTGAGAAACGCTCAACGGCAGCCATCTATTGGCGTAGCCGCCCAGAAGACTCGAAGATGGATATCGTTCGTATTGATGGAATCATCCGAAAAAACGCAGGCGTAAGTCTCGGAGACCGAGTCACCATCTCAAAGGCTGAAGCCAAAGAGTGCACGAAACTAACACTGTCACCAGTTATGGCCAACAAGCAGAAGGTCAAATTTGGTCCGGGCATTGAAGGATTCGCACGTCGCGGTCTGTCAAAGCGACCGGTTATGGCCGGTGATCGAATTTTCATCCCTGGCATGACGCTGTTTGCCGAAGCATTGCCGTTTGCAGTTGTTCAGACCACGCCAAAAGGCATCGTCAAAGTCACCAGCGATACGGACATTGTCATCAAAGACGAAGCCATTGATGACGAAGATGTTGGTCAGTCCGAAGGAATCACCTACGAGGATGTCGGAGGAATCGGACAGCAACTCCAGAAGGTTCGAGAAATGATCGAACTTCCTCTCAAGCATCCTGAATTGTTCAGGCGACTTGGAATCGACCCTCCAAAAGGTGTCCTGCTTCACGGGCCTCCTGGTACCGGAAAAACCATGATTGCCAAGGCGGTTGCAACCGAAGTAAACGCTCACTTCAAATCCATCAATGGGCCCGAAATCATCTCGAAGTATTACGGTGAATCCGAAAAGCAACTGAGAGAAATCTTCGACGAAGCGAGTGAAAAATCACCGGCTATTATCTTCATCGATGAGATCGATTCCATCTGTCCAAAGCGAGAAGATGTCAGTGGCGAGGTTGAGCGACGCGTCGTTGCCCAGATGCTCACACTCTTGGACGGAATGCAAGGCCGAGACAATGTCGTCGTCATTGGTGCTACCAACCGCCGAGATGCGTTGGACCCAGCGCTTCGTCGAGGCGGCCGATTCGATCGTGAGATTGAGATTGGCGTTCCTGACAGAGACGGGCGAAAAGAAATCATGGAAGTTCATACACGACAGATGCCGATTGCTGATGACTTCGAAGTCAATTGGGTTCTTGACAACACCTACGGGTTTGTCGGTGCAGACCTTGCCGCACTCGTCCGTGAAGCGGCCATGAAGGCCCTCCGACGATACCTGCCTGAAATCGACCTTGACGAGGAAACCATTCCTCCAGAAGTTTTGGAGAAGATGGAAGTACGAATGAACGATTTCCGAGATGCAATCAAGGACATTGAACCATCTGCCCTTCGAGAAATCTATGTTGAGGTGCCAGAGATTGCATGGGATGAAGTCGGCGGTCTCAACGAGGTCAAGGATCGACTGAAAGAATCCGTCGAGTGGCCACTCACCAAGCCGGAGGTGTTCGAACATTTCAACATCAAACCGCCTCGAGGCATCGTTCTTTTCGGTGCACCAGGTACGGGGAAAACCTTGCTCGCAAAGGCAATTGCGAACGAAGCTCAAGCCAATTTCATTTCGATAAAGGGTCCAGAGATGATTTCAAAATGGGTTGGTGAATCGGAACGTGGAATCCGTGAAATCTTCAAGAAAGCCAAGCAGTCTTCACCTTCGATCATCTTCCTCGACGAGTTTGAATCCATTGCCAGCATGCGAAGCTCTTCGAACGGTGAAGGAAGCGATGTCGGTAATCGAGTCGTCAATCAACTCCTCGCCAGCATGGATGGTGTTGAATCCTTGGATGGTGTCATTGTTGTTGCCGCAACCAACCGTCCTGAGATGATCGACCCAGCCCTCCTTCGAAGCGGCCGATTTGAGCGTGTTTTGCACGTCCCACCGCCTGATGCGCCTGCACGAGAAGCGATTTTTGAAATTCATTCGAACGGTATGCCGCTATCGAAATTCTCCATCAAAGACCTTCTGTCAGGCATGGATGGATTCACCGGTGCTGACATTGAAGCGGTCTGCAGAGAAGCTGCACTTATCGCTATGCGTGAAAACAAGAAGAAGGTTGCAAAGAAACACTTTGACGAAGCCATCACACGTGTGCGTCCAACCGTGACTCCTGAGATGCTCGAGTATTATCAAAAGATGGAGACTCGGCTGACGTCAGGACTCTCGAACATCAAGCGCTCACGCGATTATGGTTTCGGCATGGAAACCATGTGAGTACGGAAACCGTCAAGTCCTTCCGTCGTTGACGAATCTGCAAGGCGAGTCGTATGTCATCCAGTTTCGGACAAGAAATGCTCGGGCGTTTGGTCCAAGACAAGAAAGGAAAGGAGCTGGGCAAACTTTCCGATCTGGTGGTTGATGTATCGAACGGAGAAATATCCGAACTTCTTGTTAAATGCTCAGCCCATATTGATGTGAGTCGTCTCCCATTCCCTGCGAACGACGGCGTGGTGTCAATTCCATCGACTGAAGTCTCTTCCTTTGGCCATGTAATTATGCTCAAAATCTGATGAGCATTTTTGCAACAGATTTGGACAACCTTCTAAACCGATGTTAAACCGTGTCTGTATGAACGGTGTACTAGGTAGGTGAGGAAATGGCGGCCGAACGGAACAGAAATTTCAAGCGAATTGGACTCCAATTGGCATTCTGGACTGTTCTTGGTATTCTTCTTCTCACCATCCTTCAGAATTTCATCAACATCAGTCAGACCAATCAATTGTCAGCCTACGATGACGATTGGGATGACATGTCTGCGTTCCGAGAAGACATCAATGCGATGGGCGTTGAGACCAAATCGTTGGTGAGCAGTCCTTTGCTTCTTGCGGACATTGAAGATCCTCGAAACACAACGTTTGTCGTTGCTGGTGTTGAACGAGATACACTCTCATTTCCCCAGTTTGATGAGGATGGGTTCATCACCATCGCAACTGAAGATGGATATTCTCCTTCCGAAGTCGATGCAATTGTAGAGTTTGTTGATAACGGTGGCACCGTAATCGTTCTCGAAGATTTCGGCTATGCTGGAAGCATCGGTGAGGCCTATGGAGTTCGTTACACTGGCTACCAATTGTACGATTCAAATTATGTTGCAGAACTCGATAAGAACTACGTTTGGATGTGCATGCAATCAAGTCCATGTGGAATGAACGGGACTGTACTCGATACCTCAACGATCGACGAACACGAACGTTGGTCTTCAACACTGGGAGCTCACCCCTGCTCGAACCTTGACGGTCAATCCATGACCAAAGAGGAAGCGGGTGTTTGTTCTCACCATTGGGTGAAGAGCGCTGGACAACTTGGACGTATCGAATACAACGCTACCTACACAATGCTGCTGAACAACGTTACTGGGCTCGAAATTGTGCCAGGGGTTCGCGGGGCTCTCAAAGACGTGAACGTCAGATCTGTGACGAGCAATCAAGCGAGTGTCGATGTCAATGGAGATGGATATCTTTGGGTCAGCAACGAACAGACAAGCGAAACCCCTGATCTATGGGGTCAGTTCAATCTCTCAATCGAAGCATGCGCTTCAGTGAATTGTGATCCCGATGAAGGTGGTCGAGTGTTTTTCATCTCTGATGGAAGCGCACTCATCAACGCAATTTACGATTATGAACGGTTCAATGACGGTGAATATGGGTTCACAGACAAGTACATCCCGGCGAACGACAACCGCAAATGGGCACTCGATGTCATTGCTGAATCGTTGATGAGTACAAAGCAAGGCGAGGAAGGGCAAGCAGCAGAAAACGCGATGGTCATTTTCGATGAGAGTCGTCATCCACAAAACTCCCTTCTTGCTGATTCATACAACAACGTGTACTTCCTGTTGGTGTACTTCACAGGTGAAGGGCTTGCTATGCTTGCTCTGTTTGTGGTTCTGTTCATCACGTTTGAGGCCGTTCTTCTCAAGAAGAGGGACCCAGAGCCATGGCGTCACGTATTCAGCATCATCTACTATGGCTTTGGCGACGCAAATCGGTACACCTATTATGCCAAAACTGAGAAAATACGGCAGGTATTCTTATCGAAGGTTCGCAATCAAAATGGCCTCACAGTCGAAGAATTCCATGCCATGTCTGCGAAAGAACTTGTTGGATTGATTCAAGATCCTGTACTGGCTAAGTTCGCCATCGAACCAGGAAAATATTCCTTGGAACAATCGGTTGCTCTTGTGAAACGAATCAAAGCTTGGGGGCGAAGGTGAGCAAGATGTGGACACGCAAAGCATCCTTTACGTTCACAGGCGGAATTGCTCTAATTCTCATCGGAATGATGATCACCAACAATCAAATGATGATTCTTGGTTTGACTCTCATCACCTTCATCGTGGTCAATTCATGGGTTTCGGGGCACGGCGACATTGAAGTTCAACGTACCCTCTCGGCGGATAATTTGTACAAAGGTGACGATCTGTACGTTGAATTGCTTGTCACCAACCGATCAAATCGTCGAACACAACTCCTCGATGTGTACGATAACATACCACACGAGATGAAACTGCGAAGTGGTTTGAATCAAATGCGCCTCAACCTTCGTCCTGGAGAAAGTGCACGTATTCGATACGTTCTGCGCTGCCCACTCCGTGGCCATTACTCGATTGGCCCCGTTTCACTACGAACCAGAAACACGTTCAATCTCGGTGTTGAAGATATGTATGTTGATCACCATTCGGATATTGTCATCTTTCCACAAATCAAAGAGGTTGAAGAAGCGTTCTTGCGCTCCCGTACGCCAAAGATGTACACTGGGGCAACAACACTGCGCACTCCGGGTCAAGGTTCAGAATTTTATTCTCTTCGAGAGTATGTCCCCGGTGACCCATTCAAGAACATTAACTGGAAAGCATTCGCACGGACTGGGGACCTGATGGTTAACGAAAAGTGCCGTGATGCCGTGACTGATTTGTACATCCTGCTCGATTCACGAGACGTTGCTCGGATTGGAACCGTTCTCAAGAATCCACTTGAAATGGGAACCGTAAGTGCAGCAAGTCTTGCTGCATTTTTCCTCAAGCGGAGAGACAGTGTGGCATTGGGAATCTATGGAGATGGTCTTGCCTATCTTCCACCGGATACAGGTGACAAGCAGTACTTCAAGATTCTAAGTTCTCTTGCCGGCGTGAAACCAGAGGGTAGCATGCCATTACAAGCTGTGACAAACTCCCTGAGTGGACGTTTCAGTCGCGGTAGTCCTGTGTTTGTTATCTCCTCATGTGAAGGGGATGGAACCGTTCCTGCAGCGGTTCGAGATCTTGTTGGACGTGGACATGAAGTAACCGTTCTTTCTCCATCGAGCATCGACTTTGAGCGACTTGTCTCACGAATTCCGCGTATGTCCTATGAAGTTCTGAAGCTGGAGCGCCAGAACCGATTGACGACACTTGCTGGCTCAGGCGCTCAAGTAATCGATTGGATGCCAGACATGGATTTGTCTCAGGCAATCATGCAGGTGAGGGGGTATTAGATGGCAGGTGAAGTTGACCCACAAAGCGATGTTTCCCTGATGGGAGGCCGTGCAAGGACGCTTCATCTCAAGACCTTGCGCAAGCAATGGCAGATTATTACGCTCCAAGTCGTATCGACGATTGCTCTGGTTTGGATGTACCTCGAAGTGGTTTCCACATACGTTGTCAACAGCATTGACCACACGATGCTGTTTGGTGAATTGGAAAGAGGTGTGGGGGACATCCCAATTGGTGACTGGTTGATTGGTTCTGGACGGACCGGCCTTGCTCGATTTTACGTTCCAATCGTTCTCGGTCTAGGCCTTGGAGGTTCGATGGCACTCATCGCCTTCCAATCACCTCGTGTACAACAACGAATCAAACTCGGATTTATCATCACGCTGATGGTACTCCTTGTAGGGCGTCTCGCACTTAATTGGATTCCTTCAATGCTCTTCTCCTGGGATCTTCGAGCACCTTCTGAAAGTGAATTGAAGACCTTGGAATGGCCTCTGCTTATGATTCTCTCATTGATTATTCTCTTCATTTATCTGCTTCCAGTGGTTATGGGTACGCGTGGAATTTGGGGTCTATCGCGCCGATCCATTGGATGGGCAATTGGATTCACACTCCTCTTTTTGGGAATCCATGCAATCTTGACGTTCCCTCTCATCAAATCACAACTTGGGGATTGGGGTTCAAACCTGATCTCATTGGAATCTCAGTCCAGCGATCCAACGGTTGGACTGTTTGGATTTTATCTGGTGACTCCTGAACAGTTCTCACTCATTCTCATCGCAGTTCTCATCATGGTGTTCCAAGAGTCTGGGTTCGGCGTCATCCGCTATCTCGAGTATGCCTATCGTCTCCCTGAATCGTGCAAGAGAGACCCGGAATACGTCCGTCAAATGGACAATGTTCTCAACGGCCATTTGCGCCATACCGCTGGATTCCTTACGGTGACCGGTATGGTCACCGTCGTCGCTTTAGGATTCCATAGTGTCCTTCTCGAAGTGATGGAGACTTCAACAGGAAGTCAATGGGCTGCACAAGTCTCGGAATCAATCGAGTTATCCTTGACCTATGGGTTGGTTATCTCTGCTCTTCTCTTCTTGAGTTTGGTCGCACTTCTGCGATTCTTTGTACCGTGGCAGAGAGTTTGGGGGCTCATTGAGTCGATGATGAACAAAACTCCTGAACCGGTGAAGGAAAAGGAATTCTAATCAAGTTCTTCTTCGCATTGACTGGATGAATCGTCCGACAAACTCGTTGAGAATCAGCATACTCAAGACCAACCCGATGGTGGTCAGCCATTGATACAACATGGTGTCGATTGAAGACCACGCATACTGATTAAGAAGGACAAAACCGACGATGGAAGCAAGAAAAATGAGTTTTTCAAGCACCATTGGGTAGGAGGATCCTTTTGATTCATTGCGTAATAGAAGCGTGTCGGTCATCTGCTCACCTCAGAAATCCAGTTCGGAGAGTTGATCGTGCAAGGCATCCAAACGAGGGTCGCGCTTCACTTCCTCAACTTCAGGCGTTCGTAGTTGACGTTCTGCATCGAGGCGAGCCAATTCCGCTTCAAGATCTGCACGATCTTCCTGCATTGGAACGGTCCTGACCTCATCGATGGTGGCTTCGGATACTTCAGCATCGTCTGGTGCAGGCATCTCTTCCCACTCATCCGAGAGTTCAACAACCACCGGCTCGGAATCAAGTGAAACAGTCTCTTCAACAACCAACGTTGGCTGAATGTTTTCCATCATATCATCCATCACTGGTGTTCGCTGCCCAACGGGAATCGCCGAACGTTCGAACGGCAAATATCCGTCCCGTTGGAAGTCCCACATAGCTCCACGCGGTACACCTTTGGTTAATCCAGAAGCATCGATTTGCGTTAACAGTTCTTCCAAAACCTGTGCTGTTTGTTCCAAGGCGATCGCTTCACCAGCATCACGTTGGTCTGCCTCGAGATAGATGTCATCGAGAGCAACTCGAATCAAACGGCGTGTTTCAACAGCGACGCTTGGCAATGCTTCGGGACGCATACAATTCATTCGCAATGCCTCAATTTCTTCACCAGGAGCGCCCAGGTTTCCGAGTTGGTCGAGAACATTTCGCATACGACGTAGCATGGTAATCGACCGGTCGTAGTCTTCGAGGATTCCTTCCAAGTCGATGATCAGATGTCCAACGGTTTCTCCAAGCTGGTTTTCCAGACGTTGCTGTACAGACCAGCGGGCTAATCCTCGCACAGCACCTGCAGTTTGCGGCACCTGGCGCTCAAGTAGCGTCATGACTTCACTGCTCAGAAGATGTCGCGGCGTTGCAGCAATGTGATCAACCGTCGATTGAACCACCTGTAATGCCCGTTCAACAGCACGATCAAGGAGCACTACAGAGTAGCCGAGCGTACGTGCATGTTCAAGCCGTTCCAAAACAGGGCCAAGGCCGCGGAAGGTTGCATCATCGTTCAACAAAGCTTGTGCGAGTGGTTCCTCGGAGAGGCGTGCACGGAGTCGTTCAGCTTCTGCGATATCAGATACTGCTTCTTCGTGGGCTTCTGTGAGTGCTTCAGCACGCGCAATTAGGCCAGAGAGTTCAGTTTCCGCATTACCACGACGTGCTCCAAGATTGCCGAGTTCGGTAAGCAATTCTTTCCGCTCGCCCATGAGTTCACGCATCTCGGAATGAAGTTGCATTCGTCGAGCTTCATCTTCAGCAAGGCGTTGACGCTCTTCTTCAGCGCGTTGTCGACTTGCGAGTGTTTCTGCCTCAATTTGATCCAAACGAGCCTGAGCAGATCGAATCTTCTCCTCGGAAGCATTGCTCTTTGTTTGAGCACTTGCTTGCCGATCTCGGAGTGCTGAAACTTGTTCCTCAAGGGAACGAAGACGGCGTTCTTCAAGTTCAATTTGTTCACGAACTGAAGACAACTGCTGAGCATTGGATTCCAAATCTGCTCGTGTGGTCGCCTCTTGGTTTGAGAGAGATTCAAGTTCATCGCGAAGAGCAACACTGCTTTCCGTATCTCCGAGTGCTTTCGCTAATTCTGCTGCTCGCTCACTCAATTGATGCTCAAGTTCACTGACCCTTCTGAGCAAACGATCTGCTCGCTCCTCAGCTTGTTCCATTCGTGTCCTTGATTCTGAAACGGTGACTTGTACACGGTTCAATTGATCGTTCTTCGATTCAATCGTGTTCGATTGTTCACCCGATGATTGTTTGACTTCTTCCAAGCGAATCAAAGCCTCAGTTCGCTCTTTTTCTGCATCCTTGAGTTGCGTGCTTAAACCTGCATTGGTCCGCATCAATGAATCTGCCCGTCGTTCAGATTCTTCGAGTCGACGACGCAAACCTGAATCGACACCTGCAAGAGGCGTCGCATTGGGTAGTGTTTGAGCGGCTTCCTGCCCTCCAACATGGATGCTTAACTTTGAACGAACAGCACGCACATCATCGAGTCCGATTTCAAAGCCGTACATGTTCATCAATCGATGCATCATGGAGTCACGTCGTTTCTCAGAACGTGTTCGAACCGTCGAAAGTGCTTCGACAAATTGCTTGAGCGTAAAGGCTGAGACGTCACCAGTCGACGCTGATACCATTGTGCCAGATGCTAATCTGTGCAGTTTCAAGACACGCTTACTCTCGGTCAATCCGAGCATGGCATCTTCGAACGACTGGCCATTGGCAGCCATCGCCACGGGAAGGCCGTTGTTGAGCGCAAGCGATACTGATTTATCGCTCACACCAGCCTTGAGATGGCCTGTGACTCGTTCTTCAAGAGCAGCATGCAGCATCGACATCACAGCATCAGCACCTCCTTTGCCTTCACGAAGAATAAACCCGTCTGGGAGTGATGCCGATCCTTCAGCATACGTTCCTATTTCACCATCGAGTTTGGCAGTGACATCCGTCAACAACAGCGCATGGTTTGCATCAAGTTCGGTCCAAACAGCCAAGACAATGCTGCTGCTTGAGGTGAGAAGTAACGAGGAATCGCCCATGGTTAGTGATGCATAACCGCTTCCATCTCCTCCAAGGTTCGCGTGTTGAGCGTTCATTGCATCGGATAGGGAAGCCACGGTTGCCGAGAGCTCCTCTGCCTTGCCTGGCAAATCACCCATACTGTCGATGATGATTCCTTGGTCTGCGGCTAGTGCGCCACGAACGTGTTCATAATCTGACAGTGCTTGTAATACGGCTGAAATGTTGCGAGCAAAGAGACGATCTGTGAGGGCTCCTCTTGCACCGAGTCCTTGCGTATCTGCTTGAAACTCGAATGCTTCTGGTATCAGAGTTGCAATTTCTGCAAGTCCGTTCATGGAACATGTTGAAGCGACCAAGCGATGCTGGTTCTTCTCAGCTTCTTCAAGCGCAGTACGAGCATCTGCTCCACCGAGCAGTTTGGTCGAACTCGAACCTTCACAAATCCAACCAACAATGCGTCCAGCACGGACCAGTCGATGGCCAAACGGTGTTTTTCTCCGACCAACCCATGTTGTGATGAATCCATGTTCGAAGGGTTGGATGGACCCAGAAGAGACATCCACTTCATCATCAAATCGTTCAATATGCGGTAGATCAAACATCATATCACCTTCAGTTGTTTGGAATTCCATTCCTGTCGCAGGCGTTCCAATTCGTAACGCCATACGCCTTTTTTCCCGTCCTTACCGGAAATGTGGACGAACAGGTTGTTCTCAAAGTGGTCGAACAGTGTCAACCGTCGCCCTTCAGCCCACACTTCGAACAATGGGCCTAATTCGAGTTCTTCAGCAATTGAGCAGCAATCTGCCCACGTGTGCCTCTGTTCTGTTGCGGATTCTGGCCATTTGCTGGTCGATTGAACGACACTGCCAAATTGATCCATCAAGCGAACATGGGTGGCCCCCTTAAGTTCGCAAAGTTGAGAAAACAACCTGTCCAGCATGGTAGCCCAAACCTCTTCACAGCAACGTACCATTCAAGAACTTTGCCGAAACTCTTCCCCCGTAGGGGGATTTGGCCACACAATTCAAAATTCCAACTGCAAATTTTCAAAACCGTTAGCGCGGAGAAACCAAAGACTCTTGCTTTCCGCGCCATACAGAGCAGATTTGGTGCTCGATTTTGTGTAATATTCCAATTGGAAATTTAAAATTCCAATTGATATTTTAGTTCCATCGAGAGGCTCAATCGGAGGCGTTTAATGGAGGAGATGTGACCAATCACCATGGCGGAGGCAACACAGAGTCCATTCCAAGCACCTGCTTGCGATGTCTGTGGCAAGGAGGCTGTGGTCGAACAAGCCTATTCCGGTCGTATCTTGTGTGGCCATCATCTTGAGAAATCGATTCGGAAGAAGGTCGCGAAAGAACTTCGAAAGCAACTCCACCTGGACAAATCCAAACCAACGACGGTCTTCGTTGCCATTTCTGGTGGAAAAGACTCGGCTGTTCTTCTAACGCTTCTCGTCGAGTTGATCGGAATGCGACGCGATGTCCGTATTGTAGCAGGGTGTGTTGACGAAGGGATTGATGGCTACCGTCCACCTTCGTTGCAGTGCGCAATCGATCTGTGCGAATCTCTTGGTGTTGAGTTCATATCGACCAGCTATGAAGATCTCAAATTCCACCATATGGATGAAGTTGTGAAACGGTTACCAATGATTTCAAACAGCAAGGAAGGAAAATCCACCATGCCGTGTTCTTATTGCGGCGTCTTCCGTAGACAAGGCATCAATGCCCTTGCAAAACAAGTCGAGGCTGATGTTGTTGCACTTGGTCACAATCTGGACGATATGGCACAAACCGTCCTCATGAACATGACGAATGGTGACATCGAACGGACTTTACGACTAGCGCCACACACCGATGCTCCTGTGAATGGATTGCCACCGAGAATCGTTCCACTTCGTTGGATTCCTGAGCAAGAAATTCATCTCCTCGCAATGCACAAACAACTTCCATTGCATCATGAGGAATGTCCATACGCTCAAGGTGCTCTCCGATGGCGATATCGAGACATTGTCGCTCAACTCGAACAGGATGTACCTGGGACACGGCATAGCTTGGTTCGAATGTCGGACAACATCAAACAAGTCGCTCGCCAACAAGCACCATCAGTTCAATCGCATCCAACAAAGTGCCAACGATGTGGTTCACCAACATCAGGATCAACATGCAAAGCATGCGATATGCGAGACCTTCTCGATGTGAAATCAGAGTAGGTTGTGAATCAACTCATCCAAATTTTGTGGACGTACACAGTAGTGGCATCGTAGCGTTAGTGGGTCAGTTTTCGTGACTCTCAATCGATGTGGAAGTGGTTCTCTTAGGTTCTGCGTTATGCAGTTGGAAAAGGTGCAGCGAACAACATTTCGAACCTCTTCGCCCAAATTGACGGTGAGCTTTTCTGCAACTGAGTATGCACGGATGATCGCAATGCTTGATTCTGGAGCGACCAATGCCAAGCGGTCAAGTTCTGCTTGCGTCAACTCCCGATCTTCGACCTTGATGATGTCCTTGGAACCCATTTTCTTTGAGGGGACATTCATCACTAAGGAAACCGGGACGGAGGTATCGCTGGTCAAATTCAGCAATTCAAGCACTTTGAGCGCTTGGCCTGATGGAATATGATCGATAACGGTCCCGTTTTTGATTGCAGTTACTCTTCGCATGTTGTGCTCTTCAGCCATCAGGCATCACCTCCGCCGATTTCAGCAGGAACTTCGATACCAAGCAATCGACAAAGCAGTGCCATTCGAGCCACAACTCCATTGAATGCCTGTTCGAAGTAGCGTGCATGACGTGTTTTGTCAACACTCGGATGAATTTCATCGACACGTGGTAGCGGGTGCATGATCACCATCTCTGACTTGGCGTTGTCAAGATCTCGTGCATGCAGTTTGTAGGCACCAGCAACCTTGGCATATTCGTCTTCATCAGCAAATCGCTCTTTTTGGATTCGTGTCATGTACACGACATCTGCATGGTTGATGTTGCCAAGGAGATCGTCGGTTTCGGTGACGTCTGCACCGTGTTCTCGTAAGTCTTCAACGATTTCTGGTGGCATCCGTAACAATTCCGGTGAAGCAAAAATCAAACGGCACCCAAATCGAACCAATGCATGAGAAAGGCTGTGTACGGTACGTCCATAGCGCAAGTCACCTGCAAGAATGACCGTTAATCCTTCAAGCGTGCCGTGGGATTGTTGAATGGTAAACAAATCCAGCATGGTCTGCGTTGGGTGATGACCTGCACCATCTCCTCCATTGAGGATTGGAACCCGTGCAGCATCTTGTGCATAGCGTGCAGCACCCTGTCTTGGATGACGCATTGCGATGATGTCGGTGTAACCATCGACCATCTGGATGGTATCGAACAGGGTTTCTCCTTTCACGACTGAGGACGTCTTGACATCACCAAGGTTGATCACATCCCCTCCAAGTCGCTTCATCGCAGTCTCAAAGGACATTCGAGTTCGAGTGCTTGGTTCGAAAAACAGATTGCCGAGTATTTTCCCTTCAAGTAGTGGGAGATAGGTTTCCCCTCGGGCGACTGGAAGCAGTCGCTGAGCATCAGCAAGAATGCTGTGTATATCTTCGTTGGTCAAATCGTCCATCGTGATGAGTCCTTTCATAGGATGTCCCCTTCTTCATCAACCATCCAAGCACACCCTTGAACATTGTTGCAGAACAGTGTGCAAACCGTCGGTGGTTTCATCATCAAAACCATGCCTGGTTGGTTCATGCTCTGGGGCGATGTCGATGAGGCGATTAAAGCCGAGCGCTTGTTGCGTATCCAGAGAATCGAGCGCTTGAGTACAATTTGTGCACTCTTTTGCTTGAGTGGTGCAATCTGGCTGGCATGGCCAGTGCTCAAAGATGCGTTTATTGGTGATGCAAGCCTACTGGTTGGCCTTGGCATGCCCGTTCTTGTCCTGTTCTGGGGCATCGTCATTCAAGATTTGATTCTCGATGATCCTCGTGCTCGTACACGGATTGGGGCTGCATCGAGCATCATTTGGCCTGTCTTCCTGATGTTTGCCCTGCGTGCGTACTCGTCAAGCACGAGCGATATCATAGCAACCGTGCTCTTTGTTGGGTTGGGTTATGTGATGTACTCCTCGTCTGCGAATACACTTCGTGGCGGCATTGATGTAATGCGGTTTCGAGCGATGATGACCGGAATTGGAGCGTTAACCGTGTTTGGAATGCTTGTTGGAGATCGTGCTGGTGAACCGTGGATTACAGAACCAATGGATTGGGCCCATCCGCTGCTGAGTGGCGCAGTTCTTGCTCATGTTGTGTACCTGTGGATTGCAGGGGATGACATGAGTGAGGAGAGGAAAGCCTTCCGTCAAGAACTTGATTTCATTGAGAATCGCCTCCTCGTTTTACGATCCGAAGGTGCAGCAGTGGACCAAGCAAGCAGTCTTGTCATAACCGCAAAAGAAGAAGGTCACATCGATCCGTCCTTTGGTATGCGGCTCTTACGTGAAGCTGCAGAAGACATCGAACGCTCGCTATCACTCGCTACAGATGTTGACATTGTTCGAAATGAAGCCTTCGTCGTCATTCAACATGCGGAGGAGTTGGCTCCACTTGCGAAGCGCCCACGAAAATCTTACGAGATGGGTGAGCGAGAGGTCAGCCTTGGCTCTCTTCGAGAAGCAGAGGGGTTGTTCCGGCAAGCAAAACGAAGAGCGCAAGAGATTGTCACATGGTGGGGGCAGGCAGAAGATGCGATTCGGACCGCTGAGGAATTGCTGACTGGCCAATCAGGTGCAACAATCAACAATCTACGTCAAATCATCCTTGATGCAAAGAAGCAACTTGACAGAGAAGCGCCGAAGAAAGCGTTTGAACTTGCATGTGTTATTCCAATCCAACTCCAAGCTGACGGGGATGCCCGAGAACGAGCGGTAGAGGTGCTGAATGATGCAGCAAAGGCGCTCAAGGCAGCAGACGGATTTGATACGTCTGAGTTGGAACGTCGTTTGGAACAAGCGGAATCAGCGCTAGAAGCAGGCGATACTGGTCAATCGATTGGTCTTGCAGAAGGCGTCACTCGCGTGATTCAGATCGAACGTGAGGCCATGGAAAGCGTCCGACGCGCACTTCGACAACGAAAGAAGATTACAGATCGATTCGAGACCTTCTCTGATGCTGATGAATGGATGAATCGATTCAAACAAGTTCAGAAGGCAGCCGATGAGCGCGAATGGAGTCATGCAGCAACCTTGCTTGAACGTCTTACCATCGATCTCGATGCACTCGGTAACGAGCAAGCTGAGGCGCAAACGCTTCTCGATTTCGTCCGTCAAGAATGGACTGTTTTGAGAAACCAATGCACTGCTTCGAGCATTCCGGTTACGGATGAGGACATGAAACAAACAGAGGCTGCGATATCGCTTGCTGAAGAGCGGTTGAGTGGAGGAGAGGTCGAAGCCGCTCTTGAGCAACTTGGTCGAGCAGATGGTTCTATGGAACGATTGCGAAGACGTGTGTGATCAAATAATTCCACGCACGAGTAAGTCATCAATGTTTATTCCACTCGGCAAACCAAGGTCAACAGGCATTCCAGCAATGGTGGTGATGATGCCGTAGAGGTGAAGGTAGATTCCGTGTGGTGGATGGTTCTCACCAGTGTAAGGGATTTTCTTCCATAAGTTCGTTCGATTGTAGAACTTCGAAACCGACTGCTCCTTGGAATGAACAATCCATACATTCGCTTTTCCTGCATGTTTTCGAGCCGCAGTTGAACCCAACCGTGGTGAGACGTGGACGGTATGCAGGATTGGCCAATCACGCATCCAATCTCCTTCAGAATCAACGAGCATGGTCATCTTGGTTGGTTCAGTTGCCATCGCATCAAGAAGTCCCAATTCGTTGAGAATTCGAATCAATGATCGTACATGAGGATGTCTCGGCTCTTTCATACGCAATTCACGACCAATCCGTACGGCGGTATTCGGTCGATTTGCATCAAGGTGCAACAAGGCCACAACAACTTTTCCTTGGGACCATGTTGACGTTGGCAATTTCGCATCATCCTCATGCCTCTTCATGAAGGATTCAAGCATGGACAACGCTTCCTCACTGCGATCTTCAAGACGCATCCGTGCACAATCTCCGAGAAGCATGAGTCGATCTGCTGGTTTGTTGCGATATTTTGTGTTTCCACGCGGATTTCCTTTCGCAGTACGTTCCAACAAGTCGATGTTTCGACGCATCAACGGATCAATACTCAACACAGGTTGAGATTCACTTGGAATCTTTCGCTTTGAATCCAGAACAGCTGCAAACCATTGCAATCGTGCTGCTTCAATGTCGCTTTTGTTGAGAAGTGCAAGACGTGGTGCCGCCTCAGGTAAGTCGCGTTGACATAAACTTGCAGCAGCGAGAATCAAACGAGCGACTTGCGCTTTTCTTCCGGTTTGTAAGGCAAGCAACGATACCGCATTCTCCTCCGCTTCTTCCCACCGATTGAGTCCAGCATAGAGTTGCATTTTGGCACCGGTTTGACGAAGGAGGTCAAGCCCTTCAGTTGAGGCTTCAGTTGGATTTAGAATTTCATCATAGTATTCGATGGCTCGAGTCCAGCGATCCTTTGCAATAAGTTCCGTGAACGGTCGTTGTTTGAGATAGATCATGTCTTCCATTTCTGTCAGCATTTGTCGTTGTTTGCTGATGCTTGCATCAAAGGAGATATCGTCAAGTTTTGAGCCGACTTGGAGTGAGGTTAACCATATGAGAAGGAAGCAGATTTGTCCGCCTGAAGCAAGCATCCACGTCAATTCTTCCATAGCATCTTTCTCAACATATGTACACAGTGTGCCTTCCCAATCACCACATGCAGCCCCTTGAGGCAGGAAACTTGAATCCCAAAAGGTGATCATTGCAAGAGCCAACAACAGCATTGATTGACCTGCAAATCCAGTGAAACAGAAGTTGAGGACTTTTGCCTGTTGACTTCGTTCCGCTCGTAGTAAACGGCTATCAGCGAGTCGAATACCACCTCTGCCAGAAACATCCTGAACATCGAGGAACAGAATTCTTGCCACTTCGTAAACAAAGAGGAAACCAACCAATGCTACGTTGAGTAGCAAAAACAACAAAATCGATGTGACCAAGGGAACCCTCAATCCAGGGTCTGGTATGTTTGAAAACAACTCGATGAGGAAGAATCCGAGAATCCCTCCCTCTTCCATAATGGTCGCTTGTTCTCTGTACTCCGGTAGTTCGATGACCTTCTCTGAATGCGTGAACAATTCAGGCGATACAACAATTGCAATGAGTGACAAGAACGTATTGATTGCAACGACAGGCATGGCCAATGTGTTGAGATGAACAATTCGAGCGATAACTTGCTGTCGAGCGTTGGGTGTGTGATTATGAAACGGTGAGGCATTTCCTTTCGCAATTTGAGCTGATGATTGGCGCAGGGCTTGCCACGATGTACCCATGACGCGGCCATAGGCAATAATCGATGGTGAGAAGGCAAGCAACAACGATCCACTCAATCGATGCGTGAACGAAACGTCCCACATGCCCAGTACCAAATAGAAGAACCCAACTCCGATGAACCAACAAGCCGTGAGTGCGAAGTAGCCAGTGTTTCGTACACCACTCGATTCTTGCAGCTTTGCTTTCCCATGGCCAATCGGCTTGATGATTTGAGCACCCAATGACGATCCTGAAGAGATGACCGCAGGAAGGATGATGAGTATCAATGCCAGTGAAATGTTCGGTGCATGGAACCCATCGCTCCAACCGTTGGCATAAATGAGGTACTCAAAGAACAACAACAACGCTCCAGTCAATGCAAAGAGGTAGGTCGCAACACCAAACCGCATGCCACGACTTCGGAGTAAATCTCGTGCTTCATTGAACGATTCTGTGACCGTGTGAACCTCGTACCGTTTTGGCCCTGTTTCGAAGGCGACTTGCAATCCCCGCAATTGACGGGGAACAACCGTTCGCCAAAACAAGAGTGCAATCACCGCAGCAAGAATCAACGGAAGAATGGCGACTGAGGCAAAGCCCTCAACAATCACCGGTCCACTCATACATTTCCCAAGCCTTGTTCCCTTTTATGCAGTGCGAATCAATGCACTCAACCGGATTAGTTTTCCTTACTGGTTGGAACCAAACCAGGTTCTGAAATTTTATCTTCAATTTCTTTTTTGAGTTCGCTGATGAATTGATCAACAGGGATATCAGCGACCTGATCACCGGTACGTGAACGCAACGAGACACAGTTGTTGTTCATCTCTCCATCCCCAAGAATCATCAAGTAAGCAGGACGCATTTTGCGATGGGTTCGAATCTTTTTGCCAATCGTATCGTCCCCATCATCGATCTTGACGCGAACTCCCTCGTGCTGCAACTGCTGAGCGACATGTGATGCAAACTCCTTGTGCTTCTCAGAAATCGTCAAGATGTGAACTTGTGTCGGTGAAAGCCAAGTCGGGAATTTTCCTGCGAAATGCTCGATAAGCACGCCACAGAAGCGCTCCATTGAACCAAACGGTGCACGGTGAATCATTACAGGACGATGGTTCTCACCGTCGCTACCCTTGTACCATAAATCGAACCGTTCTGGAAGATTGTAATCCACCTGAACGGTTCCAAGTTGCCATTCTCGCCCAATAACATCCTTGACCACAAAGTCGATTTTCGGTCCATAGAAGGCAGCTTCACCTTCTTCTTCTGACCAATTGACGCCAAGTTTTGCGGCAGCGGATCGACATGCTTCCTCAGCACGATCCCATCGTTCCGATTCGCCAACGTATTTGTCGCTGTTTGGATCTCGTAAGCCAACCCGAACGCGGTAGTCGTGCATACCAAGAACGTCAAATATCGTTTGAACCAATTCAATGCATCCCATGACTTCGTCCGCAATTTGGTCCTCGGTCACAAACAGATGGGCGTCGTCTTGTGTGAATCCACGAACTCGCGTCATACCCGAAATTTCACCCGATTGTTCCCACCGATAAACGGTCCCAAACTCTGCAAGACGGAGTGGAAGATCACGATACGATCGTGCTTGAGATGCGTAAATCTTGACGTGATGTGGACAGTTCATCGGTTTGAGCATGTACCCTTCGATATCACCTGTACTCATCATGTTGGACAATTCAGAGCAGGAACATCCTTCATCAGCGAGTTTCTTCATCAAATCTCGCTCTACAAGTGGAGGGTACTGGCTTTCCTGGTAGTAGGGGAAGTGTCCAGAGGTACGATACAGGTCGAGTTTACCGATGTGTGGAGTGAAGACTTGGTCGTATCCTTGTCGACGCAGATGATGCGAAATGAAATCCTGTAATTGCTGTCGAACGATGGCGCCACGGGGCGTCCATAGAATCAGTCCTTGGCCAACCTCCTCATCAACATGGAAGAGTTGCAAATCCTTGCCGAGTTTTCGATGGTCTCGAAGTTTCGCTTGCTCCATACGGTGCAATGTTGCCTTCAGAGCATCTTTCGTGGGCTCAACGATTCCGTAGATTCGCACCAATTGCTCACGGGATTGGTCGGCTTTCCAATAAGCTGAGGAGACTGAAGTAAGCCGACAAAACATCAATTTTGCAGTACTTGGAACGTGGGGTCCAAGGCAGAGATCATACCAGTCACCTTGCTTGTAAATCGTAGAGCCACTGCCTGCCTCCAGTTTGTCATTGATAATCTCAATTTTATACGGATTGGATGTAAAGTGGTCGCGCAAATCTTGTTCATCAAGTTCAATGCGTTCCACTTTCAGATTACGTCGAGCGATTTCATGCATCTTCTTTTCAATTGGCTTTAGATCACTTTCTCCAATGGGTTCCATCGCAAAATCATAGTAGAACCCGCGATCGATTGGAGGTCCGATGGTTGGTTTGGCATCAGGATACAGCTCCAGGACCGCTTGAGCAAGAAGATGAGCAGTGCTGTGGCGAAGGATGTACATGCCCGCATCACTGTCGGCTAGGATCCCTTCGAGCTTGCAATCAGCGGTCAATTCTGTTGAAAGGTCTCGCTCAACATCGTCGATACGTGCAGCAAGACAGCCATGTTTCTTGCCAAGGGCATCAATCACGACTTCACCAGCGGTTACGCCAGCGGCATACTCGTTGATTGTTCCATCAGGGAGTGTAACGTTGACCATCGACATATGGACGCCTCTTACCAACGCCTCGACGGTCCTCTTCATCAATGCGACGCTTGAAATCACCAATCAACGACGATGTCATCATCCAAACCTTGACTCGGCCGTTCAAGAATGACTTGTTCTTTGCCATCCTTTTTTGCTTCCTTTTCTTTTGGTTGAACAATAAACGTGTCTGGAGTATCGATGTGACCAAGTTTGAATCCGAATTGGGGTGTTCCATTTTCGTTTTGTGGCGCTTCAACTGGTTTTTGGTCCTCTTTTACCACTTCGCTCGTTTCACCCTTTCCCATTTCCTTCATGCTTTCTTGCATGATGCCATCGAGAACGATTTCGTCTGGCTTGGATTGTTTGACCATGAGACGCCATGATGGTATGCAACATCAAAACATCGGTCGTCTGATTCGATACGGTCAAGAGCAATGATTGAAAACGAACTGAACGTGTGTACAATCATGCGAATCGGTATTCTTGTGAATCCGGATGCAGGTCTTGGTGGCCGATTGGGATTCAAAGGAAGTGACGGGCGAGCAAAAGAGGCTCGTGAAGCGGGTGCAGTCGATCGCTCAGGTCCACGAATGCAACAATGCATAAGCAAATTCATCGAGTTGCAACAATCCAGTTTGAACCGAATTGGTGTACAACCAACGTTTGTCGCATGGACTGGCCGAATGGGCGGTGATTGGTTGCAGGGCGTTGAGTATGAGCAACGACAGGTTTCGCCATCGGAAACAACCGCAGAAGATACTGCTGCACTCGTTTTGGATTTGGTCGCAGCCGATGTGGATGCCATTCTCTATGCAGGCGGAGATGGAACCACACGCGATGTCGTGAACGCGCTTGATGAGAACGATACACCATTGATTGGCGTCCCGGCGGGTGTAAAAATGCACTCAGGATGTTTCGCAACAACTCCGAATGCAGCAGCAGAAGTACTCCTTGCGTTCCTTCAAGGTGATTTGATGGTTGCAATTACAGAAGTCATGGATCTCGATGAAGAGATCTACCAACAAGGAGAATGGAAAGTACGCATGTACGGTGAAGCATGGACTCCATCCAGCCCACGGTTTATGCAAGGAGCGAAAGAACAAGTCGAGCGAGCAAGTGAGGCCGAGACCATCGAAGGGCTCGCTAAACACATCGAAAATCTGATTGAGGACGATCCTGAGTTGATGGTGATTTGGGGAAGTGGTGGAACCTTGCGTCGCATGGGCGAACACCTTGGGGTAGAATTGACACTCCTCGGCATTGACATTCAACACAAAGGAACGATTCATTCCGATTTGAACGAAGCCAAATTGCTTGAGCATCTTGTCAACTATGATGGTCCACGACTGCTGTTGCTCTCCCCGATGGGTGGGCAAGGTTTCCTTATCGGGCGAGGCAACCTCCAATTGTCTCCTGATGTGCTCCGAGCGATTGGATTGGATTCCATTCTTGGTGTTGCTACACCTTCGAAACTGCTGGGGCTTTCCAGCGTCAGAATCGATACAGGAGATGTTGCCTTGGACGAAGAATTCCAGCAACGTCGATTTGTGAAGTTGCTTCAAGGTTACCGGACGACTCGTGTCATCCGAGTGCTTGAGGCTTAAGGTAGCGCTTGTCCACTCGATGCCAGCAACAATCCGAGGAACGGTGGACTTGGGCGACCTGGTCGCGATTTGAACTCCGGGTGATATTGGACTCCTACGTAGTACGGATGACCTTCCAATTCGAAAATTTCGCATCGTTGTCCGCTCTCATCTTTACCGACAAATTTCAACCCTGCAGCCTCAATTTGTTCAACAAGGTCAGGGTTGATCTCGTAGCGATGTCGGTGTCGCTCGTTGACTGAATCGTGACCGCCATAGAGTCGTTTCACAACACAATCATTCACTTGGAAGATGGTTGGTCGTGAGCCAAGGCGCATCGTACCACCAAGATGTGTTTTGGAAATTTCAGGCATGAAAATGACTGCAGGATTCGCAGCATCAGCATCAAACTCTGTCGACGTCGCATCGGTGATGCCCAAAACGTTTCGACAGAACTCAATGGTTGCAACTTGCAATCCAAGGCATATGCCAAGGTAGGGGACGGTGTTTTCTCGAGCGTATTGGGCTGCGAGTACCTTTCCTTCAATGCCTCGATCACCGAATCCTCCCGGTACCAAAATACCATGTGCATTACGAAGGAGGTTCCATGCGTCAGAGTTGTTGGAATCCTCCAAATCGCTGGCTTCAATCCAATCGATGGTTAACTTGCGCTCAACCGCAATCGCTGCGTGCTGTAGAGATTTGATAACCGAGAGGTAAGCATCGGAAAGATCGGTGTACTTCCCAACCATTGCGATATGCACTTCTTCCGTGAGTTCATCGAGACGATGTGCCATCTCTTTCCATTCTGCAAGAAGTCCCGTCTTGTTGCAATCAATGTCAAGGATTTTGCAGAATCCTTGCTCTTCAAGCATCAATGGAACGTGGTAGATGTTTGGCACGTCATGCGTGGAGAAGACAGCATCGGGATGGACATGACAGAAGGCAGAGAGTTTCTGTCGGGTTTCATCATTGAGAGGTTTACTCGATCGACAAACCAGAACATCTGGTGTAATGCCAAGTCCCATCAGTTCCTTGACAGTGTGTTGAGTTGGCTTTGTTTTCTGTTCTCCAACAGGCCCCAAAACAGGCACAAGGGAGACGTGAACAAAGGTGACATTCTCGCGTCCCACTCGGAACTGGAATTGGCGCAGTGCCTCAAGATAAGGTGCACTTTCAATATCGCCAACCGTTCCTCCAAGCTCGATAATGCAAACATCAGGGGTTTCTTCACTTCCATCAGCGGGTCGCTTTGCAACGTCGATGATCCAATCCTGAACAGCATCGGTGATGTGTGGGATGACTTGCACCGTCTTTCCGAGATAATCGCCACGTCGCTCAGCATCCAGTACCTTCGAGTAGACTTTTCCAGTCGTGAGATTGTTGTCTCGAGCAAGGTTGAGGTCAAGGAAACGCTCGTAATTTCCGAGGTCGAGATCAACCTCTCCACCGTCATCGAGAACAAAGACTTCGCCATGCTCAAATGGACTCATTGTGCCAGCATCACTGTTCAGATACGGATCGATTTTGATGGATGTGACTCGCAGTCCAGCACTCTTCAAGAGCACGCCAATGCTGCTTGCAGTGACGCCTTTGCCCAGTCCACTGAGCACCCCTCCGCTGACAATTACGTACTTCAAGCCTATCAACGGGATTTCTACCCGTCGCGCATACCATATCAATATTGGCTCTCAAGACTGAGTTTGTTCTATCTCTAGTTTCAAGTATCGTCAGAATTAGCGCAACATATGCCGGGACTTGTAGCGGACAAGATTCTGGTCACTGGCGCATTAGGTCAAATTGGAACCGAACTCGTTGAAGCATTGCGAGAAAAACATGGACCCGCAAATGTGATTGCTTCGGACATTCGTGGAGAGAACACAAAGGCGTCAACAAACGGAGGTGTACATGTTCTCCTTGATGTGTTGGACACCGAGGCGATCATCACTCTGTGCAGACAAGAAGGAGTCGGTACCATCTATCATCTCGCCGCACTGCTCTCCGCTACGGGCGAGCAGAATCCAGAGTTGTGCCGTAAAGTCAACGTTGGTGGAACCATATCTGTTCTCGAAGCAGCAAAGGAGTGCTCCTTGCGCGTATTCATCCCATCTTCCATCGCCGTTTTCGGCCCAGATGCACCAAAACATGCTCCCCAAGTTACAGCCCTCAACCCAACAACAGTGTACGGTGAGACCAAGGTGAAAGGGGAATTACTCGCCCAGGAATACTGGGAAAAGCACGGAATTGACGTTCGAGGTATCCGCTATCCTGGTCTCATTTCATACAAGGCACCTGCAGGTGGAGGAACGACCGACTATGCAGTGGAAATTTTCGAAGCTGCTCTAAAGGACAGGTACTACAATTGCTTTGTTCGTCCCGACACGCGTCTACCGATGCTCTACATGGACGATGCGATACGTGCAACGCTGATGTTGATGGACGCCCAAGTCGATACACTTGGGCCATCGAAAGCAGGCTACAACATCGACTGTCAATCCTTTACAGCCGAAGAACTTGCACAAGCCATCGCAAAAGAGGTGGATGGCTTCACGTGTGATTTTTCTCCGGACGTACGTCAAACGTATGCAGATTCATGGCCAGATTCAGTCGATGGATCTATCGCCAAACAAGAATGGAATTGGTCCCCGACGTACGATTTGGACGAGATGGTCAAAGCGATGTTGCACGGCTTATCCAACAAACAAGAGGTTCGCTGAACATCATTTCGGATTCACTGTGAAATCCACTTGTAGGTACGAGCACCTTCGTTTGCACCGTCTTCTCCGATTTCAACGAGTGCGAATTCGCCACGGGGTGAAACAACGCTTTGCTCTTGAAGTCCTTTGTGAAGATTTTCGTAAGTGATTTGGTCGATTGCGACACGTCCAGCAAGACGTTCAAACAACTGCCATCGGGCAACAACTTCTCGCCATCGTGGCGCAACCTTCCCTTCGAACACCTTTGCCTTGGCTCCAGAACCGTATCCGCACAATCCAAACAATTCTCCCTCGAGTGAGGAGTTGTCTTCTAGATCGGATTCGAAGGTGGACATGAGTGCCAAGAAAATCGAACCTGTGTACTGATTTCCAATCAGACTTGAAGCACGTTGACCTTTTTCGATGCGTTCCTTGTGGAACTCCATATATTGAGGTGTCTTTGAAATCGCTCTCCGATATCCATCCATTTCTTTTTCCCAGTCCATGATGGCTTGTGGATCATCGCTTTCCGGTTTTTCGGGTTGTTCTCCGATCTGTTCGACGACACCTGGCCACATCGAGGTGTTCATTCGGTCATGGCGGAAGACATCAGGGAACATCCGCTTTGCTTGGAATGCGTACGGAAGATGCATGATGATTCGCGACCATTGCTCTGTAAATTGGGTATCGAGTTCGGGATCCCAGCGCTTCTGCTTAACAGCTCGTTGGCTGAAGTTGTAGAATGCTTGTCGGACAGCCTGCTGGTAACATCGGTTTGAGAACTGGCCATCGAAAACAGGCTCGTCTCGATGAACGCTTACGGATTCTTCACCGTGAGCGAAAATACCGAGCCGTCGCACGGTTGACTCTGGAAGATGCTTGACCATGCGCTCGACAATTCCTTTCTTGAGCGATTGCCCAGTCTCCTGAGCAAGGGTCATGACATTGGTAATTACGGAGCGTATGCTTACATTTCGTCGTGGCTTGAAGAAATCATGGACTGGAGTTGTCGAGACACCCCAACAGTCTGGGATTTCAAGAAGGCGAGGGTTTTGTCGAATCAACAAGGCACCACCGCCCGCTCCTTGGGTGTACTCTCCGCTTGATTCAAGATCGTACTTTGCGTTGTCAGAAAAGATAACGATTCCAATGCGATCATCGTCTTCGTTTGAACGTGCTGCCCAATCTAGAGTTGTGTGGAGGGCGTCAACTGCGCCAATACAAGCGAAGGTCATGTCGACAACGTCACAATTTCTGAAACAATCTTCACCAAATCGATCCTGATAGCGTTGTGTAAGCATATCCAGAATGTATGTTGCTGTTGGTTTTGCGCCGTCAAGAGCAGATTCCGTCCCGAGGTACATTCGGCCGATATCCCGAGGATCGATACCATTTCGGTCAATCAGTCGCATTACTGCCATGGCGCCCATGGTTGCAGTATCCTCGTGAACATCTGGAATTGCCATTGCTTTGAGACCAAGGCCTTTGTTCAGTTTTCCGTAGTCTGCACCTCGCATCTCTGCAAAGTCTCGCATGTCCATGTACAAGCGGGGAAAGTGAATCGCTACATCGTCAATTCCAACGTTGACCATACCCCTCCCGCGATTTTTGTATATTTATATGCTGGTTCTCAATAAATCACGAGGAATTGAACTTAGCGACGGTCAGGTGCAGAACCATCGAGTTTTGCTTGAACATCATCGGGTACGCTGATTTCTTGCCTCGCCCAGAGGACATCATCGATTCTCAGGACTGCGATTGTGGCCTCGCTTGCGCCCGAAATGGCTTGTTCCAAGACACGCGACGGTTCGACAATGTTGGAGGTTCGCATGTTTTCTGGTTGACGGGTCAGAACATTCAACCCAATCGAATCATCATCGTCGTTGGTCTGGATGGATACGATTTGCAAGAGCGTGTCGATGGAATCCATTCCAGCATTCTCTGCAAGGACACGAGGAATGGTTTCAAGACCGTCTGCAAAGGCCTCGATTGCGAGTTGCTCTCGACCAGGAACAGTTTCAGCATATCGCCGTAACCGTCGGGCTAAAGCGATGTACGTCGCACCACCTCCAGCGATAAGTTTTGGATTTTCTTTTAATCGACAAGCAACACCCAGTGCGTCTGCAAAACACCGCTCAACCTCTCCAACCACTGTTTCGGTGCTACCGGTTGCAACGAAGGTGGCACCACCTTCATCGGTTTCGAGAATCCAGTGATCAACGTCTCCCCAACGTTCACATTGACTTGAGATGAAGACGCCAACGTCCGTCTTTTTGGCCTGATGGATGGTTGGAACAAGACGCGCTCCACAGCCCCTGGCAAGAAGTTCCAAATCGCTCTTTGCAACTCTGCGGAAGGCCTTGATTCCTGCTTCAGAGAGGTGAGCAAGAATGCTGTCATCAATTCCTTCCCGACATGCGAGCAGGGTTATTTTGAGATCGGCCAATTTCTGAACTTGTTCGAGCAAGCGCTCTTGTTCAGCCTCTCGAAACGATTGCAACACGGATGTTGACGTAACATTGAGTTGAACATCGGTCGATAGTGATCGAAGTTCGAGACCACCATCGACCAGCAAAACAGAACCTGCTCCAAGGGAAGAAGGCATTTCCACGTGTGCTCGCTTTTTTGGAAGTGCAAGGCCTGTAATCAGTTTGGATTCTTCGACCGATGGGCCACTGCGTGTGATGACTTTGACGCGGGTAGGGTCTGCGACGATGGTTCCATTGGCGTGCATTGTAATCGCTTCAGCAGCTTCTACAGCACAGGCCGAGATTGTGGTTTGCATCTTTTGGTGCAACTTGCCCGCAAGTGAAGTCATTGTTGCTGACTTAATGTCATCCTCACTCGCTTCAAACGTCAGCGAATCGAGGTGTTCCTTGCAGTAGGCTTCTGCCATTCGATATCCACGTGCAATCGTCGCAGGATGGACGCCTTGAACGACAAGATGCCAGGCATTTTGCAACCATTCAGCGGCAAGGAGGACGGTTGATGTTGTTCCATCACGAACGGTTTGATCTTGAGTAGCACTTGCAGCGATCAGCATGTGCGCAATCGGGTGTTCAACCTTGGCTGATTCAAGTACAGTAATCCCATCGTTGGTCACCATGCTACGACCTTCATCATCAACAAGCAATTTGTCGAGACCCTTCGGTCCAAGTGTTGAGCGTACTGCTCCAGCAAGTGCTACTGCAGCCTGTATGTTCTTCCGAAGAGCATCACGTCCCGTTGTACGGTCCGTCTCTTCAAGGATTGGAACATCGCTCATGGTCGCACCAACGGTGGCCTACACATAAGTGCGATGTTTCAGTCTTCTTCATCAACGACTTCAAAGTCAGCATCGACGACATCATCAGCCTCAACGTTGATGTTTCCATCGCCTTCGTTGTTCTCAGTTTCCGTCATTTCGGCAGCGGCTGCCTCGTACAATTTTGAAGAGATGGCGTGCATCGACTCTTCGACTTCCTTGACCTTGGCTTGAATTGCAGCCTCGTCCAATGCTTCATCATCGATTGGTTTGCCTTCACCATCTTGGACCAACGCTTCGAGCTCAGTCAGTTTCTCTCGAACCGGTTCAAGATCCGAGGCATCGAGTTTGTCCTCGTTCTCATCGAGGGTTCGACGCGTCTGGTACACGATTTGATCCGCCATGTTGCGGAGTTCAATCTTCGCCTTTCGTCGCTTGTCTTCCTCAGCAAATGTCTCAGCTTCTGCGATCTTTGCTTGAATTTCTTCCTCGGAAAGGGATGTTTGCGACTCGATCTTAATCGACTGTTCTTTTCCTGTTCCCATATCCTTTGCACTGACGTTGACGATTCCGTTTGCATCAATGTCGAAGGTAACCTCGATTTGAGGGATACCACGTGGCGCCGGTGGGATATCGGTCAGATGGAATTGTCCGAGGGTAACGTTGTCCTTTGCGAATTCACGCTCTCCTTGCAAGACGTGAATCTCGACAGCAGGTTGGTTGTCACTCGCCGTTGAATAAATCTCACTTCGCCGAGCGGGAATCGTAGTGTTTCGTTCAATCATGGTCGTTGTCACGCCACCGAGGGTCTCAATACCCAGCGTTAGTGGTGTGACGTCGAGGAGGAGGATGTCGGAAACCTCGTCATCTCCAGCAATGATTCCCGCTTGAAGGGCAGCACCCATTGCGACGGCTTCGTCTGGATTGATACCCTTGTACGGTGCTTTTCCAGTTTCCTTTTCGATGGCTGTTTGTACTGCAGGAACTCGTGTTGAACCGCCAACGAGGATGACCTTGTCAACGTCGCCTTTCTTGACACCAGCGTCCTTCATTGCCTGGCGTGTCGGAGCCATCGTATCTTCGATGTGCTTTGCAATAAGATCCTCGAATCGTGCTCTTGACAGTGTGATGTCAAGGTGCTCTGGATTTCCGTCCTTCATGGTAATGAAGGGGAGGTTGATTTGGGAGGATTGGGTGCCGGAGAGTTCGATCTTTGCCTTCTCAGCAGCCTCTTTGAGGCGGCTCATGGCTTGATTGTCTTTGGACAAATCGATACCAGTTTCTCGCTTGAATTCACTCACCAACCACTCAATAATGCGCTCGTCAAAGTCGTCTCCACCAAGTTTGTTGTTCCCTGCAGTGGCTTTTACCTCGATTTGCGGTTGTCCGTCAACATCGTAGATTTCGAGGATTGAGACGTCAAATGTTCCACCGCCGAGATCGTAGACAAGGATGGTTTGGTCCTCACCCTTGTCCGCACCATATGCAAGTGCAGCAGCAGTTGGTTCGTTGATGATTCGAAGTACATCCATTCCTGCAATGCGGCCAGCATCCTTGGTTGCCTTACGTTGTGCATCGGTGAAGTATGCAGGGCATGTGATGACAGCTTGCTTGACTTCATGTCCGAGGTATGCCTCGGCATCAGCCTTCAACTTCTGAAGAATGAAAGCTGAGATTTCCTGAGGCGTGTAGTTTGTTCCGTCAATGTCGGTCTTCCAGTTGGTCCCCATGTGTCGCTTGACAGAAATCATAGTTCGTTCTGGGTTTGTGACTGCTTGGCGCTTGGCAGTGATACCGATCAATCGCTCACCGTCTTTGTTGAACGCCACAACGGAAGGCGTGGTTCGTGCGCCTTCTGCGTTGGCAATAACAATTGGTTCACCGTTTTCGATGGTGGCTACACAGCTGTTGGTTGTTCCGAGGTCAATTCCGATTACTTTACTCATTTTCTTCATCTCCATTTCACAGAATAGGGATTCCTCCGTCATCGTCGTCATCGTCGTCATCGTCCGCAAGTTCGATGGCGATGTCGTCGCTCAGGGGAATGGTATCATCACCATCTTCCGATGGTGGTAGTGCTGCAAAAGCATCCTCAGGAGGAATCAATCGCAGCGTAATGTCGAGGATTCCGTTGTTGAGTGAAAAGTCAAGGACATCCTCACAGGCATGTGGTAGTTCGATTCGTGCCACAGGCGCAAGCTGTGTGGTGCGGTGAACTTCGACGAGCGTCCCTCCATCGATAAGATTCAATTCGACTTGATCTTGCTCGAGTTCTTTCTTTGCGAAATCAACAGTGATGGTCATGTTCCAACCCTCGAGGTAGACATCGTCTGCTGGCAGCACCATGTCGTCTTGTTCATCGCCTTCAGGTGTTTCAATTTCGACGGGTGAAGCGTCGACTCGGACGTCAACACCCATGTTTTTGAACAGTTCATTGAAGTCCATACCAGGTTGGAAGAAATTTTGCAAGTTGCTTAGATCAAAATTGAAGTTGACATCACCTTTGGCGATTCGCTCTTCATCAATCCCCATCTTCTCAAACTGGGAGCGAAATTGCTGGAGCAGTGCACGCAATTGCTCTCTGGACATGTTCATGCCCATGTTGGAAAGAAGGCGTTCGAGTTGATCCAACATCTTCTCTTCCCAGTCGTCACCAGCCATTGATTTCACCACTACTTAACCTGAGGTTACATAGTTGCGAGTGCAGTGTGGTATATGAACCTGACTTCGCTTTCTTGATTTGAAATTCTCAATCATACACATATTGCAGGGTCTAATTTTATGTTGCAGTGTACTCGTCCATGCTTCGTGGAAGCAGAGCGCGACATGTGGGACAGAAGAGGTATGAAGCCTCAATCTGTCGTAATCAACCCAACAAAGCCTGATACAGAACTCCCGCAATCGATTGAGCAGGAACCTCAAACCGCAGTTCCAAATCCTCTCCCTCCATCAGATTCAACAAATCATCAAACCCGGAGGCTGGAATTCGCAACGGTTTTGTTTACAATTTCGATGTTTCTGAATTGGGGAACGGTTTACTGGATTACACTCATTCACGGGGTCCAGGATTGGTTTTACAATGATTGGTACTATTATGCTGACAACATGAATGGAATTTCGGAGATCATTGACCTTCTCGGTTTCCTTTTCGATGGATCGTTGTTCGAGAGTTATTCATGGGTTGGACAAGAAGCAGGTCCATTGGTTCTCTTGTTGATTATTCTGAGAGATGTTATGCCCATTGTATTCATTGGAATTTTTGTTGTTTGTTGGTCTCACAAAGAACAACCTAATTTGATATTCGAAAGAATTGGAATGTTTAGCGCTGGTTACTCAACCATCATGGGGTTGGCAATGTTTTACATCATCTTTCAACATGCTTATTCGTTAGGAGACTTTTTCCTTGCTATCGAAATTCTTTTCGAGAGTTTTGGTTTTTTGTTGGCTGTTTTTGTTGGGTTTGTGATCCATCCGAACCTTGTTCCACTTCCTCAGAAGATTCTCGAACGGGAACCTTCAACCAGCGAGGCTGTGTTCAAAGTACCATATGGAGTCGTTGGACACGAGAATTACAACGAGCTCAAAGAATCAAACGATCCAGTCAAATTTGCATCGATGGCTTTGTTTTATTTTCCCTTACTGTATTTGCTTTTTACAGTTCTTTCGGTAATGGAAGGAGGCGATGATGACGCATTATTCATGGGAACAGTCCTCCCAGGAATCGGACTCGTTGTTGGATTAGCCGTTCTTCGCCTCGAGTTTTTGAAGGGTTTTGGGATACATCTTCTCTATTCGTTGGGTTATTCGTTTATGGGATTTTTCATGATACTTATCGGCTTTGGAGTGTTGGAGGAGAGTCTCTTTTTCATAGTGATTCTTGTTTTGGCGATTGCCCCCGTAAAGGAACACCTCAAGAAAAATCACGCACGAGCACTCGGTGCAGCCTATGCAATTCCGCTGTGTTTCTTTATCGTCATGATTGGAATCATACTCGGATTGTTCCAGGTGGATGAGTTTTGGTGATGCATCATTTCGCTAGGTGCATGACAATATACCTCCACGGTTGAACGACGTTCATGGACACACGAACATTATCAAACGATGATGTCGAATCCATCTGGTCAATCAACGAGCAGGGATTGCCTGGGACGGGTCAAGTGTCAAAACAGGAACTCAGAGACCTGCTCGCGATTTCCGATTTCTCATTAGGGGCATTCAAAGAAGAAGAATTGCTTGGATTCGTTCTTTGTTTGTCTCCCGGAACCACGTACGGTAGCCCAAATTATGCATGGTTCAACGACCACTTTGATGCGTTCGTTTATGTTGATAGGATTGCTGTTTCGAAAGACAAAAGGAACCAGGGAATTGGTACACTACTGTACGAACGCGTCGTTTCCTATGCACAAGAGAACAGCATTCCAGTCGCAGCAGAAGTGAATTTGAATCCACCCAATCCGGGATCGATGAGATTCCATCACCGCTTTCGATTTGAGGAGGTGGGGATCGTTCATCATAAGGAAAAATCAGTAACGATGCTGATGCGAAATACGACCAAGAGTCCCTAACAACAGGTCATCGCAGCGGACTCGATCGAGTGCTGCATCCACAAATTACAGAATATGGTTTGATTCGTTCTACAACGTTGCTGGAAGTGATGAGTGGTGCAGGACGATGCGCAGCTTACCAGCATCATCACGAATGTATCCAAAGGTATACTCAACCTTGGTTTTGCTTCCCTCTGCATCCGTGAAGAAGTAGTTGCCCATCGCTACGGCATTGACATCATTGGTGAGAACACCTGAGTTTTCAAATTCGACAGACGTCCAACCTTTGATTGCAAACCCAGTGTCTTCTTTGCAAGCACCATTTGATGCGACGAAGTACGACAACGCACCTTCAAAGGTTGGACGAAATTGTTCCTTGGAAGCCATGGTTGGTTTGAACAAAACTTCGCTCAAATCGTATGCATAGAGATCTTCAACGTGCTTTGTAGCGATTGCGGTGTAATCATCCTCGAGCTTGTACGCTTCAGCAATTCGAACAATACCTTCGCCCCATTCGCGCTGCACGTTTTCCACATCTGCAACAGTTATCATAATCTCACCTAATCTGAACGATAAGAACGACAATACAAAGTCTTTCTCAGGTCATCATTCAACCAAAGATTTTGGTTTCATGATTCAGCCTTATTCCGTATATCTCAATTCAATCCTGTGCTCGACATCAACAGAATCCTGTCCCTCATGAATGGTGAGATCAACCTCATGCATTTCCACGGGTGTAAAATGCAGCGTGTTCCACGTGAATGAATCGCCATTTTCAATGATTTCTCGATGGCCCAAACATTGGCCATCCTCGTTGATAACGGCCCACTCAACATCAACATCACGTCCATCGATTTCGAGAAGCGGAGACGGATTGCTTACTGTCGAATTGAGAATAAAATACGAAGGTGAAGGTCCGTCATTCCCTGGTGTGGTTTCAAAAAACAACGACTCAGGACTTCCCGTATCAAGCTCGGACCACGTAATGATTTGTTCGACGATGAGAGTCTTCACTTCTTGCAGTTGAACATCTTGAGAATCGATCGCATACACTGTGATGGTGTACATGCCATGATGTTGGAACTCAATCGAGATGTTTTGACCCTTAGTCGCATCGATGCTGAAGGAACGGCCATCATCTGTAAGAATACCATATGTGACAATTCCAACATCGGATGTCGTCTGTGAAAAGTCAACATCAACGGTCGGAGTTGAAGACGAAATCAGTTCGGCTTGATCGTAAACCGTTTCGATAACAATGCGGTCCTGGCTGAGCACAACGATCAAACTTGTCTCCGAGTCTTCATCGTTTACGAAGCCGAGGCAACCTGAACATAGGATGAGGCAGACCAACCCCGAAAAGAGAAGAGGTTGTTGCATGCCATCACATTCAGTTGTTCCAGTTTGTAATCAAGTGATACATGGTACGGACATGGATTCCTGTTGCGCCGTTTCCAACCATGGTGTTGCTCTTTGCACCCCAGTAGGTTCCAGCAATGTCCATGTGAGCCCATGTGATTTGCTCACCGTCTTCCTCATAGTTTCGATTTGGAACGAATTGCTTGAGGAAGGCTGCGGCGGTGTTTGCTCCTCCCCAACGACCTGCGCCAAGGTTTCGAGTGTCAGCAATCTTTGAGTCCGTCATTTCTTTCTCAAACGCTGGAAGGAGTGGCATTGGCCACGCAAGTTCGCCAACAGCGTTCCCAGCTTCGTGAATCTTTGAACGGAAGTCGTCATCGTTTGACCAGAGTCCAGTGGCCTCGTGACCAAGGGCAACAACACAGGCTCCTGTGAGCGTTGCGAAGTCAATGATGAATTCAGGGTCGAATTCCCCAGCCTTCCAAAGACCATCGGAGAGAACCAATCGGCCTTCAGCATCGGTGTTGAGAACTTCGATGGTCTTTCCAGAGAGTGTAGTAATGACGTCACCCGGTCGTTGGGCATTTGCAGCAGGCATGTTTTCTGCCATGCATGTGATTGCTACGACCTTACCATCGTATCCGGTTGCTGCAAGGGCTTCCATTGTTCCAAAGACGGTTGCGGATCCGCCCATGTCGTACTTCATTTCGTCCATGTTTGCCCCTGGTTTGAGAGAGATACCCCCGGTGTCGAAGGTAATTCCCTTTCCAACGAGGAGAGGGCAACGGCCCGGTTTTTCCTTGTTCATTTCATAAATGACCATGCATGGTTTTCGAGAGGAACCCATGCCGACTGCGACAAGACCGCCCATGCCTGCTTTCATGGCATGTTCGTAGTTGATGATGGTCACTTCGACGTTATCGTAATCCTTTGCCCATTCCCATGCTTTGTCAGCAAACGCTTCAGGGAACATATCGTTCGGAGGGCAGTTACCGAGGTCACGAGAGAGATGAACTCCTGATGCAACTCCGCTGTGAATCTTGACGAGCGCCTCCAATGTTTCTTCTTGACCTTCATCGCAGGTAATTCGTACATTACGCTCTGCTTCCTTATCTTCTTCCTTCTGCATCTTGTAGTCATCGTAGGAATAATCGCGCAGCAACATACCTTCTGCGAAAGCGCCCATGCATTCGATGCTTGCTCCAGCAAAGCGTACAGTAAGATCGGTACCGTGGGTCTTCTTGCGAGCAGCAATGACTGCAGCACCGGCCTTGCGGTATGCATGAACATCAGCATCTCCTTCTTTTCCAAGACCAACGAGCATCGCTTTTCCACCCTCGCCTCCAAACAGTGTCATCGTCGATTTCGCTTTTCCTTTGAAGTCTCCATCAGCGAGTACTCGGTTAATTTGAGCCTTGAGTGCGACATGCAGGCCAGTTGCATGTGCTTCAGGCACAATATCGGTTCCTTCAAAGAGAGGAAGAATGAGAGTTCCGTCGATGTTATGACTCGGGCTTACGTTGATTTGCATGGTTTCCCCGAACCTCTTGGGGCACTTGAAACCTTGCGCATCGTTTTCAGCAATTTAGAGCGCTTCATCATCCTCTTTTCGCAACAATGAGATGACTGCAAGTCCGGCCAAAATGGTCGTGGGACTGAACAAGCCGTAGCCAATAAGGAAGCCTGCATATTCATCGTCATCCGTGAGGGTCGCATTGATTTCAAGAGGTTCTGTCACCCACTTTGAGGCGTCTATCACGCGCTTTTGGTAATACAACTGCCACGAACCGTCCTTCGAATATGAGAGATTTGAGGCGTCCAGCGCGGCGACAGTCGAGTTGCTCGCATTAACAGAAAAGAGTGGCGATGTCCACGAAACCTGTCCGGTTGAGTCTACGAATTGCAGACTGGCGTTGGTCGTCGAGGCGCGACCAAGATTGTCAACATCGATGGTAACTGCCTCATCAGAAACTTGTATCGCTTGGACATCGAGACGAGCTCTCCAATACCAGACGTTGGTGATCAAGTATCGCATCACATCCATTTCTTCACCCAATCGTTCGTTCAGCGCTTCCACAGAACCGGGAACGAACTGTTCATCATCGGTTTCGAAGGTGAACGTAGGTATCCCCATGACACCATATCCATAGTCTCTGCTCGTTCCGCAGTTGGGATACAATCCTTGGTTGGCATTTTGAATGGGTATATCGGAAATGGTGGCATGGACCTCTTCTCGAATTCCATGGAACAATTCCCAGTCGGATGGTTGGCTCGCCCACTTCCCCCATGGATAGAGGATAATCCAGACGCCAGTGTGCATGGTTACGTAAAGATCAGCGTCTGTGACGTAGGTGTTCATGTATTGCGAGTTTGCAGCCGTCTCCGATTCACTGAACGCAGCACTTCCTGGTTGTGTTGTCGGACAGGTGTTCCAGTAGTGATCGTAATTTCGATTCAAATCGACTTGGTTGATGTTCCATCGTGTATCAAAGTCGTTTCCGTCAGGGTTGAGCATGATTAAGATATGAATCTCCGTGTTTTGAAGAACATCAATGGCTTCTTGATTGCCTTCGTTCCAGTTCTCAATGTACCATTGTGCTGAAAGCCAAGCGAGCGCTGTCCCGAGATACTCGTTACCGTGGTGCCCTCCATCGATGTAAATGATTTCTTTCGCCGTTCCGTTGGCTTTCGTCTCCATGGACCAGTCCGAAATCTGTACAACCCAGAGTGTTTTTCCCAACTCAGAGTTACCAGCATCAACCAATTTGACAATGTCTGGATTGTTATCGGCCCACTCATTGACTTCCATGGTCAACGCAGCCCACGTCATGTGGAGATGGTTGTCGATCGGTTCTCCGGGCCATGCCTCATCGTCGCTCGTATCTGAAGATGCGCTAACAACAGGCGGAACACCGGCCAAAAGGAGACAGAGGACGAGGCCGACTGCGACTCGCATGGCCTGTCCTCTCATCGGTGAAACAAAAACGCTTGCAATGGCATCTCACCAATCGCTGGTGAATGCATTTGGATTCTGAACCTTTTCAGATTCGCGTGTCCAGATGGATTGCCCATCCGTGCCGTAGATGTCAGCGAACGGATCGATGTCCTCAGGCTTGCGCTGGCGTTGCATGTAGGATTCGACACGCTCTTTGAGGTCAGGCTTGAATTTCCAGTAGTGAATGCGCCATTCACGTCCATCCCAAAGGGTCGTTTCTTCCGATTCAGTGGTCAAGAGATCGTAATCTTGGAACATGTAGAACAAGTTACGGTCCGTTGGTTCAAGTGCATTATCGATGATACGGTTGTAGAATCCAAAGAATCCGAGTGCGTGCTCGGCCATGCCTGCAGCAACCTCTGCATCCATTTCAGTATCGATATGTTGTTGTATTGCTTGCGTCAACGATTGTAGTGTCATTCCCATCTTCCATCACCCCGCCCCGGTTTTTACTCCGAGAACACTATTGTATATTGGTTGACGATGTATATTAACACATCGGCTGATTTTCATGTAAATCCACCTTCAAAGGCGTTTTTGCCCTTGATTTGGGAATGCTTAGAAGCGCGGAGCGGACGCGGACAACATGGAGGACGAAGGCGTACCGACCTTTCTGGGTCTCGACCAAGGCCAAGGCGACGTGGATATCGCCATCCTACCGTTGCTGTATGAATTGACCACATCATACCGTCAGGGGACAGCTCAAGGACCAATAGCGTGCATTGAAGCGTCGGCCCAAGTCGAATTGTTCGATGTTCAATTGAACGAGGATTTACCTGCAGGTCTTTCCATCCATACAATTCCAGCATGGGATGGGAATGAACCAACGCTCTTGCAACAACTCGACTCATTGACAAGCCATCTGATTCCTTGGTTCAAGGGAGACTGCTTTCCGCTGTGTCTCGGTGGAGAACACGGCATCCTTCCCCCGATTATGGAAGCAACTCGGCACCACCCACTTGTCGAGAATGATCTATCCAATCTTACGCTTGTTCAAATCGATGCGCACAGTGATCTGCGAGAAGAATTGGAAGGAGAAGCCCACTCACATGCGTGTGCAGCAGCACGCGCACTCGATGCAGGAGTTGGATCACTGCTCCAAGTTGGTATTCGTGCCTTCAGTAGCGAGGAACACAAACGCATGCGAACCGATTCAAGAATAACCACCTTCTTTGCAAGAGATACACAATCTGTTCGAGATGGTTTGCAGCATTGGGACAAATGGTTGGAGGTGCTTTCCTCCATCGAAGGTCCAGTGCATCTGACCATCGACATCGATGGGCTTGATGGCGCCCTTGTTCCTGCGACTGGAACGCCAGTACCAGGTGGCTTGTCCTATTGGCAAGTTGAAGAAACGATTCAAACGCTTTTCAATGCTCCAAACGCTGTTGTTGTCGGTGCTGATGTCAATGAAATCGGTGTTCAACACGACTCACCATTGACACAGTTCACTGCAGCAATGCTGGCAACAAAAGTGGTCGCTGCCCATGTTTTGGCCAGAAAGAACGGAATGTGGAACACCACGAAGGAACCTTCAGGTCCCGTGCGTTCCTCCGAACCGTTTACAGGTTTCTCACAACCAAAGGGAGGTGAATAGATGTCTTCATCTGCCCGTGGAACGCACGTGTTTCTTGATTATGCTGAATTCTTTCCACACGATGGGTTTGATGGAAATCAAATGCTCCAAATCATGCAGGAGGCTGTTTCGAACAGTGGTGCACGTGAAGTTCATGCCCATGTCGAAAATTTCGATGGTTCAGTTTCTCCTCCCGGCTTCGCTGCAGTGGTCTTGATCGATGAGAGCCATGTTAGCGCACATTGCTACCTTGACCGAGGTCTGTTGGCCATTGATACGTTTACATGCGGCTCGACAGATCCACAAACAATTGTAACTCAAATCAAAGATGCTCTTGTCAAACAATGCCCCGGCCTTGTTTTGATGCAGGAAGAAAGCGTTGACCGATTTCTTTTTTCGGAGGTGTAACCATGGGAATACGAAATACGGTCGATTCAAATTTTCAACACTTCAATGCTGGAGAATTGGCAGCAATGTCATCTTCGCTCGTTCGTCACCTTGAGTCAGGTGGGAAATTATTCATCACGCTTGCAGGTGCAATGAGTACAGCAGGTATTGGCAAACTTCTCGCTCCTTTGATTCGAAAAGGGTACGTTGCAGGCATAAGTTGTACGGGGGCAAATCTGGAAGAAGACATCTTCCGTCTAATGGCGTATCCTCATTACGTAACTGTTGAGAATTGGAGGGCGTTGTCGCTGGACGATGAGGAACAACTGCTCGGTAAGAAGATGAACCGTGTAACGGATGTCTGCATCCCCGAACACGAAGCGATTCGAGCGCTTGAAACCCATTTAGTCCAAATTTGGGAGACAGCTACAGAACGTCAACTACGGCAACTGCCCCATCTCTATTTCTACGATCTGCTGCGAGAAGAATTGTTGTTGCCTTCAAGCGAGGGAGATATGGACGCCTCGTGGGTGCTCGCAGCAGCTCAAATGGGCCTCCCTCTTTTCGTTCCTGGATGGGAAGATTCCACGATGGGGAACATCTTCGCAGCACGCTCCATCGAAGGGAAGGTTGACTCGGATTGTGTCCTCTCTGGAATTGAATACATGAAGCACCTTGCAACATGGTATGAGAGTCAAGAACAGCCCCTCGCTTTTCTCCAAATCGGAGGAGGAATCGCTGGCGACTTCCCCATATGCGTCGTGCCCATGCTCAATCAAGATCTCGATCGAAACGTCCCACTGTGGTCATGGTTTGGACAAATATCGGAGTCTCGACCGTCGTATGGGGGTTACTCTGGCGCACCTCCGAGCGAAAAAATCACATGGGGCAAAATCGATGCATCAACACCGATGTTTGTTGTTGAGAGCGATGCGACCATCGTTGCACCGCTTCTTTTTGCCTACATTCTGAATCTTTGATTGTTGAAGCAATCCGCCAACACCCTTAGAGAGGAGCGGCGTGAAGAGGCCGGTATGGGAAGTTCTCGAAGTGTTGCTCTTGTGTTCCTTCTCCTGCTGACGCCGATGTCCTCTTTCGCCTCTGCACAGGATTCTCCGACGGTCTCCATCACCACCGATTGGAGCGGTACTTCTGCGCTGAGCAACGAGCATGCCTATATCCTGACGTTTGCTGATTCTTCAACTCATGATTACGATATCAGCATAGAACATTTGCGAGATTCATTGGATTTGGATCCAACCATACAAACGACGTTCCTCGAGAACACACCGACGTTAACAGCCCGCGTCGTTCTTGATACGATGGTTGGTTGGAACGATACCATCTCCATCGAAGTAACCATCAATGGGCATGACGGAACACCTCTTCCATCTCCAATCCTTGTCGAACGAACCTTTACTGTGGGCTCGTGGAACCAGCCGATGGCCGATCATGAAGTGACAACAACAACAGCGTGGTCCCTTGAACAGAACTATCAGACTCCAGAAGGCAATCAATCGTTCATGCTTCTTTTCGAGGGGAACGGGTGGCAACAGCGAATCGGTGAAGTTCTCAATTCATACGAATTGGGCAATGGAACGTTGCTTACGTCCGAGATTACCAATGATTCAACAACCGAGTTAAACCTTGATTTCGAATCCTTTTGGAAGAATGAAACCGTTACCTCTGGCGTCTTGACATCGCAAGTCATTCAGGCACGTGGTAGTGGTGATCTTTTGTTGCAGCTCGAGGAGGATGGATTGGTGACCACCATCAATGCGACAGTGGTCGATGCCCTGCTGAATCGTTCAAACATTGACAACGTTGTCACAGAACGTCTTCGATTGGAAGCATTCGGTGCATTGCTTGTCGATGGTGAGGAAGATGATGCACAATTCGATGTCGACGGTGACATCAGCTTATTGCTCTTGGAGACCATTGACCATGACGGAGTACGTGTCCTAGAACACATACAAATTGAAGCAACAGCAGACATGCTCCTTGCCGATGAAGGCTCAGAATTTAACCTCCAACTCGACCAATTCGAAACACTGGAACGATGGGAGAATGGTGTACGCGTTGACCAATTGAATGTAATCCGTGGTGACGGAACCTTTGGATTCGAAGATGAGGAAGAAAATTCTTCGATGGTGGTCAACGGAACGGTGTATACGTTTCACAACCGTGTTGAGGACGGAATCACGTTAATCGATGACGTCCATGTTGATGGTACGCTTTCTGGCGACGTTCAAGGGACGTTCGGTGTCGTTCAAACCATTGAGCAAACAGGAACTCAACTCAACCACACCCTTGTCGAACATGATGTCAATGTAATTCACAGCGAAACGTGGTTCAACGTGACCGGTGCAGGTGGGAGCAATTTCTTTGGCGGTAGCGGGGTAGGTTCATACCACAACGATTCGTACATTTACCAAGCGACAAACGCAGACTGGGACAACCGAACCGTGCGACTTGTCTGGACAGAAACAGGTCCAGATCCATCAAGTGGAGACGAGCGCCCGCAACGCAGCCCGATCGAACGTGACCCTGCACCTCCAGAAGTAGAGGAAGCGCTTGGAAACATTTCGGTTGGGCGGGAAGCAGGATTCGCACCTGTACCAATGGAAACTGGCGACGTTGTGCGCCTTCTTGCTCAAGATGGGATCGTTCTCACCGTCACGGCTGGCCAGGAAAGCATCGAGCCACGTGACGCGAAAAATCTCAGCGTCATTCAATGGACTGGAGTCTACAGTGACGGCGTTTCAGGAACGGCTCAAGGTTCAATCGTCCACAAAGGACCATTGACGGGCCTGCTTGCAAGTACAACGCGCTCATTCGAAATCGAATTCGGTGAAAACGAAGAAATCGCTCTGCTTAACGAATCTCAAGCCGTCGACGCTATCCTTTCACCAAGCATCGTTTCTGCTGATGACAACAATCCACCTGTCGTCCTCGATCTTTCGCTCATGGAGGGTCTTGTGTTCGGAGAAGGAGCATCCCCCGCACATTTGGTTGCAACCGTTGACGACCCTGATTGGAACGTTGTGAGCGTTGTTGTCGATCTTTCATCGATCGGACTCGGAACCGTTTCGTTGAATGATCGTGGCCTCGTTGGGGATCAGACCATTGGTGATAATCAATGGACCACTTTGGTTTCTGTTCAAGGTATGGAGGTTGGAGAACGTTCAATCAGCGTGGATGTTGTGGATGAGTGGGGTGAAACCGACGTCTATTCGACGACCATTCTGGTCGAGAACCAAGCACCTCGGATTCTGAGTGCCTCCATTGAGCCGGACACGGTCGTCCGTGGAGGTGCTGCGTTGATGACGTTGGACGTGCTTGACTTCCATGGAGTGGAATCGGTTGTTGTCGACCTCCGAGAATACGGTGGAGAGGAAACACCCTGCCTCAAAGTCGAGGCTTGGATTTGTGAGCTCACCATGCCACAAGGGATGACGCCAGGCCTTCGTCTTTTGAAGGTACGATTGACCGATGAACTTGGTGCAAGCATACTCGTGACAAAGACCCAAACCTCTGAACATCATTTCCAGCCGAGTTCGACCGATGTCGATTTGGCCGTAACCGTTCAAAATACACCCCCAACGCTGTCCCTTGCGACCACTGAACCGTTGCGACGAGCTGATTCCAATGTGGAGCGAGCTATCGAAATTCAGGTTGCGGATGCTGACGGAATCCTTCTCGTGCGTGCTGATTTAGGTCTGCTTAAGCCACTTGGACAAACCGAGCGTTGGGTGAATTTGTACGACAATGGGCAAGGGTTGGACAAAGAGGCGAACGATGGCATCTACACAGCCACTGCTTCCATCCGAACGTCAACACCGATCAGTGCCCACGAAATCTTCATCCAAGCATCTGATTCGTATGGTGATGCAACATCTCCAACCTCGTTTGTCGTTTTTGTTGCAGATGCTGATGACGACTCTCTTGGAGCGAAGGGAGATGAATTGCCCCTTACATTGATTGCTCTCGTCGTTGGTGTCGCGGCTCTTTTCGCCGGTGTAGCCGTCTATTTACGGCAACGTCAACCACCGAAAGAAGGGCATGACCGATTTGGTTTCCAGTGAGCACAGAATTGCGCCGACAATCGTTTATACCCCCGCTCAGTGGGTTGGTTGCTACCTGCGAGCGTAGTGTAGTGGTTATCACCGGGCGTTGCCAACGCCTGAACCCGGGTTCGAGTCCCGGCGCTCGCACCAAAATCAACTGAAAGAGCCTTTACATACTGCTTGTACAATGGCATACTATGACTGACGCTCGAGTTGTTTATGTTGGCAAGAAACCCTCTTTCTCCTATGTGAAAGCTGTAATGATGGCAATGAAGGATGGAGAACGACTTGTTCGCCTTCAAGCCAGAGGACAAGCCATTGGTCGTGCAGTGGATGTCGCTGAAATCTGTCGAAGACGACACGGAATTATTGCCTCCATGTTGCCAGAAAAGGTCACCATAGTCGACATCAAAACCGATTCGGTTGAACTTGAGGACGCTGACGGTCGGACGAAAACTGTTAGCAGCATGTACATCGAATTGCTCGGCGAGGGTGAGATGGCTGAAGAGGAATAATCACAACTCAGACAATCTTCGTTCAATTTCGTTTGCAGTCGCCTCGAAAACAGAAAGTGATTGCCCGACTGGATCGTCGAGCCCCCAATCTTGGTCGATCTGCATGGTTGGGCAAGAGACACCACATCCCATCGAAATCACCATATCGAACGCATCAGCACTGAACAAATCAACAGATTTTGGACGCAGTTCAGCGGTTGAGATTCCCTTTGAGGCAAGAACCTTGATCGCATTTGCAGAAACTTGCGTCGCAGGATGCGTGCCTGCACTGGCTGCTTCATGGCCTAGATGACGAGCAATTCCTTCAGCCATTTGAGATCGACACGAGTTTCCAACGCAAACAAAAAGCAATCGCATGCTATTTCGACGGTGATGTATCTTATCAATCTTGACTCCTTCGAAGGCATAGGAAGGATTCTCCAATGCGGTCGTTGGTCATTTTCTCGAGCGCATATCTTCTTCTCTTTGTCTTGCACATTGTCTTCGCAGCAAAGGATTGGCATCTGTTGTTTCAGGGTGTTGCCATCGTCTTGGTGTTGATGACGTTTTGTTGCGGCGCGTTGCTTTGGTTAATCGATTACAGATTGAAGAAGACGGGGTCAAAATCAACAACCATTGGCTACGTTGTCAGCTTGCCGTTAGCAGTTGGGATTGCCTATGCCTACACGGGCATGGAGTTCCAAATCGTTGCAAGTGTAGGGGCTTTACTGCTCACAACTCTCACACACGGTGGATGGTTTGTTTTTGTGAAGGAAAAATAAACGCATTGAAGTAGGCAGAAGATGTGGGTATTGTATGTCCGATTCACCTGTTTCGATGCACACCCCGGGAAACGGTGCTCCTGAGGAAGCACCCGCAGCACCCGACGCTGGTGCACAAAAGCAAATGGAGCAAGCCTACGCGCAAATGAGGCGAAAGATGGCAATGGCTGAAATCGGAAAGAAGATCAAACACAAGATTATGGTTCTGTCAGGAAAAGGCGGCGTCGGCAAATCAACCGTTTCAACAGGCCTCGCACTTGCACTTGCTCAACAAGGTCACAAAGTTGGTATTTTGGACATTGATATTACCGGACCAAATGTGCCAAAGATGATGGGTCTCGATGGAAGAAAGTTGCACGTTGAGGCAGGAAGGATTCATCCTGCTCAAGGTCATTTGGGCGTCAAGGTCATTTCGATGGCATTTCTTCTAGAGGATGAAGACACACCTGTCGTATGGCGCGGTCCGATCAAACTCGGTGCGATTCAACAATTCATTGGGGACGTTGAATGGGGTAATCTTGACTATCTCATCATCGATTTCCCACCCGGTACCTCCGACGAACCTTTGACGGTTGCCCAATCCTTACCAGATATCGATGGAATGGTCATTGTAACCACTCCTCAGGATGTTGCTCTTCTTGACAGTCGGAAATCGATTTCTTTTGCCTCCTCGCTGAAAGTTCCGGTTCTTGGCGTGGTTGAGAACATGAGTGGTTACACGATTCAGGGGAAAGGAACCCCTGGCTCTGAGATTGAAATCGCTGCACCGGCCGGACGAACGGCTCGAACAACGTGTGACGATCAAGGTCGATTCAGTGTCACCCTTGACATTTTCAAGGAGGGCGGAGGTCGCTCCACGGCTGAAGAATTTGGAGTCCCTTTCCTCGGAGCACTTCCATTTGATCCTGGTTTCGTCCGGGGTGGAGACGATGGGGTTCACCGCATTGTTTCTGAGCCAGAAGGAGCATCTGCATCCGCCTTTTCTCATGTCGTTGCATCCATTCAATCGCAATTGGATGGTGCGAGTTCCTCCAATTTGGAAATCATCTGAGGATTGAACATGAGTGAAGAACCTCTTGAATTGCGTCGGCTTGAACGTCGAGATATCGATATGGAACTTACCTATGAAGACGGTTCAACATTCCTTGTCACGTACGATGATCTTCGCTTTGCCTGCCCATGTGCGAAATGCGCACCGCTTCGTAACGAAGACGACACGAGCATGCAACTTCGCCGAACTGTAGAAGCATATTCTAAACAAAAGCCATCGGTCCGCACCGTTGGAAATTATGCTGTTGCATTTGAATGGGAAACCGGATGCTCCAGCGGCATATATCGATTTGAACGAATCTGGGACCTTGCTCATCGCCGTGACCCTGACCATGGCCGCCCCTATGTTCACGGCGCATGGTGATTCGAGCCTCTCGTGTTGAAAAGTAGGTATAGGGTTCTTGAGCACAAGCCTCCACCGAGGACTTAGGAGACATCAATATGGATGGAGTCTATCTCACTTGGCTCATCTCAGCATTGGCTGTAGGTGTCTTCCTGATGCCGTATTTCAAGCCACCATGGGCCAAGTTGACACTGAGTGGATTCGTTGACTTCATTCGACGCTATTGGCTCCACCTTTTGATCGCACTCTCGATTTACAACGCAAAGGATTTTCTCGATCAAATCGATCGAATCTTAATGGCTCGAACGGGCATTGACATGACGCCTTACATCTATGCGATTGAAGGCGACTTGGTTGTCTGGTTCCAAGACACATTTCGAGCAGAATGGCTCGATGTGTTGATGACACATTTCTACATTGCTGGATTCATGTTCATTACCTATGCCTCAATTTTCTATGTGACCTATTTTGATGACCGATGGATGGCAGACCGTATCGCATTGAGTATTGCTTGGGTCTATCTCCTTGCTATTCCATTTTATCTCTTTTTTAACGTTCGAGTAACGGGGTTTTATGTCGAGGATATGGACGCGATTGCCTACACCTTGAATCCAGAAATCGAAGATTGGTTCCGCCGTATTGATGCGTTTACGAATTGCATGCCTTCACTGCATATTGCCGTTCCGTTTGCCATTTGGCTAACGTTCCGGAAATACGATCACGATGGTCGTTGGCGACGATTCCAAAACATGACTTTGGGCTACATTATACTGACAGCATTCGCCATTATTTATCTCGGAATCCATTGGTTTGTCGACATCATTGGAGGGATGATGGTCGCCGCATTAACGGTACGATTGACGGAGCGAACGAACGATTCTGTGTGGAAAGTTTTCGATGAACGGACCATCAACAGTCGCTTGGCGACGGTATTGACGCGTCCACGTCATTCCGCATCGTTTCTGTTCAATCGTCTCAAAGCATACGGTGCTAAACTGTTGAAACCAACCAGCAAAGAAACTGGAACGTTCATTGTCGCTATTTTGATTCTCACAGGAGCCGTCATTACATGGGACTTAACGCACAACGAACTTCCCGCAGAAGGCGTTCAATCCGCACAGGGTGCAGTAGCATCAGAGGGTTGGATGGCGACGATGGACAATCAATCCGGTGAAGCCATCGTTTTGATTCATGACGTCTCGGAACCTTCACTTGATCCCAGTACCGTCGCTCAACCATTGATGCAGTTCAATTCTCCATTCGCGTTGTATGAGAACTATCTTGTGCTAGCAAATGATTCAGAGTTACGCATTCTTGATGTTGAGAACCCGGATCAAATCATCTCTCAACAACAGGTTACTGGAATCCAATCGCTGCGACTGACTTCATTCCAAGGCGAACTTATCGCCCTCTACATTGTCGATGACGTTCTGTATGGAGTTAATACCGAAGGAGCAACAGTACTTGTTCCAACCCTTCCGAATGGTGAAACAATTGAGTTGATGTCGGTTTCAGGGGTTGAAATCCTCATGGTCTCCAAGGAGCAACCCTCTACGTTGCGCATTGGAACCATAGGCGCACTTGATTCGCAAAGCATCGTTGTGACTGCATCGACATCACCGGAGCAGAACCGCGTTCTCGAAGAATGGGAGCAACCCGTTGATGAAGGCAATGCAAGCATAGTTCAGGTTTCCTTCAATTCTCAACATATCGCTGCTCGAGTGAATGTTTCAGCTCTCGACCGGATGGTCCTCTACGACCGAACGACCGGTGACCAATGGCTCGGTTTCGATCCGATTTATCCGGTGGGCAACATCTCTTTGGCATACGATTACGTTGTCTGGGAAGCAAAAGATCATTACAATCCATTCAGTTTCAATGATAAGTACGGTGACTGGGAAATCCATCAATTGCATCTTCCTACAAATTATTCCGAACAATTGACCTCGGATACCATCGATCAGGTCAATCCACTCGCTCTTGAAGGAGGGATTGCTTACATCGAAGTTGAAGAGGATGGAGAAGTGACCATGAACGTGCTTCATCGTGGAACTGAACTTGCGACATATTCCAGTCTTGTCCTCCAATGGTCGGTCATTGTGTTGATCGTTCTGACGTTCATCTACATTTTACAGCGTCAAGATGAGTCCTCAAAGGACAACATCATCCATGATAGCGTACTCGAGTCCGAATGAGATCAAATCGTTCGATTACATCCTTCATTGCAACAGGGTCGCCTCCCGGCGTTGTTGCAGCAGGACCCAATTCCGTTTCGCACTGAGCATACCCTTCGAGAACAGCCTCCATAGCATCCTCTCGATGAGGATGGGATGCACCAAGAATTTCAAAGAGAACGTGCAAATCAATCCCATACAATTCTGTCTCAAATTCGATTTTTGCGAGTCCAAAATCAATCAAGACTGCATCGCCATCAGGCGTAATAATGATGTTGTTGGTTGAAAGATCACCATGCACAATCGCTTCTCTGTGCAGCATCCGGATACTGCGTCCTGCAGATCGGAGATACTCCAAAACAGTTGAATCGTCAAGCGAACGGTCATTGAGGAGATCGATGAGCGGTAATCCTGGAATGTTGCTCATGACAAGTTGCTGTCCTTGGACGTCGCAATCGTACAAGACAGGGATGTTGAGTCCTTTCTTGTACAGTCGGACCATGAGCCGTGCTTCGGCAATCATTCGTCGACGACCCAAACGGTCGTCCAAATCAGGATGACGCCATGAACGGAGTCGGCGTTGCTTGCGAACAGCAGGTTGTCCCATCCATGAGCCACGCCAAACTTCTGCCTCTGCACCAAGGTAGAGCCGCTTGTCACCCGTGAATGCCATCGTGTCTACCGAATTGCCTCCTTTTGATAAGTTCAGCGATTGCAATGGGTTGAAATTGGAAGGCGGTTTGGAAAGAACGATACGCATGTCGATCTCACTTGCTATGTGCGCCGTCGATTTCTCTTCGGCGTCAATGTCGCCAGAGGATAAGGCGATTGCGGAGCGTATCTCTGAACTGAAACAACAACTTGGTGATGATTTACTGATTCTTGGACATCATTATCAGAGAGATAGCATCGTTTTGCATGCTGATTTCCTTGGTGATTCCTTCATGCTCAGTCAAAAAGCAGCTGAATCTGATGCGAAATACATCGTCTTTTGTGGCGTTCATTTCATGGCTGAATCAGCAGACATTCTTACTTCTGATGACCAAGTGGTCATGCTTCCAAATTTGCGAGCAGGCTGCTCGATGGCCGATATGGCAACACTTGTCGACGTGGAAGCCGCTTGGAATGAAATGTTGGCTTCAACCAATCTTCAAGATCCAATCAGCAAAGCCAATCCGGCAGACGTTGCCAACGAAGGAGAGTCGTATCTCGTTCCAGTGACGTACATGAACAGTAGTGCAGATCTCAAGGATTTCGTCGGCCGTCATGGTGGAATTGTTTGTACCTCATCCAATGCCGAAGGAATTCTGCAATGGGCTTTCGACAGAGCGGGTCCAAAGGGTGCCGTCCTCTTTTTCCCTGACCAGCATCTTGGCAGAAACACGGGATTGAAAATGGGGATTACGGAAGATCAAATGCCGACTTGGACGCCAGGTGTTGGTGCGAGTTCTAACCTCACAGATGCCCGCATCATCCTCTGGCATGGTTTTTGTTCTGTTCACAAGCGCTTCAAACCGAGTCAAATCGCAGATTTCCGACAGCGCCATCCTGAAGGTGTTGTCGTGGTTCATCCAGAGTGTCCAAAGGAAACGGTGGATGTAGCGGATGCGAATGGTTCAACACAATTCATCATCAATTACGTCAACAATCTTCCACGAGGCGCAGCAGTAGCGATAGGAACAGAAATCAACATGGTTGCGCGCCTAGCCGATGACCATCCAGACAAACACATTGAATGTCTTGACCCAGAAATATGCCCATGTTCGACCATGTACATGATTCATCCAGCGTACTTGATGGATCTCTTGGAGAAACTTGCTGACAATCAGATACACAATCAAATAACGGTACCAAAAGATGTTCAGGAAGGTTCACTGATCGCTCTTGAGCGCATGCTCAGTATTCGAGTCTAATCACTCTGTAAGCCGGCGTAATTCTTCCACACTGCGAACTTCAGCGAGATAGATTTGCTCGATTGTGTCCAACAACTCAGCATCTCCTGCTTCTTTGATCATGGCCATCAATTCACCGTATACTTCTGCGGCTTTCGTCTCCGTCTTGAACGATTCCGCAAGCATATCGAGGTACGAAGAGACGTGTTCAATGGGTGTTTGATTTCGTTCGGTTACGGCTACGCCACCGAGTTTGACAATGGCTGAACGAACGATGTTCGAGTGAACCATCGATTCGTTCGCTTCCGCCGAAAAGTGAGGCTCGAGTTGCAAACGATGAATTCCACGAATGTATGCTGCATAGTGAGCGTACATGTTGATGGCGCGGAGTTCCCACCCAAGTGCTTCGTTCAATTTTGCAATCAAGTTCTGGGTTGTCATGACTTCATCCTATTGATTCATCCACTTAAAGTTCAGGTTGGACTTAGAATTGTTTCAGAGAGTTTCCAGCCCAGCAAAGCAAGCAAGGGGCAAAGAACCATCGTGAGGGTAACATAACCTGCAGCAAGACTGGTTTGTTGTCCCTCGAGAAGCCGTATAGTTTCAACTGAAAATGCAGACATCGTAGTCAATCCTCCGAGTAAACCGGTTCCAAGGAGAAGAGCAAGGTCCTTGGAAATCATCTGCTCTGCAAGCCCCACAGCAAGCGCACCCATCAGGAAGGACCCAACGAGGTTAACACTCAAGGTCGCCCAAGGAAACCCATCACTGGAAACCCATTCGGAGGTGAGATATCGAAGTGCAGCACCGATTCCTCCACCCAAGGCCACAATCAACACCTGCTGGAACATGGTTCTTGCTTGACAACAAAGACCTTGAAGTTCGTGCTTGAAATCAAGCGAAAAGCCATCAATGGCACGCGATATGGCATACCCATGCGAACAGTTTGGTTCATGACTGGCAACGCAGGAAAGGTGCGCGAAGCCAAGCATTCGCTTGAACCACTGGGTTTCAATGTCAAACAATTGACAATCGAGGGTGTCGACATTGTTGAACCGCAATGCGATGATTTGGAAACAGTCGCTCGCTCAAAACTTGAACAAGCGAAAGCATACCTTCCCGATTCAAACGATGCCCTCATGGTCGAAGATGCCGGTTTATTTGTGGACGAACTCAACGGGTTTCCCGGAGTCTATTCAGCCTACGTCCTGAAGACCCTTGATTGCGATGGCTTGCTCAAACTTGTTGGGCCAGACAAACGGAGAGATGCCCGTTTTGAGGCGGTCGCTGCCTTGCTCCTTGATGACACAATTCACGTTGCAAGAGGGATATGTCGGGGCAGTCTTGCAATCACGCCCAGCGGTAGCGATGGCTTTGGTTTCGATCCAATCTTCATTCCTGACGATGTTGAATTTCATGGTGAAGCAATCACAACCAATGGGCTAACCTTCGCTGAAGTTGGATTGCCGGTCAAGGAAAAATTCAGTCATCGACGCAAGGCCTTGGATGGTCTTATCGACTTGCTTTCAACACCCGAGACGGCATCATCGTCATAAGCAGGGAGTTCTTGGATGGAGTGATAGGCATGGGGTTCTTGCGAAACACAATCGCATTGGCGTTTGTTGCTACCTTGCTGTTCTATTTCGTTTCCGTCGGTGAAATGGATGAAAACCAGCAATGGATAACCATTGGGATAATGGTTGCACTTGGATTGGTTTACATCCTTTCTGGCACCCCTTCGTTTGAACTTCCTGCACAAGTTGCAACGCCTTCATCCTCAAGTTCAACCGATGCGATTTCCGAACCCGAAATTGAATCGAATGCTGTGGACGAATTGAATCCTGAACCAAAACCAGCCAAGGCGATGTCGCTCAAAGAACGAAAGGCAGCCAAGATCCTTGCCGCTCAGCAAGCCCAGCGTGCAGCAATGGCTTCGATGAGTGGTGATGAAGAAGAAGCCATCGATGCATTACCGATGGTTGAAGTTGAAACCGTTCACGTCGCAGATGAATACGTCGTTGAAGTCAGTCCAGAATCCGTCGAAGAAGCTGATATCCAAGCGACGGTGAAAGAACGAGCCTCACGTCACAGCGAAATACGTGCACGCATCGAGGCACGTCGTCGCTCGCAAATGGCAGACATTCGGGCTTCAACATCGCGTATGTGGGAAGAACACGTCGTTCGAGAAGACCTCGTCGCAGCTCTACAGAATGAAGGCCATGGCCTGACCGTTCTTGATGAACCTCTCAATCCTGATCCTGGCCACATCTACGGGGCTACATTCATTCGAATCGATGACCAGCGTATTCTCAAGTATCGTTCACAACTTGACGCTGGATTTGAAGCCGTTATTTCGGACGAAGTAGTTGATGAACCATCTCCTCTCGAACTCCCTCCCCTGATCGGTCCTGATGGAAACCCACTTCCTCTACCAGATCTTCCAAGCCCCTCCGGAGCACTTGCAGCATTGAAAATGGAAATGGACGAAGATTGAGGCTTGTTAATGGTAGCAATTACCCAAGCCACACCCAAACAGCAACGACAGGCATTACTTGGACTGGTCCTTGTTGCGATAGCACCAACCGTGTCCGTCATTACAGGTTTCGCTCTCAAAGCTGGACTTATTGCTGCAATTGTTTTCATTCTCACGAAACTGTGGGTCTTTGGACTGCCAGCCTACTGGTATCTCAAAATCGAAGGTGGTGAGCGTTCCTATTCGATACCAGAGAACGGAGGATGGTTGGTTTCGGCCTTTCTTGGAATTGGGATGATTCTCGTCATTGGAATTGCCTATTTCATTCTCGGTGACCTTGTTTTACGACGTGAGGACTTGTATGATATCCTCGAACCGTTCGGTCTAACAGTTCCTTGGAAGTTCGCGATCGCCATCATCTTCTGGATTTTTGTGAACTCCGTTTTGGAAGAATACGTGTTCCGTTGGTTCATTACGTCAAAACTTGAACAAATTGTTGGTGGGAAATGGAAACCAATTTTGCTCTCAGCAGGCATCTTCACCCTGCATCATACCATTGCGTTAGCGTTCTTCATCGACCCTCTTGGTAATGCCCTCGCATCTCTGGGAGTCTTCATTGGGGGAGTCATCTTCTCATGGATCTACATCCAATATCGGAGTGTTTGGGTGGCATGGGTCGCCCATGCGCTTGCTGACGTTGCAATCTTTGCCATTGCTTGGCATTTGATTGTTGGATTTTGATCACTTGTGCTTCCATTGTGCTTTCTCTCGATTGAGGAATGCTTGCACTCCAATTTCCTGGTCTTCTGTATCAAACAGCTTCGCAAACGCCTTGGCTTCTGTTGCAATTCCTTCGGTTAATCCTTCATCGAGTGCTGAACGCATTGTCGATTTCGCCACTCGAAGTGTGTGACTGGATTTGGTTGCGATAAGACATGCCATCTCCAATGCTTTTTGTTTCAATTCATCGGCTTCTACAACGTGATTCACGAGGCCAATCCGATGTGCTTCTTCAGCACCGATCATTTCGCCCGTGTAGACCATTTCCAGTGCCTTACCGTAACCAAGCAACGAAACAAGTCGTTGAGTGGCGCCGTATCCAGGTATAAGTCCGAGATTGATTTCAGGAGTTCCGAACTTTGAGCGGGAACTTGCAAAACGAATGTCGCAAGAACATGCGACTTCAAGTCCACCTCCCAAGGCAAAACCATCGATCATAGCAATCGTTGGTTTGCTCATGTTCCACAATGCTTCAATGGCATTGTCCGTAAATTTGATGGTGATTTCTTCGACTCCTGCACCAAGGAATTCAGTGATGTCCGCACCTGCAACAAACGCATGTGGTTTCGCTCGTTTTCCTTCTTCAGGCTTGAGAGGTTGGGCTCCAGTCATGATGATGCAGCGTACCGAGTCTTCGGATTCTGCCCATTCGACCATCGTTTTCATCGCCGATGTGACATCTGCATTGAGTGCATTCAATTTGTTTGGGCGATTGATGGTGACCAAAGCGACAACTGTGTTGTCATCACAAGCATCAACGGGGATTGTTTCAACGGTAAGAACATCATCTTGAGGGGGCGTCATGGATTTGGCAATTCACGGAAGTTCAAGAGTTCACCGATGGACCACTTAGGTGATTCAAGCAAGGAATGAAAACCTAAAGTTGATTCGATACTGTATGGGCGATGACGCACAGCCTCTCGTGAGCGCAGTCGACATGGGTAAGCGATACGGCGAGTTCGTAGCACTCCACCCGCTTAACGTTGAAGTCTACTCGGGAGAGTTCTTTGGAGTCTTCGGACCAAATGGTGCAGGGAAATCCACATTCATCAAACTTCTAACTGGGCAATTGCAACCATCCATAGGTCAAATCGAGGTGTTGGGTGTGGATGCACGAGCATCGCCACAGAAACTGAAAGCCAACATTGGAATCGTTCCCGAATCGGAATCTCCGCCCTCGTTTTTGACGCCAACTGAGTTTCTTCAATTCGTTGCTCGGTTGAGAGGTCTGGAGAATCTCGAAGAACAAGTTGAACATTGGTTGGACTGGTTTGGTTTGCAGGAAAAACGGGACACAATGTGTAAGGATCTCTCAAAAGGGCAACGGCAAAAGGTCATGCTTGCATCTGCCTTCATCCACAAACCCAAGCTATTGTTTTTGGATGAACCGTTTGCGAATCTCGACCCAATCTATCAGCGCAAATGCAGAGAATGGTTGCTTGAACATGTGGAGAATGGGGGTACGATTTTCCTGTGTTCACACGTCCTTGAAATGGCTGAGCGTATGTGCAATCGGATGGCGATTATCAACCACGGTCGAGTCTTGGCGGCTGGAACTGTCTCAGGCTTGAAAGAGTCCGAAAAAGAAACACTGGAAGATGTCTTCATTCGATTGGTCGGACACTCCATTGAAGAAGCTGAACGCAATTCTGAGGAAGGAATCAACTCTGAGGAGGAATGATTGTGCCCGCCTCCAGTATTGTCTCGAGAGAGTGGGATGATGTTGTTCAAACGTACGATGACACTGCTGGAACTTCACTTGGAACCTCTCCAGGAGGCGTTCGACTACTTGAACCACAACGTGGATTTGCTGCATTCTCGACCACATTCCGATACATGTTTCGTGAAGAATGGAGGGAGAACATCGATTTTGCAAAGAAACGACAGGTTGTTTTGTTTCCCCTTCTGCTCACACTCGTGACGATGGTTACAACGGTTGGTCTGCAGTTCCTTGTTGGTGATTCTGCAGCTCAATCTTCCGATATGGAGACCAAATCGTTCACGTGGGATCAGCTTCGATTCGGGCTTCATTTACCGTTGCTGTTCTTCAGTTTAGGAATGGGTACGTTTGCATTTCGAGGTCGTGAAGCCATCTCTCAACGCGACGGTAACAAGAATCACTTAATCGCCGCTCCAGCGATTCAACCCCTTCCGAATTCAATGGCACATTATGCCTTTTTTGTGAAAGAACTGGTTTACTATGCACTGCTGATTTTGACTCCAATTATCCTCGGAATGGCGTTCGGCATTTTACTGGGTGAACTCGGGGCAATCACGACACCACTGAAGTGGTCTTCATTGCCATGGACATGGTTGGCGATGTTCACGACGATTGCACAAGGGCTTGCGATTTCGTTCCTCGCTTCTTCGTTGTGGATGCGAGGTCGTCCGTTCACAATACTCGGTCCAATATTGATCGTCTTCCTTGGAATTGCCGTGGGAATTGGATTCATCGATTTCGATCTTGGTCTATGGGGTCTTGCAATTCAACGGGAACAGGCACTGTGGATTGTTGTCGCAGCAATCATTGGGTGCGCAGGCGTTGGTTTGATCTCAGCGGTACTCATCCTTGACGACTTCGAAGCAAAGGTCATTGAACATGCAGATTTATTCGAACCATTCTATCGACGGTTAAAATTCCTCGGAAAAGGCGAAGTTCGTCTTTTGGTCGCAAAGGAATTTGTCGATCTCAAACGTTCAGGTGCTCTCAAGAAAATGACTGTATCGTATTCCATCCCCTTACTGGTTCTCCTTGGAATGGCTTGGTTGGTGGACTTTGCTGAAGCACCAATCCCCATCAATTTGCTTTCCTATGCGCCGTTCCTCGGCTTCTTTGGATTCAACTTCTATTCATGGTTGACCGCTCTGGATTCCCCAGATTTCATGAACGGACTCCCACTTAGTGTGCCGCAATTGATTCGGGCGAAAGTGGTCGTCTACTTCCTTGCAACGTCTTGGATTTCTCTGATTTTCCTTGTTGTCATGGCATGGCGCCTCGATGAATGGGGTGCATTGCCAATCGGGGTCATCATCATGTTTGCCAACTCGATCTACATCGTCGCATTAACGGCGTTCTTGATGGGATTGAGGCCGAACAAAGCCATCTTTGATGGGGCCATCATGACCAAGTTTTGGATTGGGACTGTGTTTCCACTGTTGATGCTCTTCCTTCTCTCATTCACTCAAGGTGATACAGAATTCTATCAGAACTGGTTCAGCCAAGTTCGGGAGAATGGTCTGGATGCGGAATCGGTGACATTCGACAGCGAGCAAATGCAGCAAGGATTCTGGGGCATGCTTGGTGTTTCCCTTGCATTGATTGGAGCGAGTGGCTTGCTGTGGAAATTAATGGACCGACGTTGGGGCAAATCACCCTTCGATAACTAACAACATTGATGAGGCCTCGCCACAGCGTTTCGAGCATGAGTCGAGTCCTTGCGGTCTGTGGCATGCCCGGCTCAGGCAAAGGTGAGTT
>PAJM01000035.1 GCA_002706065.1 Methanobacteriota archaeon | reverse complement strand
CAATGAAACATCGGCAGTTCCTTTACCCTGTAGGGAAAAGTTCGAAGCGGTCATTCCAATGTACCAAGGAACCGATGAACCATCTGAATCAAGATACATTCCAATGGCATCAATGGATGCATTTGTTTCCAAAAGTGCCGTATTCTCAAGTGTCAAATTCCAAGTCGTGGTGGTTTGTTCAGCATTTTGCACCTGTCGCTGAGCGACATCAGCGGTGACCTTTACACCCGGAGCTGTAACATCAACAACCTTGGACAAGACGTTGTTGTTTTCTTGAATTTCATCGATCGTATCATCAGGGTCAAGAATGAGTTCAAGTGTGGTGATTCCGGATTGTTGTGGAGTCCAATACCACGTGGATTGACGACTTGCACCTGGGTTGATGTCCAACGTCTTGCGATCGATTTCAACACCGTCGACGTTGAAACTCAGGTCGACTGAGTCTGCTTTGATGTTTCCAGCGTTGAAAACATTGGTCGTTAAACGAACCTGATCTCCAACTTGAGGTATGGTTACATTCAACTGCATTGAGTTGGCAACAACCTGAGGGTCTGGACGTAAATCGTTCACTCCTTGCCCAGAAACAGCAATCGCAAACGGTTGAGAACCACTTCCCGCGTGATATGCGTCTTTTACACGCACCGTCCAAATACCTTTCATCGCCATATCGATGAGAACAACTTCAAGGTTGTTGATGTCGTCTTTTGTGCCTCCTGTAACCGAACGTCCATTGGCAAAGTCATTGCCAAGATAGACGGTTCCATCAGGAGATTCTACCTCCAAATCAAGGTCATTCACCAAGGCTTTGCTCGCAAATCGACTTCCCCGATAATCGGACCAAGCAAGCACTGCTTTGAGTTGAGAGTTGGCGAATGTCACGTTGAAGACGTACGATTTTGAAGTACCTGAACTTGTTAATACTGAACGATCATCGACCCATATTCCTCTCCCTTGTGAGGGCGCTAAAGTCTCTTTGAGGTTGACACGCCCCCAACCCTCGTCGTTGTTTGGAATGTCTCTTGAATTGATATCTTGTGCACCGAGGACGAGGAGTGCTTTGACCAATGCACCCTGTGGCGAGGGTCGTTGAGCAATTTCGATGAGATATTCACGAATCAGTGTTGCAGCACCAGCAGCATTTGGTGTTGCCATCGAAGTTCCTGTGTATTCCAAATACCACGTCGATTGCCAACTTGAACCACCGGTATCTTGGGCTTCTTGAGCACGGCAGGAACGAACATATCCACCTGGTGCGATAACGTCTGGTTTGATGCGTCCATCGTCCGTGGGTCCGCGAGACGATCCTGTCATCAAGTTGTCAGGGGCTCCGTTGTAACGGGCTTGATGATTCCCAACGGTCACGACATTCTTTGCGGTCGAAGGTGAACCAATGGTTCCGGCATTCGGCCCATCATTGCCCGCTGCAAACAAGATGGTTAGACCTTCTTGGCCATTGCTCACTTTATCGTAATTGAATGATCGATCGTCCACAGCTTCTGCTTCTGAGGTGTATTCGCCTTGGGTCGAGGTTGCAGCGGAGCCCCACGAATTGGTATGGATTCTTGCACCTGCATTGTAGGCTGTATTGAGGAGATAATTCAGAGAGGGTGAAACGAAGTTGCCTGTGTTGTCGTTTTCCATCGCCTGGAAATACAACTCAGCATCTGGAGCCACCCCCGCATATCCTCCCTTGGTACCATCACCGAGAACAGTACAGGCGACATGAGTCCCGTGTCCTGAATGTCTGTCTGCCGTTGAACCATCTCCAATCACGTCGTAATTTCCAACGACACGCGTTCCAAAGTCGCCATGATCTTCATCCAATCCTGAATCCGCTACTGCGACAATCTGGCCTGATCCATCAAGATCGGTGGTGAAATAAGACCGCATGGTATTGATTTTCATGTGGTTCTTTGATTGATCATTCTCAAACGCCATCTGAGGTTCAAATTTCAGCCACATCACCGACGGTTGGCGTACAACATCGAGCAGTGTATTGACTGCAAGGTAACCTCTGTATTGACCCTGGTCAAGATGCACCGAATCATCAAGAGCGATTGCAGCGACTTCTCCTAATTCTTGTTGGATGGTATTGCCATCCGAATCGGAGATGGCAAGCGACTCGAGTTGTTGCTGATTCCACCACCCCTCCAGCCGAACCTCTTCACCTTGCAACGCCTCAGTGCCTCCTTCAAACAGCATCGCATCAAGCATGGAATCATCAAGGAACATGGCAAGAGGTACATCCCATTGTGCAACCACACTCGGTATGGATTGCGCACGAACAAAAGCAGATGAGGTCCCTTGAACCATCAAACCAGACGGTCCTACGAATTCTCGAACCTCCAGACCAGTAATCTCGGAGAGGTCATTGCGTACCTCGAGCATGTGACGATTGTTGTCGATGAGGAGCAGTTGAACGTCCATCCTTGGTTCAAGGACTTCGCTGGAAAGTGGGCGATTGAGTTCAAGACCGTTGACTGAAAATTTCCCAAGTCGTGAATGAGCCTCAACAGGGCGTTGTTCATCCATAAAAGAGGATTCGTACGTTCCAACAAAATCAGTATACGCATCGGTACGAATTGAGAAAAATTCTACATCCCTTTCCTGCTCAAGATGTTGTTTTGATTCTTCATCTGGTCCAACCATCGACGACCATGGGCTCATCAACAAGAGAATGAGAATCCCGAGGGCAAGACGAACTTGTTGCTCCATTGATATCAACCTCGTTTGCATGAGACATTTATCGCTATGGGTAAATTGTTTGAACAAACGACCATCAGAACAGTTTGGTGGTTGTTTCTACTTGATCAACGAAGAATTCAGTCGCATAGGTTCCAACAACGTGGTTTACTTCCATGAAGTTCTGACTGTTGTCAAACATCGTATAACGAACTGAAATTCGAAGGGTATATTCTTCCCAGACCGTGTAGCCGAGTACCATCATTTCCAAGTCGTCTCCTGCAACTGAAGAATGGGCTTTGACAGTATCAGCCTCAATTCGCATGGTCTGAATCAACACGTCTTGTGAATCAAGAAATTGAACTTCAACAACAACATCATGAATTGCTCGACTACCATCATTTTGCAGTTCAGTCATCACCAAATGGCCGCCACGTTGCATGTACACTGTGTGAATCTCCACATCATCTCGAGGGATCATCCAATACCATCCACTGGCCAACAAGCCGACAAAAAGCAAGAGAATCAATCCAGCAATAGCAACGCGTAGAGGGTTAATATCTCGAATGCGTTCCTTGACCAAAAGGGCGACTTCTTGGGCTTGTCGATAAGCTTCAGCTTGTTCGGGATCATTCAAATCAAAACCCAATTGAATCGCTTCTTGACGCCGTGTGGTTTCAAGCAACCCCATGGGTTTAGCGGAGACGATATCGTCTTCATGTACCACTAATTCATCGTCCATAATCTCACCCAAAAATCATCGCAAAGAGCGAAGCAATACCCGAAGTAAACGGTTCAACGACCATGATGTGGCGCGTTTCAACGGAACCACCGGTCAGGGTACTAACCACTGAAAGATCAGTTACAACCCCATTGACGCCAATCGATGTGGAGGTTGGGATGATTCCAGTGAATTGTGCATCGATCAGAACACCGCGACCATCCACTTCCATATCCCCGAACAGAGGAACATAAACACCCGGTTCAAGATGAACTTCTGCTGTTGAGACAAGACGGCCTGTTGTAATGTCATCAAGAATGATGACTGGATACCCAAGAGGTCGGTGAATGGTAATGGTCGCACCTTTCAGATCCTCTCCGATGATTTCAAATCGATCAAGGAAGGCACCTGGTGCACCCGGCACATTGGATTGTTGCATGTACAATTCTTCAACACCATTGTCCGATGAAACAATCCGCACACCCCAATCTTCAGTGGTTTCAAGTTTGAACGTCTTTGGAAGGTTCTTGGCGATCATCAAGGTGTCACCCTTGGCATCGATGGCACGCCCGTTTGCTTCGATGTACATATCCATCTTATCCGAGTTTGAAGCGTAGTCCAGAGTCATCATCCCTTGGAAGGATGTCTCCTCGCGGATGTCGTATCGAGTATCTGGCTCAGCTGCGAGGTGCATTTCTGAGGGTATATCGCGGAAGAATGTTGTTGCTGGCCACCAAAACCCATCAACAAAACGATGTTGTTGAATCATCATCGCATCCACACTCGTCTCACCCACTCGGAACGCTTGAGGAACGTCAACATCGAGAAGAAGGACATCACCGATGGTGGCGGAGAAGCCAGTCTGCTGTGGAACACCCTCAATGAAAGTCTCAGCACGAACTAGTCCTTCCAAATCAATGAAGACGGCGTAGGCGTAATCCAAGCGTTGTCCAATGTCATAGCTCATATCAATAGAGAGACGAGGAACGGTGAGGTTGTCCTGTCGAGAGAACAGCGCTGAGACCGAAACGTCTCTCGAGGTATCGGTATCAAACCCGAAAATTTGCAGTTGTGTAGAGGATTGTTCAATCCCATTCATGGTTATGTACAGGTTTTCACGAGAGGGAAGCCAGTCCTCCAAATCCATTGTAAAATCATAGGTTGGTACACCATCGGCGAGAGTGAACACGTAACTGATTTCGATTTTTCCTGAGGGCAGTTGGGGTAACCAGGTTCGGAGATGCCAACTGCGCCGTTTCTCAAACGTTAATCCAAGTTCTTCGAGCAACACAAGATCAAATCCAATCAATTCACGGTCTGTCAAAATTCCATCACCAAGAAGCTCCACCAATGGGTAGGCAAACGACAGATTCGTTTGCATGAAGGTTGTCTCCAATGTTGCGAGTTCTTCTGCATTGACCGTGTAATCTTCAAGAATTCCATCGATGATGATTCGGCTTGATTCGGTCAGGTTGGTCAATCGTGAAAGATTGAAATCAAGAACGGTCCGTTCAACGGCTTGCATGTCAAGTCCATGCTGCCATTCAGGCTCATCGACTGGAACGGTTCCTTTGCGCATGTCTGCAACAATATCGAAACTTTCACCAGTTGTCATGTCAAGCCCGTACGCCACATCTTCGGTTTCGCCAGTAGTATCACCAACGTTTGAGACAAGTCCATACACCAAATCATTGACAAGACCGCCTATTCCGACAACATCTCCGAGGAAAAAGGACAGTGCTTCAACACCTTCACCTTGACTGAAATCAGGAATCTCAAGTCCACTTGAATCAAGGTCACTTGGTAAAACAATCTCAAGATTCGCTGGTAACGGCTCAAGCCGCATCATTCCATTAAGACCCAAAAACGGATCATCATAATCGCTTACATCTTCCATCGAAATACTGAACGGGGACGATACTTGACGCTGAAGTGCATAGCGAGCACTTCCTTCTGGCCCCGTTGAATTGGGGTCGACTGGTGAATAACGCTGAACGGACTGTACGTTGGATATCTTCGCGCTCAGCGATGCTTCTGACCGATCTGCATCCACCCAAAATCGGAAATGGTCTCCATCCATCGTAAGAGGCGTTGTTGCGTTGGTCATCTGAACCATTATCGAAGTAATTGGCGTATCTGCCTGGAAACCGACAGAATCGCCAAGGTTCAATTGGAACTGAGCAGGTAACCCCTCAAGTCGTATTGCATTCCGTTGAACACCTTGTTCGCCTCCATAGGTAATGGTTCCAATTGGTTCGCTTGCACTGTAGACCAATTTCGCAGGATCCTGGATGACTGTCAAATCACTTGGTCGGTTTGAGATCATTGCTGATTGTGAAGTGACATTCGCAAAATTGGTACCTGAATGGCGTATGTGGCCTACGAGCAAAGCACCAGATTGTTGGCCTTGCAACTCCAATGACCGGACACTTGTGATTGGGTCGTACGACTGGAACACTCTGGAAATGTTTGAAACGCGTATGCTCATCGCTACCGGTACAAGTGGTTCAACCGGTCCATCACGGCCGTCGACTTGGTCAATCTCTGTGTCCTGCGAGAGAAGAATGTGGTCGGAATCGGTCAGCCAGGGATGATCACTGCTACCGATCGCCATTGAAATCGTCCCAAGACTACTCGGAGTTCGAACAGATCCATCTGACCAAGTTTGACGAACTTGACTCAAACAGAGGACTTCAAGTTGTCCTCCCGAGGTTCCTGCCGTACCGACGATTAAGTCTGGAAGGGTATTGAGAATGGAACCCAAATCAAGGACGACTTCAACGAGCGTTAGCAGCGCATTGTCAAGCAATTGCGAAATCGTATTCAAATCAGGATTGTTGAAATTAACTCGTGAAATACCACTCGATGAAAGTTGGAAACTTCCTTTCAGAATTAGGACTTCCGGGAGATTTTCGACGTGGATAGTCAGAGAACTAATGTCGTTTGCATAACCACCTCGCTTCAACGTTGAATTGTATGAAAGCGATTTGATTCGCTCGGTTCCTGCAACCATGATCAACGTAGCAGGAGGAGCTGCGGGGTTCACCGGCAAGGTGAGATCGTTTTGATTTGCAGTGACGTCACCTGAGAAGTTCTTGATTGCGAGAATAAACGAAAGGCGGTCGGGAATGTCTCCGGGAAGATTTGCACTTCCCGGTGCTTCGCCTATCATTGTAAAGATTGCATCAATTTCCTCTTGAGGTAGTGTACCGGAGGGAATCCCTCGAATCCATAATTCTGAATCGGTTGTGTTTCCAAATGAACTTCCTTCAAGCGTATTGCTTCGGTCTTCAAAATAGTGAACCCACAAGTCAGCACCAACATCGCTGTACAATTCGACCGTGTCGAACGTATTGTCGCCCAAGTTGTCGTTTCGCAGTACTAAATCAACTTCTTCTGGCAATTGATTGGACCCATATTCAGGATGGAACCCTACATCGAGATAACCCATGTCGATGATCTCGGCTTCTCCATCTTGGTCAACCTGATCGAATTGAATAAATCCAATTCCGACTCCATATCCACATTTATGGGCCTCACTCACCGAATCGTGGTCATTGAAAACATCGTAATAGGATTCATCACATTCCGTCTGTTTGTTGTCTGAATTTGAATTCGAATTCCGTATCGAAATCGAGTACGGAGCTGAAACCGATGTCAACGAGAGAATGTCAGCTGGAAGGGCACCGCCTGTCAAAAAGTCGGTAAGTGTTGCCAAAAGGTTGCCAACGGTATTGGAAATGCTGAATCGGAATTCTTGAATCCCGACTTCAACCCTGAAGTTGTTTGGTGGCTGTGTTAATCGTGTATCGAGCACCAAGGCGTAGGATTGGGATTCTTGAACAGCAGAATCGAAGGCCAAGCCTTTGAGTAAGGATACTTCCATGTGTTCAAGTTCATCCCAAATCGGGTCGTTTTCATTCAGGTAGTCAATCTTCCACTGGAACGTTGGTCGTAACCACAATGTGTCAGGGAGAACCAATGGATTCAACGGATCCAACGGAGGTTCAAATCCAAATCCTTCATTCAACGTTAAAAGTCCAAGAACGGTCAACGAAATAGAAACATCATCGACTGAATCGCCATCGATATCGATGTAATTTTCGAAGAGGACCAAGTTGGTACCAACAAACAATTCGCCTGTGAACGTACCGTATTCCCAAGTCTCATATTTTGGACCATTGTCCCTGCTTGAGAAATTGATGTACAATGCGTAGGTGTTGATACCAACAGCGAGTGGATCTGTGATGTCCCATGAATCAAGCGAAAAGAGCGTTTGAACGAGGTTGTTTGGCCATCCCTCTGGTTGCGTATTGGTATCGAGCAGAATTTCATATGGTCGCGGATGATTGGGTTCAGATGGTGACGTATCCCTCAATTGAGCCTGACTCAAATATTCCGTCGCATCGTTCAACGGATCTCCCTCGCGACTCTCCCGCTTCGCGGCTTCAACGAGAGCAAGCGAGGAGGCCGATGATCCCGCAGCGATGACGGCATCGTTACTCGATTCTTGCAGTTCCATCAAATCCGATAGTTTCTCCATCAAACCGAAATCGTCACGCTCAACGGAAATATCGGCTTGAACCGGTTGAAAAATTGGGACAAGGAGGACAACAACCAGAAATGCTGCCAATCGACCACGTTTTGGTTGATGTAAGCCTGGTCGAACCAACCGAATTGCTTCCTCGACCATGATTACAGGTTAAGGAACTCATATCTGAACCCATCCCCGTCTTGTTTGAACAAAACAGGGTTCTTATCGAGTCTTCTAACGTTGGAACAATTGCTCAGAAGAGCACGCCGGACAGATAACAATCGCTTCCTTTACGCCAATGGGCATTGGAACTTGGAATTCCATGGAACAATTGGAACACGTTCCTTTCAGAAGGTTGACATTTTCCTCAATCTCAGGAGGCGCTGGGGTTTGTTCGACCAAATTCTCCTGAACTGGAGGGAGGTCGAGTACATCAGGTAACTCAATACCCGACGCGATTGGTTTTGATGGAGCATCCGTCGATTGCGATGGTTGCAGTTGTTCAGGTTGAACTACACTTGGCTGTGGTTTTGATGGTTGAGACTCATCCTCGAAGAACAATGCTGCAGCTTCGTTTGCTGCCTGGCTCGAGGCTTGTGACAACTGCATTCGTGGAGCAAATTCTGCCTGTTGAATCATCTCAGGCTCGTTCGCCGACCCGTAAATCGACTGAAGTTCGGCTTCCTTGCGAGCAATTTCTTCTTGTTGCTGCGATACCACGCCATCTCCGGTGTCCAAACCTGCGATTTGAATCGCCTTTGCAAAGAGAGGGAGACGCTGGGTTTGTTTGACCAGCGACATGTGCGCCAATGCTTCGTTTTGTGGTAATCCTCTATCCGTGAGAAGTTTCAGGGCAATACCAGATTGCCAGCGGCGGTATCCAATCAGAGCAATGGACATGGTGATTACACCGATGAAGAGAATTACCGCAATTATGCCATAATCCGCCTTGGTCACTTCTGCCTCGCTTACAATTACGGAAAATGTGTGACTGTCGCTGTTGTTGGATACGTCAAATACAGTCAAAATCACAGTGTTTGTTCCGACAGTATCGAAAATGATGTCAACACGCGAACCAATGGAATCAGGATCATCAAGCGGATTGCCGTTACCATCCGTATCTCGGAGTGAGTTCATGTCCCAATGGAAACGTAAATCGGTATTGGCGTCATAATCATCGGATGCAGTCACACTAAACGTCGTAATTTCACCTTCCGTGGCTTGACTGGCCAAGCTCTGGAGTAGAGGTAAATCGAGACGTGGTACCGTGGAATCCGTGACAAGAATCTGAACGGATGTCGACTGGCTGTTTCCACTCGGATCAAGAACAATCAAACCAACTTCGTGTGTTCCAATTTCAGACCAGTTGAAAGAAGCCGTTGCTTGCTGACCAAATGGGCTGCCATCGACCGACCAAGAGCATGCCTCGATTTGATGGTTGTCTGTACTGCTTGCGCATGTAAGCGTAATCGTTTCTCCATGCTCGATTCGCCAACCGCCAGGAATTGGCGTTGCAGAAGATGTCGAAGAGCCTGTAATTCGAGCGACGGGTTGAGTTTCGTCGAGAACGGTGATGTTGGATTGGGATTGATCGAAGCCAAGTGTACCCGATACGGTGAGAGTCACCGTTTTTTCGCCAGGAGTTGACCACGAACTCGATGCCTGAACACCCACAGCGTCAACATCATTGATGCTGTCTCCATCGTTGTTTGAGTCAACCGATGCGTCAAAATCCCAAACGTATTGAGCAATTTGTCCGAGGTTGTTTGGGGAGGAAGAGGCATCGAAACTCAATGCAGTGTTGAGCGCAACGGTTTGGTTTTCGACAGTGAACGAAGCCTGCATCACCGGAACGAGTTCGACCCGAATTGAAATCCGAAGATTGCTTGAACCATCACCCTGGCCATCGGGATCATTGGTATTGTCAACCACGAGTTTGAGTGGTTGGTTGGCAAAAGCAGAGGAAACAATCCAATTGAACGAAGCCGTTCCATCAACTCCAAGCAGAGACGCACCGACGAGAGCAACATTGGATTGACCTGCCAGATAGTTGGCATTCATTGATTCGGTTTGAAGGTAAACATCGCCAATTCCTTCCAGAGACCATGCTGTAACCGACACTGCAGTGCCCTCTTCCAAGCGGAGGTCATCGCCCTCAAGTAACGTGAGGTGTCCGTTGGGAATGATTCCTACAAGGTCATGAAACGAGGTCCATTGCCCGTCGTTGAGTTTGGTAACTGAAATGGAAATGCGACTGAGGTTACCTCCCTGATCTCCGTTTCCTTGATCTCCGTCGTGAGCGAGATTATCGGCAACTATCGTCCATGATTTTTCCGTGATTGAAAGCGGAACCTTCCAGTGGAATTCATAGGAACCGAGAGCGGATTCTGTCGAAGGAATTTGTTGGTAGGACGAACGATACGATTGCCCAAGTACGTACGGTTGGAGCCCTGCATCGTCAAACACAAGGACATCGAGTGCATCGTCGATAACCATGACTGTGATTTCGTACACATCACCAGGTGTGAGAAGGCCAAGTGACAACTCCACGCATTCACCGTCGTCAACGGGTACTTGTGATGCAAACGTTGTTGTCGATTCAGAGCTGCAGGATGGGACTGCTCTTGCGGAAGTACTGGAAGCGAGTGGCACAAGTGGCACACAAAGCATGATGATGAGTACTACAACAATTTTCCTCGAATGCATGTACTTCCCTTCTTTCCATACTCTTTCAATGATGCGTCAAATTGTGCTGTACCCAACCGCTCTCTGATGCTTTGAGCAGGATTGCATTTCCATCCTCATCGATTCGTACACGATCGCCGTCATTCGCAGTGGCTACAGCACAGGTTTGGCCCAATACTTCCTTTGCTTCTGCTAAAGCATCGTCAGCGTCACGTAGTCGGGCCGAGAAATGTGTCAAGACGAGATGTTGCGCTTTGCAATGTGCAGCCGTCCGAGCTGCTCCTGCAGCCGTACTGTGAAGGTGCTGAGTCGCCTTATCTGCCGTGTCGTTGAGGAACGTTGCCTCATGAACAAGGACAGTAACCGGCGCTTTCGGTTGAATCGACTGCTCGGCTGTATCTCCCGAAACAACCATACTCAATGCTGGCTTTGAGGGTCCACGGAACTGAGATGCTCTGAGGACTTCACCGCTTCCATGCTCAACATCAATACCCTCTGAGAGATTTTTTCGTTCTTTTTGAGACAATCCCGCAAGGGCCGCTTTCTCTCGATCGAATGAACCCTTCCGCTCTTTTCGAGAGAATTGCCATGCGCACGATGGAACACTGTGAAGCGTCGGGATTGAATCCATACGAAAGGTAGTGAACCCTTCGGGTTGGGGCATTGAATCATACCATGCAAGAGTGGTAGCATCATGAACAAATTCAACCCAACGCCCAGACTGAGGATGGCCCAGTAACCAACGTACGTCATATCCTAAACGCGTGGATGTACCACCGAGCGCAAACCATGCCCGATACTGATTCAACAATTCCGCAGATGCTGTTTGTTCAGGCATTGATGCGTCAATGCCATCCGCTTCAAGACGGTCAAGAATTTCAGGAGACGTCGGTCCATAAACGAACAATGGTTGTTGGCGACCATCGAGCGATAACGTTTGCAAAAATGGTAACAATCCCCACGTATGATCCAGATGCCCGTGCGTTAACGCTACTGCTACAATCCTGTTTGGACGCAGGAGTGAAGGTTCTTTTTGGCGTTTCATTCGACTGCGTTGCCTTGCATAGCGCATCTGAAAACCTTCTCCTGAATCGATGATGACGAGACCTTCTGGACAAGAGAATACACTGCCGCTAACACTTCGGGTTGAGGTTGGCCGCGCAGAGGCGGTCCCAAGAATGTGAAGTTCCATCATAGCATCACATCATCCACGTGGGATTGGAGTGGGAGGAAACCATCGAAGCAGGACCACATCGCCGACTGAGCGAACCCATCTCCACGGAACTGCGATATGAATCGAACCTTCGACCAAATCGTCCGGAGTTTCTGTTACAAACAAATGGGTGCATGAAAGACTTGCATGTTCGACAACAGCATCGTGAACAACACCGAGACGCCTACCGTTTGGAAGGTAGACCTGAAGTCCTGACAACTGTGATAAATTTCGCTCACCCTTGCTCATGCGTGGTCCTCCTTAACACATGCAAGAAGAACAGGGACATCAAACAAACGCTTGATTTCACTTGCCTCGGTTGAGGTTTGACTTGAGAGAAGGTCGCAATTTTTCTGCACCCTTGCCCTTGTTGAACAGACCACGTCCACGCTTACCAGCAGATGTCTTTCCACGGTATGCTCGGCCACGGTGATTCTTGTTGCCATTCGCTTGGCAGAAGACACCGAGTTGCTTGTCGTTGATGATAGCAGGATGGTGAGTATCGATCATGATGATTTCGAAGAACTTGTGCTTTCCATCTTCGCCGACCCAGTAGGAGTTCAGAACCTCAAGGTTCGGGAAGTGTCGTGCAACACGCTCTTCTGCGATACGCTGTGTGTTCTTTGCCATGGTAATCTTGGAGATACCAGCCTTGGATGGCTTTCGCTTCATGTGAATCTTACCCTTACGCAGCCCACCACGGCGAACTCGAGTACGGATGAGAACAACACCTTGCTTGGCTTTGTATCCCAAGCGACGAGCTGCATCGAGGCGTGTTGGACGCTCAATGCGGCAGTTGACAGGTTCACGACGCCATTGTGCCATACGCGTCTGACGGAACATGTGCGGTAGAGCCTCTTTTGGCTTCTTCCAAGTTTCGCGAACATAATGGTGGAGTCCTTTCGCCATGGTAATACCTCAATGGGAGCAACTTGCCGACTTTGAACCCCTTTATGAGTCTGTCCATGGTTGAACGTTTCACTGAAGCGCGGTTATTGTTG
>PAJM01000034.1 GCA_002706065.1 Methanobacteriota archaeon | reverse complement strand
TGAAGTTGGGTTCGCAACGCTTGCAGCGTTGCCATATGCAAAGCATGGACTCGATCTATTCAGAGCAAGGAAGCGTATTCTTTCCCGTCCCAGAGAAGGATTTGATGGAAGCCTGACCATTCTCCTACCAATATGGAATGAAGCGAATGTTCTCCAACAGAAGCTGGACAACCTTCGCGAGACAAGTCAGGGGATGAGATCACACCTTGTCATCATTGATTCCGCATCAACCGATGACTCTGTTTCAATTGCTGAAGAGTGGAATGGAAAAGATTCCTTTGCATCGTATGAGGTGTTGCGAATGAAGGAACGCAAGGGCAAAACCGCAGCGGTCAAGCAGGCTCTTGAACACATCAATGCAACACTTGGAACTGACTTAGTACTGATGACTGACGCAGATGCATTGTTTGAAAGCGACACGATCACCAATCTCCTCAAATGGTTTTCTGACCCAAGCATAGGATGCGTGGGGGCGACACCAAAGCGAATCGGTCAAAGAGTAGAGGAAGAAGGACATCGGAGCATGTTTTCAATGGTCCGTAATTTGGAATCGAAGATGGATAGCACACCGTTCCTTGAAGGATCATGCATGGTGTGGAGAGCGGAGGCGATGGATCCAAGCGCCTTGCATGTCACATCAAATGCTGATGATGCGCAAATCGCTACAAACGTACGAATTCACGGACTACGAGTTATCCAAGATTCGAGTGTGTATTTCATCGACCATGCCCCTCATGAACGGAAGGAGCATTCCCGTCAGAAAGTTCGACGTGCGCAAGGATTGCAACGCCATTTGCTCAGACAAAGGAAACACTGGTTCAATCGTAGACATGGCCGATTTGCTCCCATACTTCGACAGGAAGCTGCTCTTCACATTCTCACGCCCCTCATGCTTGTAGGGGCTCTCATTGCCATGCTTGCTCGTTGGGCCTCGATTGGGTTTGCTGAAATTGATTTCGCAAATGCAACATTAACAACGCTCCACGTAGGATTGTTTACTGCAGAGATGGTTCTTCTTGCCTCATGGTTCACAGTTCGGTATGGCCTACGGATTCCGTTATTGAATCAAGTAGGCACTGTCATCGATGGCAATCTCCAATTGATTCGAGCACTCTGGAAGAGTGCTCGTGGCTCTTCATTGCATATGTGGGACCAACATCAAGATGGTCGAAATTGAAAATAAAAAAGGCCCCCCCATGCGCCTGAACGCATGAGAGGGCGGATTCACCCAAACTCTGTTTAGATGATTACGACACCAGGTTACGCTTGATCAATTCAAGCTACGCTGGTAGTAGTAGACTCGTAGATGAGCTTGTTGCTCGCACGGTCTAGAACCTTAACCTGAACGCTGCAGGCAGAGGAACAGATGTCATCTGATCCTTCACTGACTGTGACTTCTTCTCCAAAGGCCCACTTTCCGTCGCCATTGTCAGAAACCGCACATCCAGTGTCAGCGGTTTGGTCAGGGTTGGTACACTCGGTGTAAGCTCCACCAGCAGACATCTGTACAATGACAGTTGCCCATGATAGGTCGTCACCAGCGTCCATAGCGACGTAGACTAGGTCTTCGCCACCAGCAGCTGTTGGTGATCCTGCAGCATCAGTTACTGCAAAGCCATACATGGAGAAATCTCCATCGGTGTTTCCTTCTGCTAGCTGGGATGCCCAGACGTACAGAACACCTGCCAGAACAACAGTGATCGCAACCATAAGAATAGTAGCGATAACCGGGCTGACAGCTTCTTCATTTCGGTTTTCGTTTTGCATATTTTTGTCCTCCAAAGCCCATAGTGGGCGCATTCTTCCCACCACAGAGATACTATTTAAACGCATCGGAATAAACCGATGGAATTAGAAAGTTATTCGCGATACTGCGCCTCTATTTGCAATCAGAAATAAAATTCTTCGATCGGCTCCGAGTGGTACAATGGGTTTGTAGAACGTGCGTAGTTTTCACTAAATTATAACAAAATGGGTGAACAGGGTGAGAGCTTACGGAGAGGGGATGGGATGCACTCAACGAGAACTTCACAGCCCTGTTCGATATAGGGTATGCACTTCGCCTTTATATGCGTTATCTGTGAATCGAAAAAACGAACAGTTCTAGGTTTTACTCAACTGTTAGAATTTCAGGTCCGCCGTCAGTGACGAGAACGGTATGCTCGAATTGGCAAATGTTGCCACCATCCTTGCATGCGAGTACATGATACGTCTCAAGAAACCGAATACTGATCAGTTTCTTTACCAATGCCCGCCACTTGCTTTGCCTGGATTCCTCATCGGCTTCTGGGAACGGCTTTTCAAGCATAGGGAATGCCCACCGTTCAGCAAAGGGAAGAGTCGAATATCGCTCCTCAAGATTCCGTGCCATTTGTGCACCAAGAGGTTTCAATTGCCCTTTTGCGCGTGCTTTACGGGATGTGGTCAATCCAGTAATACGATAAATGTTGGACGAATTTGGAGTTCCTATGTTTTTGATCATACCTGATGAGCCCGTCGTATTGAAGGGCTCGATTGCATAGATTCCACCTTCCTCTACGACACCTTTGAATCCTTGATTGTCAGGTCCGCAGGCATACGATGGGACAGAAACACCTGCATGCAGTTCCCATGGCTTAAGTTGATGACCACAGAGGTTTCGAATTGGTTGGAAACCAGCATCGAGCGTCGGTTGGGCAGCAGCCTCTCCAACTTTGTACCAAGGAGTACCCGGGTGAAGCATTTCAATCGCAGCATCTCTTGCCTCTTTCGCAGCTTTCATTTGTTCAGTATGCTCGTTGCCGTTGCCTATTTCGAAGGTTAAGGCATTGTCTGCAATGTGTCCTTTGATGTGAACACCAAAGTCAATTTTCACACAATCGCCCTTCTGGAGGACCATTTCTCCATCCCATCCTTCGACGTGATTGATGGCATGATCGGTCGTGAAATGCGCTGCAAGGTCATTCACAGCAATTGTACCTGGGAAAGCGGGCTTTCCGCCATGTCGATGGATGTAGCGTTCAGCGGATTCGATGATCTCATGAAAGGTCTTTCCAGGAGTAAGTTCGAGCTTCATTGCTTCAAGCGTTCGACGGGCGACGTGACCTGCATCTTTCCAATATTTCAGTGTCGATTCTTCCACCAAGTGACCACGTCACGCGTAGGTACAACGCCTTCTCTGATAATAGTTACCAATGGTTGATGGCCATTCAAATCAATTTTCACGAAGGTACTTCCCGGTCCCGTGGCCCGTTTCCCGTCGAGAATCGCAATTTCTGGGAGGCCAAGTTCTGCAGCCGCTTGCGCTACCGTGTTGGCTGGTTCTTCACCAGCCTCATTCGCACTGGTTGCGGTAATCGGACCAACCGCTTCTGAAAGCGCCCGAGCAGCAGGGTGCTCAAAGACACGAATTGCAATCGATTCTCCACCAAGACGGGGGTCGAGTGGTTGTTTGGCTGGGTAAATGACTGAGAGGCCGCCGCGAGGAAACGCCTCAACAAATTCAATCACACGTGCATCAATGAAGACCAAATCCGAAACCTGCTCAAGAGAAGCGACTCCGAGCGAGATTGGCTTATCAGGGGATCGTGATTTGAGAGAAAACAGAGTGTCCAATCCTTCCTGTGTTGGTATGCATCCAAGTCCAGGGAGTGTTGATGTGGGGTATGCGACTACTCCCCCGTTCTTGATGTAAGCAATCTGTTCATCTGAAAGAATCGTCATGACATCACTCATGAGTCCAAACCGTGATGTGTTCAGTGGCAATTTTTTCGGCAAGTTCCTTATCCGAGGTTTTCACAAGCAACTTTCCACTCGGGTACAGTGTAAGATCGGCAGGTCCAGTGAAGGTCCATACCATTCTCGATTGAACGCCGACCTCGTAGCCGCTTTCGATAATTCGTTCTCCGACTAAATCCAAATCAATGGATGTCACTCCATCTGGGACAATTTGCCAAGAGGCTTGATTGCCACAAAGTTCCATTGCAAATCCATCACTCATGAGTTCACCTCAGAATTCGGGTTTGTCAGGAGGCCCGGATGGGGGCCCAGATGGTGGGCCGGAAGGCGGTCCTGATGGTGGGCCAGATGGAGGCCCGGATGGAGGCCCGGATGGAGGCCCGGATGGGGGGCCAGAAGGCGGCCCGGATGGGGGGCCAGAAGGCGGCCCGGATGGTGGTCCTGATGGTGGTCCTGATGGTGGGCCGGAAGGCGGACCGGATGGTGGTCCAGAAGGAGGTCCCGAGGGGGGCCCGGATGGACCTGAAGGCGGCCCTGCAGGTCCGGTTGGAAGAGGGGGCGGTGTTGCTTCCGTGTGTACTGTTGGTTCGTGTTCCTCTGGCGCAGATTCAACGACTTCCTCTGCAGACGGGGTCGAAGATGGGAGTGGTGTTTGGGTAAGGAGATCTACAGGTGGCTCTGCTTGTTGTTGACTTGCACCAAGTGGAGACAAAAGAGGATCCGTGGTTTTCGGTGCAAGCAATGGGTCCGCTGTAAGCGGCGCTGTGGATTCGGATTTGTTTTTCTCCCATGGGGGGGTCCTCGGTCCGTCTTCCTCAACAGTATCGAAGGTTCCTGCGGTAATCTTCGTAGTACCTCCTTCAGCATTTTCACCAAAGAAGGTCGACATCTGGACTGTGTTCACATCGATGAGTTCTCGCTCTTGGACATTGCCAAAATCACCGAGATTGGCATCAAATGCTCCTGAAAAAAGACTCGTTCCGACAGCATTGCCAAGTTGTCGGCCCTTCGCTTGTTGGAACTCAAAGTCAGCATCGTACGGCCCAAGGGTCAACGATTGGCCTAGCCCTTCCAACGAAAACGTCCAATCGCCATCACTCAATTTGAATGCAAACGAAAACGAACGAGTGAGACCTGGGCCGATCGAAGATACGCCAGAGGTTGGTTCGAATTTACCGCCGAGACTGGTCGCGATTTCAGCGCTGATTCCACCGATTGGAATCGCTGATTCGTTGGTCAAATTCAGCAACACTTCAACGATATCCTCATCGTCATCATCGATTTCCATACGGACGGATTGTAGGGTTACTGAAAGCGAACCAGCAGTTGCCGAATGTTCTTGACTCATCCCTCTCACCTATCCGTCGTAGACCCTTCATCACTTTAAATTCAGGCGCGTGTCACTTGGAAGTGACCAATCAACTGCAGCAACTGTGTGGTTGCTGAGGTCAATCGCTGTCCGGTATTCTGCTTTCTTTGAGCGCGCACGCAGGACATCCCTGAGACCATACAGCCAGCCGAGAACCGGAATGAGGTAACGCAGTTTGTTGAAAGCTCGTGGACCAAAGTGATGCAGTTCTAAGAGCGTTCCATTGTCATGGACGATGGCAATACGAAAAGCGCGTTGGCCGAGTGAGCGGCCGTAGGCTCGACCTGTGTATTTCCAATACAACCAAAGCGAGAGGAAAAAAATCACCCACGTCATGATGAAAAACGAGGCGTAGCGTGCGCTTTCGGATAGGTAGGCCCAACTAATCAGAATCTCAAGAAACGTAAAACGTGACAATACCTGTAGCAACAGCGACATCGCAATAACATCAATCGCAAACGCTGCTATTCGACGCCAAACGGGTGCAATCAGCATACCTTCAGGGGCGCTTGAAAGGACCTGTTGAGCAAGAGTTCCGCCTTGATAGACCGCAACTGGGCTTTCCGCCATGATGCCTCCAGTTGCTGTTCGTTGTTGAACCTGCGTGTCAGGCATTGACCAAGTGCCAAGCAAAAAGACCCCGCTCTTCCGCCCAGTCCAACCATGATCTCCATGTCGGATTGTAACGCAGGGTTTGCGGATCACCAACGACGACCAGCCCTCGTTTTGCTCGTGTAATAGCAACATTGAGCCGCCGCTGATCGCTCAAGAAACCAACAACTCCATCGGGATTTGAACGTACTGCAGAGAAAATTATGACCTCTTTTTCGCGACCTTGATATCCATCGACCGTGTTGATTTCAAGCCCTTCAAATTGCCCACCACTGTCTCGGCCCTTGTTGCTATCAAAGATATCTGCAAGGGCTCGAACTTGTCCGCTGTAAGGGGTGATGATACCAACATCAGAAGGGTGAACGTCTCCGGGCTGGAGTAATCCCTGAACCAAGTCATAAATGCGTGCTGCTTCAATGGGGTTACTTCGACTCCCCCCTTCCTGCTCTTCGTCTTCAACCCCTGTGATTGGAACAAAGGCGAACGGATGATCCCAATCGGGCCAGAGAATTCCTGCGGGAGCAGGTCGTTCAGCTGCAGTACAGCCATCGTTCAGGCGATTGTCATAGAACCGAGCACTCGGGAATTCTCGTAAGACGGGGTGCATTCTGTATTGGACATCGAGGAGATTGCTTTGGATGCCAACATCGATCAAGCGCTCAAACAACGAACGCCCGAGTCCGCCTTGTTCCGCTTTGTTGGAAATGACGGTTGGCGGCAATTGTCGGTGGTCGCCAACCAAAATCAGTTGACGACATCCTTTGGAAATTGGAATCAATGCACTCGGTTCAACAGCCTGCGTAGCTTCATCCATCAGGACGATGGGGAAACGGCGACCGTCGAGAATTCGGTGGCCTGAGCCGATGTTTGTCGAACAGATAACCTCTGCATTGTCCAGAACAGATGCAATCATTTCTTTCTCAAGACGGCGAATCTCTTTCTTGTTATGCTGAATATCGCGATGAGCTAATCCTTTTTCCCGTCCTTTGAGTTTGGGCAGAGCCCTGTGCACTTCATCCATCTCATCACGGACAAGGGCGATTTCGTCTTGCTTTGGATGATCTTCCAATTGTGCATCAAGCGTAGCCTTACGCAACGTCTCACGAACTTTGACAGGGCGGCCAATTCGAACGGCGCGAATTCCCAAATCCAGCAGACCTTCCAGTAAATTGTCGACGGCAACATTGGATTCCGCTGTTGCAAGAAGAGGGCCTCTCCCCTCGTTGGCAAACTGGGCAAGCGTCGCCACGGCTGTGTGCGTTTTTCCAGTCCCTGGTGGTCCTTGAATGATGGTTAAACGACGTGACATCGCTGCATTCTTAGCATCGATTTGCGATTGATTCAATTCAACTTGGACGGGCTCAGAACGATTGAATTTGCCTGAAATTTTTGGCGGCATTGAAGCATTGTCCTCTGGGTCATGTACTTGTCCAAGGAGCACGTCTCGAAGGATTGTACCTCTATCGCCTTCAACAGAGTGGAACATTTCAAGGGCTTCTCGCATGCGATCATGAGCGACTCGATTCGCCCCACGGTCAAGACGCCATGTGCCTTTTCTGAGGTCTTTCGGCCGACGAGCGACAACAACGCGTAAACGTGTTGGCCCTCGCTCGAGAACAATTCCTTCAACAGTTTTCTCGCCAAGGGGTTTGGAACGACTGATGACGACGATGTCGCCGTGAGTGAAACGATGTTGCCCGAGGTGTTGTCGGTCTGGATGTTCGAAGACAAGGATATCTTCACCGTAAAGTGTCCCATTTGTCCTGCCTTTCAATCCCAGAAGAGCAAGACCCGAAGCTTGCAGACGATGATGTGACCACGACGACCAGCGCTCTTGAATCATCGAGGTTTCTTCATCCAATTCATCCTCAAGAAGTGAATTGAAATGCCGGAAATGGTCCTGTCCGCGCCGCCAAATACCACCCTCCTCGCCTTCTGGTTCAACATCCATCTGCGAGGATGAACTGTCCATTCGTCGGACCTTCCCTCGCTCGGACATGTTCTTTCCACCTCCTGCCCACATTTCAGAGTATGGCGAATGAGGCATTCGCCACTCACGTGATGGTGATGCTTAAACCACAAGTGCCTACCGAGAAAGTAGGCGAGACGATGTTTTGGAAGCGCAAGAAAGAAGGGATTGAGGATGGAAATCCTTGTCCGTTTTGCGGTGCTCAAAACGAAGCCGATGCTACGAAATGCGTTCAGTGCTACTATGATTTGAACAAACCCGCTCGCGACCAGCATTTGGAAGTCGCCCCTGATGTCCAGAACAATCTCCTCTCAACCCTCATGAACGATGATGACATCGAGGAAGAAGAATACGCTGTTGAGGCCGTGTTGGACCTTGAGGATGTGACCATCGAAGTTGACCAGTACGACAACCCACTCTCAAGCGATGAGTTCTCATTCATAGACAGTGAGGGGCCTACTCTCTCTGAGACCGTTGAATTCGAAACCAAAGATGAAGTTGAATTAACAACAGAAGATGCCCCTAAAATCGATGATCGATTTGAACTTCCTGATTCAGACCCCCTCGATGAAGTGGCAGAACCCGTACATACTGGACAAGGACAATTGATTCAATCCGATGACGAAGAGGAGGATGTTGATTTCACGGGTTCAGTCGGACCCTCTCCAAATGTCACGCCTGAGCTTCCCGAAGCCGACGTCGAAACCCCGTTCCTTCCTGAAGACATACCGCTACCTGATCTCCCTGAGGACATGGGTGAACACGGGGTAAGCATTCCTGAATTGCCCGAAGATATGGATGAAGCAGTTCCTGAACTTCCCGAGGAAGATGGTGTCATTCCCGACCTGCCTGAGGAAGCGGTCGTCGAATCCTCAACAGAACAGCCAACCAGCGAAGATGTCGTCGAACCTGCAATCCAGAACGGTGCGCGAATATGGCCGTGGCCCGCTGGAGAACCAATGGATCCTCGGGAAGTTCACCGCATTGTCGTCGAATCATTGGGATTGGTCCGAGCAGGTCGCATTGCTGAAGCGGAGCACAACATTGACGCACTCGGCCCGCATCTTGGAGACGATGTTTCCTTACTGTACCATATTGGACTTATCTTACAACAAGCAGGCCGTGCTGAACATCTGAATTGGATGCTTGAGATGGCACGGCGTGTTTATCCAAACGACGAGAACGTCAATAACGCAATCGCACACCTATCTGCGTGAGGGATACTATGCCAGCAACACCAAAACTCCCGGATTTGGCAGGCGGATATGCGTTGCGTCCAGTATCGAAGGCAATTTTGCCAATGGTCATCGAAGCATATACCGAAGACCCTGAGTCTGCAAAAGCAGCACTGCCATGGCTTCGTAACGACGAAGATACGACGCGTCAACTCGCAGATATGTTGCATGATTTGGAACACCTCTCGAACGCTGACCGGGTCCACTTTTGGTCCATACACGATCAAGAAAACACGTTCATAGGCCTGATTGGGCTTGGCGATGAGATGCAATTGGTCCATTCAAATTACAATCTCGGCTATTGGGTTCGCAAGGGTTTCAGAAATCGAGGAATCGCATCAAATGCTGTTGATTCCGTTCTCGGTTGGCTCAATTCAAGAGATTCCCCCCTACGGATTGAAATTACAGTCCATCCACGAAACGAAGCTGGATTGGTTACTGCTGAACGAATCTGTCAACGATGGAACGGTCAGATCATTGACGAGTTCATCGGTATTGAACTCAATGACAAAACGGTTCCGCACAAAATTCACGTCATCGATTTACCGCGGATGTGAGGCGGTTGCGACAGACCTGGTTGACCATCGATACCGACGATGTTCGGCACGTTCCCGCAAATCAAGGCCATCCAAGTCGGTCAAAGCCAGATTCAACATTGCCTACGCTATCAGAACAATTCAAGTCAGGGATGAAGGGGTTTGCATCGTGGATGGATTCTCACGAATATCCAGTCACGCTCTTCGTTATCGCTGATCAATGTGAATCGGAGGAATTTGTACACTTGATGACTGAAATCTGCACTGCATACGGTGAACGAATTGGTATTGGCTGCCATGGGCTTCATCATCGTAGCTGGTCTGCTTGGCCGGAGGATCGTGAACGATTTGCACGAGACTTGTCTGAATCAATATCCGTTCTAGAACAGCATTTTCCAAACCATTTCAAGCGCTGGTTCCGTGCTCCAGCGGGCTATATTGCTTCGTGGATGATCCCTATCTTGATCGAACACAGTATCGAGGTCGATTCATCCATCAACCCTTCCTGGCTTGTCAACAGCAAATATGGAAAGGGTGAATCTTGGAAAACAGTTCTTTCAACAGTTCAGAAAAGCCGTTTAATCGAACGACCATGGTTGACACGACTGTCCTTACCAACCTGCGGACCAGCCCAACACATCATGGGACTTCGTTGGAATGCAAAAGCTGCATGGAAGAAGCTCGGAACACCACTTTCCACCGATGAGATGAAATTGATCAGTGATGAGAATGTTGAATTGAACACGATATACTGGCATATCCTCGATCATGCAAGAAACGGTGGCAACTGGGTTCCTCCAATCAGAGGCTTGTGATGTCCGTTCGCTCGGTCGACACACCAAAGCTCGACATTGCATCAGCATAGACGGATGCATCCAATTGGCCATCTCGGACTAAGGATGACAAAGCAGCAAGAGCAACCGCTTCTCCATCGATCTCAAAGAAGCGTCGAAGTGCAGGACGGGTATCTGAACGCCCGAATCCATCGGTCCCAAGAACCGTATACGGGGCATGAACCCACTCTCGAATCATTTCCGGGACAGCAGCAACGTTGTCCGAGACGGCGACGATTGGCGAATCGTTACCACCCAGTTGTTGTTCAACCCAGGACGACTTCAAGGATTCACCGGGATGCAAACGATTCCATCGAGAGACATCCATGCCTTCTCGGCGGAGTTCTCCGTAGGAGGTCGCAGACCATATTTCGGACCGAACTCCGACGGTTTCAAGTTTCTCAACTGCATCAAGCACCTGGAGCATAATCGGTCCAGATCCAACCAATCGAACCATCGGACCATCACCAGCTGGAGCGTCTCGGAGTTTGTACAATCCTTTCAGGATGCCTTCTTCGCAACCCTTCGGTTTGGCAGGCATTGGATAATTTTCATTGTAGACAGCAAGATAGTAGATTACATCGCTTTCTTGCTCACACATCTCAACAATTCCTTGCTTGATAATGGTTGAAAGTTCGAACGCAAATGCAGGATCATAAGCACGAACGGCTGGATTGGAATGCGCCATGAGCAGTGAATGTCCATCTTGGTGTTGGAGACCTTCCCCATTGAGTGTCGTTCGTCCAGATGTGGCTCCGATGAGGAACCCTCGCGCACGAGAATCTGCGGCGGACCAAATGAGGTCTGCAACGCGCTGGAATCCAAACATGGAGTAGAAGATGTAGAATGGGATGGTCGGGGACCCTTGACTGGCATAGGACGTTGCAGCAGCGATGAAGGATGAAAGTGCTCCTGCTTCGTTGATTCCTTCCTCAAGAATTTGCCCTTTCGCAGACTCCTTGTACTTCATCAATACCTTGTGATCAACGGGTTTGTACAGTTGGCCATCAGGATGATAAATTCCGAATTCAGCAAACAGAGGGTCCATTCCAAAGGTTCGAGCTTCATCAGGAATGAGTGGAACAACGCGCTCTCCGAATTCTTTGGTCTTCATCAAGCCACGCATGAGTCGAACAAAAGCCATGGTCGTTGAAACCTGTGAACTCCCTTTCGTACCATCATCAAACTCTGCATAGACCGAATCTTCTGGAAGTGTGAGGTTCATGTCAGGAACTCTGCGTTCCGGCATAGGACCCATCATCGCAGCTCGGCGTTTCTTTGCATAAGCAACAACGTCGGGAACATCCTTTGGATGAATGAATGGAAGTGTTTCCAAATCTTCATCTGTAAAATCAAGACCCATCGCATCGCGGATAAGTCGCAAATCCTTTTCATCGGCTTTCTTTCGCTGATGCGTTGTATTTCGCCCTGCAAAGGCTGGACCGAGTCCGTAGCCCTTTATCGTTCGAGCAAGGATAACCGTTGGCTGCCCCTTGTGAGCGCATGCTGCAGCATATGCGGCGTGGATCTTCAAGAAGTCGTGACCTCCAACATCTTCGGTTAATGCCTCGAGTTCTTCATCCGAGTACTCTGCAACCATAGCGGTCAGGTCTTCACCCGCAAACAATTCTTTGCGGATAATTGCGCCTTCAGAAGTGAACAAACGCTGTTCGTCACCATCGACGAGATCGGCAAGACGCTTTGCCAACAAGCCATTCGTATCCTTGGCAAACAAGGCGTCCCATGATGAGCCCCAAAGGACTTTGATGACGTTCCAGCCTGCACCACGGAATCTCCCTTCCAATTCTTGAACAATCTTTGAATTCCCACGGACGGGACCATCCAATCGCTGAAGGTTGCAATTCATGGTCATGACAATGTTGTCCAACCCTTCGCGTCCCGCAAGCGCCAATTCGGAAAGTGATTCGGGCTCATCCGATTCACCATCGCCCATCGTATACCACACTCTGGAGAGGGTTGTATCAGCAAGGCTGCGATGGTGCAAGTACCTGTTAAAGCGAGCCTGATGGATCGCCGTCATGGCACCAAGTCCCATCGAAACGCTCGGATACTCCCAGAAGTCTGGCATCAACCTCGGGTGTGGATAAGAGGACAATCCTTCACCACCCACTTCCTGACGGAAATTGTGAATGTTATCGTCGCTTAATCGACCTTCAAGCCACGCACGTGCATAGATTCCAGGTGATGCATGTCCTTGCCAGTAAACATGGTCGCCCCACCCTTCTCCATCCTTTCCACGATAGAAATGATTCAGCCCCACTTCCCACAGATGAGATGCTGAGGCATAGGTCGAAATGTGTCCGCCAATTCCATCGACGTACTTGTTCGCTCGAGTGACCATCATCATCGCATTCCATCGATTGATGGTGTGGAGGCGCTTTTCCATCTCCAAATCGCCAGGGTACGCACCTTGCATATCCGGAGCAATGGTGTTGAGATACGGGGTTGTTGTTGTATCAATGTCGATGCCCGCCTCGGCTCCTGCGGCAATGGCACTGTGGAGCAATCGTTCAGCGCGCTGGACCCCTTGTTGTTCGACAACTTCCTTGACGGAAACCTCCCATTCATGGGTTTGAATGGGGTCCTCATCAGGCAAAGAGTTGTGAGCGCCGGAACGTCGCACCTTGGTCCCTCCGTTACAACCCTCGAGCACGCATGACTTGAACCCCTCGCTGCCGTCAGATTGCCCGATATACCTTCCATTCGCCCCCGCCATTGAGCAAAGGGGCCTCTCCTGATGCCATCCTTTCCCATCCTTCTGGCATATCAACGGCAACGTCTGGAGCGACAACGAGATAGCGAACATTGGTCAAATCACCACGATTCTGAATGACTTGACCTTGCAACTCAAGTTGCCAATTGCTGTCGGGGGCTCGCCAATGCCCTGTAATGTTTCGATCNCCTTCGGAATCGAGCTCGATCCGGAAGGTGTACAGCCAGTGCATTGCAAGTGCCTCGTCATCGATGTAAAGAAAATCCTCGCCAGCATTGATGTCGTCTGCTAACGATTGAGCAGCATCGTCGGTCCACATTGTTTGCCCATGCATTCCTGCAAGCATCGAAAGCGGGAGAACGATGATCAGAGCCAACAAAAGCGGCCGGCTGATAATGGCGATTTTCTCCCCGAGACTTTGATGAAGTAGAAACATCAATGGGAAAAGAAGGGCTGTCATGTATCTTCCATTGTTGCCCAGCAGGATCATGTTTTCCCATAATGGAAGATTCCACCGGTCGGCCTCAAATACCCACAGAGAAGCAATCCACATCGACATAAGGAGTGTCCCTGATGCAACAAAAACGAGAATGAAAACAAATCCGTTTTCGTTTGAGGTTCTTGAGGAGGTGATGAGGTCCTTGATGAACGGCCAGCAACACAATCCAACCAAGAGGTAGAGAACAAATCCATCAAGGAAAGCGATGAGGAGAGAGAACAGCCATGCGACAGAATGTGTCTGAATCGTTCTCAGGGAGCCACCTGTCGTCCACGAAGCCCCAATCATTGCAACCAAAACAAGCGGGATCGAGATTGAAAGAGCCATCATTGGATCGCGTGAATAGGCTTGGAAGCGTGGAACCGTTCGATCGAGGACAATCCAAAGGAAGAAAACGGTGACGAGGCACCAACCAACCGTTGACGACAAACCCTTGATGAGGACCAGAAGATGGATGCTTGCAACTGCGAGCAAGACCCATTGAAGAATTGGCCATCCGCGTTGTTTGAACANATGGAGCGATGCCAGAATGATTCCAGCAACCGCAAGGGCGACTGTCGATTCGGGATACANCCTTCCCGTGGCAAAAATCAGTGACGGATGAATGGATGCAAGGGCCGCTAAATGTGGCCGGCCATTTGTCATCACCAAGAGCAGCCCAAGAAGGGCAAGCATCGGCAGAAAGGCAGCGAACGGAAGAAGCCACGACGGGTAGAGTTCCAAGAGTTGCCACCACCCTCGTTCGATGATTTGCTCATCATTCGGATTGCTTGCAAGAGGATCTTCTGGACGAACATCTCCCCATTCCAAATTTGGAGTTCCGTCCTCATTCGATTCGATGGCTGCAAGATGGAGATGTGTGTCAAGCCCATAGTCGCTCGATGAAATCGATGAAAGATGGAGGAGGAGACCGAAGATGAGCAGGCCCCACCACAACCGATCTTGGTTGGATTCCTCCTCGCTCATGACCACAAAGCAGGAGGGTTGGGTTCAACTCTTTCGGATGTCTGGGAGGGTCATGAGCGGAATCTTAGACGGAATCAACATCCTCGACCTTTCTCGAATCCTAGCAGGTCCATACACAGCACAAATGCTCTCCGATTTGGGAGCACATGTCACTAAAATCGAAGCTCCGTGGGGGGATGATACACGTGGCTGGGGACCTCCTTTTGTAACCGACTTCGATGGTGAGCGCGTTGCAGCGTATTTCCTGTGTTGCAATCGAGGAAAGACCATTCTTCAAATGAATTTGAAAGAGGAGAAGGACCGATTGACGGAATTGATAGAGTGGGCGGATGTCATCGTTGAGAACTTCAAACCAGGGACACTTGAACGGATCACCGGACCCCTTCCGAAGGACACCATTGTTTGTTCAATCTCTGGATATGGAGCGACAGGCCCTCGACGTGATGAACCAGGGTACGACCTTGCGTTGCAAGCACGGAGTGGAATCATGAGTATCACGGGCGAAGCCGAGGGAGAGCCAGTCAAAGTCGGTGTTGCTTGGATTGATATCATTACCGGGTTGTACGCTGGAAATGCCATTCT
>PAJM01000033.1 GCA_002706065.1 Methanobacteriota archaeon | reverse complement strand
GAATGGTAGTAATTTTTCGCCTTGTATAGCATAAGCAACTTCATGTATCCACGAGGGATTATGGACAAACCCATGTGGCCAACGATGATGTCTACAAGGGTTCGCAGTCCGTCCTATTCGTGCGTAGCGTCTGCTTGGAGTTGTACGAATCAAAGAAATCGCAATGTGTCATTTTTTTACCTCGTCATTACTTCTCAAGGCTCTAATCCTGTTGGCGATAAAACAATGTAAGTCATTGCATTAATTTTACACAATGGTAGCTGAATCCAACAAGGGCTCAACCAATATTTATTCTGATGAAAGAGAAAGGATACTCTCTGCAATGCAAGAACAAGGATTTCAATTGAACGAAGATGGATCGAAATGGGAGAAGATTGAGAATGGCGAGGCTACGAANACTATCGATTTACCCAATGAAAAACTCTTGAATGACGCCAATACCTTTAGTTTTATACTGATAACCCTNTCCTTTTTATCCATAATAATTGCACCCAACGCAGAAGGTAGGTTTTTCTGCTACGCCTCTCCTATACTTCTAATAATAGCATTTGCTTTTATGTTGGTTGGAAATGAAGGACAAAACGGCTACACAATTGTAGTTTTCATTGTTGTAGGAATGATGTATTGGGGCGNCGTCTATCTAGTTCTTGGCGACATAATGAGCGGAAGCTATGGGGGAGGCAGTCTTGGAGGCTTATCAGAATGGGGCGGGCCTTAGGATGCGAACTTCTGTGTAGAGCCTGCTAAATGATTGGCAGTTGTATGATTATGCTTACTTATCTGACAAATAGATTTCATACTGCTCTTGCACATCTTCAGCAGTGATCGAATTCAACTTTGGAGATACGACCATNAAATNTCCTTCAGGGTCAACAATCCAATATGTAGGAAATCCGATTTCAGTGTTGTCAAGAACGTAATCATTTGCCACTTGAGAATGGAGGATTAGATGTGTTGTNTTGTANTGCGTCGACCAATTCATGGCATAGGTTTGGTTGGCCGCTTCCCATGTTCCATTGCTTCCAAGAATCTCAACAAAGCTGACGTTGTAACGATTGTCAATGTCTTCCATGTCTTGAATTAGATTCGTGGCATTCTCTGTCGCCTGAATGCAATAAGAGCACCAATCTCCCATATTGAGGAGAACAACGAGCATGGTCCCCTCCATATCAGAGAGTGTTACATTATCCCCATGCTGGTTGGGAGCGGTCAGATCGGGTATTTTTTCCGTTATGGTCGGTGCAAGAATACTCCGATCCTCGGATTCATCATCTCCAATACATCCTGACAAAGGCACTAAAAGTATTACAAAAACTACGAAAACCTGCTTACTACGCATAAATGTAGGACCTATTAACGGAAAATAAACCATTCCCCATTCATATGAAATTCGAGTCCAATCAAAGGGACAAATCCAATACCCAGAGCCTATGCTTCTTCCTCTTCGGTGTTGTCTTCTCTGTTCACTTCTTCGAGAGTGGCTTCGAGCCATCCGCTATCGATGCTTCCACCATCCCACTCGCCACGGACTTCGACTTCAATTTCCTCTTCTTCTCTCCAAACAGGTTCATCAAGGGATCCTTGAGTAATGAATCTTCCAAAACCGTCAACCTGTTCCTCCAGAAGAGACATGTGTTTCGAGATTGGTAAGAAATGGCCAACTGGCATTCCAGCAGCAACGAATGGGTTTGTTGCAATACAAATCATCAATCCATCTTCCGGTGCTAAAATGTCAACGGAGAGTCCAGGAGTGGCAGGATCTGATATTCTAGCTACAACATCGCCTTCTTTCATGATCGAACCACTGTCAACAAAAAGATCGAGTAGGCCTCCTTCTCCTGCTCGCAACCACGTTGAACCACTCGCAAGCATTCGGAATCGTGGGCGATGGGGTCTCCCTGGGACCATCTTGAGTTTTCGTAAAACGTTCATGACTCCATGAACAGCAACCTTTACCGAAGCTTGATCCAACCAATTTGCACCACCACCTTCGTACGTTATTGCAGGGATGTCTTCCAAGTTTGCGTTGTTTCGTAAAGAACCTCTTGGAGGTTTAGAATCAAGCAGAATTTCGATGCCGAAGGCCTTGGCCAAAATGTTTGAACCAGCATGCGCAAGGTCCACTCGAAGTTGAGGCATGTTTGAACGGCCTCTCCCGGCACTATGTAAGTCGATGATTGCATCAGAATCCTCAACTAAATATTTCCACACTTGAAAGGCTACTCTCCGAGTAGAGGACCCTTTGGAGTTGCCGGGGAAATTGCGATTTAGATCACGTCCATCAGGGAAATATCTTGATTTTGATCGATATCCTGGCATATTTACAACAGGAACAATTCGAATCGTTCCAGCAAGCGTCTCAGGATCGAGGGCTTTTTCTGGATCTGTGAATGCTGTACTCAACAAATGTGTGCAAGCGGAAGGGCCAGTGAGTTCATCGCCATGCATACCTCCGAGAATAGTGATTGTTGGACCAGGTCGCTTTCCATGGATGATGGTAACTGAGGTCGACCAAGGGTCGCCGATACTCACCTCCAAAAGAGGTAAATCGATTGTGCGAATTGTTCCTCGCTTGACCAGTTTTCGATAGAATCGATAATCTCCCCATTCTGAACTTCGGTCCCATTCGGATCTGTCTTCAATCTGATGTTCTGCAAGCGCCTTTTCGATGGCCTTCCGTCGAGTGCGAGAAAGTTCGTGAGCAATCCGAACTGGCTTCCGCTTGGTTTTGCGACCCACACTTTCAACTCCTTATCACTCAAGTCCAGCTACAAGGTTGGTAAGAACGGAGTCGATGTCGTCTGCCTTGGTAACTCCAGATGCGAGTAGGACGCCATGAGCGCCCAATTCAACCGCTGTACGCACATCGTTGCCATCCTTCACACCTGCTCCACATAGGACACGAACGTCCGGGTTGATTGTTCGAACAGCATCAACAGTGTCAGAAACGATTGCTGGGTCTGCTGTCGTGACCGAGATGTCTCCTCCAATGAGTTCCGGTGGCTCAACGGCGATGAACGTAGGACCAAGTTCAGCAAGTTGATGTGCTTCAGCGACATCTGCCGCACACGCACATATTGGGAATTCCTTAGGGAGTTGATGCATCAGTTTTTCAACGTGGCTTATCTCGACTTTGTGTTCAGCATGATTGATCACCGTGCCTCCTGCACCTCGCTCTATAGCGTTTTCAGGTTGGAGCCATCCGGTGAACGAACCTTGCCCAACTGGGTCCAAATGTTGACTCCAAACTTCGAGTGTTGGTGCAGCCTGCTTGACTGCGAAAAGATCGAAAGCAGAGACGACTGCTACCATTCTCACATGTTCATTGGATGCACGTTCCATGGCTTGTGCAAGTTCCACCGCTTTTTCACCCATAGCCGATGAATACGTCTTAAAGTTGACAACAATAAGGGGCTGCATGATAATCCCAACACCTGATTCTTCTTGATATCTTCCTTTCAATCACTCGATATTTGGCCACTGAGTATTCGATAAGACAGTGTTATCCGGAATGATTGAACCATGGTCGACAACGACGTTATCGAGTGAACAGTTCGATCCAATGACAGTGTTCCTACCGACAAGTGTCTCAGTAAGGATTGAGTGTTCTCCGACCTTAACATCATTCAATAAACTGCATTTGGAGAGCCTTGCGGACTGAATCGATGCTCCAGAAGAAAGCATGCTATCCTCAACACGACTCGCTCCGTCGATACTCACGGTATCATCAGCAAACCAGTTTGAATTGATGCGTTTTCCTCTCTTCCATCGCTTATTGGCAATACTGGCCTGAACACCGAGTGACCAACTCTTTGGCGTTCCTGCATCGATAAAGTACCCTTCAAATGAAAAACCATTGAGTTGATGTTCACGTGCTAACACAGGAAAAACCTCGCGTTCAAGGGAACTTCTCCCCTTTGGGATATAATCGAAAATAGAATCCTCGAAGAGATACGATCCAGCATTGATGAGGTTCGAAAACACCTCTTCTTTCTTCGGTTTTTCTTTGAACTGAGTCACGCGTTGTTCATCGTCCACACCAACAATACCAAACCGAGTAGGGTCTTCAACCTCCCAAAGGGCCAGTGTACCGATACCTCCGTTTTCCTTGTGCAGGTCCATTCCTACTTGCATGTCAAGCGAAGAGATGATGTCACCGTTCAAGCAGATAAATTGGCCAGAGATCACATCTCGGCAATTTCCTAATGCACCTCCTGTTCCCAAAGGTTCCATTTCTTTGACAATGGTAACATCGTATGGGACGTCTGCTTGTTTGAAGTATTCTTCAATATCATCGACTTTGTAACCACCTGCTACGACGACTTCGTCAACCATGTTTTCTGGAACGACTTCAACAACATGCTCAAGCAGGGTTTTGTCCAACATGGGCAGTATTGGTTTTGGAATCTCATAGGTCCAAGGACGTAGGCGTGTTCCGAATCCGCCGGCGAGGACCACAACCTGCATGCTTACCGCGCTCCGTTTTCGTTTTTCAACTTGTAGTGTTCACGGCATGACTGACTGAGACAACTTATCCGCACAGTTCAAAGGCGGTCTTTCTCTCGGTTTGTTTAGTGATACGATGAACATTCATGAATATCAAGGAAAAGCGTTGTTCAAAGCACATGGAGTGAAGGTACTTGATGGCGTTCACTGCACTACAGTAGAGGAAGCTTTGAGCGCTTACGACTCACTTCAATCGAAGGTCGTTGCTGTGAAATCTCAGATTCATGCAGGCGGTCGTGGAAAAGGAAATCTCTATCGCTCAAATTCAGATGAACTCGTCATGGAAGGTGGAGTAAAGATTGCATTCTCCCGAGACGATGTCAAGACTTACGCAACCAACATCCTCGGCCATGTTCTTGTGACCAAACAAACGGGTCAAGAAGGCAAGATTGTAAACCACCTTTACGTTGAATCAGGATGCGATATTGCTCACGAGTATTACCTTGCATTGCTTGTCGATCGAGAACAGAAGTCTGTTCTCATCATGGCTTCGACAGAAGGAGGAATGGATATTGAAGAAGTTGCAGAAGAAACTCCCGAACTCTTGCACAAGGTCAACGTCGACCCAAATGCAGGATTGATGGGGTATCAAATTCGTGATTTAGGTCTTGCTTTGGGGCTCTCGNGTGCTGCTCATAAGTCGTTCGGAAAAATGCTACGTTCGTTGTATGACCTGTTTGTGAAAGAGGACTGTGCCATGGTCGAAATCAACCCCTTGGTTCGAACCTCAGATGATGATATGGTCGCACTTGATGCCAAGGTTAGTTTTGATGAGAATGCTGAGTTCCGTCACAAAAATTGGGACGATTTACGCGACCTGTCTGAAGAAGAAGATGTCGAGATTCGTGCGAAAGAAACAGGTTTGTCGTATGTTAAACTCGATGGAAACATTGGATGTTTGGTCAACGGAGCTGGTCTCGCTATGGCCACAATGGATGTCATCAAACTGTATGGCGGAGAGCCAGCAAACTTCCTTGATGTAGGCGGTGGAGCCAACGAGGAACAAGTCAAGACAGCGTTTTCGATAATCCTCGAGGATCCGAATGTNAAAGGAATCCTTGTGAACATCTTTGGTGGTATCATGCGTTGCGATATCATCGCTCGTGGAGTCATTGCAGCGACAGAAGCNCTNGACCTCAACGTGCCACTCGTCGTTCGTCTCGCAGGAACCAATGTCGACGAAGGAAAGGCAATACTTTCAGCCTCAACACTCAACATCCATCCTGCCGATGACTTGGCCGAAGGTGCCCAAAAGATTGTTCAATTGATTGGAGGTGAGGTCTGATGAGTATTTGGATTGAAGAAAAGGCAAAAGTATTGGTTCAAGGAATTACCGGAAAACAAGGGATGTTCCACGCCGATAAGATGGTTGAGTATGGGACCAACATCGTTGGCGGTTGTACGCCAGGAAAAGGGGGTCAAACCGTTGAACTCCAAGGAAAGAACTTCCCTGTGTGGAACTCGATGTTTGAAGCAATAGAAGCTACGGATGCAGATGCAACCGTTATCTATGTGCCTCCACCCTTTGCTGGAGAAGCAATTATGGAAGCCGCCGATGCATTTGACCAAATCAAAGGCGAGGGTGTTGTTGTTTGCATCACGGAAGGAATACCAACTCTCGACATGGTCAAGGCTGTTGCCTTCGTTGAAAACCGTCCAGGCGTTCGACTGATTGGGCCAAACTGTCCTGGNATCATCACGCCTGGTGATGGCGGTGGTGCAAAGATTGGAATCATGCCGGGTCATATTCANGCCAAGGGCCGAATCGGCATTGTATCCAAATCAGGAACGTTAACCTACGAAGCCGTCGCTCAAACGATGAGCATAGGTGAGGGTCAATCAACATGTGTTGGTATCGGCGGAGACCCTGTGAACGGAACAGGCTTCATCGATTGCCTCGCAGCATTTGAAGCGGACTCGCAAACAGAAGCCATCGTTATGATCGGTGAAATCGGTGGAAACGCAGAGCAAGAAGCTGCAGCATGGGCCAAGGAGAATGTTACGAAACCCATTGTTGGATTTGTTGCAGGTGCAACGGCACCTCCGGGTAAGCGAATGGGGCATGCTGGTGCAATTATCTCTGGTGGAAAAGGTACTGCAGAAGAGAAGTTTGCTGCATTCGAAGCCGCTGGCATTGCNTGTGCAAAGGATCCTTCCGAACTTGGTGCAGTGCTTCTCGAAGCGTTGAAGAAAGCCGGCTTGAGAAACGAGTGATATGAGCGAAGAGAGAAGCAAGGAACTTCTCGCTCATTATGCCCAGAATCCTATTGATTTCACGTGGATTCCATCTCCAAATCAGCATTCTTATCGTTGGAGAACCGCAGAGGGGCGATGGGTCACGGCTCGTCGGCGTATTCGAAATCATCAGACATTGACCAAAGCCATTGGTAAGGATGTGGTCAGTGACCTCTACTTTTCGACTTCGAGATGGCTCGATCCAATCGATTTGCCGCGACTTCGTGACAAAGAACGACCGCATCCAATTCTTCTTGATCATCTCATTGTCTTCGACATCGATGTTGCACCCTTGAGCCACAAGAATCTTGAGCAAGCGAGAACCATTGCAATCGAACTTCACGACTACCTTGGTGATGATCAATCCATGGAATTTCTGAGTTGTTCCTTCTCTGGCAGCAAGGGATTTCATCTCTTTTACGTGGATTTGGACAGAGATAAGTTCGCCATTGAAGACCCAAAGGTACGAGAAGAAACGGTTCGCGAGGCACGTAAACAGTTGCTTACTCGAGTCCTAGAAAAGGGGTTCAGTGTCGACGAGCGAGTAACAGCAGATACGCGACGAATTATTCGTCTACCCGGTTCGATACACGGGACGACCGGCTATCAGTGCACGGTCATCACATTGGAACAATTGAAGAAATCGTTGAAGGCTTTGCTNGATGACATTCCACGAACAGACTCGGCTCAAAAAATTCCTAAACGTGCTCGAAAGCCGAAAAAGAAGTCAAAAAAGCAATCAAAACAACAGAAACCTGAGGTCGAAACTCGTCATCTGCAACAGTACATGGTCGAAGCAAGCACACATGTGTCAGGGACGAAAGATCGCTCTGCCATCCTGTTGTGGCTACCGCATGCATGGGGTTCTGGCCAAGAGGCATTGGAAAATGCATTGAAGATGATCAACGAAGAGGAACTGGGGCAATGCTCGTTTTGGCAACAAGGAGATCGCATTCTCATGCTCTGCCCTCTCGCTTTCCCTCGCGCTCAAGTTGTGAAACTATTCACATCGTACAAAATGAGCAAGCGAGCAGCGATTCTAAAGGAACGTGAGCATGACTGGATCCGTATTTCGAATGCCATGGATGAGGATGCAGATTGGCAAGATGAACTCCAACCAATTGGCCTCTATGGTAATGATTCCGCCTCAAGTAGGTCTTTTTCTGCTTCTCATCTTGAGCTTGAGAGGAGAATGGGTATTCATCGCCAAATAGCATCCTCTGCGANCTTCGTAGGTAAACCAGAACCAACATTGCGNATTGCTGTTCGGGAATGAGTCTTTATACTTCGGAATCGAGCGTAGAATCGTCTCNGATGGAGTCTGCGGACAATGACATGCACCTGCTGGGCAGGTATGGTAAGACCCAATCGGCCATGGCGCTTGGAGACAGCGCCATGGCCATCCTGAGGTGAAGTATTGATTGAACAAGAGAAATTCAAATTTCGGTCTTTTTACCTCATTGGATTATTTCTGTTCTTTATTTCTGAAGATTCCGGGATATTGGCCCTTATGGGGATGTTCACGATAGTTTTTACAAGCCTAGCACATCTTATCGTTAAGATTGTTACACAACAGAATGAGTTCAAAGGCGGGATGCCGCAGCCAGGTTTCGTCGGAAAGCGTACAATGATTTCTCCACGCACAAGAGGAACCAATCATTACGACCAACTAATCCGTAAAATGCAGATTACTGATTTGAGCGGAATGAGCGTAGATCAGGCTGCGTCAACTTATGCCTCGTTTTTCAAACATCCAGTAGTATCATCAAAACCGTTTTTCTCCAGCCCTTACGTGCAGGAGGNTCTCAATATTGGAACTCAGGTGAGCCCTCAGGCCATGGGGAAGTCATCCTCTATCAAACCAACAACAACACCCAGCTCAAGTGGTGCATTTTGGTCTTCGATGCCTGAATCATCGACTGAAGCCATTGAGGTATGCGCAAATCCAACCTGTTCTACACCCGTTACAGTCTTTGACTTTCGATGTTTCAAATGCCGCAAGCGATTTTGCAGTGGATGCAAAGGCTATGGTGTCACGTGCCAACAATGCTCATAGGAAAATCTGCTTTTTGTGGGTTGAGTTCTTCGGACCTAGGTTTTGCTGACGGATTGCTTCGAGTCGTTGTTTTCCGTCCACGCTGTGTGCATAGAACAGCTCTGCGGGGCTGATGAACTCCATCCAATATCTCAGGAAAAGATCTGCATCCTCCCGCTTACCTGCGAGAATTTTCGGAACGGAGTGATACATAACGAGTCTTGATTTAATTGGCCGTAGGTATTTTGCGAGGACTTCTGGAAGGAGTTTAGTTAACCAATTATCGGTCAAGAAACGTGAGTATCTTGAAATCACGTATCTTGGTTTCTCCAAGGGCCCAAGGACTTCTTCAAGTGCTTCTGAGAAGATGTTGGATTCTTCTTCCGTACTGTTGGCAAGGTGCATCCTCAACCAACCGCCTCCACGATCGCCGCCGGTTGCTCGGCATTTGTTCGAGATATGGCCTGCGTGAATCAAACTGTTTGAAACAACGAGAGCGATGGATTGTACGAGCGATTGCTGATTCCAAACCTGATTTGATCCAAATCTGAATCCCGACCCCATACCGAAGTTGTCATCGTTCGATTTTGTCTCAACTGCAGCCCTTGGGTGGGCGCTGAACGGTTGTCCGATGCCCCACAAATCTCTTGTTTTCTGGCGATTTCTTGATCGCATAAGCATTTCTTCATTGAACAAATTCATGCCTTCACTGATACCTTCTGGTTCCGCTTCTGTAAAAGCTGCGTGAACGTGCCCAACCCCCTTCTCGATGGCACCATCATCACAAACGCCGTAGAGTTGCTTGTGTTTCTTTTCAAATCGAGCATAATCCTTGAACCCGTTCGTAAACTCATCAGCGAAACAAATGATGTCCCAATTGTTGGCCACTTTTTCTGGCCAATCGTTGTCCAATCGCATGGAGCGGCCACGAAGTTGATTGATGCTCATGCTTGTAGTTACNGTGGTTAAATCCACAAGNACATTGATCTTTGAGGCATCCCATCCCTCGCCGAGAAGTCCGCGCGTACCGATCANACACTTTGTCAATCCTTGTTGGAAGAATTCTGTAATCATAATCGAATAATATCGCGGAATCCAGTCTTTACCGCGNCCAATGATAACNTGGTACGTCTCTNNTTGNTGTGTTCTNAGCTCNATNTCGAGATCTCGTTCANCAATCCAAGNTCGNGCGGTTTCCAGAAATCGTTCAGATAAATCATCATCGACCAACACCGTACTCCCTGTCATGAGAATAGGGTCAAGAATATCTCCTGAATCGCATCGGACGAGTGCTCTAAATGCAGCAATCGCACCTCCCGCTTCATCATCCATGACTCCTTCGACCAATGTTGTTGCAGATGTTTTCTCAAAGTCGGTTACGATAACTGCACGAATGTCTTCTCCAAGCGATTGCATTTCTGTAGAAATGATGTCTGACAGGGCTTCAATTTTAGTTGCTGCATACGCCATTATTCGACCGACAGGAGATGCACATGGACGAATCCCTGTCTCGGTAATTTGCATGCCAAGCAGACGCAGTCGGCTCGTGAGTTTCTCTCCTTTTTCGTGATCTTCTTTCAACTCTGATCGTCGCAGACCATGGCGTACATACCGATCCAAAACTGGACGTAAGTAGGCCATCCTGCCCCAGCTCGTGCCGATGTATTCGGGAACATCTGGGGGAAGATCAACGTCGCATTTTTTGAGGTATATGCGAGCAGCGATACTAAATTCTTCGTTACGATTGGCGTATGTTCCCCATGTGACAGATTTTCCGCCTGGAAGAATCTTGTTGCTGAGTTGTGCATAGACCCAGTCTTGCAATCGGGGAACACCGTTTTCGTAAGCAGGAGGTTGCTCCAACTCCGCAAGAATTTCATCGAATTCATCATCGACTTTTGAAATATATTCAATCTCATGCTCCGCAGGCCGTACAAAATAGCAGAGATCTTGGTACGGGGCGAGGTTTGAATCTCGAACAAGAGCGGGGATTGGCACCTCATAGTCGATTTCACCAAAGAAATCAACATAGCGATTTGCGTCTTTTTCCTGCACAGTTTCGAAATCAGGGGGAGTTGCTGTTAGTCCAAGTACGATTGGATCATCAAAGAATTCCTTTAGTTCTGTTAGGACTCTCCCCCAATGATGAAGCAAGTGGTGGCACTCGTCAAGAATAATCAGACCTATGCCCTTTTCTTTGAGTTTCATGAGTGTTTTTCTCGCAGAATCATGGAGCGTCCACAGGGCGTTCCCATTGTTTGCAAAATCATCACGGACCTTCTTTCTATAGACAGAAAGGCGCTCATTAAAGTAGTCGGGATTGGTTCGCTTCAAATCAGCAATCCACAACATGGCTGCTTCGTTTGTATCAGCTTCAGCCTTGCTCACCAGCGTTTCTGACCAAAGTTCGATAGCAGTGACATCAAGGTCTTCTCCTCCTTTCTTTGGCATGGTAACCGCTTGGTAGGTAAGCGATGTCAACAGCCCGGGGTTCTTTCCATCCGTACTGATTTCATCCTCTTTTCCATCAAGGTCGAACAACGAGGTTCGAGCAGCCCATTGTGCCTGAATCGCCGAATTTGGAGAGAGGACAAGCGTTGGCAGGCGGACCAAATCAGACCAAACATAGAGTCCAAGAACAGTTTTTCCTGATCCCGGTGGTGCAACGATGTGCAGCCTTTTTTCATTGAGATCGAGTTGGGGCTTGATAATCGAGACAGCTGCCACTTGTGAGGGTCTTAATGCTCCAGAGAAGTGGATGTTGCCGAAATCATTGGTATGGCTTGACACTTGAATGCCTCGTCAACGTGGAGGACCTCTTTTCGGTCCTGGAGGTCCACCCTTTTTTGGCCCACCTGGGCCTCCTTTTGGTGGTCCACCTTTCTTCGATCCGGGCGGTCCTCCCTTTGATGGTCCTGGTGGCCCACCTTTCTTCGGTCCTGGTGGTCCTCCCTTCGATGATCCCGGAGGCCCACCCTTCTTCGGTCCCGGAGGGCTACCCCTGGATGGTCCTGGCGGTCCACCTTTCTTCGGTCCTGGGGGGCTGCCTCTGGATGGTCCAGGTGGTCCTTTTCGTGTTTGTTCGACGACTTCTTCCTCTTCTTCTTCAAACACGGCACCACAGTGTGGGCATTTTGCATCTGACTCTTTAACAAGGCCATCGCATACCTCACAGGCAAACATTTCTTCATCATCATCTTCGGCTTCCTCGCCAATCGTGGTGACTTGCCCATCCTTCATGCAAGAAAGAACAATTTCGACTGCCATATCGTAGCCTTTGAGTGCAACTTCGGTCTGAATTGCATGCTCGAATGCGGAGCTGAGATCTTCGGGAGTGTCGAGAACACGTCCATCATCAACGTAGGTAAGGTTGACAACCAGAGCACCCTCGACAATTTTTGCTTCTGGGGTTTCGACTGCCACACCTCGTTTTCGAGCAACTCGACGCGATGCTACTTCACACATTCGTCGGAGCAGTGCGTCGTTCGGACCGTCTGATGCAGATTGCCCCATTGTTCCCGCCAGAACTTCTGCGGCGGGTGTAATTCCTTGAGCGTCCTTGAGGTGGGAAGGAAGATCAGCACCAAGATTTGCAAGCACGTTCGAAGCACTGGACTGGTTCATGTTTAGCCACTGACTTCGGCGCTCATTTTTGACCGCTCGTTCGGCCTCTGCTAATCGATTGACCATGGCATCGGTAGGTGATGCTGTTGGATTGTTTGTGACCGTTGTCCCCCCGAGTTGATTTCCAAGTTGAGATTCAACATTGTTGGTTGGAACAGCACCGCTTGCAATTGTCGGTCCTCGGGGTTGCTGAGGAATGTCACTCTGTTGAGGGTTGACTGGAACTCCTTGTTGCATGGGTTGTCCTTGAGGGATGAACGGCTGTTGTTGAGGGAATTGGTTGCTCATCTGATTCGGGAATTGCCCGGGTTGTTGTTGTGGGATCTGGCTGCCAGGAGGGAGGTTGTTTTGTTGTTGAATTCCAGAGGCAATGTTCTGTAGGATATCGGCAGGGATTCCTTGAGGCATTCCTTGTTGTTGCATTTCTCTTTGCTGACGTACGGCCTCTCCTGAAACAACGCCAAAACCGCGACCTCCAGTGACTTCACCGCCACTAAGGCTTGTCGATCCCATCGCAGCGAAACTACCCGCTCTGGAGATTTCCTGACGTGAGCCACACTCTGAGCAAAAGATGGAATCGTCTGGGATGACTGCACCACATGAACCACACTCCATCTCCTCACCTCATCCTACCCACACATTCTTGATTCTAAAGTCTTCTATACATTGTTCCACAAATTCCTCATCAAGGAAGAAAAATCTTCATGCGGGAGAGGCTTTTGGTTAAGTCGGAGGGAGGTCATGTCGGTTCTTATTGACTCTGAAATTGACAACCTGTTGGAAACAACCTCTCGTTCCTTTTATCCGACTCTCAAGTACCTTCCAAAGAAGATACGAGGTCAAATCGGTCTCCTCTATTTGTTGGCGAGAGTTGCTGATACCATTGCGGATTCAAAAGCGGGCGAAACAGAAGTGCTCATTCGAGCGCTGACCGATTACAACGAAGTTGCTCAGGGTCGTTCTACGGAGTTGCCCGATTTGACTGATCTTGCAGACATACAAACAAATCCAGATGAAGGCGAATTACTGAGGAATGTCCAGAAAGTCGTCCATGCGTTGCAGATTTATGACGAGGGGGATCGTCATCGAATTTTGGAATGTTTGGAGGTTATTGTTGGGGGTCAAATACTCGATTTGCAACGGTTTGGTATCGCCAAGGAAGGTGGTACAATTTCGACTCTTAATTCGGAGGACGAACTCGATGACTATGCCTACAGAGTTGCGGGCTGTGTTGGGGTGTTTTGGACGAAAATGTCCTTGGCACACATTATCTCCCTACCGAAAGACAAGGAAGAACGGTTTTTTGAGAACGGAATCCGGTTTGGAAAAGCGTTGCAAATGATCAACATCCTTCGCGACATACCTGAGGATTTACGCTTTGGACGCTGTTACATACCTGGTCCATCCCTTGAAAAATATGGACTGACGCCAGATGACCTGCTGAATTCAAACAACATCGGACGATTTCGGCCGCTTTACGACACCTATCTCGATCTCACCAGTGAACATCTTGATGCTGCTGTTGAATACATTCGGATGATTCCAGAACGCCAATTCCGACTGAAAGCGGCCTCAATGCTTCCTGTTCTCATTGGTCAGCGCACCGTCAACTTACTGCGTGAAGGGAACATTCTTGATTCGGATGAAAAAATTAAGGTGACTCGGGATGAAATGAAAGGATACTTCAAGAAATTATTGCGAGCTTTGATTATCCCAGGTGGGGTGCAGCGGCTCCTTGCAAAAAATAAGAAAGTCTAACTAGGCCTTATGTGAGTAAATGCCTACTTATGGTAGAAACATTGTCTTCGTACGAACGTTCGAGAGGAGGACTCTTAAACAACGAGCGTTAGGGATAATCGTTTACGATGTTGGAGCGCCGCAAACCTCTCGACCTTCTCTTCCCCCTCAAAGGTGGAGCAGAGAGTTCTGTCGAAGCGAAGACTTCTCCAACACCACTTGACCGTCTTCGAGCTGGTGTCATGCTTGCACGTGATGCTGTGAAAGCGGTAAGCGTAACAGCCATGGAAGCACTTCGAGAGGGTGCAATGATGATTGGTTTGTTCAATGAACAGAATGAACTCATCGATCCATTTGTTGATCTCGATGCACCGATTTGGTCGGATAAACCTCCTATTGAACTCTACCGCTTGGCTTACAGATACTGCGAAGAACTAACAAAAAGAGAGGCTGGTAATTTCTATCACTCGTTCAAGTACCTTCCAGAAGAGCAACGCCTCGCTATGTGCGCCGTCTATGCCTTCTGCCGTCGGGCAGACGACATAGCAGACGGTGACTGGGCAGACCGTTTCCCAGGTTCGACCATCGAACTCAGTCAAGAGGCTGCAGAATATCGCCACCAATTGGAATCGCTTCAGAAGCGTACTACGATTCTTGAAGATGAAGTCTACCTGAATAAAATCAATCAATTGTTCTTCTTCAGAAAGAAACTTTCAACATGCTACAACGATGTGTACAGCACTGACCCCGTATTCCTTGCATTGAAGGATACAATCGAACGATACAGCATCCCTCGCAGTGTCTTTGATGACCTCATCTCGGGAATGGAAGACGATTTGTACAGCAATCGATACCGAACCTTCGAAGAGTTGTATGTGTACTGCTACCGAGTTGCATCTGTTGTTGGTCTTATGTGCATTGAAATCTACGGATACGATGACCCGAGAGCAAGAAAATTCGCAGAATCATGGGGTATCTTCATGCAACTTACCAATGTCCTGCGAGATGTTGGTGAAGACATTGAGCGAGATCGAGTCTATCTTCCTTTGGATGAACTCGAACGTAATGGAATGACTGAAAATGCACTCGTCGGTGGCAAAGTTGTCTTAAACTCATCATGGGAGCCATATTGCCATCACTACGCGAAACGAGCTCGCACCTACCTCGAAGAAGCACGACAACTTCTCCCACTCTTACCGCGACGTACCAGATACTCGCCAGCGGCAATGATTGCGTTTTATGATAAAATCTTGAAAGAAATCGAGAAGCAACAAGGTGATGTTTTCACCCGACGTGTGAAACTCAACAAGTTCCAGAAACTCAGTCTTGCAGCGGCAGTCTATCTGCGTCATCGCTTCTTGCCACGATTCCTCGATCCATTGTGGGGCGGATTGGCACGTATTGGGCTGCTACCGAACGTTTGATGCAATCAAACTGTTCGTGTGAAGGCTTGGATTCCCGTGATGTAACGACCAAGAATCAAATTGTGAATGTCATGTGTACCTTCGTAGGTTTTCACGGACTCAAGATTTGCCATGTGACGCATGACTGGGTATTCGTCGAGGATTCCGTTCGCTCCGTGAATGTCCCGTGATTCTCGAGCAATCTCCAATGCAATATCGACATTGTTCATCTTTGCTAGTGAAATTTGTTCGTTGAACCAAGTTCCATCATCCTTCTTTCGTCCGAGGTGGTATGCAAGGAGTTGGCCTTTGGTGATTTCACGAAGCATCCATGCCAACTTGTTCTGGACAAGTTGGTACGATGCGATGGGATGATCGAATTGTATTCTGCTGAGTGCGTATGTCTTTGCACTGTGGAAGCACGCCATGGCTGCGCCCAGTGCACCCCATGAAATCCCATAGCGAGCATTGTTGAGGCATGAAAAGGGTCCACGGAGACCTTTTACATTCGGTAGAATTCTATCCTTTGGAATCTTGCAGTCTTGGAACACAAGTTCCGATGTGACAGATGCTTTGAGAGAATGCTTACCCTTCATTTCAGGGGCGCTAAAGCCTTCATCGCCCTTTTCGACAATGAAACCACGAATGACGCCATCCAATTTTGCCCAAACGATTGCAACATCAGCAATTGTGCCGTTGGTGATCCACATCTTGGCTCCATTCAGGAGATAATGGTCGCCTTTGTCCTCCGCTTTGGTAATCATATCACCAGGGTTGGAACCGTAATCTGGCTCGGTTAGGCCAAAACAACCAATCCATTCACCAGATGTCATTTTTGGTAAGTAGTAGTTCTTTTGTTCCTCACTTCCGAAATCCCAGATTGGGTACATTGCCAGTGAGCCCTGAACGGATGCAAAAGATCGAAGACCAGAGTCGCCCCGTTCAAGTTCTTGACAAATTAAGCCGTAAGCAACGTAGGAGAGTCCGGGGCAGCCATAGCCCTTTAGAGGGGCGCCAAGAACGCCCATTTCGCCAAGTGCAACACGCCACTCGTCAAGGAAAATACCTTCATCGCAAGCGTGCTCAATCTTGGGGATTACTTCTTCATCAACCCATTCGCGAACCAAGTCGCGAATCATAATTTCTTCTTCAGTTAGCAAGGATTCGATGTCGTAGAAATCGATGGCTTCGAAAGGTTCCATTCAGTTCCCTCAGTTCGTGGGAGACTACCCAACTCATGAACCTTAGCACGCTGAAGGAATGTTCATTCTTCTCATTCTTTCTTTTCAAAGCCCCGCAGTTGCCTGTATTTCCTCTGCAAATACGGGCTATTCATGAAAATTAGTCCTATGATGACACCTGGCACCGAGATGGCCACAGCTGTGAAAACAATGGTCTCCATAATCCCCAGACTTTCTCGTGTTTCAACGGGGTAAATTTCGAGAACTAATCCTTGATTGGTAATCAACCAACCTTGGTCTTCTCCAATTTCCCACATCATTGCAATTTGTTGTCCTGCAACTTCAGGATCGTAACCGGTAATCGCATCGGATTCAATGTGCATGAAAACCTCATCTGCATCGATTCGATAACGTACAGACTCCATAGGTGCAAGATGAATCAACGCAGTACCGTCGTATCCTCTGCTCAATGCTATGAAATCAGTTGATCCTTGCAGCAATTCCATCACTTGACCCGTACTCGATTTTGAAGCATCTTGAATATCGAGTATTATCGAAACATGACGACGTCCGCTGGCAAAGGCTGCACATTTGAGATATTCAGGATCGGAACAGTCAACGGCAACCCAGGTGTCAGTGGATGTTCCATCGAGCCACGTTAATTCCCGAGTACGGTCAATAACAGCAATCCCATCATCCAATGTTGAAACAACACAAATGTTCTGCTCGAGATGGCAAGCAATGTCAGTAACTTGTGAAGACATGGTGTCTTGCAATTGAATCATGCCTTCCCCTTCATTAAAACTGTAGATGTTTCCATTCTTTGCACCAAAGAACGCAAGGTCACCTCCCGCACGCCAAGAAGTCGCTGTGAGCTCAACGCTTCCAACCGAACCAGCACCGTTGACTGCATTGATGCTGTTATCACTTAATGAGTAACGCAAGGCTGCGCCAAGGTCACCAGCAATGAGGGCTGTTTCGCCATTCGGGTGCCAAGAAACGTCATTGAATCGAGCAGAACGACTGCTGTCAATGGTTTGATCTTGACTTCGATCACCCGGTGATGAGGCTGAAATCATGTGGACATAACCATCGTCTCCGACAAGGAGTATGTTCGAACCACTTGGTGAGACTTCGCCCGCTTGAATGTTCAATGCCTGTCCGTTCAAGGATTCTTCTCGCTTGAATCCTACTTCGGAAGCGCTTGCAAGCGGTGCCAAGAGTATGATAACTAAGATGAGCAATGCTCTTGTGCGCATAGTTGGCCCAAGCAATCTCACAGAAAAACCCCTCTCTTTGGGTGGTTTCTTCTTCGCGAGTCTTATGAGGCTCATACCGATGGCCCATCATGGAGCGATTCGCAGTCAAACGAGGTATCGAGAAAACAATCGGAGGAAACGCAGGCTTAGCCAAGTTGGCAGCACAGCATTTTGAAAATGTTCAAGCGAATGCTGAGGGTGAGTTTCAAGCATCGTTTGGTCTGCTTTCAAACATCTCTGGATGTTACACCGATCAAGGGAAACTGCAAGTTGATGTCGTTCAAATGAAGGGAGCAGACCTTGAGTCGTTCCTATCCGCTGATGGCGGACGAGAGCAAGCACTGGAAAGTCGCCGCCGATGGTCTGCGTTCCTTGATGAAGCAACCGGTTATTCTGCGAAGCAGCGCGGTGACAAAGCAAAGGAAGATGCAAAGAAATTCTCCAAAGCAAAGTCTGCAATCAAGATGATTCGAAAATCAATCGAAATGAGTGCGACTGTGACACAGGAAACAATCGACAAGGCCGAATCAATGATTGCAGAACTTGAAGCAATGATTGAACGAGGCGAGGCGCCTTCCGAAGGCAGGGTCAAGAAACTCAGTGAACTTGTTTGAGGTGTTGACTTGGACGTGAATACCCGACTCGAACCTTTTGAGGAGCGGTATGAACGAATCAAGGAACTCTCTGATGAAGATAGAAGGCGATTGCATCTCATGATCGGCGATGTCGAAGAGAGTGTTGGAATTGAACATCTTGTTGATTGTCTCGCTGAACAGACTTCAATGGCAGGCGACGGGGTGCTACGCTGCTATGTTGGATTCGAACCGAGTGGAAAAGCTCACATCGGTTGGAAGGTACTTTCGCTTCAACTCAAGCGTATGTTAGAAGCCGATGCCAACGTTTTGATTTTCCTAGCGGATTGGCATGCATGGGTTAACGACAAGTTTGGTGGAAACATGGAGGACATCCAGCAAACGGCCGTCTACATGGAAGAGACGTTTCGTGCGCTCCTTGGCTATCCTGAAGAGGGCGATGGGCCCGGTCAGCTTCGATTTTACTGGGCGAGTCAACTGATGGACTCTGGTGATTATTGGGCACGTGTTCTTCGTTGTTCGAAAGGTGCAACGCTTCCCATGGTGCGAAAAACCTTCACCATTATGGGAAGAGATGAAGCCTCCTCTGACCATGACCTGTCGAAGTTTTACTATCCTGCCATGCAAGCAGCAGATATTTTTGAACTCAACATTGATGTTGCAATCGGTGGAATGGACCAACGAAAAGCACACATGTTCATGCGTGACATGGCATCGAAGTGGAACTGGAACAAGGCGACATGCCTTCACACTCCGATCCTTTCTTCGCTCAAGGCGAGTGGAGTTCGTATGGATTCCTTTGATCACAAGATGAGTAAATCTGACCCAAATGGAGCACTTCTCCTTCACGATACACTCGAGCAAGTCCAAAAGAAAATGAAGAAGGCCTATCTTGATCCTGAAGATGAACACTCTCCAGTATACGAACTTGCAGAGCATGTCGTCCTCCCTGAGTTTGGACACATTCAAGTGACACCAAATCCAAAATTCGGCGAACCAAGTACGTGGGACGACTTGGATGCGTTCAGGGCAGCAGTTATGGATGGAACCTTGCACCCGTTCGATGCCAAGATGGGTGTCGCAGCGGGTGTTGCGGCAGGTTTGTCTTCAATCGCTGAACATTTCGCAGCAAATCCCGAAGCGTACGAAAAAATGCTTGAAATCACGTCATGAGACTTCTTCGATGCTCAATGCACGAACTTGCAAAATACGACGGGTATCCTTGACGAAGTTCCTGTCAGGAATTGGATCGATGTACACGACTCCGTTGATTCGAATGGTTTGTCCTGGTATATGTCTGTCAACGTATTCATCGTCAATGATGATCTGAATTGGCTGTTCATCAGGAGCAGTTGCATCATGAGCGTTGAGGTATTGAATGTCTTGATAGAATGAACCTTCAGCAGTAAGTTGTAAAAGAGATTCAAGTGATTTGTAAAGCGTGTATGAGATGGGTTCGCCTGATATCCTTTCAGCTTCTTCAAGGCAGATCTTACAAGGCCCTCGAGGTCGTTTTCGCTCCCGAGCAACTCGCTGTGCGATTTCCTCCCGATGTCCGCACACAATGCATGTGTAGAGTGCCTTCTTAATGTAGCCCAATCGAGGTCCAACATCGTGAATTTTGACGATGAGACTCACAAGTTTTCCTCGATTTCGCATTCGCAAACTTGAGACTGTCTTCAGTTTCTCATTTGGGAACATGATCGGTCGCAGTACGCATCGAACATCCGTGTATTCCGCACACATAGAACGCAAAACCTCATTGGCTTGTTCAACGGTTGCTTCCGGATATTCGTTGAATCTTAGGCTAAGGAGGTCATCATCATCGATATCTGCGTAATCAACAAGAAATGAAAAAATTGGTTCGTCTGTACCTGTCAAACCTTTGAGCGCCTCAAAATCTTCCGCATGCTTCCGTTGAAACAGCTCTCGCCAATGGTTCAATGTGTCTGCAAGTTCGCTTGGAGGGCCTGGGATGTGACGTTCTTCTGACATGGAAGTTCCCATCACCCAAGACGGCCTGTAAAGGTTATGATTGAATCGGATTTCATATCTGAGTTCAAGGCGGCTCAAGGCCAATATTCATGAATCGTTTCTTGCTGGCAAGGGTGATAGAGATGTCCACAATCGTCGTGTTGATTAAACAAGTGCCAGATACAAATGCTAAAATTGCCGTACAAGGGAACCGTGTCGACCTTTCTACTGTAAAGATGGAGATGAGTCCATACGACATTTTTGCTGTTGAGACTGCCCTTCGACACAAGGAAGCAACGGGTGGCACAGTAACCGCTCTAACAGTTGGTGGTGCAGGTTCAGAAAAAATTCTCAAGGATGCAAAAGCAATGGGTGTTGACACCATTGTTCGTGTTTGGGATGACTCATGGAGTGAACTCGACTCGAATGCACTTCAATCAATCCTCAAGGATTCAATTGAATCACTCGGTGCCAGTGCAGTTTACTGTGGAAAATCAGCAGCAGATACCGGTGCAGGCTCAACTGGACCCGGTCTTGCAGAGAGAATGGGGTGGTCCAATGCATCAAACATCATCGGTGCAGAATTTGGCGATTCAGTCACAGTATCAATGCCCGTAGAGGCTGGTGTTGCAAAGATCAGTGTCCCACTTCCAGCCGTTATCTCGTGCGACAAAGGGAACTTCAAACCACGAAAAGCCAACGTGAAGGGAATCATGATGGCAAAGAAAGCTCAAGTTGAATTGATGACTGCAACAGCTCCTGCTTCAACAGTGGTTGTGGCAAACCATTCCATGCCAGCTGCAAAGCCTGCCGGAAAGACGTTTGAGGGCGGTTCAAGCGCTTCTCAAGTCGTCCAATTGCTTCGTGACGAAGCCAACATACTATGAGGTGAATCAAATGACTAACAAAATCGTAATTGCAGAACTAACAAAAGGAACCGTCAACGCTTCGACAGCAGAACTTGTATCTGCTGCACAAGCAATGGGCGGTGAAGTCACAGTTGTCGTCCCGTGCACTGATTCGTCCGTGGCAAATTCCGTGGCATCCTACAACGGCGTTGCAAAAGTCATTGCAGTAAAGTCTGAAGCATTTGGTGGCAACGACAGCAGCGGATGGGCAAGTGCACTCGATAGCGCAATCCCAAACGGCACCATCCTTTGCCTTGCAACAGCACGTAGCAAAGATGTTGCATCTCGACTTGCGGCGCGAAGAGGAATCTCAATCGTTCAAGATGTCGTATCCATCGACGGAAACAATCTCACTTCCCCAATTTATTCGGGTAAGGCAAATCAGACTGTAACAGTCAGTGGAGATGCAGTCGTCTCGGTTCGTGCAAATGTCTTCCCTGCAGTCGGCTCTGAATCATCCAATGAAGTGTCCGTTGTCGATGCATCTGGAGATGTTAAGACTGCTGTACAGGAGGTCATGCAACGAGCGAGCGCCCGACTGGATGTCTCCGAAGCGAACATCATCATTTCTGGTGGACGTGGAATGGGCTCTCCTGCGAACTTCTCTCATCTTGAGGCTGTTGCAGACACGATTGGGGCTGCTGTTGGAGCATCCCGAGCAGCCGTCGATACATGGGAAGAAATTCCTCACTCGATGCAGGTCGGACAAACTGGGAAAACAGTCAATCCAAATCTCTACATCGCTGTAGGGATTTCTGGTGCCATTCAGCACTTGGCTGGCATGCGTTCGTCGAAGTACATTGTAGCGATCAACAAAGATGCAGATGCACCGATCTTCCAGCATGCTGATTATGGAATTGTTGCAACGTGGGAAGAGGCTTTGCCAGTCTTCCAGAATGCAATCTCCAACTTGCTTGCTTAAGCGTATTTGCCAAAGGAAAAGACACCGGATTCTCCGGTACCATCGCCAACAAACGGATTTGTTGCCTTCTCATGTCCTATCGTGGTAAGCGGTCCGTGACCTGGATGAACCACCGTTGCCGGGTCAAGAGGCCATAATTTGGTTCGAATGCTGTGTGACAAGACATTGAAATCCCCACCACTGTTTTCCAAGTCAGTGCGGCCGACAGAACCAGCGAACAGTGTATCTCCTACGAACAAATGATCTGCATCATCATCGACAATCAACCGAAGGCTGCAGCCACCAAGTGTGTGACCGGGCGTGTGAAAAATTTCAAAATCAAGTGAACCGAGAGACAACATTTGATTGTCGTGTATATCATGATCCGCAACTGCAGGTTCAGGCAGTACAATGCCATAACGAACCGCTGCTTTCTTTGCAAGGGTTTGCAAGAACGTGTCATCTGGGTGCAAATACCATTCAACTCCAAAATGATTCTTCAATGTTGGAATGTGCCCACTGTGATCGAAGTGCGCATGCGTATTAAGGAGTGCAACAACATTCCTTTCAAGGGCCTTTGTCTCTTCTTCGGTGTGTGTTGACCAATGCGGTCCCGTCCCCTCACAGGATTCAATCCAATCGATGATTCGTTGCGGTTCATCGCCTCCGTCGATGATAACCGTGTCCCCTGTTGCAAAATCTGTTACGACACAACACCGCATTTGCAATGGGCCAACCAAGAAGTTCTCAATCAGTGGTGTGCTGACGCCCATGGTGGATCCAGAGACTTCTCCTTCATGAGCCTGAGGATTCGATGTTAATCTGGATGGAATCGGATGTCATGCCGCCCTCGGAATCAAACACTCTGAGTTCGAACCGGTGGTTTCCTAGCGAGAGTTTCACACGTACTTTCGGTTCAGTAGAAATCTCACGCCCAGTCTCGTCCAGCCACGACCATGCCTCAATTCTGTCTTGTGGATCGGAAGATTGAGACCCGTCTAATGTCACGATAACCGCTTCAGCATTTTGGGAATGAACGGATTGATTTTCTCCGGCGTATGCTTTTGGAAGAATGACTTCAGCAGCATCTTCATGCAGAAATTGGAGCAGTTCATCGAGGTCATCTTCCTCTGCTTTGGTTGCTNCTNGGGACAATTCTTCGTTCATCGCAGCTGCCAATGAATCGAGACCAATTTCAAGAACATCCTGATTCTGTTTGAGCGATTCTTGTTCTTCTTCTGAGAGTAGATTTGTAAAGTCATCTACAGTTCTATAGACAATTTCAGGATCGGTTTCAACCTCAACAATATCTTCTTCAAACCAGCCTTGAAGGAACGACGAATCGACGTCAATTCGCTCTTGGTTTAGGTTGCAGATGCCAACCGGTTCTGCACCGGTCCAATCGTTTTGATCCTCGCCAAAGAATGCAAGGCGTCCCGTCTCATCGATATGCATTCCTTCAATCATCCCTTTGTGTTCGACTTGCCAAGTGATTTCCTCTGTTTCGACGTCANANCCNTAGATGTANAACCATGTTCCAATCANNACGGTCGTTCCATTCCGCTCCAAGCATTGAATTGGATAATCGAATGATATCATTGGCTTAACCTCCTGGCCATTAACTGAAATCAAATCTCCGTTGTCCAATCCTAAGTAGAGGCAGGATGCATCGGTCGTAGATGCTTTCACTCGTCCTTTCAACTCATGTCGGTGAAGCATTTCTTCGTTCGAATAGAGTTCCAATTCAAGTGCATCTTCCTCACCGGGTACAAGGGCATGGCCTTCTCTCGCGACAAACCAAGTCGAAGCATAGCTTGATCCCAATGCGAGGATATCTTCTCCAATTTCGCCTCNCTGAGCTCGTTGGAAGTTAACATTCAACTCTTCGTCCGTTTTTGCAACCGATTGGTTTTCGAGAATCAATAAAACCGAATCATGAATCGTTGAAAACGAACGGATTTCCCGTTGTACTGTTGCATACTCTTGTCCATCCAAGGTATATTGCCGAAGTGTACCGATTCCATCGAGTGCAAGGATTTGCTTACCAACGAATAATTGAGCACCTCCTGCATCAAATTCTGCTGTCCAAATCTCCTCAGAATCCATTGAATAGACATGCAATCCATTGGTTTCATCGAGGATGACAATCTTGTTTGTACTCCAAGCAACGTCAATTATTCTTGAATTAACGTTGATGCTCGATATGATNTTTTTTNCATCGTTTTCAAGTTCGATACACTGAACCAANCCGTCGCTGTTTCCNACCAATAATTTACCAGAAGTAGGATGTATAGCAATAGCCGTGACGCTTGCCTTCTGATGAAGGGCATCAATCACGGGTAGCGTTGCGACCATGTTTCCCACATGTNTCGTTCAGTTATATGCTCATGTGTTAATCGTTCGCTGCTGTTGTATAACAACCGATACAAGGGCGTGAGCTTCAATCAAGATTATGATTGTGCAAATCGATTCCTTGCTCATCTTCCGCAAGTTTCTCCTGCTTTGATGCATCATTGCGTTCGGCTTGTAGTCGATCGAGATAGGCTTGGTCGATATCGCCAGTCACATAGTGTCCATTGAAACATGAACTGTCAAATCCATCGATGTTGGTCTCTTTGTGACCAGTAACTTCTTCCAAGTCTTCGAGTCGTTGATAGAACAGTTTGTCTGAGCCAATGGTGGTGTTGATTTCCTCGATGGATTTCCCATCCGCAATGAACTCATCGACNGCGGGCATGTCGATTCCATAGACGTTTGGATGGCGNACAGGTGGTGCTGCTGAAGCGAAGTAGACCTTGTTTGCACCAACTTCTCGAGCCATTTCGATAATTTGAGCGCTCGTCGTTCCTCGAACGATTGAATCGTCGACAAGAAGGACGTTTTTCCCTTCAAATTCTCGAGGGATNGCGTTGAGTTTTCGTCGTACTGACTTCATACGCATTTCTTGTCCTGGCATGATGAAGGTGCGTCCAACGTATCGGTTTTTTACGAAACCTTCACGGTAAGGAACGTTGAGTGTGTTCGCCATCTGGATGGCTGATATGCGACCAGAGTCTGGTACTGGAATAACAGCATCAATGTCATGGTCCGGCCAATCCTCGAGCAATCGTTCTGCAAGTCTCCGACCTTGGTTCAGNCGAGCTTGATAGACAGATATTCCATCAATAGTGGAATCGGGTCGAGCGAAGTAGACATGTTCGAAAACGCATGGGGTAAACGCTTTCTTTTCTGCACATTGTTTGGTGAACAAGTGTCCTGATGTTGAGATAAAAATGGCTTCACCGGGNTGTACATCGGCAACGACTTCAAAGCCAAGGGCAGTAATGGCTACAGATTCACTTGCAACGACCCATTCTGTGCCGTCTTCGTAATCACGCTTGCCGTAAATAAGCGGGCGGATTCCGTGCGGATCCCGGAATGCAAAGAGACCGTATCCATTGACCATGCCAACACAAGCATACCCTCCACGAACAGATTCGTTTACATTTTTGATGGCATCAAAGAAATTGTCGACATCGAGGAATGGTTCTCCATTAATGCTCATTTGATTGCCTGACACGTCGAGCTGAACCGCAAGATGGTTCAAGAGAACTTCTGAATCACTCGTGGTGTTGACATGGCGTCGATGTTGAACAATCAACTGCCGAGCGATTTCTGCACTGTTGGTCAAATTACCGTTGTGTGCTAAGGCAAGTCCGTAAGGGGAATTGACGTAGAATGGTTGTGCTTCTGCCGTGGAAGACGATCCTGCTGTTGGATAACGGACATGACCNATTCCGATGTGTCCAAGCAACTTCTGCATGTGGCGCTTGTAAAAGACATCGGAAACCAAACCATTCCCCTTACGAAGATTGAACTTTTCGTTCTTTTCGGTCATGATGCCTGCAGCATCCTGGCCACGATGTTGGAGAACTGTAAGCCCGTCATACAATGCTTGGTTCNCGTTTGAACCAAGTCGCCCGACGATGCCGATGATGCCGCACATATGAGCCCCGTAGTTGCGGACAGTCGCGCCGCCTTTGTATTCCTTCCCCCTAATTTTGCTTAGGCCTTGGGTCGGTGGGATTTCTTGTTCCAGCTGTAGGAACGCATTCGTGCGGTTTTACCATATCCACAGGATGCACACACGCTCTTTTGCTTGTGAAATGCNCTGCGNCCACAACGTCGGCAGCGGATATGTGTTGTCTTCTGTCGACGACCCATGGATGGTGTACCCTTTGACAAATGCTCACCTCGATNTCAACGCCACCTGACTCCTCCTTATGAAGTCAACGATGGATAAACGCNGGGATGAATGTCAAGCATCATTCTCTTCTTTTGGCTTCAAATTGATGAATGAAAGNAAGACAAAGACNCCAGCAGCCATCANAATCGCAAGACTTGTAACGATGAAGTGGACGATGTTGTAGAGAATTTGAGCACGTTGTGATCCGTTCTCTTCCATCAGGAATCCTCCTTGGCTTGTGAGGAGGAAGGTCACAAATACGCCAAGAATGGCGGCATATACCATTGAAACCCATGGGGCAGTAGGCTCTTCACGGCTCTTTGAGTACCTGAACATATTGACAACAAAGAACACTGAAGCAATGGTGTACGACGTCAAGAATGCGTTAAAGAATCGAGTTACGCCTTGTTCTGTGTCAAAGGTATCATCGCCTTGGAGGAGAACGAGTGCTAAGATTGGGAACAGGAACAGCAACACTGCGATTACCAGTTGACGCAATCCTATTCGCTTACTCATCTTCTCCACCTCCAATGTTCTGTTTGACGATGCTGGCTGCTTTTGCTAATTGGTCCTGATTTGGTGGAGGCAGTTTGTGCAATGCAGGTCGCTTCCGTTCATACTGCCAAACGGCAACGCCAAACGCAAGAATCGTCAGCCCTATGCCTGAAAGGAAACCAAGGATATCGCTTGCTGCGAGCAGGACAGAGTTATGGAATTCTTCAGATGACGTCGTCGAAGTATCGAACAGTACGCTCAAAATTAAGAACAGGAAAGAGAAGCCACCAGTGGTGTAGAGGATGAGTGAAGCTTGACTTACTCGTTTGGCTGTAACGCTGACAATGTAACCTCCTGCAAGTAGGAAACTACTCATTGCCAACAAAAAGGTCGGCCGGTAGATCATCCAGAAACGGTTGGTTTCTCCATCCCAGGTCATTGAAGGAAGGAATGATGCATCATTCCAGTGCATCGATTCAAACAGTGCAAACCCAAGAATGAACATCAAAAGACCTACCGGACGCATCTTGGATGAGAACCTTCGAACTGGTATGTCTCCAGCAAACAGTGCAACATACAGTCCAACAGACATTAGGAAGAGGGTGGGTAAAAGGCCGACGAACAATGCACTGGATGCTGCTGAAGGGGAGGATGGTACCGTGAGGTATGACATTCCGAAACCAATCAATCCAACCAAGCCGAGTATTCGGCCTGCTTTTTGAGCTGAACTGTCTTTGCGAAATTGAAGGCCTAGCGACAAAAACACCAAGAACAACGGTGCCCAGAGCAAAAGCGCAACTTGGATGTTGTTGTCCATGGAAGGATTTCATGGGGCTCGACTTATGAATATGGTTGCAATTCTACGATTTCTTCGGCTCTTTTCGCTCGCATTGCGGGACGACAGCAATAAATACCCGTCGATGGTCGCCAAACTGTTCAGGTGATGACCATGGTAAAGATGCCACGTCAAATTAAGCGATACAGCCCTTCTGCAGGCAAGCACACGCTTCATACCGTTGAGCGCGTAAAGAAGAAGCGAGCGTCTGAACTTCGCTGGGGTCAGCGACGTTTCCGTAAGGTCATGCGTGGATACCGTGGTTTCCCCCGTCCTAAGCCTGATGGTCGTGAAAAGCCAACCAAGCGAGTCAACATTCTCTATCGATGCACGGAGACCGGAAAGGCCCACTATGCACCGTGCAAACGAGCCAAGAAGTTTGAACTTGTAGATCGATGAGGTGAATTTAATGGCGGGCAGTTTTATCAAAGTTTCATGCAACGATTGCGCTGGTGAAGCAATCATTTTCTCACGCTCAACAACCGTCGTGTCTTGCGGTGTTTGTGGTGCAACCCTAACCAATTCTTCCGGTGGAAAAGCCAATCTCGTCGGCTGCACAGTTCTCGAGACAATGGAATGAGGAGGCTGAGCCTCCATGTCGAAAACCGACCTCGTTTATCCTGATGAAGGAGAACTTGTTGTTGTCACAGTGCACAGCGTCAAGCAAAATGGTGCGGACGTCTCGTTGGATGAGTATCAAGGTGTGGACGGATTCATCTTCATTGGCGAAATTGCGAGTGGTTGGATCAAAAACATCCGACGTTTTGTGCGAGAAGGACAGCGACTTGTGTGCAAAGTCATGCCAAGTCGCCGGGACGGTAGTTCCCTCAAACTTTCGCTTAAGTCAGTCTCAGAAGAGCGTCGAAGAGACCGTCTCCAACAATGGAAGAACGAACAACGTGCCCTTCAATTGTTCAAAGTTCTCTCAGAATCTCAGAAATGGGAATCTGAATTTTCATCAGAACTGCAACTCGAGTTGACCGAAGTCTTCGAGACACTCTACGGAGCCTTTGAAGAGGCTGCAATGCATGAAGGTTCGATTGTCGATGCAGGCTTTGAGGGCGATTGGATTCAACCACTCATTGAATTAGCCGTTGAAAACATCATCCCTCCGTTTGTTGAAATCCGTGGAATACTTACTCTGAAGATTGATACGAGCAATGGTGTTGAAACAATCCGTGATGCTCTTCTTGCTGCTGAACAAATCTCCTCACCAGACGATGAGATTGAGGTTCAATGCTATTACGATGGGGCGCCAGAATACAGAATTGAACTTCGAGCACCTGATTTCAAGACGGCCGAAGACACATGGTCTTCATCCATTGAAGCCGTCGTTTCCGTCATTGAGGCTGCAGGTGGTACTGCAGACTCGTACAGGGAGTGAGTAACATGCCACGCCAACTTCTCCAACAATGCACTCAATGTGGGGCATGGTGCTTGGATACGACATGTCCACAATGTGGCGGAAAGGCGCAAGCTGCTGCGCCATTGAAATGGTCACCTGAAGATCACCGAGCAAACGTACGGCGTCAACTCAACAATGTTGAATCTCCCGATTGGGCTCAAACAATTCCAACGTTACCAACAGTCGAAGAAATGCGAATTGGTGCGGAACAAAGTGAGGAAGAATGAGCCTCTTTCGTTGAGTTCATTCTCAAACATTATACCCTTAATGAAAGGGTTAGGAATCCATGACACTCCTAGTTGATGTTTTGAACGAGAAATCCTTGAGTGATGTTGACCTCGTTCTCTTTGCACTTCCTGGAGTTGGAGATGTTGGAAAGAATGCGATTGGATTGTTGAATGAGGCGAATCAAGCAACACCAGCAGTACGATTTATTCATCCAGGATTGGCGCCATTGGCACGTTTGGACGAAGATGGCCTTCTTTCGCCTCCACACATCATTGCTCATCGAGTTGAAACTGCGAACGGAACAGTCATTCTTACCATTACGGGGCGGGGTCAGCCAAGTGATTCGTCCCAACAACACGATTTTACGACTGAACTACTGAAGCACCTCTCTGATCAAGGAATGACCGAACTCGTGGTTCTCGCAGGACTGATGTCACCTCCTGAAGTCAAGGAGGCATTCGTCGTTGCAACATCGACAACGCATCGAGTGAATCTGGAAGAGAAAGGCATTGATGTCCGTAGAGACCAACCATCCGGCGGTGCGATTGGTATGTCTGCATTGATGGCTTCTCTCGCACCACTCTTTGGATTAAACTCGGTATGTGCAATGGCAACGACAGTAGGGGCAAGTGGGGATGTTCATGCTTCACTTCGCCTTCTGGAATTTATCTCCAACGGCTGGAACTTAGATCTTCAATTGCCTGAAAACACTACATCAACATTGATGGCCAAATTGAATGAATTAGCTCCATCAGCAAACACAGACCACGTTCGAGAGTTGATGGAAGAACCAGACGCCTTCTACATTTGAGCGCCGAGAGAGGGATTTGAACCCCCGCGTCCAAGGGACAGTGGATTTCGAATCCACCGCAATACCGGGCTATGCGATCTCGGCTTGGTTGCTGCCTGTGCGCCACCGTCATAAGCGTGATGCTTCACA
>PAJM01000032.1 GCA_002706065.1 Methanobacteriota archaeon | reverse complement strand
AGTTCGGAAGATTTATTCAACGCATGACTCAACCGCAATCCATGACCGATGACGAATGGACTGTCGACGAAGCGATTGAGAACCTCAAAACTGCAATGAAAGAGAGCGGTCAGTCCTCAAGTGATTTGTTCTCCAGTATTGATGCCAATGGTGACGGTGAAATCAACGGTCCCGAACTGTACAAGGGCCTGTTGGAGCATCTCGGAGACCGTCTTTCACCCGGACAGGTCTCAATGATCATCAACGCACTGGATACCAATGAAGACAACCGAATTGATCTGAGCGAACTCTCCTCAGCACTCAGTGAAGAGGAGTAATCACTCCACGTCGGTCGTTCGTTGTGTTGCTGTCTTCTTGTAAGTCAACTCCCAAGCGATGACTCAAGAAAACCATAGAAAGTACGCTCCCCATCCAATGAAAAAGAAGGGCACTACTACGTATCGAACGTATGGGAATCGCTTTGTGACCTTTTCGACTTTGTTTCCGATCCCCTCCAGGGTTTCTTCATTGACAGCCACGAGGGCGAGTTCAGTGAATGCTTCGCCTGCCATATGTTCAATTCCTGATATCGGCTATTTATCGATTGAGCCGAACGGAGGGCAAAGTCAATCGCAACAAGACTTTGCGAGTGCATCCTGTGCACAGAAGCATGTCTTTGCTGGGATGATGTCAGCTCGTGAACTGCGCTCGTTGAAGAGTGCAGTCACTTCTGCAAGTTCTTCTGGAGCATCGCCACGGGCTTCGAGACAGAGTTTCAGACCGAGGAGACCCCACATGTTGTCCTTCCAGAGTTTGATGTCTGCACGATAGACTTCTTCCGCCTCTTCGATGTGACCTTGCTCAAAGAGCAGAGCACCGAGAATATGGCGTACGGGTTGCATCTGCCCCCATGGTTCGTTATAAGCAAGGTTGAGCGAGAGATCAACACCTCGTCGCAACTCATCAAAGGCTGCTGTGAAATCATAATCATCACCGTTCTTCTTTGCAAGGAATTGGCGACGGTATTCAATCTCCGCTTCCAAGATCGCCGCATTCACATTGAGGATTGAAGGTCCTTCTGCTGGGTCTTGGTACATCAAATTGTTATGCATCAATCGCCCAGCCAATGCTGGATTTGTTAGTGCTTCCTTGAACAGTACTTGCTCTGCTTCTGCCTCAGGAACCATTCCCTTGGATGCATAGGCCACGCCACGTGCATAATGCTGTGTTGCGATGGTTGCTGGGAATGCATCTTTTTCGGTATGCATTGGTTCAGCGAGTATTTCATCCCACTTACCAAATCGAATCATGACGTGCCAAGGCATCGTAACATAGGATTCAAGGAAAATTGCACCCATTGGGATTACGCCCGCAAGCATAAATCGGACACCGTGGTTTTCATCACCTGCTGGCAAGGTAGCTGCGGCTTTTCTTGCATACTTCATTGCAGTCTCATATTGCCCTTCGAACATAGCACACCAGACCACAAAGTGATGGTTGTGCATGCGGTAGAATTTGTAGAATTGGGATTCGTTACCAGTGAGTTCGACGTAATGATCGTCAGCCTCAACTGCAGCAATGTTGCAGTCCATTGCTTCTTTCCATTGGCCAACCCATGCATCAATGTGAGATGGCATGTGAACCAAGTGTCCACATCCAGGCATTAGTGTTCGAAGAACATCAGCTGCCGGAAGGGCTCGCTCTGGGAACGGTGAAAGTTCCAAAGCGTGGCAGTACAAGTGGCAAAGCGCAGGATGGACCTTGGCTTCGTCACTGCTTTCGAAGGCATCTTCCATGATCTTGATCAGCATCAATGTGCTATCATCAACTGGAGTTATTTCACCAGTGGAAGCATCTTTGTTCCAAAGGGTCCATGGATTCAGATTCATCAGTGCTTCAACATATATTGCGGTAACATCGAGGTTTCCGCTGTATTTTTCATACAATGGAGCCATTGCATCAGCAAATGCTTGATTGAGCTCTGGTGAGTTGCCCATGTTTAGGGCCGCAGGATTTGCATTATCTCGCGCCTCCTTGGTGTGCCTCGTTGAAAGAGCCATAATCAGATCTTGCTCCAACTCACTGCATCCGTCTTTAACCGAAATAGCCTGTTGAATCGCATCATAACCCGGACCGAGACCTGCCGACCAATTGTAGCTTGAAGAAAGACAGTATGCAATTCCCCACCATGCCATCCCACAATTCGGGTCAAGTTCGGTACACTGCATAAAACAAGCAATGGCTTGTTCGTGGTTGTAATTAAGCATGTGGCCAAAAGCTTCGACGAACATCTTTCGTGCTTCATCATTGGCGCAGGTTATTGTTTCAGCAAAGGCATAGTTGGATGAATTTCCAAAATCATAATCGGTAGGTGCGTACGACATAAAAAGTCCTCTAAGTTTTGTTACTTAACTGCAATTGAGTCAGCACATGAAGAACAAAGACGATTTGAAAAATTAAGCCGAATTTGGGGGGAAATGGAGTGAAAGAAATCTGCCTCCATTTGTTACTCATTTTCATCAAAAAGAGGCACACGTCGAAGATGCGACTGCAACATTTTCGTGTTCGCAAAAACATAATGTCATATACGGTTGGATATCCTATGTGTATTATGCTGAAACATAAAATGGACGACCATGCTTCAATCACGTTCCTTAACGGAATAGGATTTATCTTTGGCTTGGTGGGCGTTGTTGCAATCTTTATTCAACAATCGCTTACGATGTTTTTGCCTTTGTTGTTGCCACTTGTAGTGTGCGTTGTATTTTGCGCATTGCTGGTGAACTCGCGACAAAATGCAGAGCAGAGCAAAGAAAACATAACACCGAGCCCGGTGCGAATTGACATGATCTAATGGTTCCTCTACCCAGCGAATCAACTCGCTCTGAGATCAACCTCAAATGTTGATATGACCCACGTCACGGTCACTTGTTCGCCACTATCCAGTGCAGTCACACCACCTGCCGTAATGACCTGAAGTTCGATTTCTGCACTCCATGTACCTGTACCAGTTTTTCCTGGTTCAAACAATTGCCACACTTCAGATTGCGTCTTATCTGATTGATTTGACTCAACCGAAGAGGCATTCATGAACGTCCACGTTAGGACGACATCATCCTCCGTGTTCTCAAGACATGAACCTGATTCTTCTTTATCAGCAGGGCCACCTTCAACGGCACTGAGATCAGTACGAGCATTGATTTCATCCGAGAAACCTTCGCCCGGTTCGTCTTCGTCAGAGCATTGAATAATTATTGAAACGGATTGGAGATATTCCTGTTCTGAAAGGGCTAAGTCAATTGTCGTCTCAATCATCTGATTGGCACTCAATTCCTCACTCACAGTTTCTGTTTGTTCCATCATCGAAATCTCAATCATCCAATCTTTGCTGGTCTCATCTTGGTCAATCAGTCGTTCGGGATCAATGGTTCGAAGGACAGCTGCATCAAATACAAAGATTAGAACAAAGATGACAACAAAGACAATCGTGCGGCGTTCTTTTTGATAGAGCGATTCCCCTTCATCGGGTGTCTTGACTCTGAACAACTCGTTCATCATAGGATCATCCCCGAGTAGATAAACGCCATGAAACAACCAATGACCATCGTAATGAGGCCAATCGCAATAAATCGAGATACATCATCCTGTTCAACAAAATTATCAATCAAGTACAATTGAGAATCTTCAGATTCTTTCGCAACGTTCTCGAATACTCGATCTTCCCAACCGATCAGGAATGCAAGGACTACACCAATAATGGCTGCAGATAACAACTGTGGTATTGGCAAGAATGCTTGGAAAATCTCGAACACCATGGCAACCCATACGCTGATGAGGACCAAGGCAACAAGTCTTGCGACCTTCCGAACTTTTGGATTACCCATATCGATGAGGTTGAATTTGAGCAACAGATAGACAATGATCAACGGACGTACAAGACCATATGTGCCTCGTATGGCAAAGAAGTCCCACAGCGTTGAGAGCGAGTAGTCCTCAACTAAACCAGCCACCAGTGCGTTGATAATACCAATAAAGAAAACAACAAGAGCAACAAAACGCAATGGTACACTTACCATCTCTTTTGCAACCGTTAACTCTTTGAAAACGATGTAGAGCAAGAACATACTCGACACGATGAAACGCATGTGGTTCCAAACCACTTCCCATGAAACAGTGTCAGCGACCGCAGTCGAAGTCAGCCCACCTGCGGAAGCAGTAGATACGAGCGTTTCTCCACCAAAGATAAACAGTGATGGCCACGAAAACATACCTTGCGAAACCAAGATACCTATACCAAGCATGCCGGCAGCAACTGCATGATTGCGTTCCAACTGTTCAGGACTATCACGGTAGAGAAGATACCAACGTACAGGAATCATAAATGAGAGAATCATAAAGAGGTTCGATAAAAATACGACAAGGCTGAATGGGAGAAGTTCAAACGTAGAAATGGTGATCAAAACCAGGTACATCACAGCCACGACAACTCCTGCCCAAATCATATGATGTCGTTCTGTGAAAATTGGCGAGGGAAAAAGGATGAAAATCAACGGGAAAATCAAAGCAGTGTAATAGTTGATGAAGATTGAGGTGGCTGAAAGAAATCCGACTGACCGTTCTGAAAGAGATGAACCCTGTAATTGGACGAAACTCTCACAAGCGAAATGAATCCCATTCGCCAAGAAAAGTAGAGAAATAATTGCTAGGAAAAGTCGATTTTGTACGAAGTTTTCTCTGTGTTTGATAACAAACCAAAGCAACGTCAGCGCAATCAAGATGTTCAAGCCCATCGATAGAATCACGAGATCAAGTGTATTCGTTGCTTCTTCCATTCCTTCCTCAGCACGAACTACTGGAATCAAAACCAATGCAGAAAAGAAAATTGCAGCCCGAAGTCCTCTCAACCACAGGTTTTGCATGATTCAGATTACAGCATGAAGGCTTAAAAGAACTCCTCCTACGCATTTCCAAATTTTCATGCTTGAGGCCCATTGCTCGTAATCGACGTATTGGTGGTGGACGCTGGGGGATTTGAACCCCCGGCCTTCTGGTTGCAAACCAGACGCTCTTCCAACTGAGCTAAGCGCCCCTTACAGCCGTCCGTGTGGACGCTTCCTTTTGAGTGTTTCATTCTGATTGCTCAGAGGCAATCGATGGTGGCATCACGATCAGGACCAACACCAACACTTGAGCAAGGAATTCCAAGAATTGATTCGAGTTGACGCACGTAATCCTGAGCACCTTGTGGTAATGTTGAGAGTCCCAACCCATTTTCATTGGCATGTTTAGCTACAATGAGCCATTCGTCAAGGGATTTCGATTCAAATCCTGGTACGGTCATGTAGATTGGTTTGCATCGTGCAAGGGCAGATGCGCTGCTCGGCATTTCTGTAATCTCAGCACCGTCAAGTTCGTAGGCCACGCAAATCTTGAGTTCATCCAATCCACCAAGGACATCGAGTTTTGTCAAAGCCAGAGAAGTGAAACCGTTGATACGGTGCGCATGACGCATGACAACTGCATCGAACCATCCACAACGTCGTTTCCTACCCGTTGTCGTTCCGAATTCGTGTCCAACCGTTCCAAGATGTTCCCCCACACTGTCCTCCAATTCCGTTGGCATTGCACCGTTTCCAACTCGAGTGATGTACGCCTTGGTAATCCCGATGACATCGTCGACATGCCCGGGATGAATGCCTGCGCCATGCGTTGCGTTGCCACGAGAAGTTACAGAAGAGGTGACGAATGGAAACGTTCCCTGATCGATATCAAGGAGGCAACCTTGTGCACCCTCAAGAATAACACGCTGATTGAGTTTGAGTGCATTGTCGAGCATCAATCCGGTGTTCGCAATGCTTGTTGAATAGGTTGAATGAATCCAGTTTACTTCGCGTGCAAGATCGCTAGCATCAATTCGAACTTCTGAACCAGCAGCCTCAAGTGATTTGTTCATACGGTCAGCAGTTCTCGAAGCCCACGAAGCATCATTGATGACCTCATTTACATCACCAAATCGCAACCCGATTCTGTTGATTTTATCCGAATACGTCGGGCCAATACCCCGTCCCGTGGTTCCAATCGTTTTGTCCAAACTATCCATTGCACGGTGGTATGGAAGAATAATGTGTGCACGTTCCGAAACAAACAATCGCTGACCTTTCGGGTCATCTCCTCCAGTCTCAATCCAATTTTCGATTTCAGTGTTGAGAACCCACGGGTCAACGACCATCCCATCGCCGAGAACGAGGGAGCATTCCTGTCGTGTTATCCCAGAGGGCAAAAGATGGAATTTCAAAACACGGTCTCCTATGACGACGGTGTGTCCTGCGTTGTTGCCGCCTTGGAAACGAGCAACCCACGTCGCTTGTTCAGCGAGTCGATCGACAAGTTTTCCCTTCCCTTCATCGCCCCATTGCGCTCCTAAAATGACAGTTGCTGGCATATTGTTCACGGTTAACGAAATCACGAATGTCTTTGAACTATACCATGTGAATACATCAATTCATTTGGGACAGAATGGGTCAATCGAACACAAGTTGATATACTGTCGTTCAATCTTCTCGCCATAGTGAACGAAATAGGTGTTTTCACGGACAATCGTAACCATGCGAAGATAAAATCCTGATGCACATTAAGCAAACATTTATATATTGCAGAGAACAATTACTATACCCGGAGTTGAGGAGATGAGTTCAAGTTTTGATAAGGGAAGCGGACGAAACAAAGAGGAAATGAACGTAACAAGCGAACGCCGAGTTCTTGAGGGTCACACTCGACCCTGCGAAGAATGTGCGGCAGTCGACTGGAGTCTTGACACAACTCGAGGAGAAGTTACTTGCAACAGCTGTGGACTTGTCGTCGAAGAAAACGTGCCCGACCCAGGAGCGGAATGGACGCAACGAGACCGCGGAGAAGACCGCTCTCGTGTTGGTGCACCAATGACATACACACTTGCAGATCGTGGCCTCAACACAACCATTGACGTGCGTGACCTCAACACAGGAGCTGCGAGTCGACATGGCATTTCGAATCAAAGCCGTCGCGAGTGGCGTCGACGACGAATCATCGATGAACGCTCGAAGACTCGTAAGTCTCGAGAGCGAAATCTCGTCAAAGCAAATCAGTTCATTCGTGATCGTTCCCGACTTCCAGTTGCGTTGCAGGAGGAAGTTGCTCGATTGTATCGACGCCTTTCAGATAAAGGATACGTGACAGGACGATCCATTGCTGGAGTCGCAGCAGCGTGTACCTACCTTGTAGCCCGTGAAGAAAACGTTCCACGCCAAATTCCGGACATTGCTGAACAATTCACAATTGAGGAAAAAGAACTGTCTCGCTTGATTCGTCAGGTGTCGCGAATGCTCAACATGCATTCCATCAGCTCTCCGGACCAATACATCGACCCATTCATGTCCAAACTCGAACTTGCACCTTCCATGCGAAGTCAGGTTCAGCACCTCTGGGCCGTAATCAAGCCACACGAGGATGTTTGGCAAGGCAAAAAACCGATGGGCGTTGCTGCTGCCTTGATCTACAAGGCGTGCAATGAATCCGGTTCTCCACGAACACAATCCGAGATTTGCTCCATCGCAAATGTCTCTGAAGTAACTCTCCGTGGACTGTTACGATTGATTGAGGGATTGCTCACCAAACTCGGTGAAGCCACTCGACAGTAAGACCCTAAGTTTCTTGAAGCACCATTCTGTGGCTGCTTTATGGGATTCAAGGCCAAAGCACGGAAAAACAAATCAAAAAACGAAACTGATGGTGCCGAAAAGAAGAAGTCCAGTGCTGGAGAACTCCCCTGTGCACTAAAGTCGTGCGATAAATTCGCTGACAAGAAACTCGGTGGCCGATCCCTTTCTTTTGATGACTCAACCGAAATGTGGGGCTCAGGCAGTTTCGTCTCAGCCAAGGGCCGGGTTCGGGTTTGCAAATCATGCTACCGTGCGTGGAAGAAAGAGAACAAAAACGATGATATGTATTGATTCACTTTCACTTTTCGTTTCGACTCAAGAAAAACGAGGTATACCGACTGCTCTCAGCAACAAGGTATGCGTAACAACCGAACCACTGTCCGAAGTCTTGTGACAAACCAAGGTACGTATCTCGCCATGAGTGACGGGATGATTGTTTGGGAAACACCTTCTGATCGTAAAACCCTACAACTGAGAACGATGGCAACTGCACTTCTTGGTGTGAAAGAAGACAACATTTCTGTCTCAAAGCTCTTTGTTGGCGACAAACACGGTCAACTTCATGTCATTCATTTTCCCGGTTTTGTCTTGTCCCATAGCGTCGAAGTGAGCGATGTGGCGTTGCGAGCCATGTGTATGACCGAGAAGGGCATGCTGATTCTTGCCGATGCCAAAGGTCGAATGTACAGCGTAACTGAACAAGGCAAGGCGACACTGATGTTCGAAACACACCGATCAATTTCTTCCATTCGTATCGATGGCGATTCCATACAAGTCCAATCTGGTTGGGAACAATGTGCATACAATTGGGATGGACGAATGTTCAACTTAAACGATGCATCCAATTCATTCGGTGAGAATCTGATGCTACGTCGGATGAAAGAAAGAAAGGCCCTTGAAGCTCAACGGCGAAAGGCTGAGGGTCAACTACGACTGTTGCCTTCTGCTTGATTTGTTTCTTGCTCTTGCCGTGGCCAAGAAGGCACGGGCTCATGCCAGAGTGAGGTATGAGCGGGCTTGGGCCAGGATTTTGGCAAAACACCTTTGGCTTCAATGATTTGATCGACCATCGTCATGTGACGTTGAATGGTATCAGTGATGTGCTCTCGACCTTGAAGACTCGGTCCATGCATTGGGATCAATTTTTCCGCACCCAATTTCAAGAGATTGTGAAGACTCTCTCGAGCAACGACAAGATTACCCGTAGGCACATCCCATCGCATTGGACGGTCTGCTCGTGGTAAGAGAGCACCTGCGATTACCGTCTTTGCAGAGGGGATGTGGATCAAGAGATTGCAACTACTCGGACCAGGTGCTTCAATAAATTCAATCAATTCATCGCCAAGGTGCATAGGGCTGTCCACATCCAACTCCAAGGCATTTACAACTGGCATGTCGGAATCAAAACGGTTGGCCCATGTTGTAAAGAAGTCACCCGTTCCGAGAGACGAGAGGGCAGAAGTGTGGGCAGAAATCGGGATGTTTCCAAAGTGATTCGAGATGAACGAACAGCCTCCACTGAACGGATAGCGTCGAGAGCTGAGGACAATCTCTCGCAATTTCACGTCCGCTCCCAATTGACCAACAATACGTTCTTGCTGCAACAATTGATACCAAGCAGTGCCTGAATCAATGAGTACTGCTTCCTCAGTACCAATCAACAAGACTGCATTTGCATCGTGGTGAATCCCCGGGAGGCGAACGATGCGCATGAGGTACGCTATCCTCTCAAGTGTTTGAACCATGCCATCGAGTTGTCTCAAGTCTGGCGGTTGCGGTTAAATACAGGGAGTGGGTCGCAAGGCCATGGCACGATTCCCAGAAGCTGAGGAACGAATGCTTCGTGTAAAAATTTGCATGAAGTGCAACGCTCGGAACGCTTGGAGAGCTGCCCGTTGCCGCAAGTGCTCTTACAAAGGACTCCGCCCTAAGAACGTTGAGCGTAAGGGCAACTAATCTTCACGGTAGAATCAATGGCAATATTGCCGCCATTGGATCTCCAACCATCCACAACGGAACGATGGCTGGGAATAAGAACAACAAAAGTGGAAGTTTCAGGCTGACCCAAATTCGATCGGCTCCAAACGCTTCCAATCGGGTAATGTGTCTGTCCATTTCCTCTTGAGAGGGGGTCTGTCGTGGTGCACGTTTCTTGTGATTCAGTACCGTTTCACCATTTGGCATCTCCATCGTATCGGTTAAAATCCACACATGGCGCCCTTGGATTGTATTCAATGGAATGGACAATGCCATCCATGACATCGCAAGGTCTGAGATGCTTCTTACCGAACCTGATGCTACATTACGGAAGAAAAGAATGAATGGTATCAGAATGAACAGGAAACCGCCCCAAATCAACAAGCTTAACGATGGAGGTAGGTGAAGTATGATTTCATCCATGGACGCAGTAAATTGAACAGGTACAGCGTCCCATGATGGAAGAAGAAGCGTCACCCACATCAAGGCTTTCGCATCTGCTCCGCCGTGAATAAATCGGAATCTCCAGGCAAAATCAATCAGGAAAAGCGTGAACAATGCACCAATGTATGACCACCATAGTGTGGCTTCTTGGGATGCATCGCCTACCAGCACATCGATTGGTGAAGTGGATGCGAAACGAACCGCTGCTGCAACGAGGCCAATCGATGAAATCAGGTACCATACAAGTACAAACTGATCCAAACGATTTCCTTTTTTTGCATCGTGTAATGTCGGTCGTCCGATGACAGAGCCACTCGCATAGGCAAGAAGTGCAGAGGCTGTCAACCAGACCGACCAGTGAGGTTGCTGGATGAGCAAGTCCAGTGACCAAATGAATACAACAGGCTTGGACCATACAATCCAGTGATCATTCGAGACTCGTCGCTCTTTGTGGTCAAACCATGCAGCCCATCCCATGCAAAGGAAAAGGACGCCCATTCGAGTCCAACCAAGGATGAGGTCCGAATTGACATCCATAAACGAGTCCATGTCGCCAATGACCTTAAAGACGGCCCACGCTAAGGGGATTACAGTGGGTATTCTGAGGAGTTGTTATGATGGACGTCGAAACAAGGCTGCAACAGGTTGCTACAGTTATCAATCAAATCGATGACCCAAAAGTTCCTCGAAACATCCGAAAGCAGGCAAAAGAGACCTGCGAAAATTGGTTGTTGAACAAGGGCAAAAAGCTCGATGTTCGTATTGCGATGTCACAATCGAAGCTTGAGGAGTTGTACGAGGACCCAAACATTCCTCCTGAATTTGGAACGCTTATCCTCATGATCAATACTGAACTTGAGAAAATCCTCACAGATATCCTGTGATTATTCTTCTTCAAGATGCTCGTACATCGACTGCAACACAGTCCTGTTGGACTTCTTTAATCGACCAGACTCAATGTCAATGTTATTCAATTGTAAAGAATAGACATCATCATCTTGCAGTAATGCTGCTTCTTTGATGTAAGTGTACTGCTCTGGCGTCATTCGGTTTCGCTTGAGTGCGCGCTCAATGGCATGTTTTGCAGCAACCTTGGTCATTTGACGATCACTCAAGCCGAGAATTCTCTGAAGTTCTTCCAAAGAACGGCTTTCATGACTTGAAATTCGTCCATCTTTCATCGCCTCCCTCCAAGCCTCATCTATCGAAGGAGCCCGCTCTGCAAGCAAGATCGCAATTGGGCGAGTAGGTTCAATATTTTCCAACACAATCTTGAAAATTACAGTGAATGGTACAACAAGGACCATTCCAAGGATGCCCCAAACCCAATACGAATACGCTGTGGTCAACAAAAGCAAGACGGGAGAAATGTCCAACGCTCGTCCAGCCCATTTTGTCTCGATGATGCTGCCCCACAATTGCTGATTTGATACAAGAAGAATCAACAGGATAAACCAAGCAAAAGGAGAGAGTGTAACGAATCCAAGAATCAATGGAGGAACCGTAGCAATCAAGGAACCAATGTACGGGACATAGTTGAGAATGAAGGTCAATAAGGCCCACGTAAACCAAAGATCAATTCCAAAAATAAACAAAATGAATCCAGTAATTCCTGCCGTACCGAGACCTACGCCCGTCTTGACAATCACATATTTGTTGATGCTCTCTTGAATCTGGATTTGCATATCCTGCACTCGTCCAGAGACACCGCCCGGCCATGCGCGCTCAATGCGACCTGGCAAAAAGTTCGCTTCGAAAATGATGAAGATGAGGAAGAAAGAGACTGTAAGACCCATCCCAAACAGACTACCAACGCTCGAAACAACACCGCTCGCAAGATCTGCGATTCCTGAATCATCAGACAAAAGGCCCATCTCAGCTAAATCTTCTGTAAAGGTTCCATTGGTCGAATTCAGCGATTCTGTAATGGAGGAGCCAATCATTGGTGTACCTTTGAGTTGATTCCAGCGTTTGTCCAATTTTTGATTGTACTTCTTGATTTCATCTTCATCGTCTGCAAGATCACTGACTTGGTCAAAGGCGAGATAGCCTGCTGCAACGATGACTAAGAATGCGGAGAGTAGCATTGTAAGATACGACAAACCAATCGGAAAACCGTTCTTCGAAAGATAATCTGAACCTGGCTTGAGAACGAAATAGATACCTAAGGCAATAAAAAACGGTTGAAGGATGCTTTTCAGCTCAATCATCCAAACTGTTAGAAGAGTGAGAATGATTGTTGCGAAGGCGAGTGCTCCCAATCGCTTATGGAAGGTATCATTGTCAAACACAGACCCATGTCCGTCCATGCGATGCTCTCACAGACTTCACGTTTGAATTTATTGTGAGGAATGTTCTGGAGTCTTGAACTCAACCTTGAATGAGAGAAAGAACGCAAGCATCATCAGAATCCCGCAAATATGGAATGCGGTGTGGTAGTCAAACAATCCGTTTCCATCAACTGTAATGGTCCACACGTATCCTCCAGTTAGAGGACCAAGAATTCGGGCGAACGATGAGAGGGATTCTTGCGAACCCATGACGGCACCCAATTCATAGTCAGTCTGACGTGCAAGTGAAGTCAGGAGCGTACTTGAGGACGGTTGGAATAAACCATTACCAATCGCAATGAATCCAGTAATAACAATCATCCATACCCAAGCAAAATCCAAACTTGAATACGGAATCAACACAAGACCGATTCCAGATAAAACAGTGCCAAAGCGCAAAATGAACAACGAGCCATATCTTCGTGTTAACGGCCCGATAAGTCCGCCTTGAGTCACAATTCCAAGGATACCAATCAGAGCGAATACTCGACCATTTTCTGCCTCACTAAACCCTAATCCACCCTGCGCAGGATCCATTTGCGTAAACAGAATGAATACTGCATGCATCACAGTAAACCCAAACATGTACAGGAAGGTAACCCACATGAGAGAGCCGATGTTTTTCGTTGCGAGCATACGCTTGACATTGAAACCTGTACGCTTCATCGATTCACCCCAGGTTTGTGATGTACGTTTTGAACGTGATTCTGTTGCCAGTGATTCGGGAAGATATCTGAATGCTAACAGCAATGAGAAAATGGAAAGTACACTGGCAAGAATGCACGGCAGGAGGTAGGGGTGTTCATCAAAAATGGTGCCAACAAACAGGTTCCATCGTTCAGCTGGAGATGACAATTCGCCTCCGAGGAAAGGCCCGATGGTAAAACCAAGACCAAATGCAGCTCCGATTAAACCCATTCGAGTAGCGAGTTGTTGCGGATTGCTTACATCTCCAATGTACGCTCGTGCCACTGCAATGTTACCGTTGAAAACACCTGCTAGAAATCGAGCTGCAAGGGCCATAATCAACGTGTTTGCAAGACCAAACATAGTGAAGAACACAGTGTTTCCGACCAGCCCAATCATAAGCACAGGTCGACGGCCAATCCGGTCACTTAGACTGCCCCAAATGGGAGAGAAGATGAATTGCGCAGCGGAATACGACGTCATCAGCAAACCGACCCAAAGGCCAACAGCGGTGATGTTTTGATCGGTCGCCAAATCTTCAACAAGGTAGGTCAAAAAGGGGATAACAATTCCAAAACCAATCATGTCGATCATTGTGACAAGAAAGAGGACGAGCAACGCACCTTTGCCAGCATCGATACTGGAAGATGGATATTCCTTGTCTTCCATAGACAGATGGAGAACATCCACTCTTTGAAGTCATGCTTCTGAACACAGATCAAATCGACGTTGTTGGACCTGATAGATCTGGTGTCAAACGGTCGATGACCGAGCCTAATCGCTCAACCAAACTTTGCTTCTGTTCATGAGTGATGAGCGCATGTTCCATGACCTCATCCAATGTATCGACAGCAATGACCTCGACGTTCCCCTCGAATTGTTCGTCAAGCAGAACATCCTGCATGTTTGAACGAGGAATGATTACGGTCTTGACGCCAGCACGTGCAGCAGCCTCAATCTTGGCCGTTACACCACCGATTGGGAGCACTTCTCCTCGAACAGAGAGTGAACCAGTCATAGCAAGATCTTGCCGTATTGGGATGTTCTCAAGTGCTGAGATGATCGCAGTAGCGATGGTGATGGATGCAGAATCGCCATCAACACCGTGTGTATCAACAAACTGAATGTGGATGTCATAATCAGATACATCCTTGCCAGTCAGTTTCTTGATGACTGCACTGACGTTTGTCACGCTTTCCTTCGCGAGGTCACTCAATCCACCTGTTGCGTGAATCTTACCTCCACCACCTTGGGATGGAGTAACAAGAGCTTCAACAGGGAGCATGATTCCTGAGAAATCCGAGAGTCCTGAGTTTGCACCGAGGACTGCAAGACCGTTGACACGACCAACACGGTTGCCTGAATTAACGATGAGCGCGTAATCCAATCGACGTTCAATCATTCGGTCTGCGACTTGCTGCTCCAGTGGCTTTGCAATGGAACGTGCAGCAAGGACGTGCGCATCGGTCACGTACGGTGCTCCGTCTTCGGCAGCCAAGTCACCAGCAATTCGCACCAAGCCTCCGAGTTCACGGAGTCGAAGAGAGAGTTTTCCACGACGTCCTGCTCTGCGCTGTGCTTCTCGGAGAATGAGAGAGACACCAGACTTGTCAAAGTGAGGGATTTCTCGTGTGCTTCCCATGTCACGGCGGACTTCTTGAGCAATGAATCGAATGAGCCGCTTTCGGTTGCGGTTGGTATCTGGCATCTCTGAATTGACGTAGACCTCATATCCATACCCTCGAATACGACTGCGAAGTGCTGGGTGCATTCCCTGAATTGCATCTAAGTTTCCTGCAGCGATCAGTATGAAATCGCAAGGCACAGGTTCGGTTTTGGTAAGAGCCCCGGATGAGCGCTCAGACCTTCCAGAAATTGGGAAAGCGCGCTCTTGCATGGCGGTGAGAAGAGCCTGTTGTTCTTCCAAACGTAGGAGATTGATTTCATCGATGTAGAGTACGCCTTTGTTGGCACGGTGGATTGCTCCTGGTTCGACTCGATCGTGAGCAGGTGTTTCCATTCCACCTGATTGGAATGGGTCGTGACGGACATCACCCAAAAGCGAGCCCGAAAGCGTTGCTGTTGCATCAACAAACGGTGGACGCTCATCGATATCGTGCTTAACCAAGACCTTCGGAATTCGCCCTTCGTCTCCAGAGCCAAGTCGGCTGCGAATGAACATGTAACCGAACATGAGGAGGAACATACCAAAGAGCAATGTAAGGATGTCACCGCTGGGTATTGCGACAATGACCAACAAGAAGGCTACAGCACCGAATCCAATCAAGAGCATGCGTTGCGCTTTCTCTTTCTGTTCACGGATGGCTTCTTTCTGAATGCGTACAATTCGCTCTGCTCGTCCCGCAGGAACTGAGCGAACACGAGGTTCGTTCTCATCGTCCTCGTTCGGATACACAAGAACGTCTTCAAGTGCATCCTGGGGCAGCAAATCTGTCATTGAGCGTGCAAGCATCGATTTGCCCGTTCCCGGGTCACCGATCATGAGCATGTGTCGGCGTTGTTCAGCAGCTTTTCGGATGACCACAGAACCTGCTTCTTGTCCAATAACTTGGTCGACCAGACGGTCGGGGATTGGAACATCCTCTGTCGTTTCAAATTTGACTTCATCAATCCAATTGTCAATGCTCGACGAAAGAAGACCATCTCCATCATTTGTGGGCTCAGGGGCCCATACAGTGACCATTTCAGAGTCATCTTCGGTAGTGACGTCCTCTGTGGGGTCGGCTTCTGACATGATGTTTCCTCGCTCTCCTCCCCTTTAGGACTTTAGCATAAGCCACGGGGACGTAGAGGGTCACTGTCGCATTCGATCTAGATACTGCTGGCCGTAGTATTGCCACTGTTCCATGGTCCAGCCTGCAGGCAATCCACCGGGCGGCAATGGAGGTCCAGCAAGCACAGGTAGCGGTGCGGGAATTGCAGCGGGTTGAGGGATTTGTTGCTGGAAGATTGGAGCTGCTCCACCATACATCGAGTTGGCAACCGTGTCATGAATTGGAAGCGTATTCTGCGTCCATGCTGGTTCGGATTGAGTAAGGTTAGCATCCCCACCACGACGAACCATCATTCCAAAGGCAAGAGCAACGAAAAGGACACCAGCAACAATTGTAAGAATGAGTGTCCAGTTCGTGTTTTCAGATTCGCCTTGTGAGGTACCATCAGATTGTATTTGCTCGCTTGGACAGTCTGCACGTGGGTCTTCACAGGCAGTGGAGTACTTTGAGCGCTTTTCGTCGAGAATCACAGCGACTTCTTCCTTGTAGGCATCATTCAATGCCTCAGCGGAGGATAGTTCGAGTGCGTCGATTTCTTCTGCCAGTCCCGCAATGTACTCAAAGAGCATCTCATCGTTCATTTCTGCAGGAGCAGGGAGTTCTTCCAGAATGTCCCATTTGACACTTGCAATGGTTTTGTAATCGTCGCCATTGGTATCAACTGCACTGATTGAAAGCTGGTAGTAGTCCTTGTAGGTTGAACCAGACGGACGAGCATATTGATCAGGCATAAAGATCGAAGGGATGTTCAATTGTGTCGACCATCCAACCAACGAGCGTGTAATGTCAAGATTTTCTTCGTACAAACCGTCACATGTACCGGTTTCGTCATTGCAGATGTTCCACGTGGTTTCGATAACAGTGAAAGTTGGTGCAATGTCTGTCAGGAAAATGTTTGCAGTAGGTATTTGATCGATGTATGTGTCTTCCATGTGGACGTAGAATTGTCCGCTTCCATCATCGATTTTGGTGATGTACAACGGATAAGAGTCAAAGACGTCAACGGTGATGGTGTAGGTGTTGCTGTCGTAACGATCAATTGTGTTGATTGTGACGATGTGAAGGCCAGATGTCTGGAAGTTCAATGTCATTGTTCCGTCGATTGGGTTGTACTTTGCAGCACCTTGCTCATCGGAAGAGACGGTGATGAACGCCTCATTTGATGGGTTATCGATATCGGTCAACAAGGCCATGAGGTTGATGACGCGCTGCGTTCCAAGTTTGAGGGTGGTTTCTTCAAGGCCTGTGAGGTCCAATCGAGGTGCATCGTTGATTGGATTCACCTTGGCGAGGAGAGTCTGATCAGCAAATTGTTCACCATCGCTTGCTCGGATGGTTACCAAGACTTCCCCATTGACGTCGTCGTCCATTGTTGTAAACACAATGTTTGTGCCGTCAAGAGTGATGTCGAATACAACGTCGGTTGACATTTGTACAACCTCGAGAGCAAGTTCTTCTGCGGAGACCATGTTTCCTTCATCATCCGTGTCGGACAAAAACGGTAAGAGACTGAGTGTCTTCATCGAACCTTCATCTACAATCTGTGTTGGCAATGCTTGCCAACGTGGTTGTCCATTTTCAAGGACATTGAAGAGGATAGTTCCGTACGGAAGTTCACCCTCAGCGGAATAGTCGCCACCATCATCCATGAAAATTTCAATACCCTGTTGCCCAAGAGGACATCCTTGTGTCTGGCTCCAAGCGAAGAGAACTTCAATCTCTGAAGTCGATGGGTGCCACTCAACAAACGCTGGGTCATTGCTCGTAATTCCCAAGTTGGACAGTGGTGTTTCTGGGTCAGAAATGATACCGGTCATGTCAACCTTTGTCGAGATGTCACAAGGAACAGGTTTTACCTGATTTGGCGTGATGGATGGAGGTGCATTCATCAAATCAAATGCATTGTATGCATAGGACAAAGCCGAGGTTTGACCACGCCCATCCACAGTTCGTGTGCGCAGGTCATACAAGCCAGCAGCCATGTCTAGGGTTGGCAAGAGCGAATACTCTCGGCCTTCGTTTGCTGATCCCAAGTACAGAATGTTTTGGCCACCTGTGACGACGTCACTGGACCACTGATTAGCGCCAGCTGGAGAAATCTCCACGTTGAATGTCATGGTGTCGATGCTGTCGACGTTGTCGTCAGCGCTACCTTTAGCGAGAACGGAGAAGTATTCTCCGCGGCTGATTTCAGTCGTCCCAATGACCTGGGGTGTCTTAGATTTTGGAGGACGGTCATGATCGAGATCAGTCGTTGCTTGATTGTTTGATGTTACGCTTTCACCCGTGGTGGAGAGTTCTACTCCGAACACCGTCTTCCAGCTGTTGGAAGGCAATACGCTGGTATCAAAGGACTGTTGAGCAGTCATGGTTTTTGTGGAACCAGATGTTGCCATTGTTCCGATTGAAGTCCCTTGCCCAATGTAGTTCTTGTTTCCATTGAGGAGGTAATAGAAATCTACTGTTCCACCGCTGTTGTACTCAAGGTCCCCTGTGTTGGAAATGGTTGCGTCCAAGGTAACGATGTCACCACGCATGTACGATGATCCTGCTAGGCTTGTTGCAGTGAAACTCGGAATGGAGAGGTCCATCTTTGGCCCCATCGTTGAGTCAATGGCGTGGTATACGTGTGCGCTTGAACCTCCAACAGAAACGCTGTTGCCACTCATAAGCACCCCAACAACGATTGCTTTACTGATTCCGCCAGGGACAACAGATGCTGGAACATTCGACCACGAAACAGTTTGCGAGGTTGATGTCGGGGCGACACTGGCAAATGAACTTCCAGTTCCTTGGTTCTTGGATTTGAAGGTATTACCGCTTGTGAGCCACGCCATCCAACAGTTGTAACCGTGAGGAATACCAGATGAGTAGGAGTAGCCTGTGCAATCCTTGTCAACCAAGGCTGCGTAGAGTTTCATGTTCCCTGCTGCACTCCCTTGACCTGTGTATTTGTGGGTAATGTCGATGTTGTAACTTGACCCTGATTGGCTAATCGCTGCGGTCATACCATAGTCGTTGACCGTGCTGTGCATTCCACCACCGCTTGAGAAGATTTGGTCATAGGTCGTGTAGGCGGAGTTTGCACCACTTTGACGCTGGTCGGTTCGATCTCCGAAGTAAGCATCTGGAGCTCCACTTGTTGTCCATACCCAGTTGTATGGTGCAACGTTGCCAGCACGGGAACTGTCGGTGTCTCCGAAGGATTGAGACATGTATGTGACATAGACATACTCATCAGGGTGATTTTGTTTGATTGAGTGATGTGCATCCGAGCCGCCTCCCTGTTTGGAGCAATGGCCACAGTTGTCGGAGGAGATGTACTGTCCGAAGACGACGTGGCCTGGACTCGTTGCCTGTGATGGATTCTGAACAACAAGTTCATCTTCAAGAACCACAGGTTCCACATCGTTGTATTCGGATGTGAATCCTGCCATTAAGCTACCAAGAAAAATGACGACAATTGAAAGAGCCATTGTTCGCGTGCTGATTTGCATAATAATCCCATTTCTACACATTATATAATGGTAGTCTGTTCCCGTTTCGACAAATTTATCCGTATTTTAGGATAGATATTGGAAAAGTCTGATGCCTAATGGGACATCGGGCAAACCATGGCAGAACCTCCAATCACGGCTTTGGTTGAAGAAAATGGTCGTGTCTTCATCGTCGAAGTTGTTGATGAGAGTGTCAAAATCAAAGGTATCGGAGTGTTCAATCCTAAGGCAACAATTGACACCGTTGAATACGGGAAGGAGGTCCAGATTGGCTCGAAGATTTTCACACACCTCCCACCGCGCTTACCTGAATTAATTCTTGGCATGAAACGGCGAGCACAAACAATTGGCTCAAAAGATGCAGGAGTTCTTATCGCTCGCCTGGGAATTGGCCCTGCAGATGTTGTCCTCGAAGCAGGATTAGGATCAGCAGGACAATCCATGCATTTGGCACGAGTCATGGGGGGGTCAGGCCATCTGATTACGGTTGAACCAAGAGAAGAGCATTCCAGTGTTGGTCTCGAAAATTTGCAAACACTTGCCCGTGCCCTAACGGAATTCCCAAAACATTCACACATTCATGGGATGATTGAATCCTCGGTTGGTGAGATTGAAGCAGTTGTCAACGAAGTCGATGCTATTTTACTGGACCTTCCAGAACACACTGCTGCAATCAAGTCAGTGGCTCATCTCCTCAAAATCGGCGCTCGAATCTCATGCTACTGCCCGGTTTCAAGCCAACTTGAGGACGCATGGACTGCATGCGAAGAATCTGGACTTGAAATCGAATGGGCAGGCGAAGTTATCGAACGCGAATGGGGCAAAGCAAGCAAAGGAGGGGTACGCCCGGTCAACGGGCCGTTCGGCCACACAGCATTTCTCTTAATCGCTCAACGCAAAAACTGATCAGAATTTGGGTGAAGATCCATATTCCACGACTCTGATGTTGGAATCACAGGTCGGACATTGGAAGCGGAACGGTGGTTCATTCCCACCAGGTACCGCCAATCGAGCATCACAGGATGGACATGATATGCGACGGTTTGAATCCATACGGCATTCATTTGGTCCGAGTGCGTACTGTTTGGCCTCTTCCTCTTCCTCTTCAGTCCCGTCTTCATCTTCTGTTCTCGGTGCACGTGGTTTGCGAAGTCGGATCACCATGACTGCAAGACCAAACAAAACATAGCCGAAGGCGATGAGTTGCAACGTCGTGGTTTTTCCGAGTTCGATGCCAGCGAGCGTGATACCCTGAGGCGGCTCGGATTTTCCACTTACGGTAATTTCGATGACCTCAGACTCCGCATTTTCACTGCTTCCATCAATTTGAACAAGAGCTCGAACACGAAGTTCAGCATCCAATTGATCGGTTGTCAGGGAATTGAATCGAAGAACAAAAATTTCTGATGCACCAGGTTCAAGAGCAAAGGAATCGGTCACTTCTCCCAATGTGTTGTTCAAACGAATGTCAAGGAGGCCATCTCCAATACCAACCGTTGTGAGTTTACCAGAAATTGCGATGTTTGCGAGGTTGGTGACCGTTAACGTCAGCGATGAACCCCCTAAGTAAGGAATCTGCAAGTCGGTGTTGTCAATCGACAGTGCAACAACCGAATCGACGTTCCATGTTGCATCGATTGTGTAGACAACTGCTTCGTTTTCAATTGCGTCCGAACGAGCACTCGATACTGCTCTGAAACTGAAGGCATTTGCTCCGGCAAGAGCATCGGATGGAACGTCGCATGACCAAGGAAGTTCAAGAGTTGATGAACCCGGTTGAAGCAGGACTGAGGATTCAAGGTCACAATCGAGACCAACCGATGAAAGGGAGAAAACGTCGACACTGTTACCAGTATTTGTGACGATCAAGGTTCCTTCAATGGTTCCCGACGCCTCTGCCGATGAGGAATCGGTAAGGACGGTCAAGGAGGAACTTGCAGTCATTGGGATGAGGGTGAGAAGTGTGACATCGGTCGATGACGGGTCGAGTGTCGATGTGGCAACAATGTTGATTGGCAATCCGTTGGCATTTGCACCAATTGCTGTCTCGCGCACACTCAATACCACCGTCTCAGATTGACCAATTCCGAGGTTCACAGATGTTGCCGACAATGAGAGTTCAAAGTAATTCGATGTTTCACCTGCACCGATTGACAAGAGGAATGTGTCCTGCAAAGTACCTATGTTCGTGACTTCAATGGTGACGTTGGTCGGTGCTGATGGGCCGGCTATGATTTGGTTGGTATTCGGGCTCAATTGTGCAAGTGTTCGATCAACAACTTGCAATTCAATGACAAGCAACGCTTCTGCATCATCCGAATACAAGCGAAGCGTAAGCGAATCGGTTCGTGCGCTCGTTGCTGCTGAAGCGCTCACACTGAGCGAAACGTTCTGTGATGCTCCTGCTTCGAGAAGAATTCCGTTAACATCGGGCAATACTGCATCGACACCACCGGGCAATCCAGAAATGGTGAACGTATCGAGCAGCAAGTCTGACGTGCCATCGTTTTCTATGTGAAGTGTAACGGATGAATCTTCTCCAGACTGGACGACGATTCTTCCATCGAGTGGTCCTTGAAGAGCGAGACTTGCCGACGATTGAACATCAAATTCCAAGGTGAGGTTTTGGCTAAGCAATGAATCATGTGTCACGGTGACAAGGCGTTCATAGATGCCGAGTGAACCTTCTGTTGCAGTTGCTGTTAATGTCCAAACCGCTGAAGCATCAGCGGCTACGGCAACTGAGGACGGAGAATCAAGGACCAGCGTAACCGGTGAAGAAGCGTTGCTGTTGATTTGCAATGAGAAGGTCTCGGATTCTGTACCTGTATTGAACACTCGAACTTCGATGGTGGATTCAACATCTGGATCGATTACAGAGGGTCCACTTGGACCTTGGAGAACGAAGGCGATTTCACGGTCCACCTCGAATGAGAAATCGCGTACGAACGAGACTGCAGAATCGGAGCCAAGTGTCGCCGTCACACGTAGGGAGCAAACGTCGCCAACGTTCGCTGTTGAGCCAACATCCACCTGGAAGGGGAGGTCATCGTTTGCATCAACATCGATCGTTGATGCATACGACAAAAGTGCTGCAGTACACGGCCCTGAGAGTACGGTTAACGCATAGTCAAAGGAAGCAGAGGTTGTACCGATGTTGGTTAACCGCAGCGATGAGTTGGTTTGTTGACCAGGTAGGAATTCATCATCACCGTTGAGGAAATCGACTTGCAAATCATAATTTGCTTGAACATCAACCACCATGAGCGTTGACGTGGTTAGATTTCCAAACAGTGATCCTGCATAGAGACGCACCCCGGTTGCACCTGGACTGGCATCCGAAGGAATGGAGATACGCAAGGTTGCAGTTTCTTGATTGTTTGCTGAAACATTCTCTATTTGGTCATCTAGCCATCGAACTTCCCAACCGGTTGGGAAACTCGAATGCTGATTCGTGGCCTGAATCGATCCCGAAGATTCCCAAGGATAACTGTAGGCAGTAGAGCCATTGAATACGACTTCAGCTGCTGCCTGCTGTAGCGTTAGACGTAGAGTCGCATCCATCGTTGTATTGTCGGTTAATCCAACTGGGGAATCGCCTGTCAATGCTGCAAATAGAACGCATGCAGTAAGGTACGAGCCTGAGGTCGATGGGTGGCTTCCATCTGTAACATACAGCCCATGGAAAGTTGATGTCGGAGAGAGCGGGTTGCCACCTGATGCTATGATTGAATCGTAGATGTGCTTGAATGCAAGGCCAACTGGAGCGATGTAAATTTCAGCAGATGTTGACAGCGAGATGTTGTCCCGATAATCGATGTAACCTTCTTCCAGTCGATCCTGCATAACGGTATAATTGGGATAGAGCGTTGGGTTGCTTGCATCACCGTTGCGTCGACCCCACGTCATCATCAGCATCATAGCAGAACCTTCCGAATCGATGCGATCTGCGAGATTGATGCTACCGTTTTTGCTTGCTAACCAATCGGAATGAGTTCTTGGGAAACCAGGTATTTGTGACTGATCCTGAACAACTACTGTATCCCAAACGCCAGATGCGAGTGAAAGGTTTTGAGCGCTTCCAGAGGTGTTGACATCATCCCAGTGGTCAGCAATCGTCCATCCCCCAGTGGTAAAATCCGAGGTGTTGCTTGGACTGTTCGCACTACGTAGAAGTTCTTCCAGCATGGATGAAAGGCCATTTGCAGAGGTGTATGAATTTCCAAACGTAAGGACATCGCTCACGGAGATCGACCATGCTGGAGGAGCGTTCGTCGTGTTTGTTGAGCCACTTGAAGAATAATTTGCCCACCAGCCTGTAAGGTCAGGCTCCTCTCCGACGTTAAGAAGATAGGAATCCATAACGGAACCATGATTACTAACTGGAATCGACAAATCAACCGTTTGTCCAGGTTGTAGAGCCAACAAGCCTTGATCACCAACGCCGGTTGCATCGAGGTGTGGGTTGTAGACAATGGCGACGCTAACGTAAACATCAATCGACGATGAAGCACTGCCATCGCTCTCGTTGGCGAAGAGTGTGAACATTCCGTTATCGCTTGGTGTTGCTGTTTCTGCCAGTTGAACAACGATGGTCGTCGTCGCGTTGTACGTCGGCAGCACATTCGACACGGAATTAGCCGAAGGCGTTGCAGCCCACAAAGAGGAAAGACCTGGGGATGCAACTTCAATGTCGTAGGTCTCAATCGAAGAACCGTTGTTCTCAATGGTTAGCGTGAGGTTCATTGATTCTCCAGGAACGAGAATCATGTGACTCATGTCGACTTGTAGTTCGATTTCAGGGTCTGCTTTGGTAAATTGTGCAAGAGGCGATGCGCTTGCAAGCAACATTATTGTGACCAGAACGAACGCACGAACGGAGAGTTTGGACATGGGACCAATGCCTGCGAGGTGTTAACAGCACTTGAGCGAATCGGCTTCAGGTCTTGAAAGTTCACGATTGAAGCAAGTTTTCAATGCGAGCCGAATCGATACGCTCCCAAGGGAAATGACCATCATCGGTGGGAATTCTTCCGAAATGACCGCCTGATGATGTTTCGCTGTAGATTGGACGCAGGAGATTCAAATCTCTGGCGATAGCCGCAGGTCGGAAATCAAAGGTTGCTTCAACTCGCTTTGCAAGTAATTCATCAGAAACACGTCCGGTTCCAAATGAATCAACCATCAAACTTACAGGTTCTGCGACGCCGATGACGTAAGCCAATTGAATCTCAAATTTCGTTGCCAATCCAGCTGCAACGACGTGTTTCGCAGCCCAACGGGCGGCGTAGGCAGCACTTCTGTCGACCTTTGAAGGGTCCTTTCCGCTAAATGCCCCACCCCCGTGTCGTCCCATACCGCCGTAAGTGTCGACGATGATTTTGCGGCCCGTAAGACCAGCGTCAGCGTAGGGGCCACCTGGATCTGCGAAGCGGCCGGTTCCATTGACGACCAATTTGTATCCCGGAAGAAGCAATTCTTGGGGAATTGTTGTTTCGACGACGTGCTTAGAAATCTCCTGACGAATGTGCGCAAGCTCGGCTTCCACAGACCCTTCAAACCGGTCTTTAAGATGCTTGTCGTGTTGAATCGCAATGACGACGGTGTCCACGCCGAGAATGGACCCATCCTCGTTGTACGCCACCGTCACCTGTGTTTTTCCATCTGGCCTTGCCCATGGCAGGGTGTTGTCTTCCCGAACCGTTTTCAGTCGACGAGAGAGGCGCTGAGAAAGGGCTGCTGCGAGCGGAAAGTATCGTCCTTTGAGATCATCGTATGCCTCAGTTTCATCGCACGCATAACCAAACATCAGGCCTTGGTCGCCTGCCCCTTGGGAGTCGATGTTGTCTCTGTCAACACCCTGATTGATGAATGTGGATTGCGTTGTGACATACACCAAAACATCGCAGAGAGATTCATTTGTTGCGTCCATTCCAATCTCGTGAGATGTGTAGCCGATATCCGCTGCGGCTTTTCGAGCAATGGCCGCATAATCAGGAGTGTCTCCTTCGAGAGAAACTTCGCCAGCAAGGATAATCACGCTTTTTTCGGGCGTGCCTTTCACACACGTCTCAACGGCGACGCGGGCGTTTGGATCTCGCTCCAAACAGGCATCGACAATGGCATCGGATACAGCATCACAGACCTTGTCTGGGTGACCTGCAGTTACTGATTCGGAGCTGAACATCCGCTGTGTCATGCTCCAACCGCTTGGATTCACATTATCAAAGGTTTGGTTTTTGGAAAGGAATTGTTTTCTGCGATTGCTATTTTAGGAACATCACGTAGGAATTGACATGGCTGACTGGTACCCTACTGCATACCGAACCCACACGCTGGGCGAAATCCAAGAGAAAGGAATTGAACTCGTCGGGACTGAAGTTACAGTTTGCGGCTTCATGGAAGCGAATCGCGGTAAGGGTGCCATCTGCTTTGTCGACTTGCGCGACGGTACCGGGAAACTCCAAGTGTTCCTCAAAGGCGACACCATTGGTGATGAGAATCTCGATCTTGTCCAACGGATGACCCGTGAATCGACGCTTCAATTCAAGGGAACTGTCGCTCAGAAACGCCCACCAAAACTCAAGGAAGGGGAAACAGCACCGCCGCCAGCATACGAAATTGTCGCCAGCGAAGTGAACGTCTTGACACGAGCAAATGTTCCTCTTCCCCTTGGCATTACAGACACCGTTTCAATTGGACTTGACACACGTCTCGATAACCGCTTCCTCGATCTCCGTCGTGCACATGTTAATGCCATGTTCACATTGCGTGCGCGAGTTTTACAATACGGCAGAGAGCATCTCATCACTGAAGGATTCAAAGAAATCAATACACCGAAGATCATCGCCTCAGCCTCAGAAGGTGGAACCAACCTCTTCCCTATGATGTACTTCGATACGCCAGCCTTCCTTTCGCAAAGTCCACAACTCTACAAGCAACTTGCAGTACTTGGCGGCATGGAACGAGTGTTCGAAATTGGGCCCGCCTTCCGTGCTGAAAACCACGACACATACCGACATTTGAATGAATTCATCTCCTTTGATATCGAAGCAGCATGGATGACGGACGAAGACGTCATGGGGGTTCAGGAACGGATGATTCATCACATATGGAAATCGGTCGCTGAACACGATCAGGAACACATCGATATCATCAACGAATATCGAATCACACAAGAGTTGGAACCAATTTCAGTCGATGTCCCGAGTGTTCCCTTCCCCCGTATCGACTACTGTGAGGCCATCCAAATGATTCAAGATGCGGGTGAAACAATCAAGTGGGGAGATGATATTGATTCATCTCATTGCGATATTATCGCAGCCAAGTACCCTGGCTTCCATTTCTTGCCACGCTGGCCAATGGAAATGAAACCGTTCTACATCCACCACGTTCCAGGCGAAAATGGTGTTACGGGCGAACAACTCAGCCGAGGATTTGACCTCAATTACGGTCGAGATGAAATGACAAGTGGCGGACAGCGAGAACACAATGTCGACGTGTTGGAAGAGAACCTTCGTAGCAAAGGACTCAACCCCGAAGAGTTCTCCTTTTACACCGATGGATTCCGCTTTGGTGCGCCGCCTCATGCGGGGTGGGGGCTCGGAGTCGCACGTCTCTTGATGGTGCTCACCGGGTCACGTAACGTTCGAGAAACCGTCTTGTTCCCACGCGACCGTCATCGTGTTACGCCATGAGTTGGCCATTATGCCCATCGATCGAATGCAGTGGGGCGCAGAACCATGGCAATATGCTGATCTGCATATGCCAGCCGATCCATCTCCTTTCCAAAACGACCATGGTGTCCCATGCATTATGTTGATTCATGGTGGATTCTGGAAAAAAGAGTACACCTCTGAACTTATGCTACCCATCGCAAACGCCTTGAGTGATGCGGGTGTTGCAAGTTGGAACATCGAATTTCGACGCTGGGAAAAAGGCGATGAAGGTGTATGGATGGACACATTATCAGATGTTCTACGTGCATGGGGACAGCTCGCACTCTTACCCGGCATTGACATTACCAGAAGCATGGTCATGGGGCATTCAGCAGGTGGCCATCTCGCCCTGTTGATGGCAAGTAAAGCCGAACGAAAACCGTGGTTGGCAATTGCGCAGTCACCGATCACTGATTTGTTTGGTGCTGATGATGCAAAACTCAGTGATGATGGGGATGCAATCCGCAAGTGGATGGGCTGTTCTCCGTACGAAAACGAAGATCTGTGGAAAAAGGTGAACCCGATCGATCTACCGCCGAAATCACCGGTCCTTCTGATTCACGGAGAACGCGACGTTGACGTACCTCTCGAACAAAGTGAAACTTATGCTCGAGCAATGAACGCTAAGGGTTGTGATGTCCAAAAGCTATGGCTACCCGGAGATCATTTCAGCATTATCGATGCTGCAAGTGATGATTGGTTGGTTCAACAAGATGCTATTTTGGATTGGTTGTGAGAGCGAACCACTAAGATATAGCGGCTGCTCGAGCAGCCATGGACCTCCTCACTGATGCCGTGCTTCAGTCGAATGCACTTGAAGGAAAAACCGCACTTGTATGCGGTGCAAGCCGAGGGATTGGTGCTGCTACTGCAAGGATCATGGCAAAGGCAGGTGCGAACGTTATTGTTGCATCAAGAAGCGAAGATCAACTCAAATCGTTGCTTCAAGAATTACCTACGCTGGGAACCGGCCATCATCAAGCATTGGTGATGGATTTGGAAGATACTGAATCCATTGCAGAATGCATTCAACCTCTTCTTGACCAAGGGCCAATTCACATTCTTGTTAACAATTCAGGCGGACCACCTGGTGGACCATTGCTGGATGCAACCGTGGATGAGTTGTCTCAGCCCTTTACTCGACATCTTCATGCAGCGCATACATTGGTCAAATTACTCACACCAGGCATGGTTCGAGCAAATTACGGTAGAATCATCCAAATCATATCAACAAGCGTGCGTGAACCGATTCCAAACCTAGGCGTGTCCAACACACTTCGCGGAGCCATGGCATCTTGGGCAAAATCATTGTCAAGAGAATTGCATCCAGCCATCACCATCAACAACGTCCTTCCTGGATTTACAGATACGGAACGATTGGGCAGTCTTGCACAGTCCATACATGAGCGAACTGGGCAACCGATTGAATCGATTCATGATGGATGGATGAGTCAAGTTCCGATTGAACGCCTCATCGATCCGCTCGAAACAGCCACCGTTATCGCATTCTTGGCGTCACCCGCAGCAGGAGCAATTCGCGGTGTTTCACTACCTGTCGATGGCGGGCGCTTGCGCAGTATTTGAAACAAGATTCGCACTCACTCTGATTTGTTGGTCAGTGAACGACGAAGAGTCTGGAACGGTGTTCGCTCATGCTTTGCATACATCTTCCCATAGAGAATGTACGTTACGAGACCAGCTCCGATAGCAGCCGTAGCACCAACAAACGCTTTTTCACCAATGAAGTAGATTAGGAACAATCCGGCAAGGATGCCCCACATTTGCATGGCGGGGTACAACGCTCCCTTGTAGGTCGGGTTCCAACCGTGGCGGTCACTTGTTTGGCGCAGTATGATCACACACGTGTTGATCATAATGAAGATCATGATTTTGAAACCGGATGCCAATTTAACAACATCCTTGAGTGGTACAAAGAAGATGGCAAGACCCATCGCCAGACTTGTCACAATAATCGGCCAATGTGGTGTACCATATTTTTCATTGACTTCCTCAAGAGCAGGTGGAAGCAGTTTGTCTTGCCCCATCGCAAACAAGAATCGAGAGGAGGCAAGGATACCTGCAAGAGCCATGGAGATCATGGCAAGAACCGAGATAACAGCCGCAAAGATACCAAATTCGGTCCCAGCGACTTTTTCTGCGAAGACAAAGATTGGGTTTTCGACGATCTCTCCACCATCTTCCCACCATGTACCCGGAATTGCCGCCATCATCAGATAGGCAACTGATGCGTAAAGGATGGTTGCGATAAGCAAGGAGAGAAGCATCCCTGCTGGAAGATTCTTTTCTGGATTTTTGACCTCACCACCAATGGCTGCAACTTTTGTAACCCCAGCATAGGCAACAAATACGAAGGCAGAGGCTTCAGCAAGTGTCCATAGATCCGTATCAAAGGCTGCTTTGGCCGGACGGCTGCCATCGAAACCATCCACGAAGAAGGCGGCGATGCACGTTATGAACAACATAAGAAGCGTGACGAGTAAGACAGGTGTTTGAATCGCCTTGACCTTCTTGACACCAAGAAGGTTCACAATCGTGATTAGGACCAAGGCACTCATGGATAGAACCATCATTTCCATCTCGATGGCGAAGTACTCAGTAACAACCACGAAATAGGCAGAAAAACCGATCAGGGCGAAACCCGATTTCAACAAAAATGACGCCCATAGTCCAAGTCCGCTTATCGTTCCAATCAGTGGCCCATAGACCCGCTCAAGATAGACGTACGATCCACCACTCGATGGCATTCCAGAAGACAATTCTGCTTTGGAGATTGCAGCGGGAAGTACCACTGCTGCTGCAACGATGAAGGCCAACCAAATTCCAGCACCTTCGTTGCCCATGATGTCGGCCGCAAACGTAGGTGTGACGAAAATTCCTGGAAGCATAGCAGACAATGAGATGATGACAACACCTGAAAGTCCGACACTCCGTTTGAGCGTCTTTTTAATTGTTTCAGCACCTTTGCCGACGAGAGAATCGAGTTTAGAAATCGCCATAACAAAATCCCCGATTTACAGCAGAAAGGGTGCTTCTATTCCCCTTCAAGTAAACTTAGGATATATTCTCTTGCATTTTTTTGGGATACATATTACCGGATTCCGGAATTCAAATCTTTGCGATTACCTTCATCTCAACAGCGATTGGAGTGGGTAATGCTCGAATGGCCAGTGTTGTTCGAGTCGGTCCGTAGTGACCGAGGGTTTCGGCCCACACCTCGTTGTAACCCGTAAAGTCTCGATCCATATCAACGAGGAAGGATGTCACATCGACCACCTTCTCCATTGAAGAACCAGCTTCCTCAAGAATTCGAGCAATGTTCTCGACAACCGCTCGTGTTTGAGCCTTGATGTCGTATTCCAATGGTTGACCATCCGCATCACGAATTGGCCCACCAGGAATCGCATTCGTACCGGGCTGCCGGGGGCCGACTCCTGACAGATACAGAAGGTCACCAACACGGCGAGCATGCGGATACAAACCGACAGGTTTCGGTGCTGAATCCGTATTCACAGCACCCTCGCCTTCCGCAGGGTCCCACAAATCTGGTCCTTCGTTTGTTGAATCTACAGGATGAGGTACGGTGGAGTCTTCCGCATCGAGGACGTTTCGGTCACCCCGATAAACCTCGACATCATCTTCGTCGTATTCTTTGTCTCCCATCCCATTTGATGTTGGGTCCAGATGGACTACTGCCCCACCAGCGCCATGAAGGGCTTCGTATGCAAGAACCTTACCCGTCAAATCATTTCGATTGTCGTTCATGGCCGACAACCACCACATCGGTTTGAACGTTACAACCTTCTGGACACGTATTTGTTGGTGAATGGTTCGAGAAAGCTGAGCTACGTCTTCGAGTCGTCCCTCTTCGAGGAATTGTAGCACTTTTCGATTCCATTCATCGTCCTTGAGCGAGTGGATTTTATCGTCAGCAGCATCAATAAATTCTGTGAACATTCGATTGGACATTGACATCGCAGTGACGGCCACAGCCTTCTTCCCTGTTGATTTCAACACATCGAGGCATGATTTTGCCAAGATGGTCGTTTCTGAACGGTTTGCATAGACATTCGATGAAACAATCACCGCTGGAATCGCATTGTCAGGATTGAGTAATTTTAGTGCGACGACCGAACCCACATCGATTGGAAAACCGTTGTAGGCGACTGTTCGGCTTTGCAAACCACGGGCATGGTTGGCCGAATTCCAAGCCTCAGCAAAGTCAGTGTCGATTCGAAAGGAATAGTCCATTGAACCTAAATCGTGGAAATCTTGGTCAACGAGCGTCCACGTTGGGTTTGGATCAGCCTGTATCTGATGACCAATGATGCTTGGCCATGTTGTTGAATAGATGATCATCAAGTCAGCATCGCCTTGAGCGATGTGTTCTCGGGCTTCATCGAACGCGTTACGAAGACGTTGCCAACCTTCGTTTTTCTCAGGTACGAGCAACGGATGTGGATGAACTGGAACAACATACGATGCGACGATTGGGTTCGCCATGCTCAAACCTCCTGATGCAGGTAGCACGGCCATTCTACGATGGCGTTTCCAGTTCCGATGATGGTCCCATATCCGTGAAGGATGGCTGGATAGGACGGGACAGTAAGCGTACTGAGGAGCCAAGTAAGGCCTCCACCGTCCGATTCTGCGATGGCTTGTTCCGTAAATTCAGGCATCTCGTCAATGATTCGTTGGGCTTGACCTGTTCGCATGTAGTCTATAATTCGCATGTCCCAAAGATGCATTGCATGACTGGCAATGTGTTCTTTACTCATGTCTTCAGGAACGTCCGACTCTGTTGTAAAATGTCGATGCGAAAGCGAATTAGAGGCAAGGACAACAGCTTTCTTTCCACTTTCAAGAATTGCATCTCGAGTTGCTCGACCCAATTCCATCATCATCTCTTGCATCACCTCGACCGAGTAGTAATGCCTTGAACGGTTCGAAGAAATCACAACCATTGGCTTATCAAAAGCAGGGTTGACCATGTGCCCGGTCGTGATGGTTCCATAATCTACACGGAAATCTGGGTTCTCCATCATTTTTACAGCAAGACCAGCGTTGGCTGCCTTGTCATGAATTGCTTTGCTTAGTTCAACATCGATATTGAGATCGTAGGAGTATCGAAACAGGTTTGGAAAGATGGGGTCAACAGAAAGTCCCTCAAAGTGAGAGAGGCCAAGGAAGTGAGTCCCCACATAGGTTTGCCAATGTGGAGAAAGAATGACAAGGACATCGTGATCGATGTTTGAAAGCGATTCTCGTAGTCGTTCATAACCCCATCGCAACTGTTCCCAACCTCCTTCTGAAGTGGGTTCATTTTGCGGAGGATTCTCCGCATAAACAAGATGAGGAGGGTGAGGTGCAAGACAGCCTGCTACAATCGAACCTTTGGCCATGATGGAACCAAACAGAGGTGGCATATGGATGCATCGCTGCTCAAGGCTAAACCTCAAACGAGAAGGGATTGAGTCCGTCCCATGTCGGAGACCACAAATGATACGGTTCCATCTGAGGAGGGTTCTGTCTCCGGTCAGGAAATCTTCTCAGACATGCTTCGCCACATGATGGCTCCTCTACTTATTGGAATGGCATTTGGAGCTCTGTGGCAACTGACAGTCATGCCTCGAATCGATACATTCGTTCCAAATCCAGTTCACGGAGCCTTTGCAATGTATCTTCTTGTATCTCCACTGTTTTACAAGCAACTCGTTGGAATGGAGATGGAGCGAGCAGGTGAATATGCGATGGGTTTTGCAGTTACTGCATGTACTCTGTCGATGGCCTGGATGTTTGGTACCTCTTCACTTTACCTTGCTGGATTTATTCCAACCATTGCTTGGATTTTCATAAGCTCATTCTGGCTTCAATTTGAATTCCCACCCTTCAGATACGGCCTTTGGCATGGTATGGCAGTCAACATTGGTGGGTTCTGCGGAGGCGTTCTAGCCTTCATTTACCTCTAAGAAGTATACGATTCGGACTCGTTCGGGAAATCACCAGAACGTACATCATCGCAGTATGACTTAATGGCACCATCAATTTCTTCGGCCAGATTCAGATAACGTCGAAGGAATCGGGGCGAGAAATCCATCGTAATTCCAAGAAGATCGTGCAAAACTAAAACTTGACCATCGCAGTGTGGTCCTGCACCGATTCCAATCACTGGAATGTTCAACTCATGTTGAACGCGCTGGGCAAGTTCCTTCGGTATCTTCTCGAGGACGATCGCGAAACAGCCTGCTGCTTCGAGCAGCTTTGCATCAGCAATCAATTTCTCTGCCTCTTCATCCTCTTTCGCACGAACCGTGTAGGTACCGAATTTGTAGATGCTTTGAGGTGTGAGTCCAAGATGACCCATCACAGGAATTCCTGCTGTCAAAATACGCTCAATGGATTCAACAATTTCTGAACCTCCCTCGAGCTTGACAGCATGGCCTTCTGCCTCTTTCATGATTCGAATTGCGCTCTCGAGCGCCTGCCTTGAATTTCCTTGGTAGGTTCCAAACGGCATATCGACGACGATGAGAGCACGGTCGACGGCTCGTTGAACACACTGTGCATGGTAGATCATGTGGTCAAGTGTCATGGGTACGGTCGTCACCTGACCGGCCATAACATTCGATGCAGAATCACCAACGAGAATGACGTCAACGCCAGCAGCGTCAACGAGACGCGCCAAAGAAAAATCGTATGCTGTTAACATCGTAATTGGTTCGTTCGCTCGCTTCATCTCTTGGAGCGTATGCGTTGTTACTTTCGTCGCCTTAGTGTGAACCGACATCGTTCTGCCTCATGCTTCCGATTGAATTCTACATTTCAAAGGCTCGCCAGAGAAATCAATCATGCTTAATGCAAACATTCAATGGTTCGGAGAAGAATCCAAGGCTCCAAGCTCCACCTTCCCGACCAACTCCTGAGTTTTTCACGCCCCCAAACGGTGTACGTAAATCTCGATGCAGCCACGTATTCACCCAAACGATCCCTGTCTCAATCCTTTTCGCGATCTCGTGTGCTCGATTGGAATCGCTTGACCATATCGACCCAGCCAGGCCGTATTCTGTTGAATTCGCAATTTCAATGGCCTCATCATCCGAATTAAATCGGTGAATGGTCACAACAGGACCGAAGATTTCCTCAGTTGATGTGCGTGCGGTAGATTTGAGTCCATCGATAACTGTCGGTCTTAGGAATGCCCCTTCAGGCGAGGGCCCAACTTGACCGGTCATCTCAGACGTACCACCGGTAAGAACGACACCGCCTTCCTCAATTCCAAGTTGAATGTACGATTCCACTTTTTTCATATGATCTTGACTAATCAACGCACCAATTTGTGTGGACTCGTGTTCAGGGGCGCCGCATGTCATCGATTCAACGGCTTCAACAAGTTTTGCAGTAAACTCATCCGCAATTGATGCATGAACAAGTATTCTGGAACCGCACAAACAAACCTGCCCACCATTGGTGAATCCTGCTCGAACGGAGCCCTCAACTGCCACATCCAAATCTGCATCCTCAAGGATGATGGTCGCATTTTTCCCACCCAATTCCAATGAGAGTTTCTTGAACATCGGCGCTGCTGTTGCTGCGACATGACGGCCCGTTGCTGTGCCTCCTGTGAACGAGATTGCTCGAATGGAGGGGTGTTCAAGAATCGCTTGTCCAACTTCGGGTCCATATCCGTGAACAACGTTGAGAACACCAGAAGGAAGCCCAACGTCTCTGGCGACTTCACACATGAGAGTGGCTGTTAACGGTGTCAGTTCGCTTGGTTTGGCTACGATTGTATTTCCCATCAACAGGGCTGGAGCAACCTTCCAACTCAACAAATAGAGAGGAAGATTCCAGGGTGTAATCAAGCCAACCGTCCCAATGGGATTTCGATGAACAATGTTTGTTGCATCGCTCATTTCAAACACCTCTGGCGCCTGTTTTCGAGCAAAATCTGCAAAGAATCGGAAGTTATCGATCGACCGTTGTGCATCAACACGACGTGCCAAAGCCAACGGTTTGCCAGTATCTGTTGATTCCCGTTGTGCAAGTTCTTCCTTCCTATCTTCCAGTCCATCTGCGATACGGTCAAGCCAATCGGCACGCTCGAGCATGCTCAACGCAGACCAATCCTGCTGTGCGGTTGCGGCAGCTCTTACTGTGGTCTCGACATCACGATGATTCGAACGTGATAATGTTCCAATAGCTTGCCCTGTTGCAGGATTAATGTTGGGAATGGTCTCTCCATCGATGGCATCAACGAAAATGCCGTTGATGAAGTTCATTGCATTCATCGGTTCAACTCCGCATCGTACATCCAGCGGTCTTGATCAGGATCCCATTCATCCCAAGTCGGAATGGTTTCAAGCACCTTGATGTAGCGTTCAGGGACGATTCCTGGAACGATGAATGCTTTTTGTCGATGCAGAGGGTACGGATTTCTCAAATCAATACCAAGAACACCGAGAATGGCACGAGCGACATACCATGTTGCTTGTGCGTTCCATCCGTGTGCGATTTTAACGACAATGCCAAGTCCTTTTGGATAGTCTGGATGTTCAATAGCCAAACCAAGCAACCCATCTGCACCTTCTTTGGCGATAACCAAGCCATCGCCTGCTTTGAGAATTGTAGAATCCAAGCGATTGAATCCACCAACGAGGTCAGGATGGCGAACCATGGCTTCCCAAATCCAATCTTCATTTTTGTCGCGAACAAGCCCGGCATAGATTTGCGCAAGTTCAGCAACTGTGTTCGAAACGGTCGGCAACCCACATCCATCTTTTGCAATTCGTAGTGGAGTCCAATCNTCACCAATANAGCGACGAAGTTGCGACATGAATGCNTCGAAGACTTGGTGACTTGGGAGTGTATAACCTGCCCGATTCCATCCCTTTTCTTTGCAACCTCGAAGAATAGCAGCATGTTCACCCGAACATGTGTGGAACCAGCGACGCGGTCGGCGAACTTGGCGGCCAAACTGAATCAATGGCACATCAAGTGGAGTGAGCATCAGTGGCCATTCCGATTGTGAGAGCAATGATTGTGCAGCAGCAACGTGTTCAGTATCTCCGTTATGGCTTGCTACTGAGATAGCTTTCTGTTCCCAAGAAAGCTCTGATAATTCTTCAACGAAGGCTTTGATCATAAACGGTTTCATCATTGAACGTCCATAGCAAAGCACGTTCCCGCCAAAGGAGTGAATCACTTCATCACCGTGCGCCCAAGCAACCGCTCCGTGGATGGTTGTTTCCGACACGCCATTTCGTCGATAATCGACCAATGGTTCCCACGCAACATCGCGTCCCGTTGGAATACCTTCCACTTGTTCACCGATCGGAGAATCAGGAAACAACTTGCTACCTGGTCGACCTGGTTCGACAGCAGAGTGATCGTGATGATTGACTGACATGATTAGCCACCCCTGAGTATTTCTTCGACGCGTGGAGCAACCTTCTCCATGTAAGCCCGCATGTTTCTACAGACTCGCTCGGAGTCGTGATTGAAGAAATCGAACCATGCCATAACTCGGTCCTCCGGATGGAATCGTTCAACCAATTGTTGAGCCACATCCTCTACGTTCCCAATCAAGGCATTTTGCGCTGCATTCTGGACTTTGCTTGGATCAATTGTCCCCTCGAGTGCGTTCCAATATGCGCCAAGTGCTTGTTCTGCTTCTGCTTGTGCAGCAACTCGCTGCTCTTCCGCAGTGAGCCCGGATTCATCATTCACAAACACAAAACTCGTTCTTGGCATATCCGAGCGTTTCCACGAACCCCCATCTGGATGGAAGCAGGCACGCATTCGGTCATGTGTTTCCTCGATGACCTCCGGCTGTGTAATTGAGAGGTTGAACACACGCACTGGCAGAATCGAATTAACGAATTCTTGGGCTCTAGGGTTGTGCGTTCCAGCAACCAAAACGAGTTGGTTTCGATCAAATGTATTCGGAACAATGCGAATGTCTTCGAAGACGTATCGCCGGTCGATCGCAATCCGATCCGCATCGGAGCCACTCGCTTCTTGTACTCGTTGCCAGTCTTCATCGGTTCTGAAAAGTTCACGAGTTAATATCGTCGAGCGAATGGAATCCGACGCCACCACATCTCCTCGCAAAAGACGGAGGAAAATTTCGCTTGCCTCAAGAAAGATTTGACTGCGAAGGATAGGCCAAGAAGCCTCTTCGACCGGTGTGCGAGGTACGATTCCATATGGTCGTGCCATGAATTCAAAACGACCCGCTGAAAAGCCTACGTGAAGTTTTCGAGCATCGTTGTTCACGGCAAGAAGTTGCAACGTATTGGCAATTCGTTCGGCCTGAGCGATAGGACCTCCTGATGCAAGAATTGAGACAACAGCACTCCCGATTTCAATGCTTTTCGTTCTGCGAAAAGATTCCATGGCGAGTTGAGGAAAATCTGTACACAAGCCAACTTCTCCCTGCCAGTGCGGCACCACCGGTTTGGCATTGGATTTTTGGGTTTCAGTCGAGAGGTGGGCCTGAGCAATCCATCCGACTCCAAAACCTAATTCATCCGCACATTCAAGTTGCTGGAAGTAATTCCTCAGCATGGTTTGCTCATCTGGAATGTGTCCTTGAGCATCAGGCGTTTGGCTGATGGAAAAGAAAATGTCGTGTTCCATGCAACTCGCCTCTTTTTTTCCAATACGTCAAAGAACATAACCCGTTCGTACCTTACTTGACCTCTTCACCGAGAGACGTCAATGCATGGAGTCGTTTCTTCAACAAGGCGGGAGCAGGTATTCCCAACTGCATGAACAAGTGCATTGTATCCGACAAGGTTAGGAGTGCATCGTCGTATCGTGTTTCAATTTCAGCAAGGTCTGCTAATCCCCAACTGGCGACAAGATGCCCGGCTGGATTCTCAAGACGTTTGGCTAGATCGAGACTCTCTCCATACATCTCCGATGCTGTAGCCAGTTCTCCAAGACTGGCCTGAGCATGAGCCACATCTGCAAGAGCTTCCATATGCAGGACATCTTTGTTCAGAGAGATTGCCAATTCAAGTCGACGTGTGTCATGGAGGATCGCTGAATCCCAATCTTGATTCATGCGGGCGCATCGCGAAAGGACTGCGAGCCCGTAGATGATGCCTTCCTTGTCCTCGAGTGATTCTCTCAATGTCAGTGATCGTCGCACAGAGGTTTGAGCCGATTCTGTATCATCGATTGAAAGAAGCATGAGTGCATGGTGGTGCAGAACAGCTGCAGCGAGATGTTCTCCCTTTTCAATCGATTCAGCGTGAAAGGCAAGCTCTGCGATATCATCGATGGAACCTGAATTTCGCTTCAGATGTTCAAAACGAGCCCATCCCTTCTCGATGTCATCCTCAGCAACTTGTTGTGCATGTTCAACCAAACGGTCGAGAAGTTCGAGATTCCCAATGGCTTCAACGAGAGGTAGGATTCCCAATGCGAGAGAAGTATTGATGGAGTCAATGGAGCCTCCCCCCGTCAACATCTCGATGATTTCCCTAGCCTTCTCTGGGGACACCTCTTCGGCCATGTCGTGACCAAATGGATTCGCGTCAAGAACCTATTGCTGGCGTAGAATGAACCTTGATGATTCATAACAGTGAGGTCCATGCAACGCCATGGCACGGCATGACAACGCTTTGCAGGGTGTTATGCTTGTTGCGTTGTTGGTCCTTTTCCCAATGACCATACAACTCTTGGTTCATCAAGAAGAGAGTCCATTATGGAAGACGGTTTATGTTGAGGTTGATTCCGAAGATGAAGAGGATGCTGAGGCTCGTTCTGAATCACGAAACCGAGAAGATGTTGCTCGGATTGCCACCTTCAACATCAAGATTTTTGGTGAGACAAAAATGGGTAAGGCCGATGTCGTTTCTGAACTCGTTAACATCACATTACGATACGATATGGTTGTTGTTCAAGAGATCAAGGACCTTGACCAAACCGTGCCCTACGATTTCTTGGATGCCATCAATGCCGCGTCAAATGAAACGTACGGTCTTGTGCTGAGTGAACGATCGGGGCAACAGGAAGATGACCAAGGGGGTCAAGAACAGTATGCATTCTATTATCGAACATCCCGCTTCATTGCTGAAGACGCTTGGTTGCACAACGATTCAGAACTCGATGAGTTCCAGCGAGAACCGTTTATTTCAAACTTCCAACTGATATCGAACAACGGTACACTTCTTGAACATCTGACCCTCATTACAGTCCACACCAAACCTGCAGAGGCAGTAAATGAAACCGCTTCACTGCACAACGTTGTTGAAACCTACAACACAAATTCAACTGATTCTGATGTCGTGTTGCTTGGTGACTTTAATGCGGATTGCAGTTACGCATCAACCTATGAATTAAATCAACTGGAGATTCGCAGTCCCGAATACCTTTGGGTAGTTCCGGACTCAGCGGATACAACGTTTTCAGAAAATACGCACTGTGCTTACGACAGGATTGTGTTAACCAGCGATGTAGATGGACGCTTTTTTGGAAAATGGGGAGTTGACCGAAACATGAGCAGTTCAGATGTGTCAGACCATTTCCCTGTTTGGTTTGATCTCGACATTCGCGAGGATGTGCAAGAATGATTCGCAGAGCCTCAATACCTGGCCGAGTCAACATCATTGGAGAACACACCGATTATGCAGGCGGACGTTCCTTGGCCTTTGCATCCGAACACAGGCTTGTGCTGGAGGCAGAATTCATTGCTTCAGGAATCCATGGTGATGAGACGGTCGTTGCGTTGTGGAACGAAGCAGGCGGCCCTCCAGCACGTTTGGAAATCACAAGTTCAATACCAATTGGCAAAGGAATGTCTTCATCAGCGGCACTGTGTCTTGGTATCGTTCTTTGCGTACATGGTGATTCAATCGACAAACAAGCGGCGTGTTTGGAGGCCCAGCGACTTGAACATGTTGTCCTTGGCACACCCTGCGGCCTGCTCGACCAAATGGCAATGATGTATTCTACTGAAGGTCATTGCACAGTGATTGATTGTTCCACCTTCACAACGACTCACCTCCCGTTTCCATCGTCATGGACGTTCAAACTTGTTGATTCTGGAATTCACAGATCTCTCAATTCAGAGGATTATCGTGAAACNTCCGATAACGAAACAAAACGACTTCACGTCAAAACAGAAAATGCCAGAGTCGAAACAGCGTTGCATTCGACAAAGGAACAATTGGGCGTTCTTCTCAATGAAACGCACCGATCCCTCATGGCAATAGGCGTAAGCACACCAGAAGTTGACGAACTTGTCCAATCACTTCAGAATTTGACTGGAGTGTTGGGTGCGAGAATGATGGGGGGCGGTTTTGGTGGTATGATTTTGGTACTTGTTGAACATGAAGACGTCCTTCCACAACATCCTGTTGCAGTTCCATCACGACCGGGATTCGTTGAAGAATTGTTCTAACTTTTCGAGACGTTCTGGCGTACCCATGTCCCAGAACTTCGTAGAATCAAGGTGGACATGAATCTCATTCGCAAGAGCAGGATAGACTGTGTTTTCCCAAGACCATTGTCCATCTTTCCCGTATTCGAGGACGATGGATTTGCTGACCACTGAGGTTCCTGCCTCGTATCCGTTGAATTCGGAGGGCGGCTGTTCTTCTTTTGAATAAGCGACGAGACGGCCATCTTTGTGCTGAAGGTTCATGTCCTCATGCTCAGTTGTCACCGTCATCGTCAAACGAGAAGATTGCTTTCGGTGAGCATTGATGAGTGGGCTGTAATCGATGGGGTGATAATCATCCCCCCAAAGAAGGAGAAACTCATCCTCAAGGACATCTCTTGCATTCCACAATGCTCCTCCAGTCCCCAATTGCTCTGGCTCCTTGACGAAGGTCAGATCNATTCCCTCGTGAACAAATTCACTGAACTGTTCACCATGGTGACCGGTTAGCACAACTGCACGAGTACAACCTTGCCGCTTAACCCAGTCAAGGATGTGAGACAAAATAGGCTGCCCANCTACTTCAATCAATGATTTGGGGTGATTCTTTGTTTTCTCACCAAGTCGTGTTCCAAGTCCACCGGCAAGAATGACAACCTGCGGCATCCGATGTGCCTGTGCGATTGAAGCATACAAAGCACCACTTTCACGAAGGGTCCGTTTCTGTGTTTCAAAATCAACATGATACAGTCCAAAACATTGCTCATATCCTTCNGCCCATTCAAAATTGTCCATCAAACTCCAATGATAGAACCCTCGAATATCGTGCCCATTGGCAATGGCTTCAGATGTAATGAGTAAATGTCTTCGCACATGCTCTGGACGCATGTCGTCGTCATCATCTGCAACACCATTTTCGGTTACAATGATCGGGATGTTGAGTGAAGACACCATATCAAACGCTCGTTTCAATCCTTCAGCATACATCGCATAACGGAAATCTGTGCGTTCTTCCCATGGTCGAATAAGAGGGTCAATCTCAACCTTTGTTGGCATAAACGGTGTTGTAAGCAGATGAGTGTAGTAGTTGACACCGATGAAATCACTGCTTCCTTTAAGCCCATCAATCGCAACACTACGTACTGCTGAAGGCGGTTTAAATCGACCAGTTTGTAATCCTTTGATCCAACAACGATTGAACATTCCATCAAGCAGTTTTGCTTGGAATCGATGGAGTGGATTCCATCGTCGATAGGGGTCAAAGATATTGATGTTCTTGACAAGTCCAATCTTTGCATTTCGACCATGTTTCATCGATTTAAGGGTTCGATAACACAATGCATGCGCCCGCATGAGATTCAGCGAAACATGGCGTGTTTTCTTGAATGAACGTTCTCCTGGTGGAAATTCACCGAGAACATACCCCATTGAAGCATATACTGCAGGTTCGTTGATGGTGCACCACCACTCAACACGGTCAGCTAGCACTTCAAACATCTTTGAACAGAATCGAATCCAGTAAATGATGTTCGATTCTTTTTCAAAGGCACCTCGATGTTCCCACCACAGCGGATTTGTAAAATGATGAAGCGTCACCATCGGTTGAATTCCTCGCTTGAGTAAGCGGTCAACCAGATCACTGTACCAATCGATTGCATCCTCGTCCCACACGCCCATTTCTGGTTCAACACGACTCCATTCGATGGAGAACCGGTAGTGCGTCACATTTAGATTGGATATCAAATCGATATCTTCCACTTTTCGATTCCAATGATCGCATGCATCCCCACTCAGTTGACCGCTTTTCGATTGCGGCTCGAACTGCGTCCAATTGTTTGAGTTTCCACCTTCAATTTGATGGGAAGCAGTGGCGACTCCCCACATGAACGATGGAGGAAAGGCTTGACCATCCACCAATGAAGTGTAATCGACCTTCGTCCAATCGCGATGCTCTTCGACACCCATAAGACCACGGACCATCACTGAACTCGAGACCAAGCACCATCGCTTCCGACATTCCAGTACTGCAATTCCGTGCTTGCATCAACGTACCAACCGGTCTCGCCTTGATTTGTGCCAGGTGCGGCTTGCATAACACCAACTTGTCCAGCCGTGGTTGCCAACTGTTGTCGAAGTTCTTGCGCAAGTTCGGGCTCAGTATGTGTTTGAGTTGATGAAGTTTCAACAGGAGTTTCAGTAAGCGTTTCTGAATCGGTATCTGACGTCTTTTCGGAATCATCGATTAATTGTTCTTCTTCATCTTCCGAAAGTTCGTAGTATTCATCATCATCCCACTCTTGGTCCTTGGCGTTACCACGACGGATGAGGACGACCAATACAACGAAAATCATCAACAAGAGTACAATGATAATCGAAACAGCCGTATTGGTTGAACCAAGAGCGCCGCTGAGTAAAACAGAATCGACGTCATAGAATTGCTGTGAGATCAAGCCATTCCATGCAACAGTACAGGATCGATCTGAACCTGCTTCTTCAAGTTCGATTTCCCACGTATCGGATTTGACGTGCGTAGCTTTTCCAGAGGTGCACGATAGGCTCGTCTGGTCGGGATTAACTTCGACTCGATTGCCTTGTGAATCTTCAGCCCAGACCGTGATGAGTGTGACCTCACCTTGGCTACGCGTCTCATTTGCCATACCCGTAATCACTCGAACAGCTTGTCCCGGCACAATGGTCAATGGAATCGTGTGTTCAGCATCGTCTTGCTCAAGCTCAAGCAGATACACGCCACTCGTTACTCCGGTAAGTTGCCAATAGCCGCGACCACTCGATGATGCTTCGAATTCAACAAAGTCATCAGAGACCAATTCTACGTTTTCTGCGGGAGCAGTGTTTCCATGAACGTCAACCAATTGAACAAAGAGATCACTCGGAACGCCTGCTTCAATGGTCAACCCTGCATCACCATCGGTAATCAAGGAGGTTCCTGTTCCAGGAACAACGTTGACTCGAACGGCTGCGAAGACGCCATCTGCATTCGCACGTATTTCATGTTCACCGGTTTCTGTCGGATACCATTTTCCATCAGCCATGCGAATCTCAAGGGTTCGATCCTGCCCTGAAATGGTCCAATTCACGGCCACGTGTGGAATGGTATTTCCATAACCATCCTTGAATTGAGGATTGAAGTCAAGATAGGAATCCGCAGCAACCTCTGTTCCTGATTCGGGTAGTTCGATGAACGCAAGTCGCCCTGGTACGATTTCATCGGACCACTGTGCTTGATGAAGGACACCTGTCGATGCGTCAAAGTAATTCGCAGAAAATCCAAGGAATTCAATTTGCTTCGGCATCACAGAAACATACGAGTCAAAAACATCAACGCTTGCTGACACACCGAGTGTTTGAGTGATGTTCGCATCCGTCTGCCAAACGTTTCCAAACGAATCCATGGCTTCGTGAACCAGTGCAAATTGAGTACCTGAAGAGATGACCGATTGGCTTGGAACAAGACGCGTCGCATCTGCTGAACCATGAACAACGTCAACGTTGGTGGATGCCGGAACATCAGAGTCAACAACATGCATCGAAAACTGCCCTGCTTGACCGGGTGTCCATTGGACTTCATCATCGACGTTGGAAAGGATCCCGTTGTTCACCGACCAGTTCCCAATGGGGATTGGAACGGGAGAGGAGTAGCCCTGAGAATCGGTTCTGATTGCATCAAGGCGATAAGCCTCGCCTGAGACATACACCTCAGCCTCTGGAGTAATGCGTATCTCGACAATTGACGCATCGGAGGGAACAACACGGATTGTGCTGTTGCCCCAAATGGATCCAGCACGCACCGAAAGGTTCCAGATTCCTGGTGCAGAAGCGTAGTAATAACCAACCGGCGTGATGGTACCATTTTCAACATCCCAAACCTTGTTGCCAGCCATCGTGTTGTTCATTTCTTGCCCAAACGAATCAACGAGATCAGGATACAATTGTATTCCATCTCCGCTCCGCACAATCAGGTCATCAGGGAACACGAATTCGTACGGATCGCCTGCNATGGCCTCCATAATCACCGTTTCTTCCAATTGATCGTATCGGGCAACAACTTCATACAATCCAAGCGATGGTGGTGTCCACGATGGTTCACCTTGACCAACATACATTCCATCCACGGTCCAGACCACATCTTGTCCCGAACGAGGATTATCGTGTGAATCGATGAGATTCGCTTGCAACATGAAAGGGAATTTTGCCTGTGGTTGACTACTCGTATTGATTTCGATGGATTGGCCAAAACCAGCAACAACTGTTACAACGATCGTATCATTGAATCCAGCGTGCTCTGCACGAATGGTGACCTGCCCTGCAGACCATGGGAAGAAAAGGCCCGTCTGCTCGATCGTACCGTTGCTCGATGACCACGTAATTTCACCATCAACAACGTTGTTGAGAGCGTCATACAGTGTCGCTTCAATTTGCAATACACCATCGGACGAAATCACGGTCGATGGTGTTGAAATCACGATTTGAGCAGGTGGCCCAGCTGCAGACACAGGAATCGAAGTGAGCAAGGAAGCAATCAACAAACTGCAGAGAACTACTGCCGAATGTTGCTGATTCATGCTACCACCTAATCCTGCCACTCAACCCAATCGCTTTGACCAGGTTCTCGATAGTACCACGTTTCGTCATCACTTTGCGCCCATTCTGTGCCGTCATCATCGGTTCGATGTTCGACAATCCAACTCGTGTCTTCCTTTTCCTCAGTCTCTTGAGGAGGCGGGCCTGATGGTCCTGCACTCGGTGCAGGTCCCCTTGGACCAGGGGCTGGACCAGACGGACCGCGTGCAGAACGTGGCTCGTCATCTTCATCGTCGTAGTCATCATCCCAGTCATCATCGCCTCCTGAACGGAATGCCATGACCAGAAGCACAAGGACAACGGCAACGATGAGGCCGATGAGAACAGCACCGATGTAGTACAGTGTTCCACCTGCGGCGAAGAAACCGCCGAAGGTTCCCGTGACTTCAATCTCGTAGTTTTCGCTGACTTGCCCAGCAGAGACGGTGATGGTTTGCGGTCCACTGTCCAACGTTGTAACCTTCCACGTACCTTGTCCAGTGCTCTCAGCAGTACCTCGTCCAGTGGCGTCAACACGCGCACTGCTTGGAACTGGGATTGGGTTTGCAAATCGATCGAAGGCTTGAACGGTGACGTCAATCGAGGCTTGCTGCTCAACGGTGACAGCTGACAATTCAACTTCAATGAAATCGACAATCATCTGTGGTGAAATCTTCAATTCGAAGGTGTTTGATGCGCCTGGAGTTGAATATTCCATAACGTGGTCACCCGCTGCAGATGCTTGATAGAGATAGGAACCGGTTGTCGATCCCGGTATAACACGGTCCGATGTTGTGCCATCCTCGACCCATTCAACATCCTGTAAGAAGGTGTTTCCGTCGCTGTCTGTACCCGTGATGGTGATGTCAATGGATTCTCCTGCATCCTCATCAAAAGTGTTGAGTTCATGATCAAGCGAAACTGCAACTCCATGGTAGACCGAGATGTCAACGGCACGAGTGTAGTTGAAACCATCAGCGTTTTCGATGAAGGCTGAAATCCGATAGTTGCCCACAGTGGTCGCTTCCCATTGGTAGCCATTTGCGACGAATTCAGTCGTGAAGTCAGCAACAGTACCCGAATCTGTGTCTTCAAACAACCATGTCAAGACCTCGACACCGAGTGGATTGAGATCACCATCACTCAAGGCTACTGAGAAATCGATGGAGTGGTCAGCACTGATGTTGTACACTGTTCCAGTGTCACCATTGGACGAAATCGTGTTCATCGTGAAGACTTGGATGATTCCCTCTGAAACTTCAACATTCACTACTTCGCTGAACAATTGTCCATCGAAGGTGTACTCTGCACGAACCACGTATGCGGTTGAGGAGGACAAAATTGGCATGAATTCAGTCTCATCGGACAAGGTGTACAACAACACAGATTGATCGCTCCAATCCGGATGAGCAACAGTCCAGTTGACATCGATCGTCCAGCGGTTGCCTTTCGCATCGCTCGCTTTCGCCTTGACGACAAGGGTCTCGTCCGCCGTCATGCTGAACGTGAGGTCGTCAGCATCAACCGAGTCAACAATCAGCACCATATCGACCATAACGCCCTTTGTAACGTTGATGGTAATCGATGAGAAGATGGTCTCGTATTGTGCTGTAATCACACGACCTCCCAAGCCGTTTGGAATCCATTGAACTGGATGGTCGAGCGTGATGTTCAACGCTCCNTCATCAATTGATGTCCAATTCGACAGTGGGAGATTCACTGGGAGACGGTTGCCTTGTATGTCGATACGAGTTGTATTGAGGAAGACAACCTCATCAGCAGTAATGTCCCACACCGATGGAACAATTTCGAGGGAAGCCATCTGGCCATGTCCTGTTTGGATGGTGATGGAGTCCGAAAGACCAATCGCTGAAGTAATCGAAAGTTGCCATGTACCGACGGTGTTGGCAAAGTACATGCTTGTCGCCTCACTGTAGAATCCATCGTTGACCGTGTAGGAAAGTGCACCTGCCTCGGTCAATGGAATGATGTTTCCAAATTGNTCGTACAATGTTGTCGTGATGGCACATTCTGTACCAGCAGCAACAACTCCTGTGCATCCAGTCAACACAAGGTCCGTTGGTGCGCCCAGCTCAACAAGAACATTGACGACGACCGAAATCGTTCCCCATGTCACAGTAACGGTTTGCCCACCAACTGTGTACGGTTGGAAGACATCCCCGAAGGTTCCACCCATCGTACCGTTGCTTGGGGTGAAAGTGATGCTTTCGCCCGTCACAGTGTTACCGTGTTGATCGACAACATTGGCTGTCAATTCAAGCGTTTCATCGGTGGTGATGGTTGCGCTGAGAGGTGTGACGATCAAGTCGACCGGCGCCCCGAAGGTGACGGTCACCGTTTCATCCTCGCAAATAACACCAAAACACGCAGTAACGGTGTGAGTTCCTACAACGTCTGGTGTAAACAATCCGTTTGAGTCGATGGTGCCGCTGCTCGCAGCCCAAACAACTGGTACACTCGCAACCAGTGAGTTGTAATCATAGGTCGATGCACTGAATTGAACCGTGGAATCCGCAGTCGTCGTGGTTGCGGTTGGCGAGATCGTGACGTAGTCGATGTCTGTGTAATTCATTGTCATCAACGGTCGCTTGGAGAGCGTCTGATCGCTGTTGTCAGAGAAAGATGCCTCCATCCAACCTTGCGTCGGAGTTCCGATGATGACCCAATTGTGAACAGCATCAATGTACATCGAACGATGGCCTAAGTCAAACTGAATCCATGAATCGATTGCTTGTGAATTGCTGATGTAAACAGTATCGATTGGCGTTGAGTCATAATCAACTCCAGGTTGCATTCCAGAGGCCGCCCATGTCGTACTTCCCGTTCCATTCCACGTTGCTGTTGTTTCAGACCAACCTGAGGTAAGGACTCGATGGACGGTGAACGTCATTCCAGTTGCTCCTGCACCAAACGTCAAATCTTCAAGATACATCTCCAAGTCAACAGAATGCACATTCATGCTTGGATTGAAGGGGATTTGACCGAAATCAGCACTGACGAGCAATCGGTACTCGTCCTGAGCAGCATCAACACCAATCATATTGACGTCACCATTGAGATTCGTGTCCAATGCACCACTGAAGATGGAAACATCTTGCACATTGGTGTGTGCGAGTTCGTTAATCTCGTTTCCTGTTTGGAACTCATACGACCACGTGTGATCGTTGTTGTCTTGAGTCACGGGGTCCCCTACTCCGACAATCCAACGTGATGACGATGGGCCCGGAATCGATCCGTTGACCGCTTGCACCCACCATTCAAAGGTCGAACCGGGTGCCACATCGTTGGCAAAGGTGAAACTCGTTCCCGAGATTTGGTTCGATGTTGCTGACTTGAAGGTGTATTGTCCTGAAGCATTTCGAATCGTCACGATGTAGCCCGTTGCACCAGATACCGTGTTCCAGTTGAGGACAGGCTTGTCGAGTGATTCAAGGAGATTGGCTGTCGTATCGTACAGCACAGCTCCATCAAGAGGTGAGAGGAGCACTGGCTGAGCAGGCGGTACAATTCCTGCAACGTTGTCAACATAATCGATTCTCAGCGTCGGCCGGTTGGCTTCGGTNGAGTATTCACCTGATGCAAACGTGTGCAAACTACCAGCCGTACCAACGGTCTTGAGTTGGATGGTAAGGGTCATGTTCCCACTTGCAATGTTCGATTGAGCAAGCGATGTAATATCCCACTCGAGCCATCCAGAAGGTGGTGTTACAGAGAGGGTTGAACGCGTGATTTCATTCGCACTGCATGCCGGCGGTTGAAGCGCTGTTACGCTTGATTCAACGAAGGTCGAACAGGCATGAGCACTCACGGTGAGTGGAGAGACACCAGCAACGGTTGTTCGATACAGTCGAAGCATCGTAGAGGTTGGCGTCATCGCACTCGGCCATGGCATTTGAGAGAGGTCAAATTCGATGTAAATCTCTTGGTCACCGGATGAACTCGCTCCCAACTTGAGCGTCGTACTTCCACCATAGTTGGTGTTGAGTGATGACGAGACCGTGTAAGCATCGGGTGCTGCGGGCAACAGGCCTGTATCAGTGAATATTGAACCACTCGAGAGATTGACGGTATGATTTCCTGCTCCGTCATCGGTGCCCTGGTCTGATGGGATACGGAATTTGTGAACTTGCGACCATTCACCGACTCGGGAATAATCGTCAACAACATTTTGATACGACAATGTTCTCCAGTATACCCAGTTATCGTCTGTGTCTTCTACCTCTTCAAGCAACAACGTTGTGGTTGCTGCATCCCAAGTAAGGCCATTTTCGCTCAATTGTGTGGAATTACCCTGATCAATACAGCCTAAATCCTGTACCATTCGTTCATCACCAGCGAAACAAAGGAGATATCCTGATTCATTCGAGGACGGAGGAGTCCATGTTATGTTCACTTCATCTGCTCCAGAAGGCCGAGGCTCTGAAAGATTCCAGAGCGTTGCTCCGTCGACAGGAACCAATCCTGTTGGACTTGATGCGACATAAGGGTTGGTCATTCTGTACGTGATGTTGAGTGATGGACGGAGGTCTGCACTTACTTCGTTGCTTGAGTACATGTCGATTCGACCATCAACACTGCTGTCGTTTTCTTCAGCTTGTACGAGGAAGTCGAGGCGTGTCGCTCCGTTTGCAACCGCTTGTTGAAGTAAAAGAGCGATACCACCGGTTTGGTATGGATCATCCCAGAAGATCTCTTCACTTCCATAAGCCGGAATGTCCGTATCCGTTGAGTGATACGCTCCTGGTGCGTTCCATTGGGTTGAGTTGGTTGCATTGTTCCAGTTGGCATCACCATCGAAGGCAGTGTGAATCAGCGACGGACTCCAAAAGACCTCTCCGTAACTGGTAGATTTCGTGTTCAACGTGAAGAAGGCATCCATAATTTCGTAGGTACCATTGATTGGTAGTTTNGTAAGATCGACCGACATAATGAACGATGATCGCTGAGATGTACCCGTGCTGTAGGATGAGCGACCAACACTCAATGTTCCTGAATTGTAGAGGTTTGCGTTGGAGGCTGCCGAATCGAGGGTTGTATCGATAACGAAACCAGATGGTTCGTTCAACGACGGTAAGAATCCGCCTTCAGAGACGTTGATGTAGCCCCATGTACTGTTGATTTCATTTCCGATATCGTGTGGTATGTGGAACACAGAACTGGTTGACCGAGGGCCGAGCATCTCGTCGTTGACCGGTTGTACAAACCAGCGGATGCTCTGATTGGTGGCAAGGTCACTCGATGGTTGGAAAGAAAGATTCTGGAGGTCGAACAGCGTTGTATCAACTCGTGAGTCATAGGTGGAGAATCCTTGCATGATGTCGGTTGCATCGTTTTGAATGAAGAGTTTCCAATCGTCGATGTTTGCAGCATTGGAGTGCGTCCATGACATCACCGGCAGGGTCGATGGTTCTGGAACGTGTCCACTCAGGTCCCATTCGATGTTGCCATCCAGTGGGAGGGCGTTGCTTGCTGCAACGGTTGGAATAGGTGCANTTCCGTCCGTCCATGTCAGATTCAACCAAGGTCGTTGAGTTGACAAGCCTTCTGTACTCGTGAATGTAACGAGGTCACCAGAGGAATCACTGGTCATAAGAGCAATGGAAAGGTACGAATCACCGTTTGCTATCGCAGCCTGAACCAACTCTGTGACATCCCAATCCATCCAGTCTGCGGATGAGGATGCGCTGAGATCGCTCAGTGAACCGACGTCTGTACCAATGGCTCGACCACCATCAGCAGACCAACCGTTGGTTCCATCGTAAGTTGAATTGTTCACTGCAGTAGTCCAGGTCTGAAGGACTGGACGGACCGCAACCTGAACGTTGGTATCCGATCCGGCTTGCGCCCACATCGTGAGTTCAGCATTGGTGACTCGAGCATTGGTTGGTGTCGGAAGTTGATTCAGAGGAATCTTGAGTAGCGCACTCGTGTGGTAGCCACTTGCGAGTTCTCCAACCTTCAATGACGTTGAAGTTGAGTAATTTTGTTGACCCTCGTAGCCGCCAGAAGCGACCCACGTGTCGATGAAGTGTGGAAGCTGCAAATCAGGCATTGCTTCATGGTGGCGTATCTCAACCGCAGCACTGGTCGATGAGAGGTTCCACGTTACCAGCGAGGGGAGATTGAAGTGGAAGGTATCAGACCAATTTCCAAGTTGATTGGTCGATGAAATAGCACGAACGCGCCAATACCATGTCTTCCCGTCGGTCAAGTCCGATGTTGGAGTGAAGGATTTGTTTGCCATATCAAAGCCAGAATTTGACCATGATGTTTCGATGCTCATATCGTTGCTGTCGAATGTATCTAGCGTATCCATCTGCACGGCGTAACCGCTGATACCAATTCCCGAGGAATGTGTCCAATTCATCAACGGTCGATGTACTGGCTCAGGATTGATACCGGGTGCAACACTCCACGATCCGTTGAGTGGTAACACGGGAGCAGGTTCGATTGGGATTGCGTTAGAACCGGGTACGTAAACAAACGACAATTCCGGTCGCTTCGCATCTACAGCAGCGCCTGTATGGAACAATACGTCGCGAATTTGGCCGCTACCGGCGCCAACGATTCCAAGAATGAAGTCGGCAGAGTGGTTGTCTCGCATGGCGTTCTGAACCGCCAACGTGACGTTCCAATTAACGGATGAACTGGATGTGTAACCCGTTCCAATGCTTACCGAGTCGAGAAGGGAAGATCGTTCGCTACCTTTTGCCCCCACTGTATTCCATGTGTTCGTACCGTCGTACGTTGCCCATGTAGCACCGTCTTCAGTCCAACCATGTTGCGTGTTTTCCCATGCGCCAACAACGGGCGCACCGAATGGGACATCACTCAGGTAGAATTCGAGGTTGGCTGATTCAACAGCGTAACCAGACGGCAGGAATGTGGTGGAGAGATCGCACCCAAACAGGACTGTTGTCTCGGATGGGATGGTGTTGTATGAGACCTGCAATTCGGTTTCTGAGCCATAGTTTGAACTCGGCATTCCTGAATCGATGTATGTATCTCCACATGCCGGATGGAGGCCATCAGAACTCGCATTTCCTTGTTTCAATCGGAATTCATATCGGTCTCCGCCAAGCCATGTTGAATCCAATGCACTGATCAGGAACGATGAGTAGGACCATTCTCCATGCCGATTGTCAGAATCAATGTGGAGCATTCGCCAATTGTACATGTGGCCGGTTTCAAGGCTTTCAGTTCCAGAGAAACTTAATTCGCCATCGACAGGAGCAAAATCGTTATCGAAACGGGTATCGAACCTCGCCACTCGATCGTGGAACAAGGAATCTGTTGAGAGTTCAAAAATCATGTCATAGGACGCTGAAGTCGAAGATGCCCATGTAAGCGTAGGTGTTGTGTTTCCTGTAAAATTGTGACCNGTTTGGTTCCACAATGTTTCGCCATCCCAAGGGGACGTAAGCGATGGGGCGACCGTGACAGGCGTCGACCAGTTGTATGTGATGAAGAGGTGCGGTTTGTCCGCGTCGTTGGTTGTATCAGATGAGTGGAAGGTAACCGAATCCACGCCATTGTTCGCTGAATAAGCACCATTTTGAGACCGTGCAGCCATGGCAAAATCGAGTGATGCCGGACCGCTGTTGTCGATGTGCTGCTGGAGCACACTTGTCAAGTCAAAAGCGAAATCATCGCTTATTTGCGACCCCATGAGACCAGAATCCGAGGCATAACTGAAGTAATCTCGACCTCCGTCGTTCCAGAGTTGACTGGAGATAGGGCGGCGCCATGTGGTTTCGTCTTCGACCCAAACATCGACCGAATCCATTTGGTGAAGTGCGAGGGTAGCGGAACCGCTCGAAGTCGAACGGGTCAAATTCAACGATGCACCGACGATGGTAGCGTTGGAGTGAAGTCCCAAGCGGTCGAAGTTTATGCGGAAATGTGAGATGGATTCACGGTTCGATGTGACCTGTGTCACGAGGGTTGTCGATGCACCGTAATTGCTGTTCTTGTTGTCCTCGTCGACGTAGGTATCCTCAATGAACACCACGTCATCTGAGAGGTCATCAAGATCTACAGCAAGAGATGCTGTACCATCTGGATTTGCAACGATGTCGTGTGTAGGTAGGAAGAAGTGGCCACTTGTCCAATCGCTTAGAATTCCTGTTGAGTCCATTGCGCGCATTCGATAGTGCATGTAGGTACCGTTTTGGAATGCATCGGAAGAAGGGATATCCAGTGAACCTGTCGTTCCAGAGAATGCAAAGTTCGAGGATTGAGTGTCGGAATTGTAGAGCCAATCATAGTTGTCTTGGTCGCTCTTGAAGCTGTCACTGAGTGAGAGTTGGGCTTCGACCAGGATTCCAGAATATCCAGTCCATGTCATGCTTGGAGTCAAGTCAGCAGAGAGATAGAAATCTCCTGACATTAGAGGCGCTCCGTCTTCAACGAAATCCGGTGTGATGAGACCTCCCGATCCTGCAGTTGTTGTCGAAGAGTCAATTCGGAGGCTCGGTCGATCTGCTGCATTGATGGTTTCATTCATTGCACAATCGTATTGTGATCCATGAGCAGAGACAAGAATCTCCAATGCCGTCGCGCTGGATGCAACAGCATGTTGTGCGAGCGCTGTTACGTTCAATTGAACGTTGGAAGAACCGCCTGTCGGTCCAAGGGGAGATGTAACAATCGGAGGTTCCCAATCCGAACGATCTGTTCCATCATCAGCCCCAGGCTCACCCCACAGGAGAAGACCATTGCGAGAGTTCCACGTTGCGTTTTCATCCCACGTAACGCTGGTCGAAGCAGGATATACTGCAAGACCGTTGGTTGGACCGCTGTTGGTACAGACCAAGTCCAGACGGGCGGAATGGATGGTGTCAGTTGAAGAAAAACTGAGCGGGAAGGAGAGTAAGAGTCGCGCCTCTCCCGTTCCAGAATCACCAAGGAGGCCAGTATCATCGCCTGCGTAGTCATCGTTTGGGTAATCCGAATCGATGTAGGTGTCAAGAGACGGGGAAATGGTTGAAATGACGTGCTGTACAGATGGTTCATCTTCCAGAAGTTCTGGTGCAGGGAAGGCGGATGGAACAAACACATCTGCAAAAAGGAACATCAAAATCAACGTCAGTGCAGTGAAGACATTTCGGTTTTTGGTACTGTTTCTCATGGCGCTCATTCGACCTAAGATGTCGGGGGTTATGACTGATTCGGCGTACGCCCCCCTATAGGGGGGCGATAACTTGTGTCGAAAAAAAACCAACCGAATGTTGAAGGTGGCCCGCCATTCTCTTGGGGAACATGAGCGAACTGTGGGTTGAACGACATCGCCCCCAGAGCGTCAATGAAATCAGGGGACAAGCCTCTGTCGTGAGCCGATTAACGGTTTATGCGGAGCACAAAGAATTCCCACATTTGCTGTTCGCAGGACCACCTGGTACAGGGAAGACAACGGCTGCAATGGCGCTGACGAAAGACGTCTTTGGCGAACACTATCGAGACAACCTACTCGAAATGAACGCATCAGATGAGCGTGGCCTTGATAAGATACGCTCCAAAGTCAAACAATTCGCTCGAACACAGCCATACGGCGACGCAAAATTCAAGATCATTTTCCTCGATGAATCCGACGCCTTAACCAATGATGCACAAGGTGCGCTTCGTCGAATCATGGAACAATATGCAGAAACTTGTCGGTTCATACTTTCATGCAATTATTCTTCAAAGGTGATCGAGCCGATTCAATCTCGTTGTGCCGTATTCCGTTTCCGCCCACTTGCAGACTCTGAAGTTCTCGATCAGGTCAAACATGTTGCAAGCGAGGAGAAGGTCGGCCTCGAGGAAGATGCTGCAGAAGCACTTGCAAAAATAGCACAAGGCGATTTGAGAAGAGCGATTACTGCGTTGCAAGTGTCGGCCGCAATCAGTGACACAATCACCCGATCAATCGTGTACGAAACATCTGCGACTGCCCCACCCGAAGCGCTGCACCAGTACATCATGGCCTGCAAAGACGATGGCTTTCATGTCGCCCGAAGACGCTTGCAAGAACTCCTCAACAAGTACGGATTGGCAGGCACGGATTTTGTTGGCCAACTCCACCGTGAGTTGTACAGTGTTGACTTCATCTCAGAGATGAACAAACTTGAGCTTACAGAAATCATGGCTGAGGTCGACTACCGTCTTGTCGAGGGTGGAGGCGAAAAGATTCAACTCGACGCCATGACAGCTAAGCTTGTCTCAATGCTGCGAAATCAGTGACAACGTTCACTTTCACTTTTCAGTAGGACTCGCCATCAAGGTGGTAGTACATTCTCAAGTGGCGTGGTCATGAGCAAGATATTGGAAGCGTTTCTCGACATTTTATCCTGGACTCCACTCGTACGATACATCCGAACGTATCGGACGCAACGGTTGCTTGAACGAACAACGAAACTGCGTATGTCAAAACAAATCGATTCCGTGTTTGAGGGCATTCTCAAACGTCATTCAGACATGTTGTCTTGAACCGCAGATTCGCTTGTTACCACAAGATTCCAAGTGTATTCCTGCACATTTTCCCACGGGTCGCCCTGTTCAGTAATTCTGACAACGATTACGTGGGTTCCTTCTTCCAAATCAGTTCCGAGGAAAATCGAGAATGGTTGATCTAAATCCCCATGCGGGGTAAGGTTTGGAGCTGTTTTGTTGGAGGTCGATGTACCATTCGCAATTCGATCCGAATTGTTTGTCCAATAGGAAATATCGTCATCACGGACGGTTTCATTGGCTTGGAATTCCCGCGAGACTTCAACAACCGCACCATCTGAATTCACGTTATCCATCAGGCCAAAGAGCAGCCAAGAATCCCCTGCTAAAATTGGCGAGCCATCGGTGTGCCATGTCAACGTTGAACTTGATGTCGCCATGGAGTGAGGGTATGAAATATCCTCGCCATCGTCTGTTATGACGGTCCACTTATTCGCCAACTCTGGGGCTGCGATATCTCCAAATGGTGGATTAACCAGAAGGAAAGACAATGCAAGGAAGGTAAATGTGTGCAAAAAAGCAGCCTTGAACCACGTTCCGCCACCATAGTGCTCTACGAATCGTTCAGGCATGATGGTCCGGTGCAACGATGGAAGAAGGAAGACGCACGTAAGCGGCAGGATGTACAGAATCTTTGAGTTGTCAGGGTCGGTCGATCCCATCATTACATAACGCATCAGGAGTGTAATCGTTAATGAAAACGCTAAAACAAGCCACATCGATGCCGTATCCGCTCGTTCCTTGTGCACATGCTTGACTGGGTCAAACGCTTCTAATCCAAGGTTTCGTCCAGTTCGACGTACCTTCTTTTCCCGGTCACCGCCTTGCGTTCGCTGACGACGTTCACCTTGGGCCGCAGTCATCGCCGTCGAGAGGTCGACCATACCCTATCGGATGGGTGAGAGTGAATGAAGGATGCGGTCGAAATCCTTCCGTTTGAACCCGCATTCTTCAAATGGGGGTTTTCGCAGGCGAGGGCAGGCCGGGGTGGCGTAGTTGGTAGCGCGTCGGACTCATAGGGCAGCCTTCAAGGCG
>PAJM01000031.1 GCA_002706065.1 Methanobacteriota archaeon | reverse complement strand
TGGGAGGTGCAATTGCGGCTCTAGAACATGTTCTCAAAAACGGAGGTATTGCTGGTAATTTGGCAGGAGGCACTCATCATGCACACTACGATTTTGGGTCGGGTTATTGCATATTCAATGACCTCGCTGTATGTTCACTTCTGGCATTGAGTAGGTACAAGTTAACTAAGATAGCTGTAATCGATTTGGATGTGCATCAAGGAGATGGTACAGCAACGATTTTGCAAGATGTTGATCAGGTTTTGACAATATCTGTACACTGCAAGCAAAACTTTCCCTTTCGTAAATCGGAAAGTGATTACGATTTGGAATTACCTGCGGACGCTGGTGATGAAGAAATGTTGCAAACGGTTACTCAAGCGTTGGACATAACCAAACAATTCGCGCCCGAACTCATTCTTTTCCAAGCGGGTGTCGATGGATTGGCCACGGATGCTCTCGGTAAATTGAACATCTCTCGGGAAGGAATGAAGAGGAGAAATGAGATGGTTTTCGGCTTTGCAGTCGAGCATTCGATACCGACAGTGGTCTTCATGGGCGGGGGTTATTCTGAACCAATTGATTTCACAATCGAAGCGTTTCATGACTTATTTCTCTGTGCTTCTCGAGCAAATCAACAGATTCTCAATAAAGTGCTCGTACCGGGATTTGAACCCGGGTCAAAGGAATGAGAGTCCTTTATGATGGGCCACTACACTATACGAGCGTGGTAACTTCCCCTGCATCGTCCTGTATTTAGAAATGGCGTCCTTGAGGGATGAATTCCTGTTCACTTTTCGTTCAATGCAAAATCAGCAAAACAATGTACAGTTCTGCATTTTTACTTTCACTTTTCGTTTAGGTCCCGTTTTTCTGTTGATATACGGCCGCCCGTGAATCTTACTGTATGAACAACGACGTTCCAACAAACTTTGCTGAGTTAACAGCAACGCAAACCGGTACTGAGGAACCGCTCTGGTACCACCGAACAACAACAGTTTACGCATCCGCAAGCGGGAAATTACCCGATCGAAGCAAGGACATGACGTGGACACCATGGCATCAGCCAGGTCAAACTACCACGACGAACCTAACGACAAGCATTCGCAACCTCATCAAGCGAGCCGCTATTCGAGGTGAAGCCTGATGTCGAGAACCAAGCGTTTGAGAGATGCCATTGATGAATACCTTGAATGCGTGGAGGAAGCCAACACGAACGACATTCTCGATCACGTGAATCAGCGTTTCCGCTGGGGTGCTACCATGAACCAACTTGGAAATGTTCTCGCACGAGATCGACGTTTTATCAAAGTAGGATTTGACGAAAACACCGACATTGGTGGTTTCCGAATGCGTGTTTGTGTTTGGGCACGTGCAACGGCTTGAGAGAAAAGGAACAAGTGTCAACGACAACTGGGTGGTCTATGGCCAACAAGCTTGTGGCGTCAATTCAGTTGATGCGAATCAAGAATCTTGGCCTTGCTCTCATTGCGACTCCACTTGGAGCAGCTTTCGCTTTGTTGGATTTCAAATCCTTAGTCGATTACCCAGAAGTATTCTTGGCCACATTATCTGTTTTGTTCTTCATGGCAGCAGGAAATGCACTGAATGACCTGAGTGACATTGAGATCGACAAAATAGCCCATCCAAGTCGCCCACTGGCTGATGGTTCAATATCTGAACATGAAGCCAGATTACTGATTGGTTTCTTATCAATATTGAGCGTCGTAACACTTCTTCTGTGTCTGACTTCGATGCAAGATTCTCAGCAATATACGGCAGGGATATATGTTCTTGCGGTTGTTCTAATGTTAACCTATGATCACGGTCCGAGAACGAAAGAAAAGGGATTGATTGGAAACCTTGCGATTTCTGCTCTTGTCGCAGCAGTTGTCCTTTATGGAGCCTCTTCTATAGAGGGATTAGGAGCATCGCTTTGTTGGTATGTTGCTGGTGTTGTCTTTTTTGTGAACCTTGCTCGTGAGATCATCAAAGATTGTCAAGATATGGATGCAGATGGTGCTTCCAGACAAACACTCCCAATGCGAATTGGAAAGGAGAACAGCAGAATGGTGGCCTACGTGTTGACGCTTATTGGAATCGTGTTCCTCTACATACCATATTGGCAGGGACCATTCATGTTTGGGCAGTTACTGCTTCAGTCACCTGCTATTTTCATCCTCATGGGGTTAAATGGGCCCATGTGGAAAGGTGAGGATTATGTGGCTGCAACACGACTCCGCATAGCGATGCTTCTCGGACTTGTCGGTTTTATTGCTACAATTCTGCTCTAAACGAGCCCCATGAATTCACCCATCGCATCCCATGCTTCTGGGGCGATGAAATAGCACAACAACGACATCTGAGCCCACATTCGATTTTCTGCTTGGTCAAAGACGATTGAGTGTTCGTGATCCATAACCCAATCGGTGACTTCATCCCCGCGATGGGCGGGCAAGCAGTGCATGAACCGCCATTCGTCATCCATTCCTGCGACCATCTCTTCGTTGATTTGATATCCCGCAAAGGACTTCATTTTGTCCAACAAGTGTTCCTCCCCCATGGAAATGAACACATCCGTATAGACAACATGTGCATTCTTGACCGCTTCCTTAGGGTCGACTGTTCGAGAGAGTTCTGAACTGCGGTGGGATGCGTACGATTTCGAGCGTTCGACGACATCTTCGTCTGGCTCATACCCTTCGGGCACGGCATATCGGAAGTCAATTCCAAGCATGGTGCACGCAAGCATGAGATCGTGGAGGACGTTGTTTCCATCCCCTACCCATGCGACGATGAGATCGCCACGATTGTCGAAATGCTCCATTATCGTCATCAAGTCAGCTGCAGCTTGACATGGGTGATGCTTCGCGGACAGAGCATTGAGAACTGGAACTGTCGCGAATTTTGCAAGTTCTTCAACATCCTCATGCCCAAAACATCGATAAGTCATTCCGCCTAAAAAGCGTGACAAAACCTGGGACGTATCGCCCACTGTTTCTGATTTGCCCAATTGAATATCATTTTTCAGAAGGGTAAGAGCGTTCCCCCCAAGACGGTGAATTCCAACTTCGAAGGAAACTCGTGTCCGCGTGGAAGGTTTCTCGTAAATCGATCCAATTGTCATTGTATCGAGCGGCATGAAGTTGAGAGCTACCTCATCGCCTTGTTTCCACAATCGTTTGAATTCAATAGCCCAAGCAAGTATACTTTTGAAGTCGTCTTTTACGTCATCGATGGCGAGTAGGTGATTGACCATGGCCGATGGTCAACGAGACAGATTACAATGTTTTTCAAACGAAATCGTCGACATCTTTCTCATGTTCGATATCACTGGCAAAGCCGTCACGGGCATCGTTCATGCCCCCAAACATGGCTTGAGCAAAAGTCAGAATATCTGCGAGTCCCTCCTCGAGTTCACTCGAAAGCGGAGTTAATCCAGGGCTTTGAGCGAACTGTTGCATCAAACGCAGTTGATTGATTGCAAACTCTGTGCGTTGTCCTCCTGCTTCGTCGTACAACGCCATCTCAAGAATTTCCAATCGTTCTGACCATTCGAGAATTTTCTCAAGTTCGTCCGGATCGAGGAGGTCGCTCTTCGACAAGAAATTCTTCGTTGGCAACCCAAGTCGGAACTCGACAATTGACGAGAGGAGCATTTGCGAAACAAACCCTGAGGGCGACCGTGATAGCATTGGGTCAAACAAGTAAATAATTGCTGACTGGTCTCTTCCAAGAACTTCAATGAGATGATTGCTTGCTTCACGGAATGCGAACAATTCCACTTGTCCAGGAGTGTCAACAATCATCATTTCACCCGTAAGAGCATGGAGTTGTTCGGCAACATCACCAGCTTGTGCGGCAAGTAAGTCCGCTGCAAGAATTTGTGCACCATTTGGCCCAAGATCGTATTCCGTCATGACCTCTGTCAACGAAATCAAATCACGCACATCAAATTCTGCATCGTAGTGAACACGTTCAGCACCCGGATCGAGATTGACAGCGATAACGTCGGTCTCAAGAAACCGGGACCAGCGTTGAAATGATGTGACGAGCGATGACTTTCCTGCACCTGCAGTTCCAACAACAAACAACACCGGTGGAGTACCGCTATCTTGGCCGACCATGATTTATCCTCCAGCCCAATGTACATGAAGTAAGCGCAAAAACCTTCGATTTAAGCAAAACTATCCTACAGAACGGTTATGTGCTAGAGTTCAATGGAAAGGTTGCACTTCGCCGTGTGGAGGAGAGAAAATGACTGAAGAAGATACGAACAAACCTGAAGCACCACCGGGCATGCCACCAATGCCACCAATGCCACCAATGCCACCAATGCCAGAAGCACCTCCTGCTCCACCGGGTATGCCGCCTATGCCACCAATGCCTGAAGCACCGCCTGCCCCACCAGGAATGCCAGCAATGCCGCCTATGCCACCAATGCCTGAAGCGCCACCGGCTCCGCCTGAAATGCCACCAATGCCTGAAGCTCCACCGGCTCCACCTGAGATGCCGCCAATGCCTGAGGCACCACCGGCTCCACCTGAGATGCCACCTATGCCTGAAGCACCTCCTGCTCCACCTGAAATGCCACCAATGCCTGAGGCACCACCGGCTCCACCTGAAATGCCAGCAATGCCTGAAATGCCGCCAATGCCTGAGGCACCACCGGCTCCACCTGAGATGCCAGCAATGCCTGAGATGCCTCCTATGCCTGAAGCACCTCCTGCTCCACCTGAAATGCCACCAATGCCTGAAGCACCACCTGTTGAAGATGCTCCGGCGGCACCGCTAGGATTGGATTTGCTTGCTCCGCTTCCACCTGCTGAGGATTCGGTTGCAGAAGAAGCACCAGCGCCAGCACTTGGCATGGATTTGCTCGCTCCCCTATCAACACCAGAAGAACCTGCAGTTGAAGCTCCATCTGCAGATCCACTCCTCGCACCAATCGCTTCCGAAGAACCCTCAGCAGACCCACTGATGTCATCCGGTGAAAATGCCGTCCAAGTTGGTGAAATAGCAGGTGCTACAATTCGTTCCAGTGCAGAAGTCGACGAAGTTCCCGGAGATAAGCTCGAAGGAACCTTGCATGAAATCGAAACCGCAACATTGTCCAATGACGGTACAGTGGTGAAACAGAAAATCCAAGGTACTCTAACAGTGAACAATCCGTCCGCAGAGGACCGAATCTACGACATCGACGTCCTTCTCGACAATGCCGACTCAACCGACATCGGGGGCGACCAAATTTCCGTGGATGAACTCGAAGCCGGCAAGAATTATGTCAAGAAATATTCCGTTTCTGACGCTCAGATGCTGATTCTTCGGGAATCACTTGACACCAATCCTGCACGTGACAACGAGCGCTCATTGAGTATCGCGTTGTCCGAAGAGCCAGGAGTCGTTGCTCTTACCATCGAGGTGGAGAACGTCTCGGGGGTCCAATTGAACAACGTCAACATCACAAGAAACATTCCTGACTGCCTCAATTTCAACCACACTGGGGCTTCGATCATTGAATCTGGAGCACTTACGTGGGAAGTTGGCTCGCTGAGTCCAGGTGAGAAACAAGTGTTGGCAATTGAGGGAGAGATTCTCGTAACCTCAACTGAGACCATTAGCGCAGGTATTTCGAAAGCAACGTACGAAGCTGATTCGACGCTTTCTAATCTGTCATTCAGAGACCTTGACGCTTTCTGTCGTGGATTTACGTACATGCGAGTGCGCGAGGATGAACGTCCAGACAACTGGATTTGTCAAACCATCTTCGAAAACCGATCATCGTTCGCAGTTGACCTCGTTAAATTACAAGTACGAATGAAGGGGAGTGAGAGTCTTCTTTTCGATGTAAGCGACGTCAAAGAGGATGTTCACCCGCAAGGAAAGTGGGAAAGTGAGGAAAGAACAGTCATGGCGACTGCTGAACCCGATTTCACATACGACCTTTCATACACTGTCCTTCCTCGAGCAACTCGCAAGACTGAAGGTACATTGAAACTTGAGGAATCCAAGTTCACTGTCGTTGATGCTGAAATTTCCAAGACCTATTCAACGGATACGCTACGATCATTCCGTGAACAAGACATCGAAGCTGCAATCGTAGTAAAAAATACAGGTTCTGCTACGATCAATCTCATGCGCATTACCGACGATATCCCTGGCATCTTTGAGGCACCCGACATGGATGCGGTGACGATTTCAGTCAACGGAAAAGAACTGTCAGGCGATCAATGGAAGGGTGAACTCTCATCCGGAATAACACTGGAGAAAGAACACCGATCGCCCGATGGAGACGGCCACACAATGACACTTACCGTAGGAACAACTGGCCCTATTGGCCTGAAGCCTGGTAAGACAATGGAAGTCTCGTACAAACTCAATGCGCCAGATCCATCACCTGCAAACGAGCGAGTTGATGCACCTGCACGCTTCCAGTTCAGTTCCGAACAATTTGGACCGCCTTGTGTTCGAGATGCACCAGAAGCACCGACCATACGTGTAAGCCACCTCCGTCGAAACTTCTCAGCAGGTAAACAAGCCATCCCAATGGGTGGAAAGGGACGCTATGAGGTCCTTATCCTGTTCGAGAACAATGGGGATACTGCACTTCAAGATGTCTTCATCCGTGACGTCATCCCATCGAACTTTGAAATCAAGGATTGGCACATTCGTGGTGCTGGTGGCGACAAGCGAAGCGATGTTGAAATGTCAACCAATGAAACCGAAGCCGGTGTAGAAATTACATGGAAAGTACCAGTCGTTGCCAAAGGTGAACGACTCGATGTTTCCTTCGAAATCAAAGGCGAAGGCGAAATCGACGCTGAAGCACTCAACCGTTTCCATGGTGCGCATTTCGGTGATGAACTTGAAACCGATGATGACGTTCCTGAGGCTGTTGAAGAAGAAGCGGCTGATGAAGCCACTGAAGAAGCGGCATCCGAGGAAGATGGTTCAGAGGAAGAGACATCCGAAGATGCAACCGAAGAAGAGGCTCCTGCAATCAAATTCCGAGAGGATATCATGCTTCGAGTTATGGAAGAGTATGGCATCACAGACCGAGATGCTTTCCTTGCTCACTCCATGAACTTCGATCTTGACGACAACGGGTATCTCAAGAAGGCTGAGTTTGTCGAAGCTGCAAAAGCATTCACTGCAGATGGTGAGGAAGACGTCGAAGAAACGGAAGCATCCGAAGAGACCACAGAAGCGACTGAAGAGGTCGAAGAGCCCTCAGCAGACGGTGGAGAGGACGACATGAAGGTCTGTCCAATCTGTAGTTCTTCAGTATCAGGGACATCAATGACCTGTACTGCTTGTGGATTTACGTTCGCTTGATCAGAAAGGCAACTTCCATTGTGGCCAGTCCTCATTGTCAGAGGAACTGCTTACAATGATCAGGACGTTACGCTTCGTACTTTCGAGTAACGTATCGAGCGGTGTTTGTGTTGATGGGGGGATAACTCCATCTCGTAGGTCGACTGCAAGCCAGGCAGTCGGATATTGTGTCAACCATGCATTGAGTTCGGCTTCAATTCCTTTTGGGGGAACACCTTGTCGAACGCTGGCGAGAAAGCCCCAATCTGAAATGGTTCTTCGTTCGCTATCGGTCCACAAAAAAATGCGGTCATTGAATCCAATTTTACCGAGTTGTTCCACAGCTTCATCCTCAGTACAGCAAACAGGTCGCCCGGGCATCGGCATTGGCACTGGGTATTGCCATGTCTTTGTAACATCCAGAGGTTCTTTGCGGCGCATGTTCACAAGGAAAACATCCTATCGTTTGAATCCAACGGAAGACCAACCTTCATGACCCTCATGCCGCACAGTCGAACCATGGCGAATCGTGCGGCACCTCCACCACCTCCCCCAAACGGTTCTATGATGACCATGTTGTTGGTCATGATTCTGATGACCTTCTTGATTATCAATCCAAACATTCGGAACGCACTTGGAAACATCGCCGATCCAATTCTCGCACCTGTTCTACCCGAAACAGAATTCTTCGTTTTGACAGTTCTTATTCTTGGGACCTTCTCAATGACCCTCAACACGGTCTTGAGAAATTTCTTTGCAGACCCAATTGAACAAGCGCACATCGGACACCGCCAGTCACAGGTTCGAAAGATGATGAATGACGGACGAATGAACCGTGACCCTATTCTGGTGGAAAAGGCGAACACGCTTCGTGAACAAATGATGCCGGAACAACTCAAGGTGCAGATGAGTGCCATGCGACCAATGATGTTCACGATGATTTTCATCATCGGTATTTTTGCATGGCTCACAACAGCTGTCGAAACATTCAGAGTCGACTATGTGTCGCTTCCATGGGCCCCGCGTTGGCATCTTATTGACGACAAATTTTTGTTCTTCCCTGCATGGATTTGCGCATACATTTGCATGAGTGCTCCGTTGGGAAGGATCGTTGATCGACACATCAAATTGATTCGATATCGCAACCATCCTGTTGTCTTGGCGAATGAGAAATTGAGTGAACCATTGCTTCACCTCGTCGTGAGTGATGATGGCGCTAAGTCGAAGCAAGCCACCCAGCGAAGAAACCGTTCTCGCAAGAATGGACCAAAAAAACAAGCTAAATCTGCCTCGACCGATTCTTTAGAGAAGACAGAGAAAAAATCACACGAAAGCAATGAGAATTGTCCAGATTGTATGAGTGATGATGTTCAAAGGAAGGGTCCTCGAAATTTGCGTTGCAATGTGTGTTATCACGAATGGGTGTGAATAATGGCCCACATCACCATCTCTGGACATCCAGGGAGCGGAACAAGTACTCTGGTCCAACTCCTGAGCGCGACAAAAAATTGGTCGTCCTTGAACGGTGGTGAATTGTTCCGCCAAGAGGCAAAACGGCGTGACATGACCCTTGCAGAATTTGGTCAACTGTGCAAAGAAGATCTCGACGTCGATCGAGAACTTGATGCACTTCTCAAACAAGAAATGCTCAGGGATGATGACGAGGCTCCTTCGATTATTGAAAGTCGATTAGCAGGATGGTGGGCTTACCAACTAGGCCTTAATGTGCCACGTGTTTGGGTCGAGGTTGATGAGAACGAACGAGCAAATCGTGTAATGGCACGAGAAGGGGGTTCAATTGAAACCATACTTGAGGAGAGTCGAGTGCGAGCAGAAGTCGATGCGCAACGTTTCCTTGAATTGTACGATCTCCTTCCTGAGCAAAAGGAACCATACACCCACATTATTGAGGCTACCTGCCTAAACCCTCAAGAAGTGCTGGCTAGGGTGATTGAGATATTGGAGGCATTGGAGTGACTGAAATCATCGTTCTCGACAAAGAAGCTGTAACGGACGAAGCCATTGGCACGTACCCTGATCAGAAAACGATTGAACAACGTCTTGAATCGGGTTTCTTTCTTCTCGACAAGGGAGCAGGTCCAACCTCGCATCAAGTGGCAGCATGGGTCCGTGACTTGTTGGAATTGCCACGTCTTGGGCACGGTGGTACACTTGACCCATTTGCGACAGGAGTCCTCCCCCTTATGGCTGGAAAGGCAATGCGATTAACCAAGCAAATTCTTGAACATGACAAGACATACATCGCTGTATTTCGATTCAAAAACGAAGTTGATGAGGCTGCGTTGAACCAAGTTCTGCAACAACTAACCGGACGAATTTACAACGTACCACCAGAAATTTCAGCTGTTCGTGTTCAAGTCCGAACACGAAAAATCCATGACTTTTCACTGCTTGACCAATCCTCTAAGCACATCGTTGCAAGAATACGATGTGAGGCAGGAACCTACATCCGTACAATGGCTCGAGACATGGGCCTGCTCCTCGACCAACCTGTTGAACTCAAGGAGTTGCGACGAGAAGACTCTGGCCGGTTCAAACTCGATGATTGTGTTGAACTCCACGAAATTGCGGATGCTGTTTGGCTTTGGAAAGAATGCAATGACGGTGAAGCATTGTTGCGTATGCTTCATCCAACGGAGAAACTTCTCGCAGGATTACCTCGAATTGTAGTCAAAGACAGTGCTGTAGCAGCCCTCGCACACGGCGCACCGTTGCTTCGTCCTGGTCTTGTATCAATCCCAAGTGACCTATCCTCTGGACAAAACGTCTTGGTTACAAGCATCAAAGGCGAAGCTGTGTGTTTCGTTAAAGTGAACACTGATAGTGAAAACATCACCAAAATGGAGAGAGGTGAAATCGCACGACCATCAGCGGTGCTGATGAGTGACGATGTTTACCCTCGTCGCTGGTGATCACGCTTCAAAGTACTCTTCGTAAATGAACTCCTCTGTTTCAATTCGTATTTTCAATTCTGACATGTCCCCACATCCATTCCATCAGCGTTGCTGAACGACCCCCACAGTCTTGGAATACAACGACCAAAATTTCTCACCATTATGAATGTTAACCCTGATTCAGGGATTATCCGACAACGGGGGCGTGATTTCGATTCCACTTCAAGAACCAAAGAAGACTGGTTCATCTCCGTCCTTCCATTGGGGATGTTTGACCATACAATCACGAAAGGTTTCACTCTCTAACATTCCTGAAAGCCATTGATGGAGGTAAGGAAATGGTAACTTATCAAACCAGGAACGATCCGTATTAGCGAATTGACGGACAAAAGGAGCCAAGGCATAATCTGCAAGTGTACACGCATCACCACAAAGATAAGGCGAATTGGTAAGACGATGGTTGTACATTGTAAAGAACTCAACAACATGATTCCTATGCTCTTCAGGTGTCAATGGATTTTCGTAGCGATTGTTGTATTTGTATCGGTCAAGATGATGTTTGAAATCACCATCATTTCCATTGATCAGTTGTTTCCATTCACCAACATGCAACGACTCGTCAAGCGACCACAGCATGATGTCTAAACTCTCCTCAATCACAGTCCCGTCAGGCAACAACAGTACCGGAACGGTCCCTTTTGGAGAAATTTCCATCATGTGAGCTGGCCGATCACGAAGGAGGACTTCACGCAATTCAACTCGAATACCACTTACAAGGAGGGCCATTCTCGCACGCATGGCATAAGGGCATCGTCGAAAACTGTAGAGGATAGGATGTTCCATTCAATCACTCATACTTTCGAATCTTTGCTGGGGCAAGGAACCTAAATGCAACACCGATAAGAATGAGGACAATAATGCTTCCAGAATAGATGGTCCCAGTCGATAGGCCTGAATCAACATCATCTTCCTCTGTGCTCTCTGGTTGTACCAACGTCAGGGAAATCTCCATTTCGTTATTGGATTCATTGCGTTCATCGATCACTTGGCCTCCATCAACAATCGCTTCGACAATCAATAATTCGCCTATGATCGGTGTTTGGAAAGTACATTCTGAAACTGCAAGTTCACCCGGGCCTAGCGTAGGAATCTCGGCAATGTCTGCAGTTTGACCATTCAACGTACATCGGATGGTTACCATCTCAGCATCAGCATTTCCGTAGTTGCCGACATAGACACGAGCCGTTAGGAATTGTCCATTCTCTGCAGTTTGAGATTCAGTAAAGACGCCAGTTGAATCATCACCTACGACAACGTTGCTAACCTCGAGGTCAGGCAATGAAACAACATGCAAGTCGAGAACGCGTTCACTGCATGTGGTCGCATCGCACAAGGTAAGCAACACCGACGTGTATCCTGGTGTTGGGGCTGTGAGCGTTAACGACTCAGATTCAAGGTTAACCTCAACCCAAGAGCGGTTCGCAGTCATGGTCATGGCTGATGAGGTACTGTCTACATCAGACCATGCAAATGGGATTGTTGTTTCCAAAGCATGTTCAACTTGGACCAAAGCAGGGAACTCATTCAACACAGGTTCATCGTCAACCGATTCGACAAACACATTGAACACCTCAGTATGCGTATTTCCTGCAGCATCGGATACCGTCATGCTGATCTGTGATGCACCAGATTGTTCGGATTGGAGCGAGATTCGAACCTCTCCTTGGTCGAGTGAAACGTCAACAATCTCTGGTTCTGAATTGATGAAACTCACTGCAAGGTCTTCTGGAAGCCCGCGGTCGTCGGTACAACGGGTAATCAAGGGTACAAACAAACCACCTGCATCTTCTGTAAGATACTGATCGCCAACCAATTGACAAATTGGGTCTTCATCGTAGAGGATGTCGTACCCACCACTCACATCTATAGAATTAATCTCCATTGCAGTCGTACTCGCACTACCATCAGAATCCCACGTAAACCACGTCTTGACGGCAACCTCAACATCGGTATGTTCCGTATGGAATGTATGACCGATTGGAATTTGATGTGTGAACTGCCCTAACGCCACAGGAAGATTCGCAACAGTCACGTCATTGACTGTAACAGTCCATCGTGAAAGTGTTGCATTAATTCCTGAGCCATCACCATAAATTCTGCCAACGATTGTCAGCATTGGATCATTGATATCGATGCTCACCGAGGTCACACAAGCCACATCCGTTGAGACGCGAACTTTGACGAAAGCAACGTCAGGCAGCGTATTGCCATCGTACAACACGAAGCCGTCGAATGCAATTCCATCCTGAGAGGTTGCATATTGAACACTTACATTGACTTCTGTACCGGATTCATTCACGTGGTAGTGAATGCGTCCAAACGATTGCTCGGCAGGAACTTCGATTGGTTCACTTGTCCACGTTCCCATGGTTTGCCCATCACTAGATTCCAAGCCACAGGTTGAGAGAGACATTCCGTTGTACTCTCCACGACTCAAATCGACCTGTACAAGTGGAAGTTCATGCCCTGTTGCGAGCGATGTTGCTTGTGCAACTTCTCCTCCATACCATGGCGTTTCCATTGTCACTTCAATACCAATCGCATCCAATTCCAGCCGCGCATCATCGGTTTGCCCTACGGATACGTAGTCCATGGTAAACTTGGCATTTGCAAGCATGGACCATGTCCATGAATCTACAGATGAAATATCGAGAGTGTAATGAGAGCCATTGATGTAATCGATGACAGCGCCAGTGTTTGACCATGTGCGGAGAATATCAGTCCCATTGGACCAATCCATGGAAAGACGAACCGAATCAATGTTCAGAGCATCCGTAATTTTGAATGCTAGAACGACACTGACTTCGGTAATGATGTATTGGGTTGAGGAACTGACATCAAAATCTTGAACGCTCATAACTGGACCTGTCGACCACATGAACAATCCATCTGGAGCGCCTATGACGTTGTCTGATTCGGAAGGACTGGTCAACCCCCAGTAAGAGAGCGTGTCCGTATGCTGTGGTCGTTGGTGAACCATTGTAATTCGTTGATCTGCAACCATTGATTCCGTGTAGGTTGCAGGTTGTGATGTGAATGAAGTAGTTGCTCCAACTGTCCATTGCGTCGAATCTGTTAGATCACCTTGTGGAAACAAATCATAGCTTGAAGTCTCATGGACAGAGCGTGCAGATGCAGTGGAACATAATGGTGAACAAAGTGCAAAACCGAACATAAGAAACAAGAAGGTCGCATTCCACTTTCGTCGCATGACTACAGGAACGGGTGGTAGCATTTCAAACAACGGGTTTCTTGATACACCGACGTATTGTTGAAATACCACGCCAATGACGGACAACTCCCCATGGCTGTGGTGGTGTAGGGGTTAGCACGGCAGATTGTGGTTCTGCCAGCCCGGGTTCA
>PAJM01000030.1 GCA_002706065.1 Methanobacteriota archaeon | reverse complement strand
CACGTTTGAGTATTGGTGCTCGTGCCGGGATTCGAACCCGGGTCAGCGGGATGAAAACCCGCGATGATGGACCTGGCTACACCACACGAGCCAATGACCAACCGTGTCACCTCTTGTTCATAACCGTTGGCCATCGAACGCTCTCGCACGTGTTTTGTTTTCATCTGTCAAACATACATCCCATGATTGAACAGGAGATGCAAAACCGCTCGTGCGCAAACGATTCATTGGTTCATGCAGGTCGAGGAGGCAATGAAGTGTTCGACTGCTTTCACAAGACCCTACGAATCAGATCGTTCATTGTATCTTGAGAGAAGGATTTGTTGCTGTTCAACGTCATCGTGCGACCAATTACGTTGCTACCAAGGAAGGAAAATTGGTGACGCATGGCCATGAGACAATGGGCCCCACCTCCACCGCTATGGGTTGCTAACAAGACCGTTCGATTGTTGAACAATCGTCGAAAATCATCGCTTTGTACGGAAAGCCATGCAATGGTGTTGTTGAGTGAAGGAGGCATAACTCCGTTGTATTCTGGAGCACAAACCACCAATGCTTCGGAATTGAGAATCAATCCCGATAGCTCTGCAGTATCGGGTGTACGCTCTGCATCTCTTTCGAGTTCAGGGGTGTAAACTGGCCATTCCAGTGTTGTCAGATTCACCAACTTTGTCGGCATACCCTGCTCACCAAACGAGCGACAGAAGTGTTCTGCCAAGGTGAGATTTTTTCCAGAGGATGCAGCAAGGACCATCACGTATGAAACCATGAATGCAACTACGGGCTTATGTATTTCAATCGTTGGTTGCAAAAACAAAACCATGAATTGAAATAGGTCGTTTCAGACGTTTTCCCATGTTCACGGATATGCTCGAACAGCATCAGGGGAACTTCCTTGTCTTTACTGGTCGGTTTTGCGGATATTGTACCGCTGCTAAGCGACTCCTCACTCAGAAAAAATTACCTTTTGTTGAAATTTCATTCGAGGAGCATCCTCCTGCACTTCGGGATGAAGTCGTTGCAGCGACCAGACATAGGACCGTTCCAGTCATCTTCGATGTTCGCGGGGATGAGCGTATATTCATTGGCGGTTTTGACGAGTTAAGTCGATATCCACTCAATGGGTGAAATCTTCAAGCCAATCTTTGAGCACATCATGATGTTCCGTTGGAATCATGTGTCCTTTTTGATGTTCAACCAGTTCCACACTCCACCCTGCAGCCTCAAACAAATGAGCAACGGCCCACCCGTCCTCAAGAGGCACACGAACGTCACGAACACCATGCATCCAGAACATTCGCTTCTTATCCAACTCTTCGAGGCGCATCCGAAGTTCCATTGGGCGGACCAGTCGAGTGCCAAGAGCAACGATTCCAACAATACGATCAGCCATTGGAAGTTGAAGCATCTCTTGGGCCATTGCCCCTCCTTGCGAAAATCCTCCTACGACGAGAGGGCCCAAAGGCGCTTCTTCTGCAATCAGTTTCTCGAGTTGAGAGAGGGATGAATCAACATCCATCAATTCTCGTCTTGAGAGTTGCAATCTCCGAGTCACATCTGGGTCTTCATCCTCGTACCTCCACCACGTCTTTCCCCGGCGGGGATGATCGAATCGAGCATTCGGTACAAGCAATGTCCACCCCTCAGGAAGGATCTTTTCTGCAAATGGTCTCATCATTTCTGACGTACCTGTCATCCCGTGCATCATAATCAAGGTCGGCACTTTCACCACCTCAGAGCGTCCATTGGAACACAAGAGCGCCTGCAACCTTGAGATGGATGTAGGACGATTGACCTCGAACTGTCACGGTGAGTGAATAGTCTCCAGAGTTCGATGGGATGGTTCCAATTGCACCCTTTTCGGTTGCACCTGAGCCCCAAGCACGCGTGAGCGGTGATGCGCCTGCGTGATCTTTCATCGAGAGTGAACCCGACCCACCGGCACCTGAAGCAATCTCGACATCAAGATACCAAACCAGAGTATCCCAATCGCCTTCTGATGGATGACCGGAATCAAAGAACGAATCGTAAATCTCTTGATCGTTCTCTTCGTACAAACTGTCGAGGAGATCTCGTGCCCGATAGAAGAAGACGTCTCCATTGTAGGATGAGCGAGCGATGTTCAAATCCATACGCAATTGGATTTGCCCATCTGCATTTCGCCACACAAGTCGCTCGAGGAAGCCTTTGCTTCCACTGAACGTGTACGACAATTCATGCCCTTCGGAGGACTCTGCTTCGACACGTGCGTTCCCGTTGTCGAGAGATTGGGTTTCAGCATCCCATTCTTGCCCGAGGAGTGTGAAAGACCACTCATCTCCAACAGTCCATGGGAACGAAAAGACCGACTGAGGCTCCCCGTTTTCATACACAGCCAATTCATCGATGGTCATACGTCCAAGGAATGGATTGTGATTGATGACTGCATGCCGTTGTGCTTCACGCTCTGAAGAGATGCCGAGGATGTATTCTCCAGTTCCGTTGTCAATTTCTGCTACGACAAGACGTGCACTGTCTTCACCGAATTGAGGCGTGATGAAGGTGTAAAGCCAATTCTGACCAACGCTCCATTCTGGAAGTTGCTTTTCCTCTTCCGTCATGCTGTTCGCATTCGACGAAGACGTGTCATTGCTGGTACAACCAGCAAGGCTCATGCAAAGCAACAAGGCAACCAAAAACAGGCCACGATGCGTTGCATGCATGACTTGGCCTATCGGCCCCTGTTCAAGAGGCTAACGCTCGAACGTCTCAGAGAAGTCCGTTGTCAGTGAGCTTGCCAGTACCGGCAAGAACGACTGCCACAATGGACATCAATTTGATGAGAATGTTGAGCGATGGCCCAGAGGTGTCCTTGAATGGGTCACCGATGGTGTCACCGATAACAGCAGCATCGTGAGCGTCGTCACCCTTCTTTGCACCAGGGATGTGATCTTGCTCAATTGCTTTCTTGGCGTTGTCCCAAGCACCACCGGCGTTGGCCATGAAGAGCGCCATCAGTACACCTGTGACGAGGGAACCTGCAAGCATTCCACCGAGTGCAGCGGTACCGAGTCCAAATCCGATAATGACTGGAGCAACAACTGCGACGACACCTGGGCCAACCATTTCACGGAGAGCAGCCTTGGTCGAGATGTCGACACACGTTTGAGAATCCGGCTTCACGCCTTCCTTTCCTTCGAGGAGTCCAGGGATTTCCTTGAATTGGCGTCGAATCTCAACAACCATGTCACCTGCAGCTTTTCCTACGGAGGTCATGGTCATTGCAGCGACGACGAACGGGAGTCCACCACCGATGAGAAGGCCGATGACAACCATTGGCTCGGTCAAATCAAGGTTCACTCCACCAACAGATGTTGTGTAAGCAGCGAAGAGTGCGAGTGCTGTCAAGGCAGCGGATCCGATGGCGAACCCTTTACCGACCGCAGCAGTCGTGTTTCCAATCGAGTCAAGTTCATCAGTGATAGCACGAACATCGTCTCCAAGTCCACTCATCTCTGCGATTCCACCTGCGTTGTCGGCAACTGGTCCATATGCGTCGACCGTCATCGTTACACCAACGGTTGCAAGCATTCCCATGGCCGCCATAGCAATGCAGTAAAGACCGTATTTGTCTCCACCGAATTCATTCGCTCCGAGGATACCAAGGGCAATGAGGACAACTGGGATGAAGGTGGACATCATTCCAACAGAGAGACCTGCGATAGCGTTGGTTGCAGGACCGGTCTTTGACATTTCACCGATGTGAGGAATTGCCTTTGTTTTGATTCCAAAGACGGGTTCGATGCCCGTGTAGTATTCTGTGACGAGACCGATGAGAATTCCGACAACGCTACCGAGTACGACGGAGTGCATGATGCCGTATTCCACGTTGATTAGACCTTGCTGAATGGCCATGTAACCACCTGCCCAAAAGAGAACCGCAGCGATGAAGGTCGTGTTTCGTAGAGCTGCTGCAGGGTCTTTTCCGTTCTTGAGGAAAGCCATTGAGAAGACACCGATAATGGAAGCAGCGTATCCGATGAATCCGAGGAGAATCGGCATCAGAACATAGTCAACACCCATTGGATCTGTTGTGTCGCTTGCAATGATCATCGCAGCAATGATTGAACCAACAAAGGATTCGAAGATGTCTGCACCCATTCCAGCGACGTCGCCGACGTTGTCACCAACGTTGTCAGCGATAACACCAGGATTTCGTGGGTCGTCTTCTGGAATGCCTGCTTCGACCTTGCCAACAAGGTCGGCACCAACGTCCGCAGCCTTGGTGTAAATTCCACCACCAACACGGGCAAACAGTGCAATGGATGAAGCACCCATACCGAATCCTGCTGCAGCTGAGAGGGTTTTCCCCTCTTCGGCACCAAGCCAGAATGCGATGAGGGAGATACCGAGCAGGCCAAGTCCACCCACGGACAATCCCATAACGGCTCCACCGTTGTAGGATACTGCAAGCGCACCTGCTTGACCGTCATTCTTAGCAGCCATTGCAGTTCGGCCGTTTGCCGAAGTTGCAGAGCGCATGCCTGAGAATCCTGCCAGAACTGATGCGATGGCACCGGCGAAGAATGCGATAGCAGTGTCTAAATCGTTGAGGTAAGCAAGAACAGCGCCGACCACGACAACAAAGATCGTGAGAATGCGATATTCTGCGAACAGGAACGCCATTGCTCCCTTCTGAATTTCGTCCGTGATATCTGCGACAACTTCATTGTCAATCTTTACTTTCGTTACTTGTTTGTAGAGGTAGAAGGCAATCAAAAGTCCTACGGCTCCTGCGCCTGCTGCAATCAATGGTATGTTGTCCATCATAGTGTACACCTGTGCTTTGCCCGACCTAAGAACCCCTCATAAGAGATTCCCCGCATCGACTGGCTTCTAGGGCTAGTTTCTGGCCTCTATTCCTAACGCCGGGGTATATTCCATCCAATCGTTGAAAGAGGTGGACTACATCGGAGTACCATGAGCATTAGTGCTGAGGAGATTCTCGCTGAGATCGGCCCAGTTCAGGAAATACTCGACGCGCACGATGGAGTTGTTACGGTCCTTGATACCAGTGAAGGCAACATCATGTTGTCCCTCGATGGGGGGTGCAATGGTTGTTCATCAACACCGATGACAGCAATGCAAATTTACTATTCGTTGAAAAAACTCGATACCGTCAATGACGTGATCTTCGTGAACGGTGAGCTTCCCGAGTACATGCGCACCTTCATCAATCAGAAAATGGAGAAAGAAGCAGCAGAATCAACAGACAAAGGGCCCGGAGAGGTCATTTGATTACTCCTCTTCTGGATTTCGGCCAATGCTGTGTGGATTTGCACCAAAAGAGACATTCTCACCTTTGATGTTCATTCTTGCTGCGATTGCAAGGATGATGCAAACGATGGATAGAGGACGCGGAAGGTAATTTGACCCCCAAAGAGAACCACCTGCGAGAGAGAGCCACCACAACGATGCTGCGGCTAGAATGAGCGTCGAGAAAATGATGTTTTGAACAAGAAGTTCGGCTCTCTCTGAACGTGAGAAGGTAGCAACAAACATGAATAAAATTGCAGAGGTTCCACAGAAGATTTGAACGAGGATAGAAATGACTTCCACCTCGACCATGACACCACCAAACAGTGGAGGTTTTTGAAACAACCACTTGCCATCCTTTTTGTGTTGTGGGCACCCCAAACCACCATGGCAGGCAATGCGTTCACGCTCCCAAAGGCACGGTCAAGCGGGGCACCGTATTTCTCACGCAACAAAGTTGCTGCCGTTCTTCATCAGGTTGCTGTTTTGCTCGAGTTGCAAGGAGCCAATGTGTTCCGAGTTCGTTCCTACCAAAATGGAAGTCGGCTGATTGGGACCCTCACAGAGGACTTGCATGAATTGGTTGTTACTGGACGACTTTTTGAGATGAAAGGCATCGGCAAAGGACTTGGCTCTGCGCTTTCGCAAGCCATTCTTGAAGGTACTTGGCCCGAGGACTGGATCCGTTTGCATGAAGATACGCCTCAAGGATTGATCGAAATGCTTGGCATACCCGGTCTCGGGCCAAAACGAATTAAGCTGATGCATGAGGAACTAGGTGTTGATTCCATTGCACGTCTCAAAGAGGCAGCAGAACAAGGCCGTATCGCACCAATGAAGGGTTTTGGAAAGAAATCAGAGCAGCGTATGTTGGATGGAATTGAACTGTTGTCCCGCTTCCGGGCACGTCGCCGATTGGACATTGGACTCAAATATGGAACCGCCTTTGAACAACGAATTTCAACAATTCCCGGAGTTGAACGTGTCGCCCTAGCAGGTAGTGCTCGGCGACGAAAGGAAACCATTGGGGATCTGGATGTTGTCGTGGGAGTGCAACCTGAGCACCACGATGCAGTTGCAAAAAGCATCCTCGAGTTGCAGGGCATTGCCGATGTGAAAGGTGCTGGTGATTCAAAGATTAGCCTGATTCTAGAAGCGGGTATTTTCGAAGACGGATTTTCATTGGGTCACATCGACACCAAAGTACTCGAAGCAATCGGAGGTGAGGATTACGAACAACTGGAAAGCGCAGGAACCATCGATGCTCAGGTTCGTTTGGTTCCTCCTGAAATGTTTGCCTTCACTTTGGCCTATTTCACAGGAAGTAAGGAGCACAACATTGCAATGCGCCAACGAGCAATCGATCGAGGACTCCGTCTGAACGAGTTTGGTCTGATTCCTGAAGCAAAGGCTGGAGCGTTGAAGGGCATCGAAGCAGCCAAGTATTCGCTCCCTGCTATGACGGAACAAGAAATCTATTCACACCTCGATTTGCAGTGGGTCCCTCCTGAGCTGCGCGAAGATACCGGTGAAATTCAGTCTGGAAGCGAGCATGCACTTCCGAATCTTTTGGAACTCGATGCAATTCACGGTGCACTTCACAATCACACGGTTGCCTCAGACGGTGAAGGTACGCTAGAACAGATGGCGGATGCTGCGCAAGCGCTGGGTTGGTCATGGCTCGGGATTTCCGATCATTCACAATCGTTGAAGATCGCGAACGGAATGCCTGTTGAACGTATGCTTGAACAAGGTCAAACAATTCGAAAATACAATCAAAAGTGGCAGGATGAAGGGGTAAATTTCAGATTGTTTCACGGTGTTGAATCTGACATCCTTGCAGGTGGAACACTTGATTATCCAGATGACATTTTGAGTCAGTTGGATTATGTTGTAGCTTCTGTACACGCAATGACCAAATGGCGGGGCAGAGACGAAAGTGAGAATACTGAGGAATTGCTCACTGCGATTGAACACCCTGCAACGAAAGTTTTGGGACACCCAACCGGTCGTATTTTGCAAGGACGAGAAGGATACGAAGTCGACGTTCACAAACTCATTGATGCGATGGCTGAACACATCAATGATGGACAATTCAAAGCCATTGAGTTGAACGCAAGCCCGTATCGTTTGGACATCGATTACCGTTTGTGCAAATACGCGAAATTGATGGGAGTTCCAGTGGCCATCAGTCCAGATGCGCACTCCATGCGCGGGTTGACCGATGTTCAGTACGGTGTCATGACTGCACGAAAGGGATGGCTCGAACGAGGAGATGTCATCAACTCGATGAGTGCTGATGCATTGGCCCAACAATTCGCACTTCAATGAAGCAACAGTTCTTGAATGAGGGCAAGGTGGTCAAGCCATGCGACTAACGAGGACACTGATCATGGGAGCACTCATGGTAATACCTGGACTCTTTCTTGGTCTGTTGCTGTGGATTCTTGTAGGCCAGCCACAGGATGGGGAGTCTCCAGTCGTGGAAGCACTCGTATGCAATGCAATTCCACTCGCTAGTATCCTCTCTGGAATTTTCTTTGGCTGGGTCACTGGGTCAGAGTATGCTGAATAGGTGGGAATATGAAGCGCAAGGAAAAGGCTGAGCGCATTCAAGCCATGCTTGAAGAATTGTATCCTGAAACACCCGTTCCACTCGACCACGAATCACCGTTCCAACTCCTCATAGCAGTACTGATGAGTGCGCAGACAACGGACTTGAAAGTGAATCAAGTGACTCCAGAACTGTTCAAAAAAGGACCAACACCTGAAAAAATGGCGGTTCTTGAAGTATCGACAATCCAGTCACTCATCCGTGAAGTTGGACTTGCTCCGACCAAAGCCAAGAACATCAAACGCTTGTCTGAACTTCTCATTGAACGGCACCAAGGTGATATTCCAAGTACGTTTGAACAATTGGAAGCACTTCCAGGCGTCGGCCATAAAACTGCAGGCGTGGTTCTTGCACAGGCCTTCGGAATTCCTGCATTCCCAATTGACACACATATTCACAGACTTGCTGCACGATGGGGGCTTTCAAATGGAAAGAACGTCGATCAAACCGAAAAAGACCTCAAAGCGGTTTTCCCGAAGGAAGCATGGAATGACCTCCATTTGCAAATTATCTTCTTTGGACGTGAATACTGTCCTGCGAGGTATCATGACCTGTCTCAATGTCCAATTTGCTCATGGGCTGCAACGAAGAAAAGAATAGCAGCAGAAGCAAAAATGAACAAACCAAAGCGGTCAAAGTGAAACGGTCAGGTTGAATCCTGAACCAAGAAGTTGCAAGAGCATGATGGTACCCAAAATCAGCAACGTGATTCGAAGAGCTGGTGTTGTTGTATCTTCATCGTACGCTTCACGAACAAAGGCATAACCGATGAGGCCAACACCAACCATTCCGATAATGGTTGCAAAGGTATCCATTAAACGTTCAAAGTCGTCGTAGGACTCAACGTCCTCAGCCTTCGCATCATCTCCCGGTGGTCCCGAAAAGTCAGGAAGAACACTTACCAAACCTGCGATCAGGATAAGGATGACACCAATCATCAAAAATTTGTGAAGCGAAAACAATCCACCGCCCATCATAGCTTGCTGAGGAGGGTGATACATGTTCGTCGCAGGCGTTGTTGGTTGCTGTGCAGGTGGTTGCATGCTTGTGCCATCACCAACCAAGCATATACTCTTTTTCTACACTCCAAAGAAGGAGGAAGCACCTTCGAGAAGAACCGCTGTGATCCACGATGTAATTCCAGCAATCCACAGCAGTTGAATGGCTTGGCCTGCTGCACTCGTCTTCCCACCGCCACGAAGACGGGTTGCAATCGCTGAAACAGCGACAATTTGTCCAATAACAAGAATTGATACAATAATCTTGAACATTCGAATGTTGTCATCAACGGACGAAGCATCTTCCATTACCGGCAATGCAATTCCACTTCCAAAGTCTTGGAGTGATCCGACATCGGTTGATGCGAGTCCGCTCGCAACTCCAGCGATTGCTTCTCCAAGTTGTAAGACAATCGAAATCGTAACGTTGAGTGATGTAACACTCGCAATGAGAAGTCCAAGCGCAACGCCCCACATTGTGTTTGCAGAAAGTGCACGGCGGCGGCGTAACGACAGAAGATTTCCAACAGAACGCGAGACCATCTCGGCTGTTTCGGCAGGCTTACCTGAGGATTGAGATCCCTCAATGTAAATTCGTGTGTACCGTGAAATTACAGCGGAGTTTGTGTCCGCATTGAAGTAATCCCATGCTCGATCGGAATCAATACGAGTCGCAAGTCGGCGTTCCAATCGGTCAATGGATCCATCGAGCATACCAAAATCGACTCCACGCAATGCTTTGATCGTCGCTGATGGCTCTGCAGAACGTGCTTGTGCTGTACCACCCAGTGCGCGTATAAAGTCAGGATAAGCCCCATCTCGTCGCTGTACATTGGTTTCCTCACGACGGATGAGCCATGCTGGAATGAGCATAGGAGAGAGAGGTGCTGCAAGAAGGATGAGTCCATAACGGTCCCACTGTGAACTAATTTCCTCCCATGTTGAAATGACGACAACAATCGTGATAAGAAGTAGAATCAAGGAAACAGCCCCGGCTGAGAGAACTGAACGTGTAAAGTTGATTCGGAATGGCGTATCCAATTCATCTCGAGCAAAAATAAGATCACGTGGAATTGTAGCCCTGAACGCCATCATCGCACCAACTTGAATGATGATGAACAACATCGAAGCCAGCAAAAGGAATCTGAGGCGGGATGCAACTTCAATTGGAGTATCGTTGCTCCCTCCAACTTCAAACAGAACCAGATGGATACCGGCAATGACAAGACCAAACAATCCAGCCGTTACCAACGAGACATAGATTTCTTGCATCGTATCAACACTCTCCAATCGGGTGTCGTAGAGGGTATTGTATTGCTCAGCTACCGTTTCTTGCTCCGAGCGCATGAACTCATCAATCGGTTGGCCCGCTTCAATCGAGAACGCCATTCGGTCGAGGAAATCGGTCCACAGAGGGCTCGGGCTTTGTTGTGCTACAATTCGAGCCGCTTCAGGCAAGGAGGTATGCCATTTGTCGACGAGGGTTTCAATTCGCTGAACTTCGGTTGCAAGCTCACCATAATCCCGCATTTGCTTGAGGATATCGAAAATAGATTGTGCACCCACTTCACCCAACGATAGAATTCCCATTCGAGTGATGAACATGTGCATTTCACGTTCGATTAGATTTGCAGAACGGCTCACTTCAAGCAGTGGGAAGGCCATTGCGCCTGCTGATGCAAGAATTGGAAGAAGGAAGAGCAGGAGGATTCCAGAGAGCCCTGCAAACAACGCTCCGTCAGCAAAGCCTCCTGTGAGGAAAATAATCAGAAGTGATGCGAGTAGTCCACCGGCAAAGGCTCCACCAACATAGAGTGTGATGAAACGACCTACCGGCATCTCAAGCCGACGGATGGCAATTTGCCACATCGGCATTCGTTCCAACGTTCATTCCCTCCTCACTTATGGTTAACGCCAACCCAAGAGTCAACGGCGCTGTCAAAATATTCCCAACCACTGTTGTAGTAAATGTTGAGGAGATCAAACACATCATCGTAATGCGTAAGGTCTCTGTCTGCCATTCGCTCGATGGCAGCAGCACGTCGTAGCATTTCATCGTAAATATCACGCTTGTTGGCAAAACCAGCCATGGCCGCAATCTTGTTTTCCAGAAGGTGGGATTGGAACATACCACGGAAGTAGTGCTTGTCTTTGACCGGATCCCATTCGAACATACCTCTTGTGAGGACACCATCGCTGTGTTTGTTGTATCCAATGACCTCATCGATACCAGTAATTCTACGAGCAATTCCGCCACCTGGTGCTTCGACAACCTCTTGGAAAATTGCAAAGTTCAGGTTATCGAAAAACCGAATTGGAACGTTGATTGGGTCACCAGTAAAACGTTGAATCATCTTGACGATGGAGGATGCGTGGAATGTGGCAATAACAGGGTGACCTGTTTGCATTGCTTGGAAGGCTGTTGCACCCTCCACACCACGTATTTCACCAATGATGATGTAACGTGGACGAGAACGCAAAGCTGCTTTGAGAAGATCGAACATTTCAACACGAGAATCCTCGTTCTTTGAATCACGGGTAACAAGGCGTTGCCAAATCTTGTGACGAACCTTGACTTCAGGCGTATCCTCTGCAGAGTAAATCTTGACGTTGTGGTCAATGAATGGAAGAATCGCATTGAGCGTCGTGGTCTTACCAGACGCTGTTTCTCCGGATACCAAAACGGACATACCGTATTCAAGGCAAATCCAGATGTATGCTGCTTGTTGAGCGCTCATGGTCCCCCATTTGATGAGCTGAATAACGGAGATTGTTTCCTCTGCGAATTTACGTATGGTAAACGACGGACCCAACATCGAAACGTCGTCAGAGAAAATGATGTTAATACGTGAACCGTCAAGCAACGCTCCATCGATGATCGGTTTGTTGTCCGATACTGGACGGCCTATTCGCTCCGACATTGCACGGAGATATCGAGAAAGAATCTCTCGTTCTCTGAATCTGATGTTTGATGTTACCATTCCAAACACCTTGTGATCCATGTGAATGTGCTTTAATCCAACCGAGTGAATATCTTCAAGCATTTCATCTGAGAGAAGTGTTTCAAGCGGACCGTTTCGAATCAAGTCACGGATGACAATGTAGCGCAATCGTTCGCGTTGTGCTTCACTCACAACAATTCGTTTGTCGTCCATACCGACGAGTTCCCAAATACGACCACGACGCCTGGAGACGATACTCGCTTCGGCTTGCGAGATCGTGTATCGGTCAATCATTTGACCAAGGATGGTCTCGAATTCTGAGTCCGTGGTGAATGACGGTGCCGAAGGTGCTTCTTGGAGGAGTGTTTCAACCAAATCACGTCGAATGTTTTCTTCCTCTTCGTTCAATTGGGGCTCCAACCCAAACCAGAGGATTTGTCCTCCTCCGTCTTCATCACTTGGAGGTTCGTAAATATGTACGAAGACCGGTTCTTTGGTAATGTAAATCAAATTGAGTGGACGTTGTTTCTTTGCATCTCGATCGAGTGGCCCATAATAAATCGGGCGAGTACCGTATCGCTTCTCGAAGTCACGGACCCAATCTCCAACGTGAGTGTGCGCAGCCATGACGCCTGCAAGGTCACCTCGTTGGAATTTGAGTTCTTCATCTGCCATTTACTCACCTCAACTTACCGCTGTAATATCGACAATGAAGCCCATACCTGGCTCAACACGCCATCCGACGGATGATTGAACAGGCCCTGCCGCTCGAAGGTATCGAGTGACGAGCAATGTGCGCTTGAGTTCCCCACCGATCAAATTGGTCGAGAGGTCGAGAACAACTTCAGCGCTTGCACGGAGTGAGTGCAGTAGTTTTGCGTCCATTTCGTCCTTATCGACCATCAGCATCAGACTACGTCCAGTCGATGCAATCTTTCGTAAGCGTTGAATCATATTGAAGCGTGCTTGATCGTCCATGCCATCTGGCATCAATGAACTTGCAGAATCAATGACAACAATATCTGCTTCTTCGATTGCTTCACTGTTTAGCACTTCGTCGAGACCCACATTTGGAATGGGTTCGGCAACGGTACCAAATCGTGAGAAAATCATCAAGTTACCATTGGTCAATGCATCAGTTACGCCATAGCCAATGGATTCCATTTGCTCAATCCATCCACGAGTAGTCAACTCTGTCGTGATCACGAGAACCTTGACTTCGTTGTGTAGGAGTCCATGAACGAGTCGTTGACTTACGAGCGATTTACCAGAACCAACCTCGCCTTGGAGCATAATCAAGCTACGGTTCGGCAAGCGCAGGCCAAGTGAATCGGCCAAACTGTCTGTTTCAACATCGTACGGGAAACCATCCTCGATTGGTTTCGGCATTTCATCAAGTCGCTCAACCATGCAATCGCACCTCCACAGACATCGAATCTGAACCTCGATAACCGTTGGTTACCTCTGAAGATACAACGGCCGTAATCGAAACATCATCACCTGATTGGTACGTCCAGCTGTTGCTGCTTACAGTGACCTCAAGGAGGTGGGCTTCGTCCCAATCTCCTGTTGCAGGGACAAGTGTGGATGTGATTGATGAGGTTACGGTTTGACCATCAACAAGAACGACAAGCGTGGACGTATCCAACAATGTTGTTCCCGTATTTTGCAGGTAGAACGTAATCTCATCCGGCGTAGCGCTGGTGTTGAGGGCAACCATCATTGGGTCGCCAGCAAAGTCAACACTTGTCGCTTCTTGGACTTCCAATGCTGCTGTTTCTTGCGCAGTGATTTGAGCCATATCGCCCCATTGGTTGATCAAAACAACACTTACCAAACCTGAGACCAACAATGCAGTCGTCAGGAAAATGAAAGATGATGCTCCACCGTCAGCCATTTCTTCACCTCATGCAAGTGTGTGAGCTACTGAAACTCCACCCGCTGTTAACGTGATCCGCTCATAGGATGTCGGTCCATCTTCAGACCAATCGAGAGCTATCGTTTCACCAGGATACCAATTCGTGCTACCAATGCCCGGCGTGTACGCCGAACCTAAGTTGGTTGGTTCTTGTGCTGTTCCGCCATCGAGGAAAAGCCATCCTTCCCGAAGAGGAAGTGTTACAGAGCCCGTATTCGTCAAATTTGCGTAAATGTGATTGCCAGCAGTCGAACTGAATGTTGCAGTACTGGTTGGTGATTGCCCGGAAGCATCAACGGCGATGGTCGGAGGGGACGAGTAATTGCCGCGACTGGTGATTGTCACGGTTTCTATTCCTCCTGCAGCATCGACGGTAAAAGTTCCCGAAAATCCACTTCCAGTTCCTGTTGCAACTAGGTTTCCATCAACGTATCCGCTCCCATTACTGTTCACGGTTACGGTCAAAACGGCGCCTTCCCATAGGGTAGCATCGTCAATTTGGAATGTTGGCAAAGGGTCTCCAGCATCATCGATAATCTCAAGACTGGCATCCAAGCGATTGTCAAGTGTTTGCACTGCAAGTGCAAAAATCAACAACAACGAGGTACCAACCACGAGAGCACCAACACCTACTGAAGCGCCCATTCATCATTCCTCCGATTTCGATGTTTGGGAACGCCAGGATTCAACGATCGCAGAAAAGGTAAGCAATTTGCGATGCGAGAGATGATCATTCAATGCAGATTCAGCTTCTCCAGGAGCAGCAAGTTGTACGATTGCAAGGACTGCGCGCCCTTCATCTTCAGACAACATACCGCTCTGAACAGCTTTTTGAGCGAAACTCACCGCTGCCATGCCGGAGAGATTGTCCAGCAAGAGAGCAGCAACCATCGCTGCACCAACACCATCGTTCGCAGCTTCCTCATAGGATCCCTTCGCTAAGAAAGGATTCGCTGCAAGGGCTTGTGCTTCATACAATTCAACGAGGCGTGCCTCATCAGAATGTCGGAGTCGATCTACGCCATCGCCCACTGGGAGTACTTCTCCATCAGCGGTAACGATGGTGTCGCCTACGGCTCCATCCACAGAGGCAACGTCATCATCGTCGTCATGAGAGGGTTCTTCACCCTCGACTGCTGCAACAACGTTTCCTTGTTCCATCTTGTGTGAAATCAGTCCAAGCACATCTTCGACCATATCGAGACGGCTGCTGATCATACGTTCCAGTCCAGACGTATCCACCTGAGCATTGACGGGTGCCGCCGGTTGGGGGGCAAGCGTCGCAGCAACAGATGGTACAGATCCAATACTGTTCAATCGTGCTCGAGTCGGACCGGGGGATATGGTCCATGCATCCTCTTCACTCAACTCTCCCTGTTCAGGGAGTGGCACTTGTTCAATGGCCACATTGGCCATTATCTTCAAGCGCTCTTCTGCGAGTTCAGCGTCTGCGTCCCGGTCGTTCCCTGCACTGCCAAATGGCCATGCCATGGTACAACCTCCTGCGTGTGACCTGCTTGAGGCAGATCAATACGCAGGGAGACTCAGACCACCACTGCTCCAGGGGAATCGTCGTTGACCTTGAGAACGTCGTACGTTGTTCCACCACCAACGACGTGGAGGTAGAGTGTTGCCTTGACGTTGTTCGTGAACAATGCGTTTGGACCGCAGTCTGCACCAGCACCATCGTCACCCTCGATTGTTGTTCGATACCCAACACCGGACTCAACCCTAGTTACCGGGTTAGCACCGTCCGAGAGTGGATCGATGTTCGAATCGCTGAAATCACCAGAAATTCGGTCCATACCGCCGCCACCATCATCACAGAAAATCTGGAAGAGAATGTCGACGTCTTCTGTATCATCTGAACCAGCAGCGAGACGGAAGTAGACTTCGAAGTCATCTGCGTCCGAAACGAAGACGTTGAGGACTTGGACCTTACCAGACATTTCGTCAGTAGTATCGTCACCAGTCGATTGTGCGTTCTGTTGAAGCTTCTCTGCAGTCTGGATAATGACCGCAGCAGCAACAGCAGCAACAAGAATCAATGCAATGAAAACAATCATTGCACCGATACCGATTGCGGCTAGGTTATCGTTTTTCATGTTCTTTACTTGTGTGTTCTTCATTTTCAATCACCTCAGACTACTACGTCTCCCACAGCAGGAGCGCTACCGTATTGGAGTTCTTCGTATGTGGACCCGCCACCAGTAACAGAGATCACGAGGATGTGATCTGTGTTCGCTTCTGGACCGCATGTTGGAATATCAATGACAACAACATACGTCGTTCCGGGATTCAATGTGATGATAGGGTTCGCGAGTGTTTCACCGTTGTCATCGTGTAAAGTTGCTTCACTGAAATCACCATCATCAAAGGCAGCGGTAGGTGTGGCTGGGGCTACAGCACCATCATCACAAATGACAGTAAATGCGATATCATCACCTTGAATCGGTTCTGAACCTGGCGCCAACTCGAAGGTGGAGAAGAGTTCTTCTCCAGCTGCGGTCATGTCATTAATGACTGTCGAGAGCAGAATGACCTTTGTGGACATCTGCTCTTGGGTGTCATCACCACTGGCTTGTGCGTTCTGTTGCAGCTTTTCTGCGGTCTGAATGATGACCGCTGCCGCTACTGCCGCAACCAGAATCAATGCAATGAATACAATCATCGCACCAATACCGATCGCAGCAAGTTCGTCTTGCTTCGTATCTTTTTCGGTTTTCATTTTTTTCACCTTTTTTTACTCGTCCTCCCTCATGTGAGGGTGGAATTGGATGCGGGTCAAAGAGCACCTCCATGACCCAAGTCTATGCGGAGTGGCATACGGATGACAGCCACTTCATCAGGCGTTAGCCTGCTAATGAATGGAACTTTATCGGATGTGAAGCCCGGAGGCATCCATGGTTGAATAAGAACATCAACAAGTGGTTCCATCGAACGATTTTGAGCACGAATGGTTACTTTCACGTTACCGTTTCGCATTTCATACCCGGTCGCAATTGAAAGTTTTCGTGAGAGAGGAATCTCGTCTGCACCGTGTCTGCGGTCAGCATGGATTTCGAATCGAACCGGCAAATTGCCACCCGGGCCAATCACAGGGACATCGATGAAGGATGGTTTTGCATCCCATCCTTCAGGAACGGGAGGAGCAAGCCGCATCATTGGAAGAGGGATATCACCGTCGTTAATGATTCGAACAAGGAGGATTCCTGTCTCTCCACCTGCAGGCCATCGAGTATCAACTGAAAGCCAGAAGTGGCGGAAAAGGAACGGATTGAGCGTGGACGAGTTGCCTCCAATGAGATCGTCGACAAGGTATTCCACTTCGGTTGCAGCATATCCAACATCTCCAATCTCAGCGGCTCCTGTAGCGTTCCGCAATCGTCGCAATACATTTTCGACCTCTTCCTCAGCAAGCGCCTTTTCTTTGAGCAGACGATGCAGCATTGCGATGCTACGTCGGAGATACAGAACATCCTCCTCAAGAACATCCAGCGCTTTCTCTGCTCGACGCACACTCTTTCTTGCTCGTCGCAAACGGTGCGTTTCCAAGAACGTCTTTGCTTGCAACAAATCAAGTTCGGTGGTTGCGAGCGAATTGACCTCATCACTCACAACATTCTGAACGAGAGATTCGAGTTCGCGACTGGCTTGAATCAAGCGTTGCGCACTCTCATTCGATGCTGCCATAGTTGCTTGTGCATCGGTGAGATCGCCTTCGCCCAGTTCGGAGTCCATGATGAATTCATCTGCGTCAAGCTTGCTCTTCGCCATTCGAAATCACCTCCTCCAAATCTCCACTGTTTTGCGGATCAGAAATCGTAACCGATTGCGGTGTTTCAAGGATGGCGGAAAGATCGAGCCCATCCATAGCCAAATCATTGAGAAGGCGTGCTGGGTCGCCAAGATCTCGTTCGATTCGTGTCGCCTTGACTTCAATGTCTGTGAGTTTTCCATAAAGTGTACCGTATTGCTTGTTGACTCGACGAAGCACGGCCCAAACAACCATGGTCGAGAGCAAAACATAGCCAACGAGTAGAATCAGATTTGTTTGATCTGGTGTCATTTGCGGCGGTAGGCCAAGGACAACAGCGATGAACCCAAGCAACGGCAGACTGAGGATGATGGTCAGTTGACGTCGTGAGTCTGTGAGGGCTTGGAAATGATCGGCATAGATTGTCGAAATTCCCTTGCGAGCTCGTTGATAATCTTCGTGAATGTAACGGAATTCTTCACTGCTGCGCCAAGCCATGCGCCACACCCACAACGCTGCGAATGCAATAACGGCTGGACCCCACCACGTTGCATCGTACAAATGGAACAGGAACCCAAGCATGATAACACCGGAGTAAACTGCGCCCAAGCGATACTTCTCGTTTTGATTGGTTAAACCGAGCAGACCGATCGTTACGATGAGCGCAATGCCAAATCCAGCGAATGAAGTCAGTGTCGAGGGCGCACTTGAATCGACCTTCTGAACAAACACGACTTCATCGTTCTCCACGACGTTGTTTAGTGCGTAATCTGAAAGAATCCTCACGGTACATTCCGCGTCTCGGCTCTGCTCCCACCAGTCGAGTGTCTCGCCGGTGATTTTCCAACGCAATGTTTCGACACTTCCGTCTGGGAGCAATGGTACGAACGCAGGGGAGTTCTCGATGACGAGTCCTTCGCAGACGAGTTGAGAACTGATTCCAAGGGCGAGTGCAGTCCCTTCGTTTTTCAAGTCGAATTCAATGTAAGTTGTTTGGCCTTCCATGATGAAGTCGAGTTCCTTGCCTGAAGCATCGACAATGCGCTGAGAGTCGGGGTCAATCATTGGGTCTGCGTAGACATTCAACGCAAAGCGGAAGGTTTCTTCCGTCACAGGTTCATTCGGATCGGGATGGTGGAGGCGCATCGTGATGTCGTAACCGTCCCCAGGGAGAATGTTTGGCCGATCTGGAACTTTAACATTGAAAATGAGATTTGGTGAGAGAACATAAGCTGGACGTTCCGGTAGCTCAATCAGTTCAGAACCAGGGACACAAGGTGCTGTGAGGTTGATGTAATGAACGCTTTCTGGACCTTCAAGATTGGTCAACGAAATGTTCCATTCATAGTCATCCTCGTCGAGTCCGAGTCCCTCAATGTCCAAAATGCGCTCGACACCACAGAATTCAATGGAATAAGCCGCAGGTGCATCGTTGAGGTAGGGTATGTGTGAATATTCCACTTGGATGGTCACTGGTTCATCATTTGCAGGAGCCCTCAAATCGTCTGCAATTCCGGTGTCGAACAGGCGCTTCATCTTCAACGAGGTCATGAGTTCACCACTTCCATCGACATCGATATCGATAGGAACCAATGTGACACGCAAATCCGCTGCGGTTGTTAGCGACGTACTGCTGCTCCCTGCGGCATTTTTATCGACGCTCACGGTCAAGTCCACAGGTACATTTCTGGGAAGGAAAAGCTGGTTTGGTGACGCTGAGTTAACGATCCAATCGTTGCTTGGAGTGGTCAGCCCTGGAGATCTGACTTCGTAACCAAGATCGACATAGACATCCTTGTTTCCGGTGTTGGTAATTTGAGCGGTCCAGACTCTGTTGGATCCTTCATGGAAGAAGTATTCGGTTTCCCATCCTTCGATGGTATAGGTGAACACCGGTGCGACAAGCAATTCCACCTTCTGGAGAACATACACCTCATCGGAGACCGGATCATAAACGGTTAGGTTCGCAACATGGATAGCACCGTCAAGGAGATTGTCAGAGCCATCGAGAGCAGGAATATCGATCTCGAATAATCCGTTTGATTCGCCGTTGATTGGAACAGTGAACGATTGAACAGTTGGGGTTGTGGTCCAGCCGCCATCAACGGTGATGTTGATGTTCACAGTTTCAACGAGGTTGCCTGTGTTGAGTAGACTGAACGGTAAGTTAACAACCGTGCCCGGGACTGCAACTAAGGTGTCTGGAGCGGTAAGTTGAACGTCATGTACTTCCGACACGTTTGCAACAATGTTCGCGTACAGCTCAACCAACTGGCCATTCTCATCGAGCATTGATACGGTGAGGTTGGCCATGTAAAATTCATCAGCACTTGCTTGCAGTGTGGGAATAATGTTGATGCGAACTGAAGATTCGTAACCTGCGGCAATAGTGACGCTGGATTCGGTATCGAGCACAAAGGAGACATCGTCGTATCCGCCATCGTCGAGTGCGAGTGAAAATGTGGTAGGCGCGTTGCCTGTGTTCTCGATGTTGACGAATGCAGAGAGTTGTTCATAGGGCGTGATGTCAATCGATTGATTTGTTGGACTGAGCGATGCGTTGATGGTTTCACCCACTCGGATGTCCATGGTTTGTTGTCCGATGTAGGCCCCTGTATCAAGATCATAGTACCGGACCGTCAGCGGTTGAAGAAGTCCCGACGGAGCGAGTGGGTCCGTCTTTACGGTCAGTGTTACTAAGCTGAGGTGCCCTCCGCTTACAGCTGGGTAGTCTTCGAAATCGCTCGCCAAGTCGAGGATGGTGTTGTCTGGACCCGTTGTGGTTAAGTTAGCATACCAACCAGTTGGGAGGTTTTCGACAATCTCAAGTCGGTAAGAGGAACGGTCGTTTCCAGTGTTGCCGAAAGCAAACATGAAATCGGTATCCACGCCAACGTTCGCATCCAATGGGCCGGTTTCAGTAATCTCACCGTCGATCACCTTTGGCACGACGATCGAAAGGTTTTGTTCAAGGGGAGCTGCAAATACTGCAGATGAGGTGTGTACGCTTCCAAGCGTCGGCGTGGTCGTAATCGGTATCCGAACAGTACCCGCCAAAGGAAGTTGTCCCGATCGGCTGTTGATGCCGAGTGAGGCGGGGAAGGATTCACCGAGTATGAGGCCAGTTGCCTCCCCGGGACTGACCGTGGCGTTCCAACGGTCGGCTTCGTTAAATCCACCCGATGTGAGTGCTTCGAAAGTGATGTTTCCTACCGTAATGTTGGCATCGATGGTCTCAGCCAGATCCGACGCTGACTTGAGATTGTGACGAACTTGAACATCTAGCGCAAGTATCGCATTGACGTCTGTCGTGAAGCTCGCACCCAACACGTCGCTTTCTGACAAGACAATGCTATCAACAGGGAGACCTGGGTCGACAACGATTGCAGGACGGACTTCTACTTGGCCAGAGTCTGTGGTTGGAATGCTTCCTCCAATCTCCTGAGCGATAATGAATACACTGAGGCTATCTCCTGCGGCGTTGTGTTCATCATCCTCCAATGGGAATTGTATCGGAGGGACCTCAATTCGAATGAATCCTGATACAGATTCTCCAACCTTCAATTCGCCAGTATTTTCGATCGAGAGGTTGTATTTCCAATTGAGTGCATTGGGAGAAAGGCCAACCGTGAGACCAAAGAAACCGTCTGCATTTCCAGTGTTCGTNACATTGAAGGCGACGGTGTCCGTCGAGTCNGGAAGGACATACGTCGTATCATTTGTAATATCGATCGTGGCTTCGTGGAACTCCCCTGCCATGACGCGTGAGGTGTGTGTTAAAGGCAATCCACTTCCAGCGGAGGTGATCGACAAGGTGATGATGTCCACATCCGAAAGCCCGGCGTTTTGTGGCACGTTAACAACAACCGAGATGGTCGTAGTTTGGTCGCCTGACAGAGGTGTTGTCGAGGTACCGTCCAGCGACGTATCCGCCCAACCAAAAGGCCCGCTGCTCACACTAATCGTGAAGATGTCGGTCGTTGATCCAATGTTTTTGATGATGTAATACAGCGTTACTGACTCGCCAGGGGCTGTGGTACGATCCGACGGACCAATCATCTCCGCGATATAGTCGCTGAAGATAACATCGAGTTGGTCGTAAGTGGACAATAGGTTTCCAGATGAGCTGTTTACCCAAACAACAACGGAGACATTCCACAAGCCAGTAAGAGAAGATGCTGAGAAACCACCGCTGAGGAGAACTTGCGTAGAAGGAGAGAATTCGGATCCGGGTTCAAGTGTTTCAGTGTTTGAATCTTGCCAGTATTCCACAGTGGTACCAGTCGCTGAATCGAATANGACTAGGCCCATAACCGAGGAGAAAGTTACAACTCCATCGTTCTTCATTGATACATTGAACGTGTGTTGTTGGTGGTCGAGGAAAGCGTAGGTGTTGCCAGGAGAAGGTTCCGGCAAATCGTCTGCAATGATGTTCGCGTCTTGGTAGTTATCAACATCGAAATCTCGTCGGAATTCGTTGTTTGCAGTGTTTCCATCGTTTGCGCCGCTCACTCGGGCGAAAAGCGTTTGAGAAGGTCCTGTGGTGGCTGTCCAGCTGATGAGGTAGGTGGAGGTCCCTGATTGGGCATTCATGGTGCCAAGGTCGACGGTATCAACAATCTGTTCAGCAGCGTTCGGAGAGCCCTTGTGAACGAGCGAAAGGAAAGCATTACCATTGGATGTTCCGACGTTCTCGACATCGACACGAACAGTGTGTGTATCGGGTGCGAGTACAAAGCCGGTGCCAGTAGCTACCGAACCAGCGCCATCAAATTCTACGCTTGTGACTCGGAAATCAGGACCTGCTCGGCCACTCGTTGATGTGGCATCTGCGAATGGTAGAGCCAAGTGACCAACCAAAAGCAGAACCAACACGAGAGGGAGGGTTTTTTGCCTAAACATCAGCATTACCTCCTGCTTTCTCAAACCGTTGNATCGTGACCGACTTGCCTTGGGATTTCCAAATTTCAAGCAACTGGACCAGAAGTCGGTCATGTTCGTCGTCAGAGATACCCAGTCTCCTTCGTTCTTCCCACAGCAACAACTGTTCTGTACGAGTCAGTAGTGCGTCACGAAGATACAATTCAAGTGTTCGACGGTACGCATCCCGGTCAGATACTGCATAAACAATTGAATTGCCAGGCAGTTGATCTGCTCGGTTTTGTATGAAGTTGCCCAGATTGAGGGCTTCATCGTAGGANAGGTTTCGTCGATCAAGATCGCTTTGAATTGATGAGGCGATGCTTTGCAAGTCATAGCGTGTTTTCGCACGTTGAATTTTCTTGAAGTACTTGCGGCTTCGTCGCGTCATGCTTGGAGCCGCCATATTGTGTCTTCCATACTGGCAGTTTATCAAACAATTGGCCGAAAAACATGGTTTTATTCATATAGCATTGAATTTTATGCAANATACATTANNACAAGAACGTACTTTCATGCGAAGGAAACCAAGCATTCTTGATGTAAGTCGACACGGCATNNTCATGACCTCCCCTGTAACCCTTGAGATTGGAACAAAAAGNCCNCTTTTTTCGTGTCAAGATTCCGCTGGCAACACGCACGACCTCGAAACGTACATGAGTCAAGGAAAGACCGTGATACTCTACTTCTATCCTCGAGATTCAACACCTGGTTGCACCAAACAAGCATGCGACTTCCGCGACAACATGGCTCGACTTACCAGTGAGGGTTATGTTGTTCTCGGTGTTTCGAAAGACTCGGAATCATCGCATGAGAAATTCATCACCAAGAAGGAACTCAATTTTCCACTCCTCATGGATGTTGATGGAGATCTTCACGACATGTTTGGAACATGGCGCATCAAGAAGAACTACGGTAGAGAATATCTCGGCTGTGTTCGTTCCACATTTGTCATCAACAGCGAAGGGAACATCGCATGGTGTCGTTACAACGTTCGTGCAACAGGCCACGTTGAAATGTTGATGAGAGAACTCGGAATCGACGGATGAGGTGAAGGGATGGACGATGATATTGGTGGAGACCGCATCCAATTGTCCCCTTCATCATGTGCCTACAACCCATGCTATATTGGGAAAAATCTTCACATCGGTGAAGATGTCACGATTGGCTCAATGTGTCATGTAGGACGGAACGTTACCATCGGAAACAGGACCAACATCCAAGGTTCAAACTACATCGCTGACGGAACCACCATCGGTTCTTCGGTGTTTATCGGACCGAACTCAACCATTCTCAATGACAAATATCCTCCCTCCGGGGATCCCTCAAAATGGATGGCTGTTCAAATCGAAGACAACGCCGTCATTGGAGGAGGATGCACCATCCTTCCAGGAGCAAATGTCGGGGATAGCGCAGTGTTAGGAGGAGGTTCCGTGTTGACGAAGCCCCTCCCATCTGGAGAGGTATGGGTTGGGAATCCAGCAAGATTTCTTATGACAAGAACAGAATACGATGCAAAGGAGTGACCCCTATGGAAGGCAAAGCACACGTAATTTCATTTCTCCAAAACTGCATCGACTATGCCAATGCATCCATCGAAAGGAAACGAAAGCGAGGGGATATCGAAGACATTGAGAAGTGGGAAGCGTATCGGGACTTTACCGCTCATGCCATTATGGAGGTCGAGGCGGGTGAACTCGACCGATGGTTCCCTAAGCAACACAAATCATTCTCACAAGAAGATCCAACTTCCATCGACCTTGCTTCGCTTTCACACGAAATGCGTGCCACATGGCTTACAAATCTCGCAAGCCCAAGACCCCTTGCACTCATCGGCACATCGTCTGAAGATGGAACGCTCAATCTTGCGCCATACACCTCGCTCTCAATCGTTTCAAACTCTCCACCACTAGCAATCGTTTCCTTTTCGGCAAACCGCCATGACCGATGGCGAGATACGCTCCTCAACATCCGTGCAACCAAAACGGCCGTCCTGAACTTTCTACCAGCCTCAGCACGTGCAGCCGAAATCGTCGAACAAACCGCACGGCCTCTTGAACACGGAACCAGTGAATGGGAATCCTTCTCACTCAAAGGGATATCAGCAAACAAGCTTGTGATGGAAGATGCTGCTTTCGCACTCATTGGAACCATGATTGAAGAAATTGATTTACCTGAAGCAAAAGCGAAATTGGTTGTTCTCAAATTGGGTGAAATCCTTGTTCCAGGGCAGTACGATGCGCAATTACCCGCTCACATTCTCTGTCAACACGGGCTAGATAGACTGATGGCAACGCCAACAAAATGGCATTACACCATCGCCCGAAGTGTCTGAAGAAGACCTTCATCCAGTGAGATTTGCGCCTTCCATTGCAGATGTGTCTCTGCCTCCATAAGATGGGGGAGGCGTCGCTTTGAATCTCCCGGGTGCCCGCTCTCAAACTGAATGTTGATCGATTGACCTGTTTGCTCTTCAACCAATTGCCCGATACGTTCAGCGAGGTTGAGCATTGAGATCTCTTCATCGGATCCCAAATTGAAACTCATACCAGAGAGGTCATCGAACGTTCCTGCAAATACAATTCCACGAACAAGGTCATCGATGTAGGTTAACGAGCGGGTTTGCGAGCCATCACCGTGAACCCGAATTACTCCCTTTTTGAGAGCAGATTGAATCATCATCGAAACGACCTGCCCATATGCATCCCCCAAGAGTCTTGGGCCGTATCCGTTGAAGGGACGTACGATTCGAACATCAAGACCTTTTCGAGCTGCGTGGTGTACTGCGAGTTCTCCGAGATATTTGCTCGCCCCATATGCGTGCCTTTGATGGTGGTGCGCTGCGGTGAATACAGCAGATTCATCAGCACCGAGAGGCATGATTTCCGATTCACCAAAGGCTTCTGGGGATGATGCAAACACATAGCGACAGTTGTTTTTCTCTGCGAATTCCAGCGATTGCAACGTGGAATTGAGGTTAACATCCATCACAAGCCTCGGTTCTTCATGGAACCATTTTGTTCCATTTACTGCTGCAAAATGATAGACAAGATCAATTGTTGAGGGCTCAACGATGTGCTGATACGATGTTGGTGAGCATGCATCTGCTTCGATGAATGTGATGTCGCCGCTAACGGCTTCGAGGTTGTCTTTTTGGCCTCTCCAAAGATTATCGAGTACAATAACATCATGTCCGTGCTCGACCAAAAATTCGACCAAACTCGAGCCCAAAAAGCCAGCACCTCCTGTAACAAGGATTCGCATAGCATCACGCTCGTTCAAGAATCTCAAGCGAGACCTTGTCATCCTCTCGCTTGAAGCGTATGTGGTCTCCGTCATTCACAAGGAGGCAAGGATCGTCTTCGAATCCATGACCATACGGCACGTTCAACAATGAACAAGCCGGTAGTGTAAGTGGACAAACGTCTCGATTGATGATGGCCAGAGGACCTTTGTTTTGATACAGCAATCCCATCAAAACGTAAGGGGCTACCGTGGAACCCGATCCCTTTGGATAGATGAGAATCGTATCTTGAATAGCTCGACCATCTAGCGGATGACCGGCTTCTTCAACCACGCCCGTGTCCCGATTCACGTAACCGAGATAGGTGATTGGGACATCTGTGACCATCGCCTTCCCTTCAATGCAAAAGTCGGTTTGTGAGTTGAGACCTGCGCCTACGATTGTTCGCAACCCTGCTTGTTGTGTCTTCGCAGTCACTTGACCACCATGCGATGAGTGGGATAGCTTTGGAGTGGGGCCATCAGCCAAATGAGGGTCAATCGCATGCCGCACACACTCCTGTATCGATGCAACGCTGGTTGGAATTCGATTCAAACCGCTGGTAAGATAATGTTCGGCTTTCATCGAATTGGTCAGTAAATGGTTGTACCTCTCCCGGTTGTATGGTGTCACCTCTGGGCATGTATCCACCAAAACGAGGGCGCCTGCCTCTTCGAGTATTGAGACAGTTCCATCAGCTTCGGCTAAATCATGATTTTCTTGACTTGTAAACATCCATAGGCGCTGATTAGGAACTGTTTCTCCAAACTCCATATGTGTCCGGAGCGCAGCCGCAGTCGTTCGCATTTCTTCCAAACTTGCTTGAGGACAACCAATAACCACCAAATCAACCTGGCCTTTCGGGCTCAATTGACGATAACGCTCTTGCAAATCCTGCTTTGTAAAGGTCAAAACGCCTTGCCAGTTCACGGCTTCGATGGAATCGCCGGGTGGGGGAGTGTGTCCTTCAACCCACATCATCGGTGAACCATAATTTGCTGCAGCAGCAGTCAGTGCTTTCTTTCGAGCAAAAGAAATCGATTCATCCAATCCTTGTATGTATGGCATTGGCCCATATGGAAGATCCCATTCAGGCTTGGCATTCTTGCCAATCCAGTCTCCAAGGATCGAATAATCTGAGAGTGTATCCAAAGCACATTCGACAACCACTCGGATGTTTGGTTTCCGATTTGAAGCGAGATGCAATCCCCAAGCAGGAGCATAACCAGTCAACGCCGTAGCAAGTGCACTCAAACCAGATTCACGATTTGTAATCAGCGACGTCCAAGTATTGGAAAAACAAACGGCGTTGGACTCTGCCCATGAAGCCACTTCACCTTCAATTTCAATACCACGATCGTATGGCGTACATGACAGCGTTGCTTCGATGCCCAAATGGTCGTATGCTTGGACAATCTCGAACTGTTGTTCGAGGAAGTTTGGGTAACTGATTCCCATTTCTTCCATCTTTTCTCGGTCACAACCTGCCGAATTCAGTGTGGTAGGAATCACAACAGTTCCGGATTCGTCTCCACTCAAATCATTGAGAAAGGTGCGCAGACCGTGACCTCCCGTGATGACAGAGACACCAGAAACATGGGCATGGTCGACTTCAACAAATGATTTTGCCTTGGCAACCCTGGCGAGATCCACAACGAGACGGGCTGCTTTTTGTCGCGTGGGTCCCTCATCCCCTTCCAACTGTTTTGCCAAACGGTTTGGAAGTTCCATGTATTGATGCAATCATCGATGCTTCATCAAGACTCGTGTTGCCAACCGATGGTTTTGATACGGTTGACGTCGCTCCAGCAATTATGTCCTCAAATGAGAACAACACACAAGGAGCCCGCCGTGATGAACGCAATTCGCGTTTCCTATCACGAGAAAACATCGTGAAGATGACCAAGACAACCATTGTGCTGAGCGCACTCTTACTCTCCATATGGGCAGTCGTACTGAACCATTCGATTGAAGCGCTTGATTCAACAAGTGAAGAGGATTCCTCAATTCTTGTTGAAACCGAAGGTCGGGAGGCTGATGTCTATTGCCCTGAGGGAGGGGCCGACATCTTCCTTGGAACAGATTTTGATGGGGACGGAAAACTCTCTGCCGAGGAAATCACGAGCAGTACGAAAGTATGTCATGGACAACAAGGACTCTCAGGTCCACAAGGTCAGTCTGGTTTTGACGGAACAAACGGCCACAATGGCAACTCAAGCCTCGTCAACCTCACAGCATTATCTCCCGGTGTCCCATGTCAGTTTGGTGGAATCCAGATCGAATCAGGAGTTGATACCAATCGCAACCTCTACTTGGATCAGGAAGAAATCGAAACAACTGCACATGTCTGTGATGGACAGCTTGGTGATGAGGGTCCTGAAGGCCAGCAAGGAGACGATGGTTCACAGGGATACTCGGCACTGATTGAACAACATCAAGCACCAACCTCAATTTGTCCAAAGGGCATTGTCATGGAATTTGGTGTTGATGATGGGACAGACAGAGCGACCGCTGGCGATGGAATTCTTCATGATGATGAGGTTCGAGAATCTCTGAGAATTTGCTCAGAGCAGTTGTATGAGGGGTTAGTTTTCGATTCGAATACCGGAGTCACTAATGGTTTCTCTAATGAATGTAGTAACGCAGATGCTGATGAAATAATGTTATTCACATCGAATGACGGATTGAACGGTTGTGAACTGTGGATTCTTCAGCAAAACAATGTCCCCTCCATGCTCATGGATATTCACTCGAATGGTGATTCTGTCCCTGGTCGCGAACTTGGAATCCATTCCGTTGTTACTGAACGAGGACCTCGATTCTTCTTCGATGCTGATGATGGTATCAACGGACGTGAACTTTGGGTAAGTGATGGTACCTCAATAGGAACCACGATGCTTGGTGACATGGAAACGGGGGATGCGATCGATTGGACATCGAAAATAACGACGTGGATGGATGGGGCCGTGTTCACAACCCACGGGTCACAAGGTCATCGAATGTGGTGGACCAATGGTAGTGTAACCACTTCGATTTGGCAAGCACCTTGGTTCTCCAGCGTAGTTTCTTCTGATTTGGTAAACCAATCGACGAGTTTGTCATCGTTCGGTCAAGGATTGCTCCAGGGTGATGAACATGGATTATGGTTTGCTGCAAAGGATGCTCAAGCTGGTCTCGAGATGGTATTCCTCAGTACGACAGGAAGCCTGCATATCTATGATTTGCAACCCTTTGGCGATTCTTCACCCTCTCAAGGATTATCGATGGATGATGGGTTTGTTGTTGCTGCAAGTGATGGCACTGGTCGGCAATTGGCGAAACTGGATCATGATGGAGGCTACCAATGGTTGACTTCATTAACTCGAGAAGGCACAACAACGCCGATTTCTGTAATTGCACCTGCCTTCGGTATTCAGCAACTTGGCGACGTCCTTGTGTTCGATGCAGTCCATCGCGGAGCTGATGCTACGTTGTTTGGTTACTCAATTGCCTCCGGAATGTTGCAGGAATTGAGCATGAGCATCCTTGCACCGGGCCACAGCAATGAGGTTGTCAGCGACGGAGTTACCATTTGGTTTGATTGTGTTTTGAGCAATACTGGGATGGAACTTTGTCAAACCGACGGCACCGTGCAAGGTACGAAATTAACGATTGATTTGCTGCCAGGAATAAGCTCAAGTCAACCACGGACAATGGCGTATGTCGATTCCGTCCTGTACGTACTCGCACAGGGGTTGGATGATTCTGGAACCAACAGTGGTCATGCACTATGGGCCATCGAGGGCAATACCCCCTCACTGGTTCTTGACGTATGGACTGGAATTGGTAACAACTCCGATGCGGGAACATATGGGGGTTTGACAGTCACATCAAACCATCTCTTGTTCATTGCAGACAATGGCCAACATGGCCATGAGTTGCATCAATACCTTCGACCGTCCATTCGTGATCAGTGGATGGTCTGGGATTGACGTCGATCGATGCAATACGAACACGATTCGCCAGGCACATATGCAGGATGCAATTGTTCCTTCGGTGTCAACGGTTCTCGACATGCAAAACAAATCGTAGTTCCAGTTTCAGTTAAATCAGGAAGGAGAGCAACGCGTTTGTCAAAGACAAAGCATTCGCCATCCCAATAGTCACCACCAACCTGTTCAAAGTATCCGAGAATGCCTCCTTCAAGTTGCTTAATGTTGGAGAAACCCGAATCTTTCATGATGACACTGGCCTTCTCACAACGGACTCCGCCCGTACAGAACATGATGATCTCTTTGTCTTTGTAGGACTCATCGAGTTTCGAGACCGCTTGTGGAAACGAACGAAATGTATCGAGATCCAATTCGATGGCATTCTGGAAGGTTCCGAGCCGTGTTTCGTAGGTGTTTCGAGTATCAAGAAGAACGATGTCATCGTCGTTGAGAAGCTTTTCATGGAGTTCGGCAGGAAGAATTCTTCCGTCATCTGATTCAACCCGATCGAAATTAGGTAAGCCAACAGAGATGATTTCTGTCTTGAGTCGAACATTCATTCGGTTGAACGGTTGTTGTTCGGAAAAGGATTCTTTGAACTCAATGTCTGCGAATCGTTCGTCTTCTGCAAGATACGAACGAAACATGTTGATACCGTTCTGTGGTCCTGCAACGAAGATATTGATTCCCTCGTAACTGAGGAGGATGGTTCCCTTGAGTCCAAGTTCATCACATCGTTGTTTGAAGGGTTGACGTAACGCATTGCGATCGGGAAGTACAATGAACTTGTACCCTGCGATGTTGAGATGCTGTGTCGTCATAACGATGCGTCCACTACCATTGTCTTGTATTCATCGCCTATCGACGCCAGTCGTGATTGCTTGCTAGAGGATGACGCCATCCTTGACCAAAGGCCCGTGAAGATACCCGAGGTGCTGGTGCCATTTGCCAGCGTTTGTGCTCATTTGCTTCGAGACGTTGCAAGACCGAGACAACAGTCGTATGGTCAAAACCCTGCTCTGCAATCGCATCTGCACCAAGGCCATGTTCGATATGTTGCTTGAGAATTGCATCAAGTGTTTCGTATGGAGGAAGTGTGTCATCGTCCCGTTGATCGGGTGCAAGTTCTGCAGAGGGTGGTTTCGTTAACGTCGAAGCATTCACTGGAGGCTTCTTGCCAGATTCAATTGCTCGGCGGTTGAAGACCTCTGCAAGCCCGTAAACTTCCATTTTGTAGACGTCGCCAAGCGGCGTGTAACCCCCAGCCATATCACCATACAATGTGCAATACCCCTGTGCAAGCTCAGATTTGTTCCCAGTTGCAATCGCCATTCTTCCTTGAGCGTTGGCGTGTGCCATGACAAGAATCCCACGCAAACGTGCCTGGATGTTCTCTTGAGCAACTTCAGATCCATTCTCGAGCATTTGCGCGAGGTGTTGCTCCAAGGCTGAATGATGTGCATCGATTGGAATTGAGGCATACTCCATTCCGAGCGATTCTGCTGTATATTTGGCATCATCCATTGAATGTTGGGATGAAAATCGAGAAGGCATCGAAAGGCCGAGGACGTTTTCAGGTCCAACCGCTTCGGCCGCTACGCAGGCTGCTACTGCAGAATCAATTCCCCCACTCAATCCGAGAACGATTTGCTTTATTCCTGACTTTTGACAATAATCACGCAACCCTACAACGACTGCATCTGACAATTCTTCGAGAACATCGTGTCGGCCGTCTCCTGTTTCACCTGGTTCAAAATGCAGGAGTTCATCATCGGAGGATTCCATCGAAATCCATCGCGCCGCTTCTGGATTGTGAATATCGACGAGGAGAATCCCCTCTTTCCATGAAGGAGCTACGACAACGTCTCCAGACGGCCAAGCAGCGAGGGAACGTCCATCGAAGAGAAGATCATCGTTGCCACCTACTTGATTGCAAAGAAGGAACGGGTGTCCAAGCGTATTCGCCGCTGTTCGAGCCACGTGCAGGCGAGTTTGGATTTTATTTGAGTGATAGGGTGATGCGGACAGGTTCACAGTGGCATCGAGATTCACGCCTTGGCGACCCCACTCTGCTAATTGTTCGATCGGGTCTGCATCGTACTCAGAAGGTGTTTGACCGGCAACTTGCCAGGCATCCTCACATACTGTGACGCCCAATTCAAGCGGCCCAGAAAGTGTTCGAGCTATTCCTGGACGATCATCGGAATCAAAATATCGCGCCTCATCAAAGACATCGTATGTCGGCAACAATTGTTTGCGTGCAACGACCTTGACGGGGGCTTCATTACCGAGTAACACCACCCCATTCCCTGGTTTCCCCCGGGAAGTATCTGGAACGGTAGGTGTACCAATCAACGATGGCATCTCAACCTTGAGATCAAGAGCTGATTGCTGAGCCAATTCCACAAATTTGGATTGCATCAACAGATCCCGTGGAGGATAACCGCAGATTGCGAGTTCTGTACTCACACTCACAGCCGCGCCTGAGGACGCTGCAACTTCGATAAACTGTTCGAGACGCTTGGCATTACCGGCAATGTCGCCAACGGTTGGATTGAGTTGAAGCAGAGCAATCAGGCTTTCATCTTGCCCGCTCATGACAATCCCACATGGTCGGGTTTCATAGAAATGATGCATCATTTGTATTGGAGAATTTCACCGTTTGCATCCTTGTACCACCAGCTTCCGTCCTGCTGGTTTTGCCACCACCATACACCATCGGAGCCTTGCGTCCATCCATCCGCGGTTGTAGCCTGCGTGGATGCTGCAGCGTGTGTGCTTGCAGTTTCAGCAGTGGTTGGTTCAGTAATTGGATCGTTGAGATTCAAATCCGCATCATCATCAATGTAATCTTCTTCCTCATCGAGATAATCGGAATATTCATCCCATTCGTATTCTGAATTCGCACCTCGACGAATCGTTGCGTTCCGTGCAACGAGCAACAATGCGAGAATGATTGAGATGCCGAGGAGCGCACCAATTGAACCCAGAATTGGATTCACATCACCAAAGACAGTTTCACTGAATGTAGGTTCAGTCTTTGGACGAACATCGACCGACGGTCCATTACCGGACACACCGTTTTCAAGAGCGACCTCAATCCACTGGAGACCTTCCTGTTCAGGAGCCCAATCGATGAGAATTGTCCCAAGACCACCCTCTGCAACTTCAACTTCAGTCTGTCGAAGAACCTCGGATGAGCCGTCCGCTCGCATAACTGAAATGGTCGCATCGGTCACACCATCCAAGGTACCAACGTTCTTGACGAAAATTTGAACTGCAGTCGAATCACCTGTTTGGAGATTCAATCGAGAGTATTCAATCGCAGGCGTATCCAGTTCAAACTTGGGCTGCCTCCACTCCATGAGCCAGGACGTAATCGCATTTCCAGCGGATTGCCCTTCACCACCAAGGACCTGATTCCCAGCAAGGTCTCGGCCTTCAACAAGAACGTAAACAGTGAACCGATCGATGAGCATTTCATCCGTGATGACACTCAAATCCATTGTGCCAGTTCCCACCAGACTAAGTCCGCTGATCTCTGTACCCTGCAAAAGGAAGGGACTGTCGCCACCACGAATGAATTCTCCAGTAACCGTATCCTCGACCCACCATGCAAGTCTGAGTGATTCAAAGTCGATTCCACCTTCCTCTGACAGAACGATGGTGACTTCGTGTTCCTCCGCAGAAAGTATTGAACCGGGACGTGGTGTTTGTACTTCTTGAGGCTCTGGTCCAAGCCCGTCGACGACCATCCACTTCACTGAGGATTCTTTCTCTGTAGCGTCAACGCCTTGTGGAGGTAAGCATCCGACCGACCACGTGAGTGGTATGGTTCCGGAGGTCGATGGTGACTGAAGTTCAACATTCCAAATGCCGTTGTATGTTTCTGCATTGTAGGTTTGACCTGCAAACATAACGTCAACACTGCAATTGAAATCTGGCAGCGATTCCGTAGTTTCAAAGACCAACGCTCCGGTCAATTCAAACGGAGAATTTGGTGGGAGTCTTGCTCCATCATCAAGAACCGTGCCTTGCGTAAGAACCAGCGAGACCGATTCTTGAGGAATCATGAGCGAGGGCGAAAACCGCCATCGGTATGCAGGGAAGGTTTGCACCACCTCTTGTCCTGCTCGATCGATGATTTTCACGCTTGGTTCACGGAACGAATCGCCGAGGTCAGGAGTCGTCCACGCCAACTCGAGTTCCGTTACCAGCCGTGTGTCTTTTTCGTACGGGCCTGCAGTCGTTCCATCCAGTGCAAGCATGTGGCAATCGTGAACCATCAAATGAATGCTGTTCGATGTACACGAATCGGTTCTGAAATCCCATGTGAACGAAAGTGGTGAGGTCAATGTGTTTGATGCAAGTTGGATTTCAACCGTAGTTAAGTCCGATGCACCGTTGGGTTCACTCATATCAACTCGCAACGTGTATGCTTGGCCAGGATGCAACCACGGTTTGGCTCCATCGGTCCATGACATTGCTGTGGCCGACAAGGTAGGTGGGCCATCAGGTCCAATCTGATACATGAACAAATGCTCACCATCTTCACCGGTTCCTGCGTCTTCTAGGACTTGGCCCGAGGCATCCATTCCAACGAGGTATCCCGCAACCTTCTGGCCTTGCGATCCCATTGAATCATCAAACAGTAAAGTGTACAACCCAGTCGAGAGCGTCAAGTCAGTTGGGATGATGAGGGAACGAGGTTCGTACTCATCTTGACTCGGCCAGCCGTTAAGGTCATCATCATCCATCCATTCCCGCCACAACATAATGTGGACATCGGAAGGAAGGAGAACTGGGTCCAGAATTTGAAATTGAACCGTTTGGCTTGGCGAAGCAAGTCGGTGATCGTACCATTCAACAGTTGATGCAATCACGGCTGGAGCCGTCGGATCGATCTTGAACGTACGAGTGTACTCTGATTCGTCAACTACATCGCCTCCATTCAACGGCACGACCCGTACCGTCCAAGTCAAATCACCGAAGGAGTATGGGGCTGTATCCGAGACGTTCCACATGTCAACGTCCAAGGATGTTGTATTAGCGACCATGGTGGTTCCTTGCCAGAGTTGAACTTCAGCATCTCCTGGAGCAAACGCATCTGCACCTTCAACACCCTCATAGCCCACATCGATGGAGAAATTCAATCCCATTCCTGCTGCGAGGTACTCTGTTGAGCTGTCGATGGGGCCGTGATCTCCACTGATGATGACGGATGTAATGACCAGGTCGTTCTCGAAGGCTTGACCACCTCCAATACCACTCCACATGTATTGCCCTGGACGCGAGATTACGCTGTTGTCAAGAACAAGCCGCATCGAAGCAGTCAGCCAGTCCTCATCGTCCCAGCCCTGCTCAACTCTAAATTTGACGGTTATTTCAGTCATCGTTGCTGAAATTTCCGAGATGTTGAATGGCTCTGTTGGATGCAACTCAACCAATGAACTGTCTCCTTGTCCAAGAGCCGCTCCTCCACCAGTCGGCAACAGCCACGTTGCGTGGTTGTTTTGACCTTGGAGGTCAAGACGAATCAGTGAGATGGAGCGTGAGGCGTCGACACTGAAGCGTGTCGTAAACGAGAGCCAACGTTGCGAAGGAGTAAGTGGACTCGAAGCATTCTCCATCGTTACCATACCGGTAGCAACGTCGTCAGAGAACCCCATATTGGTGACTTCGACAATCAATTTACCGTTGGAAAGACCTGAAAACGGGAAGGTAATTGACGGTGATTGGGGTGTGCGATAGGCAGAATTCGCTGCCATCACAAGCGGAGATTGTTGGTCAGCAACAACGGAAACCATCGTTCCATATGGTGCTGCAAGATTGGAGAATGTGACGATTCCGTTTCCATACACTTCGACGTTCACCAATGCGAATCCTTGTCCCAAATTGTTCAACAATGCACTCTGGCTGTTCAAAGATGCTTGTAGAATCGCTTGTTCAGACGCATTGATCTCGTAACGGTAAACGGTTGCATTCTCGAGCGTTCGAGAAACGATTGTCGAACCTCCAACACGCAACGACATACCGGTCATGTTTCCGTTTTCACTTGAAATTGAAACTGCGAAATGCTTCAAATTGGATGCTGGTATCCAGGCACTGGTCTCGGCAATACCTGAGAATCCAAATGAATCACGATCCGTTGTTTCACCGTTTGAAAAGTGGTCTTGGAAACCCCAGGATCCAATTCGAACATCGGGGTCACCCCACTCCAACAACCCATCCCCGTCCATATCCAATGTTGGAGCATGAGCGCGTTGACCGCTCGACATCGTAACTTGAACTTCGTCGAGGAGTGCTGGCTGTGATGAGTTGTGCATGAACCGAAGTTGGAAGGCGTGCTCATTGGGCGTAAGCATGCCAGAATAAGGCAAAGAAATTGAAGTCCATGGATCTGATTCTGCGTGTCGCACGTAAGCGTCGAAGTCCTGTGCAACGGCTGCTACTTGATAGCCTGCCAGCGGAGAGTTGCTTGTAAACCACGGTGAGTGCACCGTACCGTTCGCCAACGATGAGATAGCACCTGCAAGATAGGTACTGTTGTTCAGCGACCAACCTCGTTCGGTTGGGTCCATCGAGAATGTATCCTTCAGTAAACCACCGGCCGTGATGGATTCGACCGATGGCATTGAGCCGCTGTCAAGCCCTTCGAACAGCAATTGAATGCGCAGGGATCCATACCGTTCCCAATCAACAGCATCGAGGTGAACTCTCGTACTCTCGATGGATTCAAACCCGGAGATGTTGTCTCCAGTTTGTGCATCGATCAGGGTCCAGTGCATTGTTGACCCAAGCGGCAAATCCGCATTGATGTGCATCGGTGCGTATGGGCCCTCAGCCAACGAGAAACTGTTGGAAGTGTTGTACCCAAACGTCGGACTTGTCCATGCCGTCACAGGTGGAATAACGACCTTGACATCGTCGATGAACCAATAATCGCAGCACGTGCCACTTCCGGATGTTTGCTGAAGACGGAATTGTGAGGTTGAATGGAGGGCTGCAGCTGGTAGTATGGTTGAATACTGGAAATTCGTGGTCTGCGTACCACCGCCTTGGAAGGTGTGGAAGTTGATCCATTGACCGTTTGCATTCTTGTATTTCAGTTGGAGATTTTCGCCTGAGTCTGGTGTTTCTCCACATCCCGAACGCCCTTCATGAACCCAAGCGTGGAACGGAATACTGGAACGCCCAGCGAGATTGGTTGTTGGGGAGGTTGCATGCGTTGAACCTGCATACGTTCGAATGGAACCCCCGCTCGAACCGTTGTATCCGCAAGCAGGAGTCGTTACACGACCACTGTAGGAATTTGAGAACGTCCAGCCTTGGGCTCCGTTGTTGAAGTCGTAACCAGGAGCTGAGCCATCTCCACTGAGTACACCCGATTGAGAGAACGTGTTGTTGTGTGTTGCGTCAATGTGATTCCAAGCGGCATCACCTTCCCAAAGCAAGGTCTGAGAGTTTTGCATGGTCGCTGATTGAATGCTCAGATCGAGGGAAGTGATTGCCCCTGTGCTTGTCGGTACATCCAGTTCAAACGATGGACTGGTTGCAGTACCTGGGCCAACATTGACCGTAACAGGCGTGCCTACTGAAACCAAATCGATTCGCTGCGCATCATCCAGACTTATCGAGGGTGCTGGTGGAACAAAGGCCATGTAGGGACCCATAACAAACAAGAGCAGCACGAAAAATGCAATGCCTCGTCCCTTGGAAGAGTCGGCCATATTCTCGCCTATGTTTCAAAGGACTTGAATGTGTCAGTCCATTCTACTGCTGCGAATCAAGGGAGAGATTGAAAACGAAGGTGCATTTCGCAGACCATGGTTCGACCAGACCCTGCAGGTGACCTCGATGCAGTTGCTCTTGAAACAGCATTGCTTGAAACATGGAAGAACGAGGAAACATTCCAGCAGTCCATCGATTCCAACAGAGAGGGTGCACCCTTCATTTTCCTTGAAGGACCTCCCACAGCCAACGGCAAACCCGGGATACACCATGTCGTGGCTCGTGCGTACAAGGATCTCGTTTGCCGTTGGAAATCAATGGAAGGTTTTCTCGTTGAACGTAAGGGTGGTTGGGATACACATGGACTACCAGTCGAAATCGAAGTTCAGAAACGACTTGATTTGATGAGCAACGAGGCCATTGAAAACTTCGGGATGCAGGCCTTCAATGATGCTTGTCGGGAAAGTGTATGGACCTACGAAAGCGCATGGCGTGAAATGACAGAGCGCATGGCTTACTGGGTCGATTTGGACAACCCATACGTCACTCTTCACAACGATTACGTCGAGTCTTGCTGGTGGGCACTCAAGCAAATGTTTGACAAAGATTTGTTGTATCGTGGCCACAAAGTACTCCCGTATTGTCCACAAACAGGAACATCCTATTCCAGTCACGAAGTCGCCCTTGGTTACAAAGAGGTGGAAGAACCATCCGTATATGTCAAATTCAAACTGGTGGACGATTCAGCCTCAATTCTTGCTTGGACCACGACACCTTGGACTCTCCCTGGGAACGTTGGCTTGGCTGTAGGACCTGATGTCACCTACGCTCGATGTCGTGTTCGAGAACAACCAGAAGGCTGGCAAGGTCGTGGTGGAGCCTCTGTAGGCGAAGAATTGATTCTTGCCAAAGATTTGATGGGTGAAGTGCTTCGTCATCACGTGGACATCATCGAAGAAATTCCTGGTTCAGACCTTGTCGGGAAATCCTACGAATCATTGTTCCCTGATGCCGTCCCAAGAGGAGATTCTTCAACAGCTTGGACGGTCCTATCTGCCGATTGGGTCACCACGACGGATGGTACAGGCGTTGTACACACGGCAGTGATGTACGGTGAAGACGACTACAATTTGGGAATGGAAGTTGGTCTCCCTGCCTATCACACGGTGAGCATGGAAGGGAACTTCGTCAACGGCGTCCATCCTGAACTCGATGGAAGGTACGTCAAATCGTGCGACGATACTGTCATGGAAATTCTCGAGGGTCGTAGTGACGAAATTCCATCCGGGCTTCTGTATCGCGAGAAAAGTTATCTTCACGATTACCCACATTGTTGGAGAACAGATCACCCGCTCCTCTACTACGCCATGGATTCATGGTTCGTCCGAATGACGGCCGTCAAAGAACGTCTTCTTGAATTCAACGATGGTGTTGAATGGGCCCCTGATTGGGTCGGCGAAGGTCGCTTCGGTGAATGGCTACGAAATGTCAAAGATTGGGCGATTTCAAGAGAGCGTTACTGGGGTACACCTCTGCCGGTTTGGCGAGACCAACACGGGAACATGAAATGTGTTGGCTCGATTGCCGAGTTGCAACACGAGGTTGCTAAGGCCAACGCAGCAGGTATTGAGAACCCCGATTGTCCAGACGATGTTGACCTGCACCGTCCGGTTGTTGATGCCTTTACGCTCATTTCAGATGAGGGGGAGCCAATGCATCGTGAACCCTTTGTCATGGACTGTTGGTTCGATTCAGGCTGTGCACCATTTGCTCAGTGGCACCATCCGTTCGACGAAAGCAAAACCTTCGATTCTTCGTTCCCAGTCGATTACATCTGTGAGGGTGTTGATCAAACTCGAGGATGGTTCTACACCCTCCTTGCCGTGTCTACAACCGTCTTTGACTCACCTGCTTACAAGCGCTGTCTATCCCTCGGTTTGATTCTCGACGCTGAAGGAAAGAAGATGTCGAAGTCAAGAGGGAACATCGTCGATCCATGGGACCACTTTAATCGAGAAGGTGCTGATGCCACACGATGGTACATGGTTACAGCCGGTGCTCCTTGGAATCCTCTCAAATTTGATTCAAATGGCGTTCGAGAAACCTATGCGAAGATGTTCCTCACCTTGTGGAACGTCTATCGCTTCCATGCGGATTATGCAGCGTTGGATTCGTTCGACCCCGACGAGTCTGAATCGCCAATTTCCCAACGTTCTCGGCTCGATCGCTGGATCCTTTCCAAACTTCATACAACGGCAGCGGCTTATCATAACGGATTCACCAACTGGAACTTCCACAAAGCATGCCGTGAACTCGAGGACTTCATCGTCAATGACCTCTCCAACTGGTACGTTCGCAGAAGTCGACGACGTCTGTGGGAAGAAGCCGAGTCAGGAGACAAGCTTGCTTGCCAGCATACGTTGCATGAAATTCTTGTAACCTTGTGCCGGCTTATTGCACCGGTTAGCCCATTCATGGTCGACACAATTCACCGAAATTTAACCGGAGAGACGGTTCATACAGCATCTTGGCCGATGGGGACTCCAGGTTCAACCAAAGGAGCGACTGCGGACGCATGGGATGAAGAACTCGTCGCAACAACCGCACACCTTCCTCCACAGGACGTGAATCTCGAACAGGAAATGGAATTGGTTCGTGAACTGGCGGAAACAGGGCGACGGATTCGAATCGATGCTCAACGACGCCAACGGCTTCCATGTGCAGAGGGATGGATTGTTGCAGGGCCTAATTTGCAACCCTATCACGACCTCTTGTGCGAAGAACTCAATGTTGAGAGCATTTCCGTTGAAACTGATCTCGACCGCTTCCAGCAAGTCGAACTCGCTGTAAATTTCCGAGCGCTCGCTCCTCGTGCGAAGGGCGATGTCAACGCTATCGCAGGTCAGATCAAGAATCATACCGACCAAGAAACGCTCTTGTCTGAAATTCGCAGCGGAACCTGCACCATCATGGATGTCGACATTCTCGAATCCGATATCGAGGTGCGTCGTACAGAACGAGACGGATATGCTGCTGCTACAATCATGGTTGGTGAAGGCGATGATGCATCTCACGTTAGTTTGGTCCTTGACATGCAAGATACACCTCATCTGCTCTCCAAAGGACTTGCCCGAGATATTACGCGACGAATTCAATCCAAACGAAAAGACATGGATTTGGAGATTGAGGACATGATTGATGTGGAAGTGTGGATGGCCAATGCTCCTGACCTTTTCGAGGATGATCAAACATGGATTGCTAAGGAAACACGCGCATCTGGCATTGTATTCAACGTTGAACAGCCGCCAAGTGATGCTGAATCTTTCGATGTCGACGGAGCACAAATCGCCTACCGCGTTCACAAACTTTGAGGGTCAAAAATGCGGGTGATTTCGCTCGTACCAAGTCTTACATTGACTCTTGCTGACCTCGGCCTTGATGCGTCAGAAATCGTTGGTCGAACACCGTGGTGCATCCATCCAAAGTCGATGGTCGAGGCGATACCAGTTGTTGGTGGAACCAAGACTCCGAACATCAACAAGATTCGAAACGCAAAGCCCGATTTGGTATTGATGGACCGTGAAGAAAACCCAAAGGACGTTCATGATGAATTAACGAACCTCGGCATCAAGACATTTGTCAGCACTGTTGAACGTCCAAGCGATGTACCAAACATGTTGATTGAACTTGGGCAGAGGTTGGGCCGAGAGCAACGTGCAAAGGAACTTGCAGAGACAATACGAAATGAACTTGGACATTGTGAGCAAGGCTCAGGACCGGTTGTCTTGCCGTTAATATGGCACAAACCGCTCATGGCTGTTTCACCCCGAAAGTACTCAGGAGCTTTACTCGAAACGTGTGGTTTCCAAGTTCCCGACATCGAACCAGACGGCAATGGTTACCCTGTTGTTTCGGCCGAACAGATCAAGTTGCACGCTGTTGAAGGGCTTCTCCTATCGAGTGAACCTCATGAATTTTCCAAACAAGAAGGAGAGGAGATTTCCGATGCCGTCGGAGCCATCGGAGGGCATCGACCTTGGACACAATGCATCGATGGAGAGGCCTTAACATGGTTTGGAAGCCACACACTCACCGGACTTCGTACCTTCAAAGCGCTTTGCAAGGATTTGAAAACAGCCGGGGATTAGCCTAACCATGCGCAGAGGATTTCTTGCCATCATGCTCGTCTGCAGCATGGTTTTGGCTGGATGTTATGGCGATGGGGAAACCATTGCAAAAACCGAAGAACAGCGTCTCGCATGGGCAGACTATGTTCTCATCGACGAACAAACGCATGAGTCGCCGCGGGAGTTCATGACCGTTGACTTGCGAACCAACGAAACGACCAACATGACTTGGGCTGTGTTCGATGAGTCCAAAGGAGGAAACTGTTGCGAACACTACATCGCAACAACAATCTCAGGTTCAATTCTCAACATTGGTGGAGAATATCCAGTCTGGTCAGTCGACCGCGGACACGACTGGAAGACGTGGTTACCTGGTGTAACACCCGATATGCAATGCCGCACATTCATACCCACCAATCCAGGAACTGAAGGTCTTGGCGAGGGAAGCATCGTTCAAGCAACCAATGGAGACATCATCTCAATGTCTTGGTTCCCGTACGTTGGAGGCGATCTTAAACTGGATAAATTCTATGCAATTTTGTATGATGATTCAGAAATGGAATGGAAGTGGTGTTACAACAGAATCACCGAACCATTCTACGATCGAAGTTGGCAAGTTGAGGTTGTTGGGCCCATCTCGTCCAGCATAGGTAACGGTGAATGGGCGTCTCTTGTCGTTTCCAATTTCTGGCATCAGACACAAAATGCGGGTGGCCAAATATCGGTTGATGGGTTGAATTACTATCCAATCCAATTCCCAGACCGTTCCTCATCACAACCCGACATTGAAGTCGATTTGGATTTCACTAATTCTTCCTTAAACTTCTACTGGGATGTCAACAAGCCGCACAAAGAAATGCGCGCGTTTGCTGTTCCGAGCGGAGGTCTTCTGTTCCCACAATACTTCGATAATGGCAACGCAGCGTTCCTTGATACGACCCTTTCATGGAACGAACTTGCAGTCCAATTTCCAAGTGAATACTGTCAAATTGACATGACGGGAACAATTCACTGCGTCTCCAATTCAGGCACCTCGTTTACGCATTACACCTCAGTCGATGGTGCTGTCAGTTGGAACAACTACACCTACGACCTCGGTGATGCTGCTTCAAGCATCGAAGAGTGGGAATTCCAAGCCAATGGCGAACATGACCTCTTCGTACTCAACGTTCGATACCAATCGAGTGTGGGCCCTGACGTGGACGTTCTCTTCCATACCAGAGATTACAGCCAAGACCTCAGTCCAGACACGCTAACCTACATCGGCCAAGGTGATTTGGACTCTACATCGGGTGCAGGAAACGATATTCGATTTGATTTTGCAAGCCTCGCCATTCTCCGCGACGGAGGTGTGGTCGTAGCCTATCATGATTCAACGCACGTCGACCCCTTGTTTGCGGTAGAACTTACCCTCCCTGATTATCAACAATAGGTCGTTTTGGAGGGTTATCCTCAAAAGCCTTTGACAGACGATGGAAAGTGATGGTGCTCACAAACCTACCCGGTATTGGCGAGAGATTGATGAAACGGCTTGACGATCATTTCGGTGGTCGTCACGAGCTCATCAAAACTCTGGAATCTGGTGATATCTCTCGGATTGCGGAGGTCGACGGCATATCTGTAAAGCGCGCGCTCTCGCTCGCAAGAGAATACAACGGAGCTGAGGCGTCCTTTCTGGCAACTCCAGAGGCAGAAAAGTTGCATGCGCAATTGATCACCTCAATGCAACGATATGCATCAAATGCAGCAAGTTCCTCGAGAATGCAAATGCTGATGCCGTTGCATCAAATCGATGAGCGCAGAGAGCGTTGTCAACAGATGATGTCGTTCGCTCAAGAAGCACCTGAGGCATTCAGTCATCTCCGTTCTCTGTTCAAAAATTTGAGTTACACACGGCGACCAACGCAACGTTATGAGCGGGTCATTGTAAGTCAAAATGAACATCCTGAATGGGAACAATATGTTCGCATTCTCACGCCAAGTACCCAGGAGTCTTGGAAAGACTACACCGTGTTCAAGACCGTCACTTGGGTTGGCAGACATGGGCCAGATGATGTCCCTCCGGGGTGGATTGTTCTCCCTGAGTCCGGCCGAACCGACGTTATGGTTCCCGAATTTACGCTCGATTGGTTCACAAACAATCGGAAAGCACTCAAAGTGATTCTCGACCTCATGCAGTGGAAAGATGAGAGCGAAAACAGGAGTCATGCAACGTTGGAAGGAATCTTTGCTGAAACCGATGGATTGGAACAACTGGTCACCGTCTTTGCAATGATGGGTGATTCCGGTGACGTGGAAACCATGGAGAGCATACGAGACGGTTTGTGGAACATGGCAAAACAAATGGAAGATGATCTAAACCAACGAATTTCAGCAGGCATGGAGTCAGCATCTCTCGATTTGACGGGCTCCGATATGCTCGAGGCTTTGGCTGATGCTGCAACCTTCCAGCGTAAATTAGCATCGGCAACCGAAGACGTCATTGCAGACATTCTTGAACAAGGACGAAATGAATTGTCAAACTATCTTGAACCAAGTGGATTGCAAGCACCGTTCGATCTCTACGCCTCAACCTGGCCTGTCAAACTCAATCGCTCCGTGTTGGATAAAATCAACGACGAACTCGAACGAAGAATCAATGACAGCCGCAACGATCATCTCCTTCGATTAGCGACGAAACTTGCCGACCTCAAACCATTGTGTGAGACAGCAATACAACGCTTGATCGAACACGACATGTGGTACAGTATTGCGTCATGGGCAATGCATTACGATGCACAGATTCCTGAGTTGGTTCACCACGGAATTTGGTTTGAGGATGGGCGCCATTTGTTCATTGATGGAGAGGTCCAACCGGTGAACTATGGACTCGGATCTGCTGCTCCAAAGGGTGATAGACAACCTATCGCTCTTCTCACCGGCGCCAACAGTGGGGGAAAAACGACTCTACTCGAATTGGTTGCTCATGTAACAATCTTAGCACACATGGGCCTCCCTGTACCTGCAAAACATGCATTTGTTGGTCGTGTTGAAGCATTGCATGTGTTGGCGAAATCGAGTGGAACACAAAGCGCAGGAGCTCTTGAAACAACGCTGGTCGATCTCGCTCAGGTGGTCAGTAACGCTCAACCAAAACTCATTCTTGCAGATGAACTTGAAGCAATTACCGAACCCGGAGCGGGAGCGAGAATTATCGCTGGAATGTTGCGGGCTGCTCAACAACAATCCAATTCAAGTATGGTGTTGGTCACGCATCTTGCCCCTGCAATTCTCGAAGCATACGGAGGTACGGACCTTCGTATTGATGGTATCGAAGCCAGAGGATTGGATGAGCATCTCGAATTGATTGTTGACCGTACGCCCAAGCGAAACTGTCTTGCTCGTTCAACCCCGGAATTGATTGTCCGTCGCTTGGTTGAACGGTCTGAAGGCGATGCAAAGAATGTCTTCAGTGACATCCTTTCACTGTTTTAATCAACACTGCCTCACGGCATCGCTTGAATAATCGAGCATTGGAGCTTGGAATAAATCATCGCATGTTCGGTCGATCAATGGCAATGTGAGCGTGCTTTGTGACCAATCGATGGTAACTGCGCCTGATACTGCGGGTGAGGGAACATAGTCCTCACCCGTTTGTGTTACTGTGAGGATGATGCTCTCACCTCCTTGGAGAACAACGTCCATTGGCATGAATTCCATCATTGCAGTTACCGTGGAGAACGGTACCAGTACTTCTTGACCATCCCTGCCTCCTGCATGGAATCGGAGGTCCATAACGGCGTGACCAAGATGCATCCCCGTATCATCCGTCATTTCGATGAAGAGATGACCCCCGTTCAACCCAGGAGTTGCATCGATGTGGAAGGTTGGCATTCCTATGATTCGGGTTTCGTCCTCAAATGGACCGTACGTGAGTGTCACGGAACTGGTTGTGGATACGGTCGAGCCAGTCGGCGAAAGATCGCTTCCTACTAAGACAAGGTTTTCAACATCCATTGGTGGGTAGGTCTCTTCCCAACGCCAGCCACCTCGGTTGTCTTGCATTTCGACACCCAAGGAAGGGGCTCGACCCTCGTCTTTGAGATACCAATTGAACCAGTAGAGCATTTCTTCGGCCCAGTCCCATCGTAAAGTGTACGGGTATGCTTCAGCTCCTCGACCACTTCCTTGAGACGAGTGACCTTCGATGCGATCGGGATAGTCATGCGCCCATTGGCCTGCAAGTGTCTTGATTTCGATTCCAGCATCGGCGACCTGTTGATGCACTGGGAAGGACATGTGCGGGTCAACGTTCCAGTCCTGCATCCCTTGAATCAAGTATACCGAACCGTTGTAGTTCTGAATGACACGGTCAAGGAATGATCGTTCCGTCCAGTATGTATTCCCGGCATAGTCCACCATTCCTCCGCTCAGGTAAGCAGCTGGTCCATTGACGTAACCTGCGAGATAGCCCTCGCACAACGTGTGACTATCTTCAGTATCACCATCAATGCCAAACGAACCGTACACACCGTTGTGCATAATCATGCCTCGAGCCTCCATGCTTCCGTTGCGCCACATCAGTTCATGGACTCCAATCAATCCAGACATTGGTACAATCGTTGCAAGATGTGGGTTTCCGAATGTGGCTGCTTGCCAAGGTGTTGAACCGTCGTAGGATTTTCCAATGATACCCACCTTTCCATTGGACCAGGATTGCGTCCCCAACCAGGTTACCGCCGCATCGATTCCTCTCTGCTCATCCGTTCCCATAAGATCCATGCAATGGTTTGATTCACCAGTCCCAAAAACGGAAACTTGTGCTACACCGAAACCGTGTTGTACATAATTTTCAATGAGCATTTTACCCAACCGATTTGCAGGCGTTAATGCATCAACATCGCCATCGTCATAATAAGGCCCAATCTCTGCGATGACGGGAACAAGACAGTCGGGATTCAAGTCATCGGTAGAAGCGTAATCGCATCCCTCAATCACAGGAAGCCAAAGACCGAGATGAACTACGGCCCCGCCGGCTGCACCCGCGCCTCCATCTGCAACCGTTATACTAGGAACTGGGATGTATACGGATTGGACGGTTCCTGTCTCATAGGAACCGTTGGTCTTGACGCGGGAATAGATGTCCGTATCATCATAAATTATGTCTTTGCGTTCCCAAGACTCAGGGTAAATCATGTCTTCTTGAGCAATCTCGCTGTTCTGAAGATCTTCTCCAAAACATCCCGATAAGAGGGATGGAAGAAGGAAAATCAGCATCAAGGATATGCTTCGCATTGGTTCCCCGTCTCAAATCCGACATATGACGCTTTTTGCCTTATGCTAATTCATCAGATTCACGTGCTTCAAGTTCTGCTTGCACTTCATTCATATCCAATTGCTGAAGTTTCGCAATCAAATCTCGAAGTGCATCTTCCGGTAGCGCACCGGGTTGCATGAAGACTCCGACACCTTGTTTGAACGCAATGGTGGTTGGAATTGAACGTATTCCAAACGAACCAGCAAGTGCTTGCTCTACTTCTGTGTCTACTTTTGCGAACACGACGTCTGGGAATTCCTCAGAGACGCGCTCGAAAACTGGACCGTAAGCGCGGCATGGTCCGCACCATTCGGCCCAGAAGTCAATGATGACCAAGTCGTTTCCTTCGATGGTCTCATTGAAGGAAGAGCCTTGCATTTCTACTGTTGCCATAGGTTGGCGTAGGGGTCACAGTATAAGTGCTCATGCATTTCACCAAAGTCTTCAATCGACGGGTTGATGTGCTCTATGACCAAGGCAGGGTCATGGGCAGACTCTCTACAATCATCACCGCTTTCCTCCTGCTTAGCGTACTGGCTGCTCCACATGGGCTATCAGAAGAAACATCTGATACGAATACCTCTCCCACATCCATCATCATCTCGGAAATCTTGGCATCGCCCAACGGTATGATGAACAACGAAACCTGCTCAAATTGCTACAACGCAACGGACTGGAATGGAGACGGAGAGTACGGAAAATTCTCAGATCAATTTATTGAATTGCACAACCCAACCGCAAGTCCAATCAATATCTCAAATTGGGTGTTGGACGACATTGCAGACGGGGGAAGTGCTCCTTGCCAGCTTGCCAGAAATACCGTGATTCAACCTGGTGGTTATGTTTCTGTCTTCATCAATGCATCACGAATTGAACTGGATTATTACGATGGAGATACGGTGAACCTCTACGACGCTGAGGGAACGCATATTGATGCATTGTCGTATCCTGCTCAAGATTCGTGGTATGGCAACTCCTACATCCCGCTCGAGAACGGAACGGTATGGAAAGTCCGACCACCAACCCCTGGATATTCTCAGGATGAATCCTTTGGCAGTGCTCAGAACATGATTGGTTGCTTTGGAATCAGTGATGGAGGATTCGTCGAGTCAATGCTTCTCAAGGGCCGAGTTGTTACCATGAACAGCATCAACGATGTCATTAATGATGGACATGTACTGATTCGTGATGGAAAGATTTCAGCGGTATGGGGAGGTCAGAACATCCCACAAAACGTTGACCTCACCGGTGTTCCCGTGGTCGAAACAAACGGCACAATTTACCCCGGACTCATCGACACGCACAATCACATGCACTACAACCACATCCCACTGTGGGACTTTGAAGTCCACACTTCGGTCAAATCTGAGGAGGGGGGTTATTCGAACAGGAACCAATGGAAGAACAATCCTAATTACAAACGCGACATTTCATGGATGAAGACCTTCGTTCAAACCGCATCGATGTGGAATATGGCTGATCAACAAATGAAGTACGCCGAAGTAATGGCCGTCGCAGGAGGAGTGACATCCGTTCAAGGTTCACCATCCAGCAACACCGATGCATGGGACAGCATGCTTTCGAGAAACATCGAATTGTACAATTTTGGTGGTGACGGAATTCACACAAAGGTCACAACACTTGAATCCGAATATCAGGGCAACCACATCAAATCTGGGAATTCAAGCGGTAGCCTCAACGCATGGTACCTCCATCTTTCAGAAGGTGTCGATGAAGTGAGTCGTGCTGAATTTGATGTCCTCGTCCAAAACAACCTGCTCGTGGGAGAACTGGTCGTCGTCCACGGTACTGCGTTAACGTCTGCCGAGTTTGAGAAAATGGGGCAGGCTGGAGCTGACCTTGCATGGTCGCCACTCTCAAATCTCCTCCTCTATGGTGACACCACCGATGTTGTGGCGGCTGACCAAGCCGGCGTGCGGATTTCACTCGCCCCAGATTGGGGTCCAAGCGGATCAAAAAATGTGCTCCATGAACTAAAGATTGCTGACATGTGGAACACAAACAATCTCAATTCCTATTTCTCGGACTATGAATTGGCAACAATGGTCACCAAAAATCCTGCTCTTGCGAGCAACTGGCACAATTTTGTCGGAACAATCAATGCTGGATTGTATGCAGATCTTGTCGTTATGGACACGTTCCATCAGGACCCGTACCGTAATTTGATTGAAGCGATCGATGCCGACGTCCGGCTTACGATTGTCAACGGCCAGCCCGTGTACGGCGATGTTGATTTGATGTCAGAACTCAAAGGTGATGATTGGGAACTGGTGGAAGGACCTGGATTCAACAAGGCAGTCGATGTCACGGACCGTTCGATAACTGAAGGCACGCAATCATGGGCCAGTATTCTTGCTGACATGGAAATGGCAATGGAGCTGAACCCTGACGACATTGCATCCACGTGGTCATCCAGTACCGACAGTTATTCGTCCATGCAGGGCAATGTCCTCAACAATATATTCACCACAGGTGACACGCGACACTTCGGAATCATCACAGGTTCAACGCATGCAAATACACACATCAGTTTGACACAGCTCGAAGATTACTACGCCATTCCGATGGAGAACGGAGAACGCACCGGTGTCAATGTCGTCCTTGAACCTCAGGAGAACACGGGCGGATCAACCACCGTTCCCGTTGATGATACGTTGCCAAGCGATGACATGAATGAGAGCGATAACACCGATTCAACAGGAGATTCTGGCAGGGACTCAGAGTGTCCTCCAAACTGCATTCTCGGAGAGGATGTTGAAGACGCCTCGAGCGAAGATTCAGGTCTCTTTGGACCCAAATCCTTGCTCGTGTTCCTCGTCATCGTACTTCTTGTCGCCATTGGATTGCTTACACGCACCACTGAAGAAGATGAAGAAGTGGATGCAGACCAGACAGTGATGATCGAAAAAGAATGGCAGGATGAACAGAAACAATTCGTTCCGGAACTGCCTCCGCTTGCACCTCCTCCTTCAGCGGAAGAGGAGTAATCAATTGAGTTCCCAGACAGGACCATCTGCAGTATCCGTTACTGTGACACCGAGTTCGTTCAATTGATCACGGATGGCATCAGCACGTGGCCAATCCTTGTTGGCACGAGCATCGTTTCGCTTCACAAGCAGTGCTTCCACCTGCTCTGCAATCTCTGCTTTGCGCGGGTCTTCAACAGGCTCTGCTAAGAGGAGATCTGGGGAAGGTAAGATTCCAAGTATGTTGCCAGCCGTCTCCTCTAGCCATTCCTTGGCGTATGTTGCAATGGCTCGTTGATCACCTTCATCGGACCCCAAAGTCATCAGATGTTGCAATTGCTTGGTCGCAGCGAGAACCTTGGCGACCGCTTCACGGCTGTTGAAGTCATCATCCATAGCTTGAGCAAAACCTTCGGCAAGTCGTTCAAGCAGACCAAGGGTCTTTGGTAATGGGTCATGGCTTGCTAGATCTGGTTCCGGCAGTTGGTGTTGACGCCCTTCGGTGATTAGTCGCAGCGCAGTTTCGTAGACTTGGACAATACGGGTATGATTTCGTTTCGCATCGTTGAGAAGTTGTTCGTTCATATCGATTGGTGAACGGTAATGCGCATTCACCAATGCTAAACGGAGAACAAATGGGTCAACCTTTTGAATGATGTCGCGGATGGTCCAGAAGTTCCCCAACGACTTGCTCATCTTTTCGCCATCAATATTGACAAATCCATTGTGCAACCAATAGCCTGCCAATGGCGCATGCCCTGTGTGGCATTCGCTTTGGAAGATTTCAGCCTCGTGGTGTGGGAAACGGAGGTCGTGTCCTCCACCATGGATGTCAAAGGACGTACCAAAATGATCGAGGCTCATCGCAGTACACTCAATGTGCCAACCCGGCCGACCTTCACCCCAAGGTGATGGCCACGTTGGCTCACCAGGTTTGGCTTGCTTCCAAAGAGCGAAGTCTTTGTGGTCACGTTTGCCTCCGCCAGTTGCATCAACTCGGCCACCTGCACCTTGTCGTACAGCATCGATGGATTGCCCGGTCAACTGCCCGTATTTTTCGGGTGCTGAATCAACATGAAAGTACACACCATCATTGGCAACGTACGCATGTCCTTTCTCAATCAAATCCTCGATGATATGAATCATTGATTCAACATATTCAGTACATCGCGGGTAGTGATCGGCACGAAGGATATTCAACGCATCCATGTCTTCATAGTACGTGTTGATGTTGCGATCGACAATCGCTCTCCAGTCTTCACCTGATTCGATTGAACGGATGATGATCTTATCATCAATGTCTGTGAAATTTTGCACATAATCAACATCATAACCCGAAGCTTCGAGCCAGCGGTGAATCAAGTCGAATGCGATGTAGCAGCGTGCATGGCCAAGATGACAACGGTCGTAAACCGTTACTCCACAGACGTACATCGAGACTCTTCCAGGCGATTGGGTCGTGAAATCAACCTTCTCGCGCCGGCGTGTGTCGTGGACTCGTAATGGCATGTGAACATCCCATCGGTGTCGCCTCTCTCACTTGAAGATTGATACGTGAAAGGGGCGAGGATGGCTTGATGACGGGGTTCGAGGTAAGCCATCCTGAAGGAGTTCGCCTCTCTTCTTACGTTTTACGCGATTCACATCTCGTCAAATTAGCGTGGCTCTTACCACTCTGTTCTGTGATGGGGGCGGTGACATTGCACGTGCTCTTGGGGAATTATCGAGACGTTCCGTTCTTCATCTCTGAATCAGATTATCCCGGTATCGAAGGCATTGTGTTCACAACAGGTCTATTCGTATCTGCAGGGTTTCAATGCTTGTTGGCGCTTCGATTGTACGTTTTGTTTCGTAGGAGAGCGAAAGCCAAAACACTCCTTTTCGCAACGATTCTTGGAGTAGCAAGTTCGAGTCACCTTGCGGTATTGGCATTCGCAAACATGTACGATTATCTCTCATTACACGTCTACACATCGATTATCGTTTTCCATGGAGGGTTCACATGGGCTCTTCTGGCTCACTTTTCACTTCCTGATTCACATCCAAAGGGACGCAGACTTCGATTAACATCCTTAGCAATTGCATTGGTATCGCTTGTTGTAATGACAATTTCAATCGGCAAAGGTGTCGAACAACGGAGCAGGGAACTGGGTGTTGAACCCGACATGATTCCGTTGAATCAACTCCAACCATGGGTGGATGTTGCTGCTCCTGCTGAATTCATTCTTTTCTTCGCCTTGTTAGGATGCCTTGCATCGTTTACATGGGATATCTTAGAGCAATCCAACCAATTCCAGAATCCTTCGATCGAGAGTTGAAAGAGCTACGGTTTCAGAATCAATTCCGTTCTTACCCTTCGATTTCCACACGGAAACAATCAGTTCTCTATGCGACAGTAGGTGTCGTATGGTTCCGACGTGGTCACAACCTTCTGTCCCCAAATCCGACCCCATCTCTGGACCCCACAAACCGGCGAACAATCCCGTATCTGGGCGCTGATGCAACTCCGGGAGGCCTCGATCATCAACACGAACGATGCAGTTGTATTGTTCTGTTTTCTTCTTGATTTTCTTTGGTCGCGGAAGTTCACGTGCTCGGGAACGACCGAGACATGTATCGTGAACTGGACATTCCTCACATGAGGGATTGCGTGGCCGGCAGAGGAGAGCCCCTAATTCCATCATGGCTTGATTCCAATCACCTGGGGCGTTTTCGTGCAATTGTTCATTCGCAAAGGATTGAACCTGTGTTGGCGAGGGTTCCTCTTGATTTGTTTGTCTCGCCATGACCCTTCGTATGTTCCCGTCAACACAAGCAACTGGTTCCATGAAGGCAATCGAAGCAACTGCCGCTGCAGTGTAGGGCCCGATTCCGGGGAGTTTGAGTAAGCTATCGTAATCTTCAGGGAGTACGCCTCCATGGGATTGGACAACTTCAACTGCTAATGCGTGCAATCGACGCGCACGTGAGTAATACCCCGCCCCTTGCCAGAGATGGAGAACTTCATCAACAGAAGATTCGGCCATGGATTGGACAGTAGGAAAGCGTTCCAGTAGTGCAGTGTGATATCGAATTCCGCGTTCCATTTGTGTCTGTTGCAACAAGATCTCAGAAAGCAAAATTGACCATGGAGATGGATTCAAACGCCACGGAAGGGGACGCTCCACACGTCGATACCAAGAAAGCAGAGCCCCTTGATTCATCATAACCATCGATTGGTATCAAGCAGCCTTTGCTTCTTGTATCTTCGCATCGTTGGCTTTGATCTGCTCCCAAACCAATTCAGCGATGTCTTTGACTTCCATTTCTACATCGATTGCGGACAGGCCGTCCGTCACCATGGTTGAACAGAATGGGCATCCAACAGCAACTGTATCCGCACCAGTGGAAGCAAGTTCCTTGGCACGAATGATGTTCACGCGGTCGTGGCTATCTGGGACGTGTTCTTCCATCCACATTTGAGCACCACCAGCACCGCAACAGAACGAGCCGCGACCGTGACGCTCAGTTTCTACATCGATTCCGCCGATGGCATCTCGAGGTGCATCATATTCACCACCTATTCGACCGAGATAACACGGATCGTGGTAGGTTACTGAACCATCGTGTTCTGGTTCAGGCAGTTTACCCTCGTGTTGCAAATGTGCAATCAATTGAGAATGGTGCATGACCTCAATGTCTTCACCGCCGTAATCCTTGTACTCTTTTCCAAGCGTGTGGAAACAGTGTGGACAGGAGGCAACAACTTTCTTGACGCCAAGTTCGTCGAAGGTCTCCAAATTTGTCTCTGCAAGCATTTGGAACAAGTACTCGTTCCCAGCACGGCGAGCAGCATCACCAGTGCAGCCTTCCTGCATACCGAGGATGCCAACATCTAGTCCTGCTTCCTTCATGATTGAAATGGTATCACGAGCGACTTTCTTATTTCGCTCGTCGAAGGAAGCTGCGCAACCTGCGAAATAGATGTATTCTGCTGGCTCGGCAACCTTCACGTCAAGATCTGCTGCCCAATCTCCACGCTCGTGTGATGGAAGACCGTATGGATTGGAATCAGATTCCAAATTTTCAATGGTAGCCATCAGCGGCATAATGGTATCTTCAACTGCTTCATCAAACTCCATCCGTTCCATCATGAGATGACGGCGGGCATCGGTCAGTTTAGGTACATGTTCGATGTTGACAGGACAAACATCGACACAAGCGTGACATGTGGTACAGGCCCATATTGCCTCTTCACCAAAGCGAGCGATGATGTCTTCTTCCGGTGTTTCACCAGCAAAGAGCTGAGATGCATTTTCGTTGGCATAGTGGCGAACGTCATGAATGATTTGCATCGGATTCAATTCTTTCCCACTCGCATATGCTGGGCACACATCCTGGCACCGTGCACACGATGTACAAGCCCATCCATCAATGAGACTTCTCCAGGACAATTGCGTGTAATTAGCGGCTCCAAACGATTCCAAATCGAGTTCTTCTAACGACACAGCAGAACCGCTTTCGTCTGTTGCAAGAGGTCGCATTTTCGCCATTGGTTCGGTATCGAAAAACGCAACGTTCGGAAGGGCCATGACCAAGTGCATGTGCTTGGAGAGAGGAATCAAAAACAAGAAGGTGCAAATCGCAACCATGTGTGCCCAATAGGCGATGTTGATCGTTGTTTGCGAGGGTGCAAAGGTATCTTGGACCCATGCGCCGATCATTTCCCACATCGGATGTGGATTTTCACCGGCCTCAACGACGTAGGACGTGGTACAAATCGTCATGATGAGGAGGAGAATTACATTGCCCTCAAGTTGCGACTTCCCTTTCAACTTCTCGGGCGTGAACAACACTCGGCGATTCAACGCAAGAAAGCAACCGACAAGGGCACTTGTGTAGCCAAGCTCGACCATACCGTTCCAGATTCCATTCAATGCATCTGGGAGGATGTGTTCACTGAAACGATTGGCTGTAGCCAAGTCAAGCATGTCAGAAGACAGCATGAGGAATCCCCAAAACATCAGAACGTGCATGGTACCAGCAACCTTGTCTTCCAGAACCTTGCGTTGTCCAAGCCAAACGGTGAGGGTTTCTTTCATCCGCTTGCCCCAGGAATCAAAACGCTTGTCTGGAGCGCCTAACAGAACCAAACGTGTTGCTTTCTGCACCTGATAAGCGAAGAATCCAATCGAGATTCCGCCAAGAACAAGGAGTAAGTAATACCCCTTGATTCCTGCATAGGAAACGTCGAGTGGATGTTCCATCATGATTCCCCTAAACACCTCTAATCCTTCAACCCAACGATGAAACCAATACCAATCCTAATGGTTGTGATAGGTCTGCAAGGAACATGGTCAAAGCAAGTGCTCCTGGAAAGTGCATTCTTTTCGGAGAACATGCCGTAGTCTATGGCCAACCCGCATTGGCATGCAGCATTAACCAGCGCATGATCATCGAAATCGAAAAAGAGGAAACGTTCGATTCATGGCGGCTCGATGGCCGGACTTTTAATCCGAGAAAACATCCGCATGTTGAATACATTCGAAAACATCTCCCTCCGCTTGATGGACGACCACTTCACATCCGCATTCGAGGGACGATTCCCAAAGCATCTGGACTCGGATCGTCTGCGGCATTGTCGGTTGCCCTCTGCGGTGCCCTTCAACAACTTCGAGGAGAGCCGATCGATTTGCTTCAAGCTAGTACTCTATCGCATCGTGCCGAGGCCAAGGCACAGTCAGGTCGTGCCAGTCCAGTTGATACAGCAGCAAGTTCCTATGGGGGTTTTGTTGTGCTCTCCGACCATGTCGAAGAAAGTCTTGATTTCATCGAAACTAGAACGATGGAAGTCAACGGACAACAACTGGAATGGCATTTGCATACTTTTAACGCAAACATACCAGAAGACGTTGCGCTTGTGGTGGGAAACACAGGCGTCCATGGGTCAACCTCTGCTATGGTCAAGCACGTCGCAAACCTCATCAAAGACAATCCAGTACGTCAAGTGGAACTCGAAACCATCGGAGCAATCACTCGGAGGGGTATCCAATCCTTGAAGGAAGGCAACATGGAAGCGGTTGGTCAAGCAATGACAGAAAATCACATGGTTCTTCGGTCACTTGGTGTTTCATCTCCTGAACTGGAACGACTCATACGCGCTGCTGCTCCGAGTAGTTTGGGCGTCAAAATGACTGGCGCAGGCGGGGGAGGTTGTATGATTGCTCTAACGAGAAACCCTGAACAAACGGTTGGCGCCATCGAAATGGAGGGTGGTCGAGCGTTTATCTCTGAATTCAATGAGGAAGGTCTGCGATTTGAACATATAAGTTGAGGCCCTATACTGAAAGGATTTCAATCCAAGAGTCGTCCTCTCATTTATATATGCGGGTGGAAAGCCGCAACCCATGACCACCGATGAAGAGCGATTGACTGTCGTCAATGTTGTAGCAAGTACCCGCGTAGCCGAAGAACTCGATCTCCCAGACATTGCAATCCAACTCAACTGTGAGTATGAGCCTGAACAATTCCCTGGTGTCGTTTATCGAGTTACTGACCCGAAACTTGCCATCCTCATGTTCCGTTCTGGACGAGCAGTCTGCACCGGCGGAAAAGACGAGGACAATATTCACACCGGCATCGACCGAATGATCAAGGATCTGCGTGCTGCTGGAATCACAACATGGGATCTCAAGGATGTTGAAATTGAAGTCCAAAACATGGTTGCAACCTACGCTCTTCACTACCCTGAAGATTACGATGGAAATGACAAGTTTACAGGGGCACCACTCGCTGGTGAGCCTCGTAAGTTGAACCTCAACAACCTTACATTCCATCTTCCATTCGACAAAGTCGAATACGAACCAGAGCAATTCCCTGGACTCATTTATCGCCTCGATTATCCAAAGGTTGTCTGCCTGATTTTCGGTAGCGGTAAGATGGTCATTACCGGTGCTCGACACAAGGACGAGATTTTGGAAGCAGTTGAGATCATCAAGGACGAACTCGCTGACCTACTCTGATGCCTTCGGCGCACCCTTCATGTGCAAGAACATCTAAGCACATCCATGGGCGGAGCGCTCAAGTCACGTATCTTGACCCTGCTCGTGCTGGGTCTGATGTTCGGATTTAGTCAGGTTCCATTCATTACGCATCAGATTCAACTCGACGATGAACAGGATGTTCTCAGAACCGGAACAGACCCTGGCGTGACCGACTTACCCTCATGGAGAATTGGGGATAAGTGGATTTATTCAGGAACCTTTGACCCTTCGATCTTGATTTCAGACACCGGCGTCTCTGCAACAGTTGGAGAAATCCGAGGTGATTCGACGGCTGAAGTCATCGATATTCTTGAACTTCAATTCGACAACCGCACAGAATGGGTCTACAAACTTCGAATGACGGCAGACTTCGATAAAAGCGGAGTTGAACTCGATGGGTTTACTGGGAACGCTGAAATTGAGTTCACTCAAACAGAATATCTTCGAGTGAGCGACTTTGCAACGGTCAAGAATGACCTTGACTTGTACATCAAATTCATCCCGTATGGAATTGGTTCCTTGACTCAAATCCTTGGTGATATAACAATCACAAACGAATACAGCCCAGCAACTGAAGCATACGACTTCCCACTTCGATACGGTGAACGCTGGACATCGTTGACCACAGCATCCTCGACGTGGTCTGGTCAAAGTGACTACATCACACCATTCCCGCCCCCTGAGACCGACACCAATACGACAACATGGGAAGTCACTGATGTTGGTCAGCCTCGAAACCAAAATGGGGCCGGTATCGCTTACAGCGGCTGCGATGCATCGTACGAACTCACATCTTGGAATTCAAATGGAGTTTCAACCGGTTACCGCTGGTACTGCCCTGCAGTGAACAATTATGCTTGGAGACACGCTGAGGAAGATGTCGGACTTACAATCGATTTCCGATTGAAACAGTACATGCCGGTCGGATCGTCTGGTGTGGAAAGCAATAGCGATCCAGGAACAAGACCTACCTGTGTTGACGTTGATCCAGAACGAGCACTCACAGCTCTTGATTCGCCAATGGATGTCTGGGTCCACCTCCATCCATCGTGCTTTGGAACAATCAGTGGCGTCGGCGTAGAGGTGGCCTACGACGGAACCTCAACAACGGTCTATACTGCTTCGAACGGTTCAGCAAGCGTAACCATCAATTCTGGAAACAGCATTGATTATTCTGCAACCAACACCGACTGGGCAAGTCATGGAATATTGGCAAAATCTGGGAATTATGTCGGTACTGCAACCATTACCCTTGATGAGTACCTCGTTGGATTGGACCTCATTGCTGATGAGGAACGCGCTGTTGTGATACGCAACCGCAGTGGTGAAATCAGCACAGTCAGTTCTCTGTCAGGGTACAACGTTCTTCCTGGTGATGAATTGACCATCGAGGTGGCTGTCGTGAACAAAGGCATAACGCCATCAACGCAAACAGATTTGAGAATTTATCATCCAGACAGTTCGATTTTTGATCTTGTACTGCCTTCCCTTGGAACTTACGAATCCCACAAGGTCAACTTTACTTGGACCGTCCCTGTAGATGCATCGATTGGATTGATACCAATCCGCTGGGAGTCCGACCCCTTACAAGTCAATGCTGCGGATGCAAATTCGGACAACGACCTCGGCGAGATTGAATTGTTCATCGGACGATTGCCAACAGCTGTTCTTGAGCCAATTGAAGTGTACACCAACGTCGAGACGGTGATCAACGCTTCAGGAAGTTTTGATGAAGATGGAGGAAACGTTTCCTGTCTGTTCAACATTCCATGGTATGATGGCACACGTAGTGCGGCATGGACCAAAGTTGAATCCATCGATTGTATGCTGAACTGGACATGGACGAACGATGGGGACTATCCAATCGAGGTAACAATCACGGACGAAGAACAGGACGAAGTGAATGCTATTCTGGATGTTGTGATTCTCAACAGAGCCCCGAACATCGAGGTTGTTAGCGCACGAACAGAAGTCAAAGTCGAACATCCAGTCACGCTCTATGCATACGCCAACGATACCGATTCGGAAGATACATTTCCCGGCATTGTCGATGTCTATTGGCCAAATGCAATTTGTGAGGAGGGATATTACACGCGGGTTTGTACAACTACCGCACCAACCGAAGGATGGCATACATTCCAAGCGGTCGGTGTCGATGATGACAGTGCAATGACAATGGCCAGTATTGATATCCGGTTCACCAACATTAATCCGCACGGATTATCCGTGACGATGACAAATGAAAGCGGGCCATTGCCGCTGGATATTCAACAAACGTGGCATGTCCAGGAAGATCAAGTCGTGAATCTCCGTGGGCAAGCCTTGGATTCCATCGATGATTTGGACGGTTTAACACACCGCTGGTGGCCCGACGATCAACAACCAAATTTGATCAAAAAATTCGACGGAAGGGTTTCCGAGTTTGAAATGATGTGGGAAACCTCTGGATTGCATCGAATGCGTCTTGAGGTCAGTGATTCCGAAGGTGCGAGCAGTGGCACGTACGAGCGATGGGTAAGCGTTGCAAATGTCCCTCCTGTTGTTGAGCCGTTGGAAGAGGTACTCCCCTTGGCTGAAGGTGAGGAAGTGCGTTTGGTTGGAAACGCAACCGACACACCATCCGATTATGATTCATTGGTCCGGTGTTGGGATGTTGATCCTGGCCTTGACTCCAACGATTTTGGAGGCGCTGATGATGATTGCGACGTGGCAGGCGACGAGCTTGTTTGGCACTGGAACACAAGTGGAACACATACGGTCATCTACCACGTTACGGATGATGATGGAGTACGTGTCAGCGAAGTTCTTTCAATCGAAGTTTTGAACATCCCTCCAATCGTTCGAACAAAGAGCGTGGTGTGCAACGCATTGGAAACATGTGTTCTCGATGCAACAGATACGATTGACTCGCTCAATGACCTTGACCAAATCACCGTCGTTTGGGATCTGGACACTTCAGTCGACAGCAACGGTGACGGCATCAAAAACAACGATGCTGACGAGGTTGGAAAACAAATCGAACACGTCTTCAAAAAGCGAGGCTCGTATTCAATTCGCGTCATGGCTTGGGATGAGAATCCTGAGCGCCCAGGCACACGAGTGCTCAATATCGAAATTGGGGCCCCAGAGCGCACAATCGTTGAGGAGATGGGTGCTGCTCTCGTTGGCGAAGAGGCAAATCCAATCGCACAATTGTCCCTTCTTGTCATCATGTTCCTCCTCTTAGGCCTCATGACCCGTAGACGCCGTTCTGGTCGTCACCAACGAGCGATGGATCGAATGGATCAACAACAGAATGCTATTTTCAGCGATGAAGAAGTTGGCTTGATGCCTCACGAGATTTCAGCACGCAGAAACCGACCACACGATCCACCGGTTGATCACGCGTTTGACTCCGTCATTCCAGCATCGACTCAATCGACCGGTCCTCCAATTCCTGAAACTGGTTTGCCAAACGGATGGACACCTGAACAGTGGGAACATTATGGCCAACAGTGGCTCGACTCACAACTTGACAATTCCTAAGTACGAGGAAGAGGACATTCGCCCATGGCGAACCGCTTATCTGCGCTGTTTGTGTTGTTTTTGTTGACCTGTATGTCCATGGTTCACATGGTCCATGATGAGGTTCAAACACTGGAAGATCGTGATTCCGTTGAGCGAACTTCGGGATCGACAAGCTCTACCGACGTTCCGAGTTGGAGAATCGGCGATAAATGGACCTATGAAACACAATTCGATGTTGCGAGACTCATTGCGCAAGCGAATGTTTCAGCAACCCTGAACACACTTACTGGTGACACAGTTTACGAGGTCGAAGATATCTTTTTCATCACCGTTAATGGCGTACAAACCCTCGCTTACAAATTGAAAATCGAAGGTGATTTTTCCTCTGGGAACAACGGAGCCACATTGGACGTTCCCGGTTTTGGATTGGTGAGCGGCCGCTTGGATATCGAATATACCGGAGAAGACATCATTCGAGTCCGCGACCATGCGGTTATTAATTCAGAATTCGAACTCGATGTTGATTTTGTACCATACAATATCGGTCTTTTCCGACAAAACTTAGCGGACATCAACTTTGATACCTATTACAACCCTCCTAAAGAAAAGTACGATTTCCCTCTAAGAACGGGCGACCAGTGGTACATGCCTTTCATGTCTGGGACATCGGTCAGCGGTTCGTCCGATTATTTTGATCCGCAAGAATTCGATACAAACGGTGCTGAAAACAATTCTTGGCAAGTAACCAAAGACGGCATTCCAACCGAAGACGGAACGAACATCAAATACGAGGGTTGCGACAACTCTTACAAAATCAACGAGTGGAACGCTTCAGGCGTGAATTCTGGATTTAACTGGTACTGCCCTGCCGTCCGTTTTAATTCCTGGATTCGAATCTCAAATGCCGCAGGATTCACCATTGACTGGCTTTTGAAGGACTACGAACCTGTGGATTCCTTTGGAGTTGACAAGCGGAAAAATCCAGGTGCTCGGAATGTTGAAATTGAGGTGGATACGCAATTTATAGCAACATTGCCCGACACCATGTCGAAGATATATGCGACTTATGCCGTTGCGCCAAACGGCATTCCAGAAGTGAATAAGAATCTTCAACTTCGCTACGAGATGACAGGGACACTGCTGAATCCAATCACCAACAGCAGCGGGCAAATCGAGGAATCGATCAATGTATCCAACGTCACGGATGATACGATTGCAAGTGATGATTACAGCAGCAACGGCGTGATTGTATGGGACCCTGTTCAGGAGATTATCGGTGTCGCAACAGTCGTTATTGACTTGTCAGTGGTCGCTATCGACCTCGTTGCTCAAGAAGACTCAATCATTGTCACTCGTACCCGCAGCGGTGAAACAGCCACACTCTCAAAATCCATCGGGTACAATGCTCTACCCGGCGATACGCTTACGTTCTCTCTACCGGCTCAAAACCGAGGCGTTCTTGCTTCGCCTTCTACAGAAATGGAAGTTGTTGTTCCGGGGAGTCAGGCCATTCGTCAAGCGGTTCCTTCCATCGATGCATACAGCGAACAACGAATTCTTGTGGATTGGATTGTACCTGAGGGCACAACAATAGGTAATCAGAATTTGACGTTCACGGTTGATCCAGACGAATTGATTACCGATGACGCAAATCGAAGCAACAACCAAGCCATGGTTAGTGTTTTCATCGGTCGTGCTCCCAACGCTTCGATTACAATCGATTCCGGAAACTATACGTTCGAACAGGTGTTCATTGATGCACGGGCTTCGTTCGACTCCGATGGAGGCGATGTGGAATGCCGATTTGAAATCGAATCAAGACCTGGTCTTGTTGACATCATCACCACGCCCGACTGCTTCGTGAACTGGAATTGGTCCGATGATGGTGACTGGGAACTGCGCACCATCGTTACCGATGACGAACTGGATTCAACGGTACTTATCAACAACGTTACAATCCTGAATCGAGCTCCATTTGTCAATCTGAGTCATCCAACAGAAGTAGCAGTAGAATCCACCATTACCATTGACGCAAGCGATAGCGGTGACGTTGACACGATCTCTCCATCAGGTCAGCAAGTGAGCATCTCTTGGCCGGATTTAATCTGCCAAGAAGGCCTCACGCAACCAACGTGTACCTTCACTCCAATGGAAGAAGGAGTCATGCCAATCCGAGCGGTCGCAACCGATGATGATGGGGCTGAAACGGAAGTTCTTTCCTCGATTGAAGTCTACAACGTCGCTCCAACCATCGGAGACATTGAGGTGTGGATTGCGGGTGTTAACACACCGTTTGATGCCAACGGAACCTGGATTCTCCGAGAAGATCAGACAGTGACGCTTCGTGCCCAAGGATCGGATACCCTGAACGACCGTGATGGGCTCATCATCGATTGGAATCTAAGCGATGTACTCGACAACTTCACAGCATCAACAGATGGCTCTGCCTCAGATTTCGAAACAT
>PAJM01000029.1 GCA_002706065.1 Methanobacteriota archaeon | reverse complement strand
AATATTACGTAGGTCTAACTCGAAAAAATGTTGAGAGAATTTGGCAACACATAGATGGTAAAGGGGCTGCTTGGACGAAGAAATATCCTCCCAAAGAAGGCAAAGAAATCATGTCATTTCAAGATGGCTTGAAAACATCTGATGAAGATAGAGTCACTCTAGAGATGATGGCCAAGTATGGCGTAAAGAACGTAAGAGGAGGTTCATGGTGTCGAGTCAATATGTCGGCCCGTCAGATTTCTGAATTAGAAAGAATGGTCAAATCAAAGTCTAAGACAAAAAAGTCCTCTCAAACGAAGAAGAAATCGACTAAAAAGTCCACAAAGAAACCCGCAAGGAAGAAACAAACACGTGGCTATTGCATATGGTGTGGCGATAGAAAAGAATTCGATTTTTCAAAACCAATGTGTCTAGACTGTTATCGAGATATGATTGAAGATCCATATGATGAAATGGAACACTATGGTGAAATAGGATGCTGTCATAAATGTGGAAAGGATTGGGACACAAGTATAGAACGCCCTCTTTGTATTAACTGCTGGCGCAAGTCGTGATTTACCCTCTGTATACCCACGCATGAGACGCCTGTCGCATGGGTACCGGTTAGATGTGGTCGAGATCTGAATCATGCTCGGCTTGCCGTAAAATGGAGCTCGCAATTCCGTCCTCTTTTCCTCGTTTTCCGAGGGGTTGCCATAGCATCTCCTCTTCGCCAAGAACGGCCGTAATCCATCTGCTCAAGACGAACAACCAATCGGACAAACGGTTGACGTAGGTTAACACGAGGGGGCGTACTGATTCCTCTCCTTCATGTTCGCGCAATTCGACGATATGCCGTTCAAGGCGGCGGGCTACTGTCCTAGCATGGTGGAGGGCCGCTTGCGGTGGACCACCAGCTGGGAGGATAAACGAGGTCAATGGCTCAACTTGAGTTAACCATGCGTCCATATCTGAAACCAGTGTGTCCGCTTGAGTTTCATTAATCAGCACCATGTAACTGGGAAGATTTTCTGGCGGACAAGCTAATTCAGCACCCAAATCGAACAACTCGTGCTGCACGCGAGACAATGCAACATCGCAGATGAAATGAACTCGACCGGCTCCTTTCCGTTCACCTCCATCGCTATGATTCATTGGGAGGCGGGAACTTTCCATCCGCACCAATCCAATAATGGAATTCAATTCGTCACAATCGCCGACAACCGAGAACCGAAGATCAGATTTTGACCGACGACTCCCATCAACAAGCGATGATTGTCCTTTGTCTCCGCCGCCTGTATGAACTCGATCAATACGAACCATATGCTCCCCTACGGCTTTGGGAAGTTATGCTTCTATGAGTGGTTTTCGGGAAGAAAAGCCTTCATCGAGACCGTAGTACCACTCGATATCGGATTCTCCTGACGTCCATGAGTATAGCATCAATTGGTTGTCGACGACGCCATGCCACTCGATTCGGCCAGGGTCGAGACCTGCAACACGAGCGCCTTCTTTCTCGATTTTTGCAATGGTTTGCTGCCAATGAGCAACGAGGCCACCCAACAGTTCCGACATCTCAACGACGTGAGGATGCTCAGGAGGGAGTGTTTCAAGCAGAACCTCAATCTCCTCTGTCATGTCATGTGCTTCATCGACAATCGCTTGCAGTGTTGCCAATTGCCGCTCAATCTGAGGCAACGATTCTCGGACTTGATCAATGCTTAGGACACGCATATTTTCGATGTCATAACGTTCCAGTAAATTATGGTCTAAATCTTCCAACATCATGGGTTGACCAGAAAACAATGGTTCTCGGTCAAGATTGAACATGTTGACATGTTCTTCGTGACACCCCTTAATCTCATCGGATGTATTCAATGCAGGGCGCCAATTTCAATGGTTCACTTGAATTTGCGTCGTAGGATTGACCTTGGAGATGATGCGTTTTGCAAAATACACGGTGACGTACATCCATACAGCGACCTCAACGATGAGTACGGCGTAGTACCAATTCCCGAGCGATTCAATCATGGCGAAGCCATCGAATGGGACACCATTGAAACCAATGTACACTGCTTGTGCAAAGAGATTCGCTGCAGACCAGCTCATTACCATCCAGAAGAAGAGTTTGATTGGTATTTGCTTGTTCATACAACTAAATCTACGTTTAACTTCTTTAAATTATCTCGTTTTTGTGTAGCGGCAGTCGTATTCCGGAAAGATGTTGCAGTTTTCGGCTACTCTTCTTCGGCTAGGGAGGGTAGTCGCTCCGCTGCAACAGGGTCAAGATCTGTGAGAGCATCATGGATGGCTTTGAGGTACTCTCGAGCAACTGCGACCTCACCGCCTTCTCGGTCAAGATACGTTTTCCATTCTTCTGCATCGTCGTTTTGTCCGAGGAAAAGGTGAATCCTGTGGAGGGCAACGTACGCCATTGGGTTGAGGTGTTCTTCGTCTGCATCCCACCCTTTTTCGAAGCATTCGATGGCCCCGTTTCGTCCTGTCAAACGACCCTGCATGAGAGCTACCATTCCTGCTTGTGACCATGCTCGAGGGAGTTTACCAATTAGCAGTCCTCTGAAAATAAGCCATGTCTCACCTCCGCCCAGAACTACAATCGTAACGAATGCAGCCCATTGTTCGACTTTGGAGAGATCTTCCCATGTAAGAACCATGAGACCAATCACTCCAACACAGAACATCATACCGGAATACGGGGCCACCAAGACGTCCCTCTGCGTTTGCGCAAGTTGGTAAACACCCGCAACCAATCCAAACCCACCAATACCTGAAAGCATCACGAAATGGGCGAAGATCGTCATTGGTTTTGGTGCTGCTTGGCCAATGAGAACGAGTGTTGTCAGGAGAATGACGAGCCAACCAAATCGAGAACTTGGCCGAGGGAATGGTTGGTTTTTGCTGTTGTAAATCAGAGCCGTACCAATAAGAAATTCAAAGGCGATGAGAGCCCAACGCAAATTCGCTCCATCACTGATCAGTACCCCCATGCGTCTCGCTCCATCTGGATATTGATTAGCATTCGCTCATGCCTTATGATAGGACGTTCCTTTGTTGATCTGATTTGCTCTGTACAATTGTTCGAGAAAGAGAACCGCTGCGAACTCATGTGGGAAGGTCATCTCCGAAAGTGAAATTCGTGGAATGTGTTGCCCAAGATTTTGCCATCCTTCAGCAGGTCCGATCGCAAAATGTGTGTCGGTGGAATCAAGCGTCCATGTTTGTATTTTTGCTGCAAAATCGACAGATGTGTACGTCGAACCTCGCTCGTCAAGAAGAAGTAATCGACCGTTTAAGTCCTCAAGTTTTGACAGGTACTTGGTCAATTCATCCTTGTGGACATGGACGGTCAACCCCGTACTTTGCAGTCGGGACTGGTACGTCGCTGCGAGTGATTTCAAATCTGAATCTTTGATGCGCCCATGGAGGTGGAGATGGAGTCGTCCCATGACCTTGCTAAGTGGTTGATGTTTTTCATCTTCATGCGAAAGATGAAAGCATAGTGGTTGAGAGTTGATGTATGGGTTGGTGGCCGTTTGGGAAAAAATCCTCGTCACGACGGCGCATCGACGATCCTCTACGAAAAGATACACGGCAGTGGTTGTCTGAACTTCGTGACATTTGCGAAATGAACTTCGACAATCCTGAAGGAGCCCGGAGAGAAATTCGCCAAATGCAAGTCAATTGGCATCAGGCTTTCTCAGAAGGAATCCTACCTGAATACAACCGTGTAGGATTGGAAAGTCGCGCCTATCGCTTACTCGCATGTGCTGATGATGAATGGATGGATTGGCTTGATAATGACGAGTTTTGGAAACCTGGTTGGCGCCCTGAACAAGACGCTAACGAGGATTGAAGAAGGGCCTGCTATTGGGTGAAATCATGAGCCAAGCTGCCCTGCACGTGTTGCAAACCTGTCCGTTCTGTTGGAAGGTACGTGGACTCATCGAACATTTGAATCTCGATGTTGATGAAATTCAAGTCAATGCGATGCGAACGAAGAGGGACCTTGCGTTCACTGATGGTTGGAATAAAGTCCCTGTCTTTACAGATGGCGAAGGAGAGGTCGTCGTGGATTCAACACCGATCATGAACTACATTGATGAGAAATACAACAATGGAACATTGTCACAAGACAGTGGAAGTGAACGCTATGACGCAATGCTTGCGCACATTGACGAAGCATGGAAGCGCGCAACAATACCAATTCTTTACGGCTCCCTTGGCGCAGCCTTGAGCACAACTCGTCGTGTCTCACAGATGGAGAAATTCGGATTCATCTCACGACGACTCTATGCCTGGGCAGGTTTTCCGGTCATGTGGGGAATCATTGCTCGAAAGCGAGTCAAGAAGGACGGACGAACACCAAAGAAACTCTGGCATGATTTGCTTACAGATTTCACATCATCATTCGATGGTCATGCGTTCTTTGGAGGCGACCAACCAAACCTGGTTGACTTCGCAGCCTTTGGGTACATGCGTTCGATTTCTCCGTTCAAACAATTCAAGCTTCTCGAAGATCACAAATCCGGTATGGAATGGTACAACGCAATGGAACTCCAACTGAAGTGATTTCGTGAACAACATCAGTATCAATGGGTTGGATTTCATACCTATCGATTCGGGGAGTTCATGGCTTGGAAGCGACAAAGGTGGATGGATATACGCAAGTCAACGTCCGCGCTATGAGGTTCGTTTACCCTCCTATTATATCTTGGAAAATCCGCTTACTCGAGGCCAAGTAGCCGTGTTACTCGGTGAGGAAACACAACCGGAACACTCTTATGAACCAATGACTGGATTAACCATTTCTGAAATTCAATCGCTTGAAGGAAAAATCGCCTCCTTGCTGGAGGTCTCTGAAATAAACGACGAATTCGATGTTCGTTTACCATCATTTCCTGAATGGAATCATGCTTCTTCTCAAATCAATCTTGAACCAGGAATTGTTGAAATTCTCAGTGATGCCGCTGCAACCAGTCACCGAGGCGGAATGATGGATGGGAGACCGAGGCCCATCGAAACAAATGGTCCACTTCAACACCACCGCTTAGCCGTAGAAATGCACCCTAGAAAGCCAGAATCTTTTGCCACCTCCAATATTCCAGTTGATCGACCGCTTCCAAACACCGTGATCCGTTTTGTTCTCTCTCCTCCACGTACAGAGCCAATCCGTCGAGTTCCAAGAAGCGCAGACGTTCTTGGAAATCTGAAAACGGAGATTCTGTGGACCACCGTGTTGGGGATTATCCCGTCTTTTTTGATACCAGTAATTCGCGGATTTGGTTCGTATGCAATCGACGGCTGGGCCAATCTCTTGTTTGGAGGTCTTGTAGCCGGATTCGTCACAGGGGCTATTTGGCGACCAAGGCGCCCTTCAATCGCTTACGAGGAAGGCATTCAAGAATCGGATGGGTTGTTGGCTAACGTTTCCCAATAGGAATCCTTACGCATAGCATCAGCAACACAAATGGCGGCCATGTTAACAATATGGCGCACACCATCTTGTCGAGCAACCAGCTGGACGGGATGTTGCATACCTTCGAGAATTGGGCCTGTCATTTCAGCATCAGCAAGTTGTTCAAGCATCTTGTAAACGATGTTTGCTGACGCGAGATTTGGTAATACGAGTACATTTGCTGCGCCTGTGAATTCCATGAACGGATATTCTTTCTGAACGTTCGCATCCAGTGCAGTATCCGCCTGCATAGGACCATCAATGACAAGTGTTGGATCAAGGATTCGGGCCATCTCAACAGCCTCTTCAATTCGGTCACTCCGTTGAGCACGAGTGCTCCCAAAGTTCGAAAATGATAGCATTGCAACCCTCGGGTCAACACCGAACCTACGTGCTACTTTTGCAGTCTGAACTGCGATTTCGGCGAGTGTTCGGCTGTCTGGGTAGACGTTAACAGTTGCATCTGCAAGGAACAGAAGTTTGCCTTTGATGGTCACCATGTAACACCCAATAAGACAATGCGCATCGTCAGAAGCTCCAATTGTTTCCAACACTGGGCGAAGGACATCGCTGTAATTTCGACTCACGCCTCCGACAAAACCGTCTGCATCGCCGGCTTCGACCATCTGACTTGCAAAGTATGGTCTACTCTTGAGGAGACGTGCTGCGTCGACTTTGGTCACTCCTTTTCGTTTTCTCCTCTCGAACAATGCATCTGTATAAGCCCCTTTTCGGCGCTCATCAAAGCGGGGATCGTAGCACTCGTAGTCGAAACTGAAATGCATTTCCTCCATCATGTTCGCGATACGATCGATGGGACCGAGTAAGATTGGTTTGCATATTTTCTGTTCAGCCAATTGTGCCGCAGCGCGAATGACTTTCTCGTTGTCACCCTCGGGGAATACGATGCGCTTGTTGCGTCGGCGTACTTGGTTGATGATGCTCCGCATAATGGAGTATGTCATACCCAATCGAGCTTCCAAATCCTCACGATAGGATTGCAAGGAGAACTCTTCTGCAGAAACTGAAGCAATACCCTCTTCAACAGCCGCTTGTGCAACAGCCGATGCTTCCCAAATCAAGACCCGCCGGTCAAATGGTTTGGGAATGATATATTCAGGCCCATACTCCATCGTTGCACCATCGTATGCTGCTGAAATATAATCTGGAACCGGTTCCTTAGCGAGTTCTGCTAATGAACGCGTCGCAGCCATTTTCATGTTTTGAGTGATATCGCGAGCACGCACATCAAGTGCCCCTCGGAAAATGTACGGGAATCCGAGGACGTTGTTGACTTGGTTGGGATAATCCGAGCGTCCGGTTGCAATGATGGCATCGTTACGAACTTCAAGAATTTCTTCTGGCATGATTTCTGGCGTTGGATTTGCAAGTGCAAAAACGATTGGCTTGTCTGCCATTGCCGCAACCATATCTTGGGTCACAAGCCCTCCTTTGGAAAGGCCGAGGAGAACATCTGCCCCATTCATTGCATCAAGGAGTTGTCCATCATTACAATCCGCTGCAAACTTTGCTTTGTATTCGTTAAGTTCACCTCGCTCAAGACGTGCTTTTGTGATAATTCCTTGGGAGTCGACCATCTTGATGTTTGAGCGTTGAACACCGAGTGCAACATAGTGCTCAGCACACGCAAATGCAGATGCCCCTGCTCCAACGACAACGACGGAAATTTCATCCAATTCTTTTCCTTGCAACTCAACAGCATTCAACAATGCTGCGCCAGAGATAATGGCGGTCCCGTGTTGGTCATCATGCATCACAGGGATATCCGTTGCTTCAGCAATACGTCGCTCAATTTCAAAGCATTCTGGTGCCTTGATATCTTCAAGATTGATGCCTCCAAAGGTCTTTGAAATGTTAACAACGGTTTGGATAAATTCTTCGGGATCAGTAACATCAATTTCGATGTCAAAAACATCGATATCTGCAAAAGTCTTGAGCAGAAGCCCCTTGCCCTCCATCACCGGTTTGCTTGCTAGCGCTCCAATGTTACCGAGGCCCAACACGGCTGTTCCGTTGGAAATTACAGCGACCAAGTTTCCTTTTGATGTGTAGCGGTAAGCATCCTCAGGGCGTTCTGCAATCTCCAGACAAGGATACGCAACTCCTGGCGAATAAGCAAGTGACAATTCATGAGCTGTCGAATGAGGTTTCGTTGGTACAACCTTGATTTTCCCTTGAGGGGTTTTTTCGTGGTAATCAAGGGCTTCTTTTCGTAGAAGTTGGTCTCTCTTATCGTCCATATCGCTCTCCTCAACGTGGCCTTGCCAGCATCAATGGTTTGAGTCTTCGCTCGATATTAACTACATTTGAGAGGTTCTGAATGTGAATTGAGACGACCGTGTCCTGTGGAAGGACTATGGATGACGGTCGTCCATGGGCATTCAAGGGGAAGCAAATGCGATCTCGAATTATTGCAACCATCGGGCCTGCCAGCGACCATGTTGACACTCTTGCCGAGATGATGGAGGCGGGCATGAACATTGCACGCCTCAATTATTCCCACGGTGATTTTGAAGGAAAAGAACAAACCATTCAGAACATCCGTGATGCTGAAAAAAATACTGGAATGCACATTGGTTTGCTTGCAGATTTACCAGGTCCAAAACTCCGATTAGGACGATTTGATGGTGAAGTCGAACTGTTGCGAGGTGAACTTGTCGACCTTCATTGTGGATTTGAAAATGGATTGCCTCCACAGAGCACAACCATTCTTGGTGAGATGGTCAAGACCTTGCCCGTTGAGTGGGATGGATTATCGAAAGATTTGCAAAAAGGAGACCCTGTTCTTCTCTCAGACGGCCTCATCCGACTTGAGGTGTTATCTGCGCCTGATTTCGAGGGTGAAATCGTTCGCTGCCGTGTTGAAGATGGGGGGATTCTGACAGAGCGGAAAGGGATCAACGTTCCCCGTACCTTGGTTAAACTCCCAGCAGTCGGACCGCATGATTTGGCTTGCCTTGACCACGCTTTATCACAAAACGTGGATTTCGTTGCAGTGTCGTATGTCCGAAGCGCTGATGATTTGCTCCCTGCAAAGGAGCGTATCGAGGCGGCTGGAGTTCACACGTGGATTGTGGCTAAAATCGAGCACCCTGCAGCGTTAGAAGACCTAACCGCCATCGTTGAATCTGCTGATGTTGTCATGGTTGCTCGAGGCGATTTGGGTGTTGAGATACCGCTTGAGGAGGTACCTGCTGCTCAGGAGCGAATCGTCTTGGCGTGTCTTGAACGTGGAACGCCTGTAGTTGTCGCAACCCAGATGTTGGAAAGCATGGTCAACCATGCACGGCCGACGCGTGCAGAAGTGACCGATGTAGCAACAGCCATTCGTCAGCATGTAAGCGCCGTCATGCTGTCTGGAGAAACTGCGAGTGGGCAACATCCGGTCAAAGCTGTCGAAACGATGGCGCGAATAGCGGAGACTGTTGAGCAGTCGACCAAAGGGTTGCCTGACCCACCCGCGCTCGCTGCATATGTTTCTACACGAGTCATTGCTGGTGCTGCGATTGAGGTTGCAAGAGAAACAAGCGCAAAGCACCTCATCGTTGGTACAGAACATGGAAATGCTGCTCGACTCATGGCAGCACACCGTCCAAGGATTCCAATCTATGCCATGACGAACCGTGTACGCGCAGCACGGAGAACGACAATTTTACCTGGTGTTGAAAGCGTTCTTGTCGAAGAGCAGACGCGTGCCCGCTCAACCGTTGCAGAAGCGGTGAAGCAGTTGTATATGTCGAAGAAGATTCGTTCAAACGATACCATCGTTGCCATTTCAGGATCACCCCTTGCCATAACTGGAAGAACCTCGACAATTCGGCTTTTGTTCGTCAACGAACAAGGCGATTTAACCGATTTGGAATGAAGTATTGTTCTATCAACCACACAGGGACTTTATGTAGTCAAGTGATTGCATGATATTCATGAGCGGAGGTCTTGCAGGTAGTGATAGGCCCCGGAAGGCTGTCTTCTTGACCATTCTCATGCTCCTTGCATCATGGTCTGTGGCGCTCGCAGGTGTTCCGCTCGCTTCAGCACACGAAGCTGAGGATGTCGTCTCTTGGCCGCTTTTCGGAAGCAACGATACGGGTTGGGTTCAACTCGACGCTGTTGTGGGATCTGACCCAATTTTATCCAGTCAAGCAACAGCAGATTGGGTCCTTGAATTTGCCCCGGGCGCAGAGATTTCCAACGTTTCGTTCCAGGTTCACGTCAACGGTTCGAATGGGTTAATGATCGACCAACCTCTCTTGGTCGCAAATGATATCGGAGTCAATCTTTTCGATTGGAGAGGGCTTGGAACCTTAGGTGCATCGGATTCATTCGACGGAACAAATCCCTATTCAGATCGATTGTCTCCAAACAGCGCATTTGGTGCTGGTTGGACCTTGCCATCAGACGCAGTCATTACCGAACTCGCCTTTGAAGCACTGGCTCCAGTCGATCCAACCGCTTCTTTCACACCTGTGTCCGTCCCACTGTACAATGCTATTCAGCACCAAACAACAGGGCAAATGTATCTCCAAAGTGACACAGAAATCCTTGTCCTTGATGCAAATAACGATCCTGCGTTCATCGATTTCTACAACTTTGATGACCTCAATGCGGCAATCGTCGGAATTGCAATTGGACCAAACGACAACATCCACGTTGCATTTGAGAATGGAATGTTCAGGATGATTTCACACATCAACGGCACCGTTGGCCAAGGTCTTCCAGATGCTGGTTTTGATATCGAACTGTTTGAGGTATTGCCATCTGGAATCTACGTTATGACCGGCGATGGAACCCTTCTCGAACTAGATGCATCAGGCTCATGGAGCCAAGTGATTTCGGGGTCATCCAACAGTTGGCCAGCATCCACTCAAGTCAACGACATTCATGAGCAAAATGGCATCCTATACGCTGCGACCAACGACGGATTAGGCCGTTACGACCTGAGCAGCAATCAACCTCTATCGGTTTGGAACTCTGCAAATGTTTTGCATAGCAATGAGATTACTCAAATTGAAACAGCAGGGAACCAACTCCTCTTCGCATCCGGTGACAACGGGCTTGCACGCTACAACTGGAATTCTGGTTTTTGGTTAGCGACATGGAACGATGCGAATTGGTTGCCCTCGAACGTTGTCATGGGAATCAAGGCCTTTCAAGACACGCTTCATATCATAAGCGATGACCAACTACTTCGCTACAACCTGACCACGGGTGTTTTCGGTTCAACAATAGCGTTGAGCGACGTAAACCTCGGAAGCAACGATTACAATGCCTTGTTCGCATGGACTCCAGGGGGAGAGCGAGCACCATCTTCAGCCGTTCATGTAGCAACAGACGGCGGACGAATCGTACTTCTGGATGCGTCCATGCAAAGCACAGTTGTAAGGGAAATTGTTCTTGCAACAGGCCCGTCCACACCTGGATTGACAGATGCATTGGAACACAACGGAATCCTTTACGTCGCCGGGTATTTCTCTGAAACCGTCGATCGTTTTGATACTACAGCGTCTGTTTGGCTTTCCCCAATCAACCTTGGAAGCCCGGTCACCTCCCTTTCCATCACAGGTGATACGATCATTGCTGGTACTCTGGATGACGGGCTGTTCCTCATTGAAAACGGTTCAATTCGAACCAACATCGCTCCGGGTTCAAACCAAGATGCAAATTCTGAATACATTGTTGATATTGCAGCAGTTGGAGATTGTACGACAACAGCAGGTTGTCAGATTCTGTTCGTTCAGGAATACGCTGCATACAGGGTTGATGTTGATTCCACAGCCGTTGGATCGGCTACCTTGCTCACTTCGGATTATTTGCTTACAGGGCAAGTGGCAACCTATGCTGGTATCGGATATTGGTCATCGGACGAAGGGTTGCTTCGCTATGATATCGCCAATGATACGTTCCTTGCAGCATGGGGTTCAACTGGTGTGAACGGTGTCGATAATGCGCCTGTCGCAGTCGTTGGAGACGTTCTTCACATGGGTCTTGCTGGTTACGGTGTTGCACGAAAAGACCTCTCCAACGGTGAAATCCTCACGCCACTCAATTCCGACAACAGTATCATGACATCCGATACTGTCTATGCATTGGAAGCCAATGGCAATGAGCTTTGGATCGGGACACAATTGGGTGGATTCATTTGGGATGGGTCGTCAATGAGCCAACTTACCACCTCTGGAAGTGATTGGACGCGCCGTCCTTCCCAGCACTTTGACTTCGAATACGATGGCAACTGGATGTATTCAGGAACAAACATCGGTGTTTGTCGTTACTCGCCGAGCAGTGGTGCAATTGATGATTGTCTCAATGTTTACGATGGAATGCCCAACTGGGGAACGTACGTTGTCGGAGTCAACAGTACGACTGTTTTTGGAGGAACTTTCAGTGGCGTTGGCCTCATCGACAAGAGTTCATTCACCGTCATAGACGAATGGGAGGCAACGGCATCAACGTCGGATGCAATCGTTGAAGTTATCGATGATATTGCTTACATCGGTCTGACTGGTATCGGTGTTGCTCGGTGGGACATCAACAACAACCAATGGCTACAAACTTGGACTGATGACAACGCTCTAGATAACGGAAACGAGGATGTAACGAGCCTCATTGCTGACATTCGCCCAGGATACATTTGGATTGGAGGAAGCGATGGTTTCCAACTCCTTGGAACTGCAAACGGGACGGAATTCTATGACATCGAAAAATCAAATTCTCTTTATTCTGGAAACGGCGATCCGTATGATCTAACAATGTACGGTTACACGATGTACTACCATCAAGGCGCCTCTAGCGACAGCATCTATGGAATCGATGTGGCCAATTTCACTTCAATTACACCTCTCGATGCAGGACAGCGTGTTGGAGAAAACGGTGGCGACGTTGTTGGATTGGAAATAATCGGAGATACCATGCTGGCCAGTGTTGTTTCAGGCCAATGGTGGAATCAAGACGGTAGTGGTGGAATTGTACAATACGATTTGCAATCGAACAGCTGGAACACGTCCGTCTTACCGTCTGGCCAAGTCGATCGCGTCACTGCATATGAGTCCTCAAGCGGGCATACTTGGATTTCTTGGGGCGAGATTGGTCTTGAGGTGTACAGCCCGGGTGGAACAAAATTAGGATTCTGGGACAACTTTGAATTCCCGATTCGTGAAATCGTCGAGTACGATGGACTCATCCTTTTCGCAACGGAGGATGGGGTTGAGCGATTCAACGAAACCTCATTCTCGTGGCAATCGACATGGACCCCTGGCAATGGACTGCCGAACAGCATGGGCGATTGGATTGGTGAACTTTGGACGGATGGAAATCATCTCGTCGTTGGTTCCGCAACCTTTGCAGGATGGGGTGGCTTCCAGCGAGGTGTTGTTGGCCATCTCGATGGAGCAACAGGGACATGGTCCAGTTTCAACACTGGACAGAACGGCGTGCCGAACGGATATCCTCTTTCAATGAGTGAATGCGGTTCCTACCTCTACATCGGACTGTTCAACAACAACGGCGGAGTTGTCTACATGGACCTCAACAGCTCGTCTGTGATAGGCTCATTCACGACATCCGTATTGAGCAACGGCCGGGTTGCTGCGGTCGCTTGTGATTCTGTTGACACACTTTACGTCGGATACGATGCAGATAATCAAGGAATTTCAAAGTACGATACCGCAACAAGTACGTGGTTAACGAAACTAACATCAGCAGCAAACAACCTGCCTGAAGATCCGATATGGCTTGATGCAATGGCCTATTCAAATGGCAAATTGATGATCGGCTACGATGATTCTGGTGGTTTCGCCGTTCTATCTACCCGTGGAGCAATCACAGGACAGGCGAGTGTACAGCAAGTAGGCACACCTGTAACATCAGTGAAGCACACAGGCACTGAATGGTTGATTGGTCAGGCTGGAGAAGCAAGTGGTTATTCCCGTGTCGACAAACTCGGCGCCTCCGGACTTTACACCGCATTCGAACTGCCAGCTCTTGTGAGTGGAAACATTCCCTCAATGGTCACAGATGGATCGAAAATCTGGGTCGCTACGGAGTCATCAGGAGCTGGAAATGGAGGAGGGCAAGGCACCGCAGGTATCCTTCAAGGTTCCTTCAACTCAACGGGNGGCATTGATTGGGAGGAAGGATGGTCATTCCCATTCTTCACCACGATTGGTGAGATGATGATGGACGGTACAACCATCTACATTTCCACACAAGGGAGTGGCCTGTACACACTCGATACAACAACCGGTACACTTCAAGGACAATCCGGGTCAATCCACAACAGTCTCGGTGGTTTGGACATGCACCTTGCCAACGGAGTCTCAACCCTGTATGTTGGCCTGTTGGGTACTTCCTCTACCGCTGCAGGTGTTCAAGCGTTTGATGTTGCAGCCCAGCAATTTGGTCCAGGACAACTCCTGTCTGGACTACCATCTGACAACATCCAAGGATTCGCAGTTTCGAACGACCATGTTTATGTTGCAACCCAAAACGGAATCGCTCGCTGGAACATGACCGCAAACGACTGGGANAATCCGCTGACAACTGCAGACGGCCTNCCTTCATCCAACATCGAAGACATCAAGTTCATCTCAAATACNTTGTACATCGCCTCTGCAAGTGGTCTTACACAATACATCCCATCAACCGGTGCAATCAGTACCAACACGACTGGNGATGGNTTNCTTGGAAANTCGGTTTGGTCAATTGAAACGTATTCACCTCCAAGCGTAAATTCNGCCGTTCAACTTGTCNTGGGACACGATGGTGCTGGCTCGGAACGTCCAGGTGTTTCCATTNTGGATTCCTCATCAAATTCGATTCTTTCTACACATCGGTTTGATCAACTGCCTTCGAACTACATTACCGCAGTCGCGTCAGACTACGCTGGACTGCACATTGCAACCGATGTTGGACCCATGGTCCATTATGATGGCTTAACTCAAGAATTTGAAGATGGGCTGGCAAGTTTCCAACTCCCATCATGGCCCGTTTACAGAATGAGCAGTGATGGAACACATCTCATGCTCATGGGGCTCAATGGCATGGCCATTATTGAAGCGCACACAAATTCACGTTCAGTTGTCAAATCAGCAACGGTTCAAAATCCAACCAATGTTGCTGTCGGTTCCAGTGGCTTCTGGTTAACCACAAGTGACGATGGCCTTCGTGGATGGACGCCCGCAACCGCCTTTGATGAAATGGAAGGCCAGACCTCCCGATATGCAAATCCACTCAACATCGGATTCAATTCTCAATACATGGATATCTCCAACATGACACATCCTGGGTACGCCATCGATCTTGTAACTCCAGATAACCCAGTTACGCTGAATGCATCCCTGGGTCAACCTGGAGTCCATGGTCTGCTGTTCCAAACCGTCCCTCTCATCATGACCTCTCCTGTTTCAAATGCTGCAGTGTGGGCAAAGTCGAATACACTAAGGTACGATGCAGTGCTTGAATTAGACAACAGCACTGGTGTCGAAGACGGGCTACAATTGGCCATCGACAACGGCCGACTCATCAATGGTAGTCGTCTTGTGCCGATCAAACTGATCGCACCCTCTAACGGGTCAATTGAAGTTCGTCT
>PAJM01000028.1 GCA_002706065.1 Methanobacteriota archaeon | reverse complement strand
AAGTCGACCACTGTCGGTCGTCTTCTCCTCGACTCAGGTCACATCGAAGAGCACGTTATCGAAAAGAACGAAAAACTCGCCGCTGAAGCAGGTAAGGCCGGATTCGGTCTTGCGTATGTTATGGACGGTCTAAAGGAAGAGCGAGAGCGTGGAATCACCATCGACGTCGCTCACAAGGAGTTCTTCACACCGAAGTACTACTGGACCATCATCGATGCTCCTGGTCACCGAGATTTCGTCAAGAACATGATCACTGGTGCCTCACAAGCTGACACAGCAGTTCTCCTCTGTGCTGCAAACGACGGTGTCAACGCACAAACCAAGGAACACGCGTTCTTGGCACGTGTTCTTGGAGTTAAGGAACTCATCGTCCACGTCAACAAGATGGATATCTCTGGTGTTGACTGGTCCGAGGACAAGTACAAGTCTGCAGTCGATGAAGTTACACAACTTCTCAAGATTGCAGGATTTGGTAACCAACTCGACAAGATCCCAATGATTCCAGCTTCGTCCCTCAACGGCGACAACGTCTACAAGAAGTCCGACAAGTGCCCATGGTACAACGGCCCAACGCTCTTCGAAGCGATTGACGCTGCTGCAATGCCAAACAAGCCAGTCGACAAGCCACTTCGACTACCGATTCAAGGTGTCTACAAGATTGGCGGTATCGGAACTGTCCCAGTCGGCAAGATCGAAACCGGTGAACTCAACAAGGGTAAGACGGTTGTATTCAACCCGTCCCAGAAGTCTGCTGAGGTCAAGTCCATCGAGATGCACCACACAGAAGTCGACAAGGCCGGACCAGGAGACAACGTTGGATTCAACGTTCGTGGTCTCGCAATCACCGACATCCGCCGTGGTGACGTTGCAGGATACACCGACAACGAGCCAACATACGTCCGTCACGACGAGACCTTCGTTGGTCAAATCCAGCTCATGGACATTCCAAAGGCTGTTTCCGTCGGATACACACCTGTGTTCCACTCTCACACCGCTCAAGTCGCAGTTCGATTCCACGAACTCCTTGAGAAGACAAACAAGAGCGGAAAGGAAGCAAACCCATCCTTCTACAAGAACGGCGATGCTGGTTTGATTCGATTCCAACCAACCAAGCCAATGGCAATCGAGCAAATGGACACCTTCCCTGAGTTGTCCCGATTCGCTATCCGTGACATGGGTAAGACCGTCGCAGCTGGTGTTTGTCTCAAGATTGAGAAGAAGTGAGTGAAACCCACTCATTGATTTGGAACTGGAGGATTCGATATGGCAGCCGTTACCGTCATCAAATTGACTGGAAACAACCACTCTGACATCGATCGAGTCGCTAGCCAAATCCGACACATTTGCACACAGAGCGAAACGAAGCTTCGTGGTCCAATCCCTCTACCAACACGCCGTTTGGTCGTTCCTGTCCGACGTGCGCCTGATGGTGAAGGAAGCGAAACCTACGACCACTGGGAACTCCGTATTCACAAGCGTTTGTTGGAAATGCACATCAACTCCGGTAAGGACGAAAGTGCTCTCCGCCTCGTTGCGAAGATCGACATTCCTGACTCTGTAACCATTGAACTTTCAATGCGCACAGTTGTTTGAAGCCTTGGTTGCATCGAAGATGAGCATCAACGATGCTCGGACCTACAACGGAGCAGCTTCAGCTGTTCCTGATTCGATGAGCCATTGCGCCATTGTCTCGTCAAGGTTGTGAACATCACCAGCTTTGAGTACGAGTTCAGAACCATCTGCTGTTGCAATCGGATCATCAAAGGATTCCAAAATTCGAACGCGAATCTTCGGTAAGGATTCGTCAGCTGGCTCACCCTCATTCATCCAGTCATCGTCAATGACTGAATTTGCTGAAGGCGCTAATTCCATTGCAGCTCCATGCCGTCCTTCCTTGGATTGCGGAGGAGCTTCTGGCATCGGTTGTGGAGCCTCATCCGGATGTTCTGAAGGGTTTGGCGCAGATTCGTAAGCGTCCCATTCAAGTGCAGCAATTCGGTCTTCCTCGTCAACATCGAACGTATCCATCGGCTCTGGGTTGTCATCCTCGAAGACCAATGCAGGAGGAGCACGATCGGTCAGGGCTTCCTCTGTGAAATCATCCAACTGCATTGTTCCAGGTTTGTGTGTTGGTTCAACAAACTCCATTTCGCCTCGCAGTCCATCTTGCATTTCCCTCCAACCAATGGTCATTTTGAATTTGTCCATCTCTTTTTCGATCGCATTGTAGAGTGCACGTTCCGCAGCATCCGCTTTCTGCCAGTCAATCGGTGGAAGCGGAGTCGCAACATCACTCACACTGGTTGCCATTCGTAGAGATTGTGAGGAGGCATGTTGCATCATGGCAACCATCCGCCGTCGAGCCAATTCTGAGGCGATGTGACGAACGTTTGCTTGACGCTTTTGTTCGTTTTGAACGCGCAAGTCTGCACCGTGTTTGCGAATCATATCGTGAATCTGTAAATCAAGCGTCGTCAATAACCGCTTGACCATTTCCCAGAAGTCCTTGCGAGGGAGATGAACCGGCACGTGACGGTTGGTTTGTTGCCGATACGTTGCAAACAATTGCTCCTGAATCTCACGGGCCTGTTCTGGCGTGAGGAGGTTGTCACTCGACATCATCAATCCCTCGATGTTTGGGTCTTTGAACTCTCTTGTCTGGACCTAAACTTCAAAGACGAGGCTTCAAACCAAATGGCTCACCTCGCGAAGCGAGGTGAGTTGAGTGAATCAGCCCAAAAAGCACGTTTCTGCGGTGTTCCTCGTGCTGTTGCTTGTCCTCGTTGGGCCTTCAACCTATGTTCAATCACGAACGGTGACCTATGGGCCCGTTACCTTCCAACCCGGAACCAACGAAACTGCTGTTGATGCCAACATATCATCGATTCAAGTTCCAGCCAATCACAGCATAACGTCCGGTTTCCTATCCATCGATCCGGTTTGGGAAACCGTCGTAGAAAATGGAACCTACTTCGGAGCAGGTCTCTCCAACGCATGGGCCAACGGCACTCACAATCTCACATCATCTCTGGCGCATGGCGGGCAACTCTCACTCGCAACAGACTCCTCGGTAGGTTCACTTACTGATTTTGAAGCGACCAAGATGGTTCCAACCGGTTGGCTGACCGTGGGCCAAGATGGAGAAGTGTGGGGTGTCGAGAATCTCTCCTCACTCCAGACGGGTCCAAGTCCGAGAGATGGAAACCATTCACTTGCGTATCAGACAACCGTTGAGAACGCTTCAGGATGCATTGTTTCACCACACTATCAAACTCCTGAGTTCATCAGTAACATGTCGTTGACGTTCGATCATTGGCGCTCGTTGGCAAGCGATGACGCTGCATGGGTAGAGTATACATTTGACAACCAATCCTCTTGGCAACAACTTGTTCCGAACGGTGGATATTCGGATTCGGTAACTGCAAATCATCACAGCATGGTCCAGTCTCTGGCATCACTGTGGTCAGGGGATGATGAGCAATGGCGCACCTCCCGATTCGAATTGGACCAATTGGCAAACGTTGCCAACAGTGAAACCATGCGATTCCGCCTCTGCATCGCCGTTGGAGCATCGAGCAATCAACGCGATGGTTGGTTCATCGACAACGTCACATGGCACAATCAAGGCGACATGCCCGGAGCTTGGCTTCATGGGAACCTGACCGGTGATTACGCTCCAAATGCAGATGGGACCCTCGTCATGCCAATCGATTTCTCGGGCCTTGCCAATCCAATCGAACTTGAATTACGTTCCAATTGGGACATTGAAGGCGGAACCAATGATGGTATGACCATCTGGTATTCCATGGATCAGGGTGTCTCCTGGGTTCTACTCACACCTCTTCCTGGATTGCCAGGAAATGGAGTGGTTCACCAAGGCGTCATCTACAACGACGAATCGTTTGGTTGGCTACCAATGTTCTATCCTGTTCCTGCTACGGCTTCCTCACATGCCAATGCTTCCAGCGCATTGCTGAAGTTCAATGTTCAAACTGACGCCATTGTCAATCACGGCGGCGGCGCACCTGCCAACGGTTGGGAAGGCATCATGATCGACGATGTACAATTGCATTCAGGAGCTAACACAGCCAATCACGTCATCCGTGTTCTCAGCAATTTCACAACACAACCAACCTACCAAAACGGATCGACAGAAGGTTGGTTGGACAATGTCAGTGCCCCGAATCAGTGGCAATGGGTTTCGTCCATGGGCGTTAACGGTCCAGTGACGGATGTGGACTCGTTCGAAGATCCTCACATGATGCCAGAAGGTTGGTCCATCGAAAACTTCCGAGGGGTTGGATGGTCGCATGGAATGCTTGGAAGCACCACTCTCGGTCCATCACAATGGCACTCTGGACAAAATGGAGTAGGGATTCAACTCAATGGGCAATACAGTCCAAATTCCTTCGCTCACCTCATTTCACCTGAATACATTCTTCCGGACAACGTTACTGCTCAGCTGTCCTTCCGTCAATGGATTTGTACCGAAGCAGCATGGGACGGTGGAGCCGTTTCGCTTTCGACCGATGGTGGACTCAACTGGTGGTATCTTCCAGCCGATCCTGGAGGCTTCCACGATCGTATCTCGACCGTGAACACCAATTCACCGTTTTACGGCGAGGGGTTGCTCGACGGTTCACAGGTCATGGGTGGATGTGGAAGCGGTGCACCCCGGCCCTTCGAGTTGAAAACAGCCGATATCTCCAATCTTTCAGGACAATCCGTCCGACTTCGTTTCTCATTCTTCTCCGATCAGTTCGTTGAACGCGATGGTTGGTATGTTGATGATGCCGGTATTGATGTGGCTATTTTCGAATTGGAAGGCGATTGGGTTTCACCAAGCATCACACCACATCCTGTGTTTGGTTATGGCCATCTCGACGGTCTTGCCCATGAACCCGACAATACAACGCTTCGGTTCAGTCTCGTGGATGCCAATGGCGACATCATACCGGAATACCATCAGCGCATCATGCCATTCTCTGTCGATCTGAATCCGATTGAGCACCCTTCGGTTCAAATCATGGTTCATCTGGCTTCGAACAATTCGTACCTGACACCAACCGTTGAACGATTGGGGCTTGGCGTCGTGCAGAGTTTTGGACAGTACCATCAGAAGTACAACAGTGAAATGAGTGATTTCGAAGTGACGCAAGACGGATACTTGCAAGCAACAACAGGGACGACAGTAGAATTCATCCACAGACCAGGTTGCGTTTATGATGCAGTTACGTTGTATCAAATTGGAGGCAACATGTCGTTGTACTCGTTCTCATTTTCCCTGAGTTCAAGCCAATACTTCCAAGGTGCGCTTCCCGTTAAGATCGATCAGTACAACGTCAACGCTGAGAAGGAATTGTACGCTCCTTGGTCCTTCACAATGAGCTCGGGTGAAGCATTCAGGGCTCTTGTCGTTGAACCGCGTTGCCTCACGCCTCCAGAAGGACCGCAAATCACCATTGGACAAAACCAACTTGTCGCCATCGATTGGCCACCAACCGGTAACGATCCGAATTTTGGTGCTCAGCGAATGTTTGATTCCCTCGTCAACGGAACGGACATCATCGATGCAACCCAAGACGGGCAATTGTACGTCAATACATCCGGTTCGACGAGTTATCAATTCCGACATTTCATCACCTTACCGATGACTGCGTTGGGCATTCCAAACGTGTGTCCCTTGTTCGAGGGTTCATTCGTTCTCCAAGCACAATCAGGTTCCCAACAAACGGAGGTGTATCTCGGATCGAATACACTTTCAACCATCCCTGAGAATTCGACCAGATACATCACAATCGAAAACACGTGTCCGTCGTTTGAACTCATCTCAACCGATTTGTCGAACGAATGGGTGTGGGGATATGCCATCTACAACCTTTCAACATCGCATCCAACCGAGCTTGTAGCATACGATGTCTATGCTCTACCAAAGCAAGCAAATCTCAAGTTTGGGCTTGAACAATCTCTTCTCAATCAAGCGCTGAATGCGTCGTATACGGGAGATGACAGAGCCATGCTCGATCTTCCATTCCGTATCCAAACAGAGCGTGGAAGCGTTCGCGTTGACCTTGAAGTCGAAAGTGAACCTGAACTTGTCGATACGATCATCGATGCACCGGGTTCTCGCTGGTTACCGAACACATATCGCAGCATCACAACCAACCACCAACGCGTGATACCGACGAATCCAACGATGGAAGCACCTGCTCTGGAACGTATCACACTCGCCATTGGTTCAAACGAGAATACAGCATCAATACGCATCAGCGTTGAGGTCGATCGCTTGGATTCCACACCACGGTTCATTCAAACGGGAGGAGCAGGTTACGCAACACTCCAGCCAACGTCCAACGCAACATGTGCCCAAAGTGAATGTACAGTCACATGGGTGTTCAAGAGTTCATGGCTAAACGACGATATCGACGACTTGCACTGGTTCATCTCATCCATTGATGAAAACGGTCTGGAAACAGGACCATTGGTCTACTCGGATAACACGCCCTACAACGATGTTGAGAATGATTTGGAAGCCTTCAATGTCGTTGCGTACGATCAACGCGGACGACCGCTGCACGACTGGACCAATCCATTGTGGCCGTTGCATGTCAACCCGGGAACTGCGCTCACTGTTCAAGGACAGGTTCGGTACCAAGGCGTTGCTGATGCTTGGGTTGGTCAAGATGATGCTGAGGTGACCGTCGAACTTCATGCTATACCGCCCTTGAACCCCAATGGTCCAGATACATGGAACGGAGATGCAATCGTATGGTCCATTTCCAATACGTCAACCGTTGATAGCCAAGGTCGATTTGCCATTCCGTTGACCATTCCTGATGCAGAGGAGTTGCCGAGTGATACGCGATTGGAAGCACGAATTCTTCTCTCGCGATGTGGACCATCCGGCCTTACCTTGACAACATCGCTCGATCAAACAGCACAAACGACGTTCTTTGAGATGATGTACGATAAGAACCCACCCGATGTAATCGGATTGGAAATTCTTGACCCGAGTGGACTGCAACCAGCTGATAACCACGTTTGGCTTCCAGACCGAAATGTGCCACTGCGATTGTACGTCGAGGATGCGGAAGGACTGGAAACGCCACTCACGATCTATACATGGTCCGAAGATCAGGACGATGCAAACGGCAATGGTGTCATGGAAGAGAGCGAGTATCAAACGATGACAGCCAACGTCAACCGTGGTACACTGCAAGCCGAAGTTGACCTCCCCTTGATTGATGTTGACGGTATTCTTCGCCCGGGTGCATCACAAGGTCGCTTGAGTGTCGTCGTTATGGGCTACGACCTTGCTGGAAATGCCCTGCAATCTGGCGGTTCGTTCGGAGAAGCAAACGATGTCGCAACCGTCCTTGTACAGCCGCGTCAAGCAACACTTCTGGACATGAATGCCATTGCATTGGATACCATCAACGGAAATTTGTTCCCTGGACACGACCATCACTTCCAGTTCGACCTGATCGATGGAAATGGCATTGAGAGTCTTGATTCGATCAACATCGGTTTGATGAATTCACTTCATGATGATTGTTGGATCAACTATGCGCCACGGTTCCACGAGATTACTGCCGACGTTACCTGCTTTGTTGCGCCCCCTTCGATTTCAACAACCAAAGATGAGCTGACCATGCGCTGGACCGTAGACGTCTCTTTCCAACTTCGTTGGGATACCATGCATCAATGGAGCGATGGAGCCTTCACGCCATCCATCAAAGTCATCGATGAGGCCCAAGATGTTGGCTTAGGTGGCACGTATCTCACGGTTGCAAACTGGTCGACGCATACTCGACTTGAGTTGCAAATTGATTCGGTATACGACCGCATTGCACCGTTTGGAATCCTTGAAGACGGTCTACTCTCGCTGCATCCCAACGATTTTGCTGATCTCGATGTTGTGGTAGTGCATCACGAAACGCAGCAACGAGCATTGAACATCCCGTTCGATACGCGAATGCATTACAACATCTCCTCGTTCGGTATTCGACATCTCGTCACACCAGAATTCGTTGACAATCAAGGATTGAGCCGCCATCGTTTGGTTTTGAATCAAACCACGCTCCCTCAAGGAGAGGGCGAATTGAATATCGAAATGACAGGAACTGTGTTTGATGTCNAAAATGAGATTCTCATTGAATTGGTCCTCGATTCCCAAGCCCCCACCATGTCGCTTGAGCCGGGTATGCTGACGAACTTGGATTCCTTGCAAATCAACGATATTCCGGTTCAGATTTCCATTCAGGATGACGCCGGAGTTCCACGACAAGGTGTTCAGTTGCATTGGTGCTTTGTTCGCGGAGGAATCGTTGTCCCTGAATCCTTGGCGTCAATCCCGATGACGCATGAAGGTACAACCGGCACCATCGCTTCGTTCTCAACCACGCTGGATATCGAATCCCAAGGTGTTGATTTCGAAAAGAGTGACCGGTTGAGCGTGTGGTTCTCACATAAGGACCGATCAGGAAATCTTCTAACAGGTCAGGGTACGGAATTGATGCCATTGGATGTCTACATCGTCTGGATGGCCTACGAACCAACTCCCGTATCCATTGAAGCAACGCCATATCGTCCCGTTCTTGGAGAAATGATCACCATTGAATTTACCTTGGAGAACCTTGGATTCCTCAATGGTTCGACCGAAGTATCCCTCTTGGATGCGGATGGTTCGATGTTCGAAAATACAACCTTCTTCCTTGAACCAGACGAACAAAGAAGTGTGATTTGGACCGTTGAAGCGTGGGATACGGGACGCCTTGGTATGGTGGTTCAACTGGATGACAACCCCTTGTTGATACCGGTTCCAATGGCGGACGTTATGGCTGTAGATGTGGACGACAAATCCTCGAATTCTGAATTGGGACTGAATGTGCTTCTTGTCCTTCTCGCTGCAGGTGCAGTCGTTGCATCGATCCTGATGCGGGAACAGCGAATCAAGTCTCTTTCCTATGACTACGAGGAGTATGAAGAACAAGATCTTCCTCCACCACGGCCGTCTGGTTTGGATGATGCTGACCAAGAGGAATAGTCAAGAAGAAGACCATCGAGCGGAATACGTGCCGGGGTTCCCGAGCGGTCAAAGGGGGTGGACTCAAGATCCTCTGCGTAATGCTTCGCAGGTTCGAATCCTGCCCCCGGCACCATCATTTCACAGATCTTCGAGTTCTTCCTGTGCATCGCTCGTTAACGATTGAAACACCAAACTTTCTGGTATTTCTATGGCGATAAGCGCACGGATTCCATACGAGTCAGCAACATCCTTCGGCGGTTCAGCAATCTTTACTCGACCATTGGTGAGTGTAATNTTCGCTCCAGGTTGAGGCGCATCCGCTTTTGCAGGCAACCAAATNCCAACGCTACCGATNGACGGATGTTGAGCAAGGATGAGTTGTTCCTCTGTGGAATCACCGACCACGTTTGAGATGTAGAGCGGACGTTCATCGTTGAGAATGAGGGTTGAGTCTTGCCATTCATTGGAATAAACCAATTCGACTGAATCTTCCTGTCGCTTGCTGATTTGTTCAACCATGTCTTCGACCTGTTGTTCCTGCTCAACGGTNTGCTGGTGAATTTGGTCAAGCACTTGACGCAACCCTTCGATTTCGTTGTCGCCATCGTCTTGAATCGCACGATGCGCAAGGAGAATCAGTTCGCCGAGTTCTTCGCTCATCTTTTCTTCAGAGGAAACGCATTCAAGCGCCTCATCAAACAATTCGATGGCAAAGTCAGGACGGTTGAGTGCAAGGAATGATTCTCCGAGTTCTGTTAAGGCTTGGGCAGCCATAGCAACATCCTCCGTTACCAACGATTGTGCTTGCTGCAGCGCTTTTTGAGGCTCCTGTTCGGCCATGTATTCGGCCATTGCTTGAACGATGTGTTGTTTCAACATCATTGAACGATTCAGAGTTCCCAGACCAAGCGATGATCGTGATAATCGAATGGCTTTGTCGTACTTGTTTGTTGAGAGTGCTAGGACGGCAAGGCGAGCAAGAATTCGTGCTTCAATCAAGTCCTCATCAACGTGCGTTGCTTGGAACAATGCAGTTGAGAGATGGAGATGAGAGCCAACCGTATCTCCCTTCATCCGCTTCATGATGGCAAGAGCCATCTCAGCACGTACAAGAATACGCGAATGGAATCGATGGGCAACATCGACGAGNTCACGGTCCAATGGAGCAAGGTCGATTCCAGCATTTTCTAAGCAATCAGCGATCATGGTTTGCGTTTCGAGGATGATCTCATCCAACGATTCCTTCGACAGTTTCTGTTTGAGTTGAGCCACGTGGTGCTCCAATCCCACCATCGTCTCACAACTTGGACGGAGTGGTGCTAATTTCTTGCGAAGACTGGTTTTGATCTCTTCACCATTGACCAAACGATGCAGTTCGTTGAGGAGATTGACTTTGGTTGCACCACCGGTTTCAGCTTTTTGTTGAGCGGGCTTTGCTGGTGCACTCGAAAGGAGGGAGTCGACCATCCAAGTGATTTTGGCTTGCACGTCGTATTCGTTCCTCCGACTGATGGCATACTGCATTTCTGCTGCCCGAATCCGCCGACCCAATCGGCGTAATTCAGAAGCATGCTTTCCTTTTGCTTTTGTTGAAAGTCGCTCAAAAAAGGTCGATGGAGGGCAGACCTCACTTGCAAGTTGGTGCTCTTCAGTTGCTTTCGCCATCTTGAAATCGTCCGTGACCAAGAGGACGCTGTGCCCTTCCCGTTGGAGATCGTGTGCCAAAACCATGAGAGAGAGGTCGACATCTTGAGGTGAGGCTCTCTCACCAATTTTTGCGCCCAGTCCTCGAATCTGATCGTCGGAAACCTCATGCGTTGTCAGCATAGGTTTGATGTGATTCAGAAGGTTTGGTTTCTGTTTCCATCTCTGGTAACGAACATTTTGGATTTCACCATGGACACCTTTCGTGACGTGCATGGTTTTCAATGCGGATTTCAGATCGTTGAGAATGCTTGTAGAAGCCATTCCACCCATGTGAATGAAGCAATTTGAATCAACCACGTAGGTGACCATGCTTCGACCAATTCAACACAAGTCATAGTTGTTGAGCCGAGTGTGCAGCCAAAATAGCATCGACAAGCGGGGCAATGGTGGCACTGTTTGCATNTGGCGAGACCACATCTGCTGCNAGGCGAACATCTTCGAATGGCGTACCAACTGCTACTGACCATCCCGACATTGCAAACATCGACAAATCGTTTGGAGCATCGCCNACGGACAACAATTCGGAGGCAGTCATACCCATTCGCTTCAGGATCACTTCTAGACCACTTCCTTTGGACAGGTGTGGTTCCATCAAATGGATGGCAAATCCAGTGCGTACAACATCAAGATTGGACCAATCGCTCCCTTCAATCGAGGACGTTACCAACTCCAAATCTTCATCTGCAAACAAACACCATTCGCTTTCTCGCCAAGCATTGGTTTGGATTCCGTTGGAATCAATTTCAGTGTGTTGAGAGGCCAACCATTCTGCAGCACTCTTCGCTTCTTCGCCAGAGGCTCGGACAACAGGTTCATCCCAATCAGGGTGCCACAGCACTCCACCATTTTCACAACACATCGGCCCACTTAGGCCGATGAATCTCCACAACCCGTAGGTGATGGCGCGGACGTTACCGGTGGCAAGTATGACTGGGATTCCAGCATCTTCCAGCCGTCGCAATGCTTCAACAGCATGCATGTCGAGGAGCTTGTTTTCATCGGTCAACGTTCCGTCAATATCAAACGCAACAACACGAGGACACCAAGCAGGTGGAAGCCACTCCATGGCCTTTCGAAGCGCTCATATTTGAAGAAGATTCTCTCCGACTGTTAAATCACTGTTGCACAGTCTTAATGAAACAGGGATGCAACCATTCACCAATGGGAGGAATCGATGACGAGGCATTTTTCTCACTTGAGGATGATGAGCCCCAAACACGTGCTGAGCCGGCCCCTCCCACTCCTGCACCATCGGGAAAAAGTATCGATGACGTCGTTGTTCTCGATGCAGAAATCATATCTCAGGCAACTGGATGTTACAAAGTTGAATGGCCACTTGTTGGTATGGACTGCCCAGATTGTGCTGGGAAAGCGATGACTGCGCTTCGAATCCTGCCTCAGGTGAAAGCGCCTTCCGTTTCTGCGACTCGTGGTGACGTGAAGATTCAACTCGATTTGGAAAAAGGATCACTTGCTGAGGTTTCGAATGCACTCCGCTCTCTTGGTCACGCACCAGATACTGAGCATCATCACCTCAAAGGAATCAAAGCTGCGCATGTAGCGAAGCGGAACAACACCACACTGCGAGAATTGAAACGGTTATTCTGTCTTCAACCGGGAATTCTCGATGCTGAAATCGAAAAAGATGGCCGTATACTTCTCCAGATGGTGAGCAACGCTGACAAGGAACTTCTCAAAAAACGAGACGATGCTATCGCAGTGGTATGTGG
>PAJM01000027.1 GCA_002706065.1 Methanobacteriota archaeon | reverse complement strand
CCTTCTTGGACCGTAAGAATTCGAAGGTGGAACAACACTTCTTTCCTTACGCTCAAGGGCCCTCGAAGCGGTGCCGTTGCAAGTGAGTATGAATGGGAAATTGATGGAGATGTTGCGAACAATATTGTTCAACAGACAACATATCCGTGCATTGAAAAGAATCGATATCTCTGGAAAAGTGAAGATGGCTTTCTTTGGGAAATTGATGAGTTTGAAGGCAGCCTTGCTGGATTAATCATCGCTGAAGTTGAGTTGGAGGATGAGGCCGCTGAACTTTCTATCCCTGTTTGGGCAGGGATGGAATTGACGCATCTCAAGGGCTGGTCGAATGCGGCCTTGGTCAAGATGCTGTCTTAGGTATATTGCTGGAGAGCTTCGATAATCCGAATCATTTCATCCTCGGCAAGTCCATGATGAACCGGTATTGATACGAGTTGTTTTGAGAGACGTTCAGTAACAGGGAATTTCATACTGTGCTGATGGTGACCTGAATAGACCGGATGTTGATGACACGGCGTAGGATAGATCAAGCGAGCAGCGATGTCGTGCTTTTCCATGTGATCGATGAACCTCTCAGCGGTATCTGTCTGAATACAATACTGGTGCCAAGCATGTTTGGAATTTGGGCGTATTAGCGGAGCATGCAATGTCGGATGATTGGCCAATGTTTTCGTTAATCGCAAAGCGTTTGTTCGGCGTACTTCCAGCCATGAATCGAGTTTCGCTAATTGTTTTCGACCAATAGCAGCAAAAACCTCGGACATCCGCATATTGGTGCCAACCTCTTGCGATTGGAGAGAACCATCCCTGCCATGATCGACAATCGATTTGATTCGTGCTCCAATTTCGGAGTGGGCTGTTGTAATCATCCCTCCTTCTCCTCCAACTGCAACGTTTTTCGAAGGGAAAAATGAGAAACACGAGACAGTTCCTAACGCCCCAGACATGCTTACTTTCCCTTCGACTTCAATCGACGCACCATGCGCTTGTGCTGCATCTTCGATCAATGCAATGTCTTTCTCCTGGCAAAGTTCGATGAGTTCTGAAGTGTAACATTGGCCAAAAAGATGGACGCCAATGACTGCTTTTGTATTTGGAGTAACTCGTTGCCGTACATCTTCCACATCAAGGCACCAGTAATCGCCTTCAACCTCAGCAAAAACGGGTGTCGCACCAGTCATCGATACCGATGTCGCTGTTGCGATAAACGTGAGTGAAGGGACGATAACCTCGTCGCCAGGGCCAACGCCAAGGAGTCTTAATGCAGCGATTAGGGCACCAGAACCGCTGTTGCAGGGTGAAGCGAATTCAACACCACAATACGCAGCAAACTCCTCAGCAAACGCTCGACTTTGTGGCCCCTTCACCCAGCGACCAGAATCCAATGTATCCATAGCGGCCTGCCGCATTTCATTCGTCCAAGAAGGACGAGCCAATGGAATCCGCTCAGGCATGATTCGGCGAATGAATCAACCTTCAAGAGCATGCGCCTTGACCCATCTGCGCGACGTTCAATTGAAGACCTCAACCGTATCTGCTGTGTTATGGTGTCCGATGAAGAGCAACCCTCTCCATCAGAATTTTCCTCTCTTGTGAACGATATTCTCGATCCCTCCCCACCTGCTGTGAAAAAGAAATTCAAACCGAAAGGGATGTTTCTTGGCGAGCGAAGAGACTCAGGTGATCCGATTGACATTCCAGCCCAAGTTCTCGCACGTCACGCCGCAATGTTGGGTTCCACAGGGTCCGGTAAGACGGTCATGGCCAAAGCCCTGATCGAAGAAGCCGCCCTTGCAGGAATCCCTGCACTCATCATCGATCCTCAGGGTGATTTAGCACGTCTTGCACTTGGAATTGACGAATCCGAACTTCTCGAAAAGGATGGAGACGTTGCTCGAAAACGAAAATTACTCGAGAACAGTGAAATCAGAATATGGACTCCTTTACGCAGCAAAGGATTACCTCTCTGCATCGATCCTTTCCGAGCACCTCCTGCAGATCTCGACCCTGAGGAGGCGATTACTGCCTGGGATATGGTTGCGGCGGGCTTCACAAGTCTTGCTGGTTACGATGTTGAAAAGGCACAGGGAAAGGTTGTCAAACCGTTCCTATACGAAATTCTGGTTGAAGGTACTCGGTGTGGCTTGGACGTGGGTGACTTTCAGTCACTCGCTCGTGTCGTTCGTGAGCCACACCATGAATTTACCAAGTTCCTGTATCCGTACTGCTTTATTGAAGATGATGAAGGCGAAAAGCCAGATGTTCCAACATGGGACGAGGTGATGTTTGAACATCGTCTTACAGATTTTGAAGAACGGCTACCGAAGACAACACGCAACGATCTCGCACGCCGCTTAGCCGCCTTCTCCAGTGGGGTGAACCAACTCTTGTTCTCAAATGGAGTTCCAATCGACATTGACTCCTTTGTTGAACCTGCAATTCCCGGGAAAATTCCACTCAACATTGTCTACCTTAACACCATTCAGGACGAGGCTCAGAAGCAATATTTTGTGCAGGAGCTTTCACGTGAATTGTACGATTGGATGTTGACTCAACAACCAGCAGAAGGCGAACTCAAACTTCTCTTCTTCATGGATGAAGTTGCGCCTTACCTTCCACCCCATCCGAGAAATCCACCTGCAAAAGATCTGATAAAACTCATTTTCAAACAAGCACGAAAATACGGTGTTGCCTGTGTGTTAGCAACACAGAACGTATCCGATGTTGATTACAAAATCCTCGCTCAAGCGAATACTACGTTTATCGGACGATTTACTCAACCACAGGACGTTGAGAAGGTTCGTCATTTGCTGAAAGAAAGCGGGGGCGATCAAGATTTGGTTGCTCAACTACCGACACTTGGCCCTGGCCAATTCCAAATGGTTGCCCCAGACGTGGACCCTGCGCCTGTTCCAATTCAATGCCGTTGGCTGTACACAGACCACGGCGCTCCTCTCAATGAAGATCAGGTGGAAGAGATCATTTCTACTGAGATTCGAGCTTGGGCGAAATCCCGCTCCGCGGGGAGACAAGGCAGAGGTTCAGGTGCTGCCCATGCTGCAAGTCGCGGCTCAAGTTGGTCGAACAACAACCAAACGGATGAATCTGAAAGTATCGTTGAAACAGCACGAATTCAGGCGATAGGCGGCATGACTGCCGCCAGTCGCGGCATTGTTGACGAATCAGGATTTGAAGTGCGATTGATGGGGGGTCTTTCCGTACTCAAAGATGGTCGAGATCCTCTCTATACGATGCAAGCTGCGGTTAATGGAGCCTCAGTCATCGCATTGGCCTGGGCGTTTGTCGCCCTACTCGAAGCGTGGAGAATTGGAGACATTGGCTGGTTCGGCCTTGCTTCTAGCGGAATCATAACGGTCACCGTTGGACTTTTCATATCACTCGAATTGATTCTTTCTCACGATTTAATCCTCCTAAGAAAGTTAGCAAAATTTGCGCGTCTGTTCCAACTCTTCCTTGTCGCATGGATCTGGACCTTGTTCTCATGGTCGACTTGGGGCACACTCAACCTCATGGGCTTAAACCCGTTACTCGAGGTAGTCGTTGTGTGGGTGACGGTCTTTACGTGTATAGATTTCATCAATCGGTTTCGTCTTGGGAAAATACGTTGGAATGGGGGGAGCGCCCTCGACAAAGTCGTTGGTTTGACTGCAATCTTAACTGATTCTCAGATGTCTGAAATGCGTGCAAATTCAACCCAAATCCTCGGCGTCTTCCGTTGGGTACTTCACGGTCTAACCGTTGTGTGGCTCTCCGTCCTTATCGCCTTCGGAACACCGTTTGACAGCGCACCGTCTTGGTTGGAAGAGATGACCAACATTCACTTGTGGCTTGCATCCTTGTATGCATTGATCTTCTTCAGTGAGGGTTGGCTACGGATGCGGAAACGATATGTTGAGCAATGAGACTCATAACTACGGACACCATCGTGTGTTGTATGCAAGACAAGCCATTCGTTTCTCTCAACTGGAACGAACTTCCAATGGATGAAATGAAACACCGGTCAAAGCAGTTGCTGGGCGTCATGAGCAGTCGGCGGACAACACGCCATTTTTCATCTCGAAGCGTACCCAAATCCTTGATTGAAGACGCGATCTTGTGTGGCGGGACAGCGCCGAGTGGCGCACATCTCCAACCCTGGACGTTCGTTGCCATATCCTCTCAAGAGTTGAAAGAAAAGATTCGCAAGGCAGCGGAAGCCGAGGAACGCAAAACCTACCAAAATCGCATGCCTGATGCATGGAGAGAGGTGCTGCTACCGTTGGGAACAGACGCGGTCAAAGCTCATCTCACCGATGCCCCATGGGTCGTTGTTCTCTTCCGTCAATCGAAGCGGATTCGTTCGAACGGAGAATGGGGGCCAACCTACTATGGTAACGAGAGTTGCGGCATTGCGGCAGGGATGTTCATTCATGCAATTCACAACATGGGATTGGTGACCTTGTCACACACGCCATCGCCAATGGGGTTCTTGCGAGAGATTCTCAATCGTCCTGAACATGAGCATGCAATGCTTGTTCTTCCCGTGGGATACCCCGCGGAGAATGCAGAAGTTCCAGACTTACAGAGAAAGACATTGGATGAGATTGCGATTTTCATTGAGGATTGATCACTTTCGGAGACCGCCTCGAGCCCATTGTGTATCAACTTCCAACTCTGGGTGGTAGTGCGACCTGCGAACGGCTTGACGTTGTTGACGCACTTCATTTGTGGCAATATTATCTGGGCTGTTGCGTTTCTTGTGCCAGCGTTGTATGAGCAAACTGATGATGACGAATGGAATTACGCTCAGCGGTGCAAGTGAAGACTCTAGGTTGAGGTATTCTAATGGTAAATCAAGAAGAATACATCCGCCAACATACAATCCAATCGAAGCAAGCAATGCAGCGACGATTGGAGGTAGGATGTGCCGGAAGGACATACCGACAAAGAAGGCAATAATTGCTGTAATCCCGGGAAGCAATTCGCCTCGTTCAGGATTGATTCCGTAGTTCTTCAATAGCTGAATACCGTTCGAAATAACGATGAAGACGAACCCTGTGGCAAGCAAACGAATCGACATCGAGGTAATCATGACGGCAATGATGGCAAACGCCATTGCAGAGAAGAGTTGAAATCGATCGAGGGTAATTGCAAGACCAAGTTCGAGCACATACGGATACAATGTACTCGCAGACAGATACCCAATCGCAGCGCCTGCAATGGCTGTAATGAGGCTCAGTCTACGGTAACCTTGAACGAACAGATAGAGGGAAAGAACGACGATTGGAATCGCTGTTACATACCCTCCATCAACGATTTGAGTGATTACAGTATCTCGAATTTCATTGACATCGGGGCCCTCGTCAACCATGGCTACCGCTCTATCGTGAACGAAATAGAATGTCAACTTGTTGCTTGTAGTGGTGCAGAGGGCAGGATTCGAACCTGCGAACCGTTACGGACTGGGACCTCATCCCAGCGCCTTTGACCAAGCTGGGCGACCCCTGCAGCAATTTTAACGGCCACACTCGCGTATATCAACGCGCTGTTTGTCTTCAGAAGAAGATTGAGCAGCAGGTAATGGAACCGTCGGCCTCGCGGATTTGTCCCATGTCGAGGAGGACTGGTGTCAATCCCTTTTGCTTCAATGTTTCAATGACGGTTGGATAGCCATCAGGAACTAATACACAACCGTTTTCAAACCCGATTGTATTGCATCCGTACACTTCTTCTTCAGGCATAACGAGGACCTCACACCCGTCAGGCAACTCTCCAAAGTCTTCTGGAGAGAGGTAACCTTCTGCTGTGAGTATGATGTTGTCTGTCGGAGTGGATGAAATCGAAGTCAGGTGCAGTGCCTTTTCGGTTGGGATGTTGATGATTCTCAATTCATGACCAAGGTGACTTAACAAGTTCCGTAGAGTTTCGATACCTTCTTGATTGGTACGATCAGAAAGCCCGACAAAGAAGATGTCTCCTAATCGAAGGATGTCGCCTCCATCCATTCGGGCATCTCCAAACATGCCGCAGACCTGAAAGCCATTCAGTTGACGTGAGAGGAAGTCCGCAATCGGGGGCTGTTCAGCAATCCGAGATGGGTGCCCGGGCACGGGGAGCAAGACGTGACCGTCAATGACGATGGCCTGATCTTCGACAAAGATGCAGTCTGGGTGCTTGTCATCCGCAGGCAAAATGGTAACTTCCAAACCGCAATCAAGTAGCGCCTGAACATAGGCTGCATGTTGCGTTTTTGCAAGTGCAATATCGGTCGGACCCGATCCAAAGAAACTCGCCAGAGCGTTTGAAAACGACTCGGGCACGGCCCTCATGAGGACTCGTTGCTTCTGGTCCGTGCGGACAGTAGCCATGGTTGTCCGGCTGAACATCGTCATTTAATCCTTAGCGATGAATTGAACTGCGCTGAAAACCATCGGATTCAAACATCAGAGCCGATTGGAGTCACCCATGCGCGTCTCTGTTCAGGCCGTTGGCTTGGTCTTTTTGATGGTTTTAGCGCCACTTTCTGGCTGTTTTGGCGAGAATGAGATTGAGTCGTTGAGCGACGCATCCCTTGTCGTTTCAGAAGCTGACTCACTTGAGGCCGGAATGTGGCAAACAATCACGTTGTTTGCAAGCGATGATCTCGCAGTGTTCGTTCCATATTTCGTTCAAGACCCGGGATCGTTGCGAGCTCAGAACGGAACAGTTCTCGATTTGAAATCAGGTGAAACGGTGAGCATGAATATCCTGTTCCCTCCTCGAAATGAAGAAATTATGTTCTTTCTCGGCGACTTTGGACGGGTGAACTGGCCTATTCGTGAAGCCGACGAATCGTGGTCATCTTGGCTCGAGGATCGAAGCAGTGGTTCTGCGGTAGAAGCAGTCGAGAATCAAGACACAGGCGGACAATGGCCTTGGCTTGTCACTGGAAATGAAACAGGAAGCGAGGTTATACCCTTGGTTATGCAAACGAGCCGCCCATTCCGTGCGGACCTATCAGAAGAAAACGGTGTTGGGGCGAGCGATGGTTGGGTTAACGGCCGAGACGTTTACGAATGGGTTGATTTCATTGCTGACGACACTCCCTGTGCAACATGTGGGCCTGACGGAGCAGTCGGCTATCTCGATCGGTGGATTGGAAATGCAAACCCATCCTATGAACACGCCATCACGTACTTCGAAGGTGTAATGGAAGGATATGGCCTCGACCGAGTTGAAGTCCATCGCTTCCAATGGAACACTGCGTGGGCAGTCAACATTTGTGGATACAAGGACGGATCGGTGTATCCGAATGAGTGGTTAATTTTTGGAGCCCACTTCGATATCGCCCCACCCGTTGCTTACACTCCGGGTGCAGAAATTGGCATTCCTGGATACGGCACCCGGCATGGAGCGTATGACAATGCTGCAGGTTCGAGTATGGTTCTGACCACCGCAAGCGTTCTAGCCGAGTTTGATGCTCGGCGAACGATGGTTTTCTGCTTGTGGTCCTCTGAGGAAGAAGGATTGTGGGGGTCGCGTTCTTTCGCCAACGACCTACCAGATGGTGTTACGGTGAGCAACTATCTCAATCTCGATATGGCTGGGGTCAACTATCCCGGTGATTACGCACTCTCAGTGTATCTTGGACCAGACGGAACTCAAGAAGCCATCGACCAAGCAGGAATGTTCCATTTAGCCGAATGGATTGGCGCAGATGCACTCGATCTCGGCTATGAAATGGAACGTGGAAGAGAAGCATGGCTTGAGGGCGGAGAAAGCCCGCTTTGGGGTGATATTTACGAAGACACAGTTGCAATCTATGAATCACCAACCGCCCGTAGTGACCATGATTCCTTCCAAAACATAGGAGTTGCAACGTTGGGATGGAATGGTTTGGTAGACGGATACCCGTGCTATCATCGAGAATGCGACACCATGGAGACCATGATTGACTACATGGGAACGGACAATTCAACTGGAATCAACAATCTTGTTCATTCATGGGACATTGTCACGTGGTGGGCCGTCTATGCGTTCTTACACATGGACCAGACGCCGGTGCCAAACGAGCTATGAGGTTCAGTACTGTTCCAATACGAGTTCAGTCGTTGTCGAAGCAATCTCATTGTCTGCAGCCATCCACATCTTGTCCAAAAGAGAGCGAAGCGCTACAGTATCATCGACGTGAACAAGCGCTACGAGGTCGGCCTCACCAGATACCTCGTAGATGATTTCCACACCTTCCCAACCAGTAACTTCAGATGCGAATGAACCGATTTCAACACCCGGGGAGACTTTGATTCGGATGAGAGCAGTAAGCCCGATTCCACTCTCACGAACGGTGTAGCCACGAATGGTTCCGTTCTCTTCCATTGCTCGGATGTGTGTTCGAACCGTACGCTCGCTCGCACCGACTTCCTTTGCGAGGTCGACAAAAGACATTCGGCCGTTCTTTCGTAGTTGTGCTAAGATGGCACGATCAATTTCTGCGATTCGGGGCATGTCATGCGCTCCGCATATCGGTATATCAAACCTTTCAATACCGAATTTCTGCTAATTATCTGTGATTTAGTACATAATCCGGTAAATAAATTCTGAAAACCATGGCCCTGAGTGTACATAATCAACAACACCCTGTGCCGTTGAATTCAAAGAGCGCCTCTTCTTGGGGGAAATGATAGACATGTCCGATTACATTTCAGGCCTCGATGCGCGTATGGTTTTGGATAGCCGAGGCAATCCGACCGTCGAGGTTGATTGTATGGTAAACGGCCGATTAACCGGTCGAGCAATGGTTCCATCTGGAGCATCCACTGGCCAGCATGAAGCGTTAGAAATGCGTGACGGAGATATGAACAAGTGGCTAGGTAAAGGCGTTGATTCAGCTGTCGGCAACATTCGCGAGACGATTTCAGCAGCTCTAATCGGTATGGCGGTCGATGATCAGAAGGCGATCGATAAAACGATGCTGGAACTCGATGGCACACCAAACAAATCCAATCTTGGAGCAAATTCGATGCTTGGAGCTTCGCTTGCAGTTCTCCACGCAGGGGCGGCATCCCACGATGTTCCGTTGTGGAAATACATCGCGGGTGAGACGGCCGGTCAAATGCCCGTGCCAATGTTGAACATTCTCAACGGAGGAGCGCACGCGGCTTCGAATGTCGATGTACAGGAATTCATGGTCATGCCACATGGATTCAAGTCCTTCACTGAAGGATTGCGAGCGGGAGTGGAAATATATCACCAACTCAAAAGCGAACTCAAGGCGGACGGCTTACTTGGAGGCGTAGGCGACGAGGGAGGGTTTGCCCCTAATCTTGGTGCAAACGAAGACGGCCTGAAGTACATGGTGCGGGCGATTGAGGGCGCAGGTTACACGACCGACGACGTGGGCATCGCACTTGATGTTGCAGCCACCGAATTTGAAAAATCTGATGGCTATCACATGGACGGCAATGTTCTCTCATCGGCTGAAATGGTCGATATGTATAGTCAATGGTTGGATGCGTATCCGATTTTGTCGATTGAAGATGGCCTCGGAGAGAACGACTGGGATGGATGGACTGCTATGACAAAGCAAGAAGGACACCGTGTCCAGATCGTTGGAGATGACCTGTTTGTAACCCAATCCGAGCGACTTGCACAGGGTATTGGCATGGGCGCTGCGAATGCAATGCTTGTCAAGGTCAATCAGGTTGGTACTGTTACTGAAACCCTCGAGGCCATGGATTTGGCCGTTACCAACGGTTATCGGAACGTTGTCTCTCACAGGAGCGGAGAAACCGAGGATACAACAATTGCTGACTTAGCGGTAGGTACGCGGGCTGGACAAATCAAAACTGGCGCCCCTGCTCGCTCGGATCGTGTTTCAAAATACAATCAACTGCTTCGTATTTCTGAACAAGTGAAAGAATATACGTCTCCTTTCTAACACTACTGAATCAATACATCGGGTTATAAGCAACGTTACGTGCAAACAGAGCATGCGCAAATCAATCGTGTATACTTTCGTAGCCTGCCTTCTACTCGCCGCAATGCCGTACTCCGTCACTGCTGACGCATCAGAAGATATTCCCACAAACGCAGAAGCAACCGGCGTTCATGATTCGCTAGTTGCAGCATTGGCGCATGCCGACTTGGTAGCCACACTCCAAGGCGATGGTCCATTCACGGTCTTTGCACCAACAGACCAAGCGTTCACAGATGCAGGAATCGATCTCGACTCCTTCGATACTCCAGAAGAAAACGCTACGCTCGTTGACATTCTTCTTTATCACGTCTACAGCGGAAACGTCTCTTCGTCCGAAGTGACAGACGGACTCTCGGTAGAAATGGTGAACGGCGATGTTGCCTCATTCACTGTCGTCGATGGCGTCGTAAAAATTGGAGAAGCAACAGTCACCACTGCCGATGTTAACGCAAGTAACGGTATTATCCATGTTATCGACAAGGTCCTCATGCCTCCAGCAGACGATCCATTTGATGGAATCGATTGCGCTGCAACAATTGGTCTCACAACAGACGGATATGGATTCACACCATCCGTTGTAACCATCGAACCAGGCCAAACCGTTTGCTGGTCATGGGCCGATGCATCAATGGCTCACAACGTTAAGCAAGTCGATGGGTTCCAATCCAGTACATACGTTGCTGGTGGAGTGACCTCTGGCGCTCCAGCACAAACAGTTGCTTTCCACCACACTTTCACCGAGAATCAAACCTTCTACTATGCATGTGAACCGCACGTTTCGATGAAGATGCATGGTGAAATCATTGTTGGCGATGGTGGATCTCAATCGACATCAAGCGACAAGGATTCAGAAGACGCTCCAGGTTTCGTTGCGTCGTCGATGATCTTAGCAATGCTAGGTGCCGTCCTCGTCATGGTGCGCCGAAGCAACCAATGAGTTGGTGCCCGGCGATAGAACAAGCAAGCGATGGTGGCCGCTACGAAGGTGGCCACCGTCCCTCTTGATTCATCCACAATAGTGTGACAATACGTTCACATCATTCATGCTATGAGGAACTGCCAACCAATGCAAGGCTGTAATAAATCAAAAATACCAATTGAAACGGACTGGAGTTGAAGCAACATGTTGCGCCATGGTACACCGCTGGTCCTCATTCTCGTGACGTTGCTCATTGCACGGCAAATCTACCCTTATTCTTCCTTCAACACTCCGACAGTCGACGACGGCTATGAGATCGAAGTCATTGCTAAGAATCTCGGAGGCCCGACGTGCCTTGAGTGGTTCAATGCCACGACGCTTGTTGTGTGTGATCGCGACGATGGTGAGATTTACATTCTCAACGAGAACATGGACCGTCAAGTATTGATCTCGGGACTTGATCATCCGCATGACGTTGCGATTACAGAATCGAACATTTTCGTGAGTGAAGCTGGTGAACTGAGCCGATACACACACGATGGACAGTTCGGACAAATCGCAAACAGGACCGTACTTGTCTCGGGAATACCAGTCGGAAATGGAGGCCATCAAACCAACGCAGTCAACGTTCTTCCAAATGGGACTCTGATTTGGCACAGTGGCTCAACATGCAACGTCTGTGACGAGGATGATCAGCGCAATGCTGCACTTTTGTGGGTCAATGGTTCGACGGGCGAGCACGGAGTACTCGCAAGCGGCGTTCGAAATTCATTCGATGGCGTATGGGTTCCTGGAATTGGCTACGTCTTCACGGACAATGGGCGGGATTGGGATGGCGATCACCCTGATGAGGAACTGAACCTGTTGGTCGATGGTGGAGACTACGGTTGGCCAAACGACCCTCCTTCCAACCCGCGACCGAAGGGAAGTATCGCACCTATTGCAACTTGGACGCCGCACTCGTCCATGAACGGCGTGGCACTCCGCCCCTCAAATTCTCCTTTACCAGGGGGAGATACGACGGTGTATGCAACGGTGTATGGGTCGTGGAATTCGATAATTCCGCAAGGACAAGAGATCGTTCGAATCGATCTCGATTCTATCAATGGAGAAGTCATTGGAACAACCACAGTGTTCGCAGAAGACCTGGGGACACCTCTCCCTATTGCATTTCATCCGAACGGAGATCTGTATTTTGCAGTCTTTGGGTCCAACGGAAAGCTGTACAAAATAAGTGCCACTAATTGATATGCATGTTTTAATATGATTATTGCATAACACCTTCTAACCACGTCTGCAATCTCATGATTCCTTCGTGTATGTTTTCCAGTGAGGTTGCATATGAGAGTCGGACAAGACCTTCTCCACCTTTCATGAGTGAGCCTGGTATCAACTGGACGCGGGCTTCAGAGAGTGCACGGTCAGCGAATTCGATGTCGCTCATACCGGTTTTAGTAACGTCTGCAAGGATGTAAAACGCCCCCTCGGGTTCTGGTGCATTGACACCGGGTAAGCTGTTGAGCCCTTCATGCATAACGATTCGCCGCTCTGCGAATGCATTAGCCATCTCCTGTGTTTCATCTTTGAGTCCTAGTGCAACCTCTCCTGCTGGCATGAGGAATGTGGGAATATGTGTAGCTGCTGAGGTTTGACAGGTCTTGACTGCTTCCATAAATTCACCAGGTCCGGTGATCCACCCCATTCTCCACCCTGTCATGGCCCAACCTTTTGACCATCCGCCTATGGTGACGGTCCGATGTTCTCCGCCAGGAAAATTGATTGGAGAGAAGTAGCCATGTTCAGACCAAACAAGAGTGGAATAAATCATGTCATCAACAATCCAGATATCGTGACGTTCTGCAAATTCCGCGATCTTCTTAATTTCTTCTTGTGTGTAAACTGCTCCAGTGGGGTTGTTTGGGGAATTGAGCATGATCGCTTTTGTTCGAGGAGTAACACTTGCTTCCAACGCATCAAAGTCGGGATGGTAAGAGGGACGTGTGACAGGTACATGCACAGGAATCCCGCCGAAAATTCGAATCATACCATCATACGAAGGCCATGCTGGTGCAAGAAGAAGGACTTCATCTCCCGGTGTTATCGCCGTCATAAGTGCGTAGAGAAGAGCCTGTTTGCAACCAGGAGTGACTACGACATCATCAGGGTTGGATTGGATCTTAAGTGTCTGCAGGTGCTCTGAAACAGCTTCGCACAATGAAACACTTCCTTGCGAGCGAGTGTATGCTGTTTCACCACGGTGCAGTGCATCAACTGCCGATTGCACAACAGGATCAGGAGTGTCGAAATCGGGTTGTCCAACTGTGAAACGAATTACATCTGGCGAGGGCGGTGCAAGATATGCAGCAAATCCACGTCCGATTTCTGAAAAGGCTGGGCTGATTTTCGGCATAACATCACTACTCTACGCCACTACGAATCTGCTTTTCCTCTTCAAGACTTTCCAATTCTTTGACGTTTGATTGGATTTTTGGAGCACGGACTGGGATTTGAACCCAGGTAAGAGGATTTGCAATCCCCGGCATGGCCAAGCTTTGCTATCCGTGCGGTATTCTTGCGACCAACATTATGTATTTCAACGCGCCTCATCAAACATGCTTATGATAAGTGAGGTACAGGCAACCAACATGCTTCATGTAAACGGACCANGTTGGATTCCGACGGAGGCATATTATCGATGCAGGTACGAAATCCTACGCCAACCGTTAGGCTTTGACGAAGGAGCAGAGATCCTCCAAGATGATGGAGAAGCAATTCACGCCTACGTGGAACTTGAAGGAAGAATTGTTGCCGTTGGACGCAGCCATCTCATCCCGCATGGAAGTGATGGTTCACAATCCGATTTCCCTGGACAACGGGGTCCGAAAACGCCGCCGTTTTCCCAACTCANTGCTATGAATCGGCCAGCGATACAAATCCGTCAAATGGGTACTTTGGATGCATTCAGGCGACAGGGATTGGCCGCCGATGTGCTTAATGCATTAGAGAAGGCTTCAAGGAATGAATTCAATGCATCATGCGGTTTTTTACAGGCGCGTGAAATCGCTATACCGTTCTACAAATCACAGGGCTGGGAACTAATTGATCAACCCTATTCAATACCAAATGTCGGCCCACATCGCTCGATGATGAAGCGTTTCTGACCACTGTAGACTTTACAAAGAGTGGACTGCTTTCCATTTCGAAGGGGGCATGGGCTGATGCACAAAGTAGAAACAAACAAGAACGATTCTTATTATATGAAAAAGAAAGAGGTAGAACCCATGGAAAGGAACTNTGAGGCACTTTCCACGAAGAAAAAGAATGAGCGCTTTCTCGAGGCACTCAAAACACTGAGCGACCAAGATCCTCAATCGTTCTCCGAAATCGCTCCTGAATTGCTTCAACGATGTGCGTATTATTGGAGGGGGTCAGATCCTTTCTTCTCGACCAAACTGAACTCGTGGCTTTCGTACGACATGATGTGGAAACCATTTGGCGAAATCATACCCGATGATGCAAANTTCTCNAAACGCATAGAATCTGATGCATTTGACATAAAGATGTACAGTGGCTCGACAAAAGCTCTTCTTGAATCCCTTCAAACCCGATTCCCAGAAAATTTTACCCAATGGGATGCTTCGATACGGAATCAATTTATCATTCTTGGAATGATTGCGATGGGGCGTGAAAAAGGAGAGTATCAAGGCGCTCTTGTTCACCGACTCGGCCTAGGATCAGGCGATGTCCGAATCAAAGGCTCAAACGTTATTCGAGCAGCGAAGATTGCTTTGGCACGCCTGGCAAAGGACAACGGGGCCGATCTCTTTGCACCAGCGTCAGGACACGGTGTTGAGCGTGTGCACAAGGTATCGAGCGCAAAACTATCCGAAACCATCGAACGGTTCGCTCTCTCACACCCGGCGTCCGTTCTCTTACCACCGCCACGAACCCTTTGATGCCCCGATACGTTGGTTTCATATACCCTCGGACCTTTCAANATANCAGAGGGAACGCTGGGTTCCCTAAGAACACACCCGTGAAAAGCGATGAATTTGGAGGAAAAAGTCAACCAATCGAACCGAACAATATCGATGCACTGCGCCCTGATGAATGGGCGCAAGCAACAGCGCGAAATTGTTCACGATTCCTCCTCAGCAACGAAGTTGGAGCGAAAGCCTTGCTTCTCTCCCGAGATCAGTTGTACGCATGACCGTACCGTTGATTCGGAAAGAGAGAACAGCGGGTTCTCTGTGTAAACACAACAAAAAAATTGGAAGTGAAAAAAAATGAACACGAATACGAAGACAAAGACAATGAGCATGCTTTTGGCTTTCCTTCTCGCTCTTTCAGCAGCATCTGCTGTAAGTGGAGATGGATCTGACCCTCTGGACCCCAACGACGGCGGTGCAGACTGGGACGGCGATGGTCTAACCAACGCTGAAGAACAAGCTGAAGGTACAAACATGAACAACGCAGACAGCGATGGCGACGGTCTGCCTGATGGATGGGAGGTCAGCAATGGCTTGAACCCAACCAACGGCGGTGACGGCAATGCGGACTCTGACAACGATGGTCTAACCAACGCACAAGAGTACCAAATGGGTACAAACCCAAACAATGCCGATACTGACGGCGACGGCAAGGCCGACAACGTCGACGCGTACCCAACTGATCCGAACGATGGTGAGTACTCCGACTCCGATGGAGATGGTATCCCAGACGCATATGATCCAGATTTCCAGGAAAACCAACCTGGTGCTGGTGATGGCGGCACCGAAGGCGGTGGAGAATCCAACGATCAAGGTCAGGGTCAAGGTCAAGGACAAGGTCAAGGACAAGGTCAAGGACAAGGTCAGGGACAAGGTCAGGGACAAGGTCAAGGACAAGGTCAAGGACANGGTCAAGGACAAGGTCAGGGACAGGGTCAAGGACAAGGTCAGGGTCAAGGTCAAGGACAAGGTCAGGGACAAGGTCAAGGACAAGGTCAAGGACAAGGTCAGGGACAAGGTCAGGGACAAGGTCAAGGACAAGGTCAGGGACAAGGTCAGCAGCAAGGTCAGCAAGGCCAGCAAGGTCAGCAAGGCCAGCAGGGCCAGCAGGGTCAGCAGGGCCAGCAATCCGGTCAATCCGGACAGCAGGGTCAGCAGGGTCAGTAGGGCCAGCAAGGTCAGCAGGGCCAGCAAGGTCAGCAAGGCCA
>PAJM01000026.1 GCA_002706065.1 Methanobacteriota archaeon | reverse complement strand
TGGTGCGGGGGGCAGGATTCGAACCTGCGAACCAATAAGGAATGGGACCTAAACCCACCGCCGTTGACCAAGCTGGGCGACCCCCGCGCAAATACAGGGCGGTCAAACTTGGTTTTGAAGATTAGGCTGAAACGCCGAAGCCAGTAGAAGCAACGATTGCCATGACTTGCTCTTTCGAAACATCGGGTGTAGTGACAACGATACCAGCATGACTCTGCCAAGAGATGTCCGCCTGAATGACTCCAGGTGTTGCTTCAAGGACTCGTGTAACACGTCCAGAGCAGCAACCACAGGTCATTCCTGTAATTTTGAGGGCATGAGCGACTTGATTCATATCCTTCGCACAACCGTGGACTATTTGGCTTTAAGCCTCAGACTGCTTCGGTCTCCACCATTTTAGGGTCAGTGAATTTGCAACAACACTGATCGATGAGAGCGACATCGCAGCAGCGGCAAAGGCTGGAGGTAGGAGCCATCCCGTCCAAGGAAGAAGCAATCCCATCGCGAGGGGGATACCAACGATGTTGTAGATGAACGCCCACCACAAATTGGTACGTATTTTGCTCACCGTTACACGACCAAGTTCGAGCGCACTCATGGCATCCATCAAGTCGTTGCGGAGAAGAACGATATCAGCGGACTCGAGGGCAATGTCACTTCCAGCACCCATGGCAATTCCAACGTCTGCAGTTGCGAGAGCAGCAGCATCATTGATTCCATCACCAACCATTGCAACGTGTTTACCTTTCTCTCTCAGCGAGGTGATGAAGACGGCCTTTTCATCAGGCCGAACATTCGCAACAACGTGCTCAATACCACACTCTTTTGCAATCTGCTCAGCAGCTTCCACGCGATCTCCTGTAAGCATAATGACTTCCAGATTGTTCCGTTTTGCATGCTTGAGTGCACTCTTCGTGGACGGTCGAAGAGCATCGGACACTTCGATCCAACCGAGCAGTTGCTGTCCCTTGGAGACAAAAGAAATAGTGACGCCTTTTGCCGCTGCTCGTTGTATCTCTTCTTGATGAGTTGAGAGATCAACATCGTATTTCTCCATCAACGGTTCGTTTCCTATGGCAACCACGTGATCATCCAATTCCCCGGTAATGCCCATGCCTCCAACGTTTTGGATGTTGGTCACATCAGGTCGATCTTTGGTTACATTCGACCATGCGGTAGTGATTGCGTCTGCAAGAGGATGCGTGCTTCCATGTTCCAAGGAAGCAGCGATACTGAGAATCTCTCGAACCTCACCTTCGATGAACTCAATGTGCGAGACTTTGGGTTTACCAGTCGTTAGTGTTCCCGTTTTGTCCACGACCAACGTTGTTGTTGCATGGGAACGTTCCAATGCTTCAATTCCTTTGATCAACAATCCATAACGAGCACCCGTTCCAGTTCCGACCATAAGTGCAGTAGGCGTTGCGAGACCCAGTGCACAAGGGCAGGCGATAACCAAGGTTGAGACGAGAGCGAGTACGGCAATTTCGCCCCCAGATAGCGAACCAAATCCGTCGCTCAAGAGGCTCCAATAGGCGACGGCAACAAGGGCACAGGCAATGACAATCGGAACAAAGATGGCTGCGATCCGATCAACAGCACGCTGTATTGGTGCCTTTCCCATCTGCGCCTCATCGACCAGTTGAATCACGTTGGAGAGGACCGTTTGGTGGTAGGGTTGGGTTGTTGCAATCGTCAATGGGGCATCGACAAGAATGGTGCCTCCGATGACCTCGTCTCCGATTCGTGCCCGAACGGGATACGTTTCTCCGGTCATCATTGACATATCGACAAGGGCGGAGCCATCCAAGACACGCCCATCGAGCGGGATGGTCTGTCCGGTTTTGACCAGAATGGTTGTACCAGGTTCAATATCCTCGACAGGAGTTTTCGTTGTGCTTTCATCATCGTTCACGACGTGTGCTGTTTTGGGTTGAAGGTCCATCAATGAAAAAATTGCATCCGTTGCTTGCAATTTTGCTTTACCTTCGAGATAATTGCCGAGCAAAATGAAGGCAATAATCAGTGCAGCGCCGTCAAAATACACGTGGGTTGTGTCTGCAAAAATCTCAGGGAGGAATGAGAGAATGGGCTCGAACATCACCAATGTTGACCATAGGAACGCAGTGGTTGTTCCCAAATGGACAAGAACGTCCATGTTTGCACGGCGACTCCGAATCGCTTTCCACGCACCAACATGGAATTGTTGACCTAAGTAAAGGTACACTGGCAACGTGAGTGAGAAGGCGATCAACCAATTTGAATTCATTCCATTACTGCTACCTAAATCAGAAATGAACATGGAAACAAGCAGTGTAGGAACGGCCAACACGAGTGCGAATCCTGCTTTCCATCCTTGCTGACGAACGGTATCGATACGTTCCGCTCGAATCTGCTGAGATGTAGGCATAGAGCTGGCCATAAATCCGCCACGGTTCACCGCATCCTCGACGGCATTGTGGTTCTCAGAAGCACCTTCTTTCCACTGAACAACAGCTTTCTCCAGTGCAAGATTCACGCGGACGTGTTCGACATCGTTGATTTTGCTAATGATTGAATCAACTGACGCAACNCAAGCGGCACANGTCATNCCNTCGATGCGGTAGGTNGACTCAANCNTCATATGGACNNNTCNTCTGCTCTATGCNGTTTCTAAAAAGGTTTGATGTCAAACNGGGGCNAGNTCNAGNCGACCNGACCANAGNTCNANNCCNCGAATTCTGCANGGNAACANTTGGCCNAGTTCGAGNANNNCCGANTCNCTGTNNCCATCNCNTCCTTCTNCNNTNANNNTCANNCCANANTCATCNATGAAGAGATTNTTCTTTGCNGAAAGCTGNTTGAGNTGCATNCGACCNTGCATNGANCCATCATCGTTGAGATCNAGGAAAACCCAAGGCGNCCTCAATCCAACCACGCGTGCATTCCATTGTTGTTGTTCCGATTGCATGAGATGAACATTCAGTGCCATTGCAACAAGTTCCCATTCCAGAACTTGAGCCATTCGCCCTTGTTCTGAACAGTGTTCACTCAATTCGGCCATCTCATTTTCTTCATACATCCATTTCTTCTGATGAAGCATGGCCTTGAGTTGTCGATGGACAAGAAGATCGGGATACCGGCGGATTGGGCTTGTAAAGTGTGCATAAGCATCGAGGTTGAGGCCGAAGTGACCAATGTTCACAGCATCATATCGTGCCCTATTCATCAATTGGAACAATCCTTGGTCGACAACTCTACGCAAGGAAGAGCGAAGTGCGCTCGCTTCTTCCTGTGCTTGTTTCAAACCATCCAACATCTCATCTCGAGCATCTTGGGCGGAGACGTGGGCCAAATAGTCTGCAACGTCGTCCTTTGTTTCGTTCGCAGACAAGCCGCTGAGGTCAATGTTCTGACCCGCCCATGCNCCNAATAGTCCTGCAAGTTCATCTGTGTCATCTTGGCCTTTTGATTTCGAGCGCGGTTCTGGAATTTCAATGGAGATATTGAGCGCTTCAAGTTGCTTGTTCAAGTCTCGAACATCTGCTGAATCCGGCATTGGATGACACCTCCACGGGACTGATGCACCCGCCTCTCCAAGCAGATTTCCAACAATGTTGTTGGTTTTGACCATGAACGTCTCAATCATTTTCGTTGCCTTATTTGGCCATTTGACTTCAATCGAGAGATNATTGTCTCCATGAAGGCGGGGCCGTTGTTCACCTTGCTGGATGTTCAGGCGAAGTTCATCGCGTTGCCATGCCTGAGAAAGCGTGAACAATTCATCCCATCGGGNATCACCNAATGTGTCCTCATAAGCAAGATTCTCCTTTACGAGAATGACAGCCTCGTGTGCCTTTGAGGATGCAACATTGCTCTCGTTGTCCAAGACCATTTCGATGACCATGGCGAGGCGTGGTACATTNGCGCGCAAGGAACACAGATCATCTGCAAGCCGGAATGGAAGCATTGGTAACACTGCGTGTGGGAGATACACCGATGTTGCTCTTGCTTGCGCCGCCGCATCGAGAGATGTATCTTTCTTCACATAATGAGCAACATCNGCAATTGCGACCCATAGAGTACGCCCAGTTTCCGTGTGTTCAAGGCAAATCGCATCATCAAAGTCNTTCGCGTCCGGTGGATCGATGGTCACAAATTCGAGATGACGAAGGTCCGTCCGACCTTCAGCTAATGCAGCTGAAGCATCAACATCAGGCAGTTTTTCAGCCCACTCCTCGAGTGAGGAATCATACGATGATGGAAACGGATTGTTGTTGTTTTTCCGTCTCCAACTCAACCGCTGCGCGAGCAAATCAAGGAGATTCCATCGATTTGATTGAATCAACATCAATGCAAGTGCGGGCTCAAATTCTGGGAATCGCAACCCCGACTTTCGTGCAGCAAGTCGCTTGAGTTCGAGTTGGAGATCAAACTTCTTCCATGTGGGACCAATTTCTGGGTGAATCCGGAGCGGCTCTCCATGTTCTGTATTGGTTAGGAACCTCTCCCATAATCCAAGCACATCGTTCCATTCTTCTATGTTGGTGAAGGGTTCTTTTTCCAATCGAGACAATCGATTCGACCAATTCGCAACCGCTTGCTCAATGTCGACGATTTGTTCTTTGCTGCGTGCAGAAACAGTATTGTCCCCCTCCCACTTGAAGTGGCTCCCTCGCTTTCGTGCACTGCGTATGACCTCGTTTACATCGGCCAACGTTCGCTTTCGAAAGGCTTTGATGTCTTCTCGACTGGGTGGTCGTGACTCGAATTCGATGAGGAAATCGACGATTTCATCAGCCGTCCAAGTTTGTTCCCAATGCGTTTCTGATTTGAACAACGATGTAAACCGCCGCCAAAGGCGCTCTGCGTCCGGTCCACGTTTAGAAGAAGCCCGGTTTGGTCGACCCATCGTCTCACAACCCAAGTTCGCGCAATGCTTCTACAGCTGCTTTTTGCTCNTTGGTCAATTCATCCAATTCACAGAGCGTGAATTCAAGATCCAAATCACCACCGTTGTATCCAGCACCGTTCATCCGCCTTCGATCGCCGGGCTGACTGTTTTCAGCAACTTTCAACAACCCTGTCTTGCCGTTTGGTAATTCGATTTTCACTTTACCACCGAGCATCATTGTCGAAAATGGGATAGCGATTTCTTGGACAAGGTTGCCATTTTCCCAGCGACGACCTTCGCCTGCATCGATACGAATGGTGACGTGAAGGTCGCCAGGTGTCCCCTGCGGGTGCTCATTCCCTTGTTGCTTGAGTCGCTTCACAGTGCCATGCAGTTCACCAGGTTTGAGTTTGATTCGGAAGTTCTGATTCACTTTTGAAGCGACGTTGTTCGAACCAACTTTCAATCGTTGAGCTTGGAATTTGATTTCTCCTCCACTCTCTGCTGTGTTCAAATCAACATCGACAGAAACGTGGACGTCCGTTCCTTTGGGTTGTCGTTGTGGAGCTCGTCGGCGTTGTTGGAATGGATTTTGTTGTTGACCTCCGAACATTTGTCCAATCAGGTCTTCAAATCCACCGCCCATTCCGCCACCAAAGGATGGTCGACCTCCACCCCCAAACATGTTCTCCATGCGTTTCTTTTGGTCGTATTCTTGCCGTTTTGAAGCATCTCCAATGGTTTCGTAAGCAGCTTGAACTTCCTTGAATTTGGCTTCAGCAGCACTGTCGTCCGGGTTTCGATCGGGGTGATATTTGCGTGCTAGTTTACGAAACGCACGCTTAATTTCAGCATCNGATGCATCGCGGGAAACTCCCAATGTCAGATACGGGTCCGGTGAAGCCATACACGTATTCGATGCATTCACCCCTCATCAACTCTTGCCGAGATTTGGACTGAAAATTAACGCGGCAGTTGATGGAAGTGGTTATAATAGGGGGTTGGGTCGGTAGGAAAGCACGAGGTTGTACCATGTCTGATGAAAAAGGTGAATCCCGCTCATTTGAGGATGTTGTTCAAGACCGCCAAGATTGGATTGAATCCCAATTCCGCAAGATTTCTCGCGGCTCTTGGGCACGAATTATCCGCATGGCTCGCAAGCCGACTCCTCAAGAGTTCAAGCAAACCAGTATCGTTTGTGGCATTGGACTGTTTGTCCTCGGCGCAATTGGATTTATTCTCCTCGTAATCATGGACAATTTCATTCCTTGGTTGATTCACGATGTATTCGGAATTTGAGGAAACGGCGGTGGGGTTATGACTGAAGCATTTATTGCATTTGTACGGTTTGAAGAGAAACTTTTGCTCCTTAGCAGAAGCAAAGATGACAACGACTTCCCAGGCCTATGGGATGGAGTTTGGGGCGTCGGCGACGAGCCAGAAGAAGTGCTCGCTCGTGTTTCAGAAGCAACGGGACTTCCACTTGACACACTCGAGTACCTCGGTACAGGCCCAGAACGTGGAATTGACATGGGACGAAACCTTGTCGATGTTATGCCAATCCTTGTGGCAACCAGTTCCGAAGAAATCACACCAACAGGCCGATACGTCGGTTATGAGTGGGTTGATCCCGGTACGCTTCAGGACAAGAACTGCCTTTTCTCCAACATGGATATGGAAGGTGCAGACAAGTTGTTCCGTGAGATGTACGGGTCTGTAGGGTCCTTCCTTTACATCGTCAAGACGGCAATCGGTTCTGAACTTCGTGTAGCTGATGAAATGTATGCTCGTCTTCACGGAAGCGGCTCATTGACCTCTCTACAGGGCGAAATCTTCTCTGTTCTTCACCCGAACAACATGCGTGGTTATGTCTTTGTTGAATCGAGTGCACTGCACCATGTTGAGAAGTTGATCGGTCGTTCTGGTGGACGTGATCCAACAGCACGTCGTGGAATTTCACAAACTCCATTGAAGAACGCAAAGCAAGTTCTTCCTGGAGAGGCCCCATTGATGGACATTCTTCCGTATCTCGAACCGAAAGCAGTTACTTCCGGTATCGAAGTTGGTTGTATTGTCGAAATCGTATCGGGTGCATTCAAGGGCGAGAAGGCCCGTGTTACGAGTGTTTCAGAGACCAAAGAAGAGGTCAGTATGGAACTGTACGAGCAACCCATTCCTATGACGCTGAACATGCGTGGCGACCACGTACGTGTCATCGAACGAGTCGGTTAACGTCCACTATCTGGTGTTCACGAATGACAACGTATGACGCGAATCGCATTCGATTTTTCGGACGTATTCTTGTTCTTGTAAGCATCATGACGTGGTTTTATCGACAGGACCTCATGTCACTCAACGTCATTATACTGCTCAATTTTGTTGTCAAATATACGATCAATCTCGTAGCAAAAACATCTCTCTTTAGGAAGAAAGAATCCGAAGCCTCCATCATTTCGTTCAAACGGAAAGCCAAGATTTTCACCTTTCTCATCTCTGTGTTTATGGCTATCATTCTCCTTTCGGCAACAGCTTACCTCACGATGTCAGACCAAGTTGGTGGAGAAATAGGTGAATACGATTCACCGCATTATTACGATGGTAAGTTCAACAATCTTGAGGAAGCACCGGTTTCTTCAGGCTCATTTTTTGGAACAATGCTTGACTACATGGTCGGCAATTCTGACCGTTCACCGGGACAAACAGTACCAACTCAGCCTTACGAAAGGTCGATGGTAGCAGAAAACGATGTTCGTTTGACCTGGTTCGGGCACTCAACAATATTGCTTGAAACGCATGATACAACGGTTCTGTTTGATCCTGTCTTTGGAACGGATAATCTCAACCCTCTTGTTTTCGGTCCAGCACCGTTTGATTATGAGCACACTTACACGGTAAGTCAACTACCTGAAATCGATTACGTGTTCATTTCTCATGATCACTACGACCACCTCGACATGTCGACAGTGAAGTCACTTTCAGACTCCATTTTTCTCGTTCCTTTAGGTGTTGATGAGCATCTGAAAGTATGGGGAATTCCTTCCGATCAAATCATGTCGTTTGATTGGTATGATGAAGCAAATATGAGTGAGGAATTCCAGGTTGCTCTTACACCATCGCAACACTTCTCAGGCCGAGGTCTCGATAGAGACAATTCGTTGTGGGGTTCTTGGGTTGTACAAATCGAAAACCATACAATTTTCTTCAGTGGCGACAGTGGTTATAGTGAAGAATTCCAGGAAATCAACAATCGCTACGGACCGTTTGACATTGCTATATGCGAAGCGGGACAATACAACGAGGCTTGGGATGAAATTCACATGTATCCTGAACAATCAGTCCAAGCGGCCATCGATCTCAATGCAACCACCATGCTTCCAATTCACAACACAAAGTACATCCTTGCCCTTCATGAGTGGGACGATCCCTTGGAACGGGTGTATCTTGAAGGGAAACGAACCGATCAACATGTTTCAACACCAATGATCGGTGAGTCGTTTGTTCTTGGTCAGTCTATGGAAGACAACACTTGGTGGCGAGATGTTGCTCAACATGAACCATGGTTTTTGAAAACAAGCGCAATCATTGGATGGATGTTGCCGCTTCTCCTTGTGACTGGAATTGGCATGATTGGTCATGAACGATTCATCCATCAATCTGAAGAAGAATAGCCAGAGAGTATCTCAATCAACAAAGAGAGTCCCAACGGCAAGGCCGCGGATAAAGTGGATTTCGTTTGAATCTCAGCAGCATCCGTCACATGAACAGGAGGCGCCGCATGGATTGCACGTACAACAGTCGCAAGGCATGATCCTCCCACTCTTGGATAATAAATTAAGGTTTTTGAATTATTAATTATTCAAATAGACTTTGTTAACCCGGAACCTATACGACACAATGGCTTCCGTGTATATGGCCCGCTCCGAACCCTTGTAAACCGTAATTTGAGCAATGGGTTTGAGGTCTGGTTTTATTCAAACGTCGAACCGATCAGCGTTCATGACTTTGTTCCATGCACCAACGAAGTCACCAACGAACTTGTCGTGATTGTCGTTTTGGGCATAGACTTCTGCAATCGCTCGGAGTTGTGAATTGCTTCCAAAGACGAGATCGTAGCGGCTTGCAGTACGGACATCTTCTCCGGTCTTTCGGTCACGGGCGACATAACTGTTGCTTCCAGTTGCAGTCCAAGCGACGTTCATGTCGAGGAGTGTGGAGAACCAGGAACAGTCGAGTTTGCTGTCTCCGCCCCAGAGGCCACGCTCATCGGAACTGACACCAAGGGATCGCATTCCGCCAACAAGTGCAGTCATTTCAGGTGCGGTCAAACCGAGAAGTTGTGCTTTATCGAGCATCATTTCTTCTGGCATGACAGCATAGTTTTGCTTCAGGTAGTTGCGGAAACCACAGGAAACGGGTTCGAAATAGTCGAATGAAGCAGCATCGGTTTGCTCTTCGCTTGCATCACCGCGACCAGGCGTGAATGGTACATCAACACCGGATGCCATTTCAATTCCGACATTTCCTGCAAGGACGATGGTGTCAGCAATGCTTGCACCGTGTGCAGCCGCAAGTGGCTCAAGTGTCGACAGAACCTTTGACAGTTGTGCAGGTTTGTTGCCTTCCCAGTCTTTTTGTGGTGCCAAGCGGATTCGCGCACCGTTTGCCCCACCGCGCTTGTCCGAGTCACGGAAGGTGGATGCGCTTGCCCATGCAGTCTCGACCATCTCTGCAATCGAAAGTCCACATGTCATGATGGCGTTCTTGAGTGCGCCAATATCGTAGGAAGTTGAACCAGCAGGTACAGGGTCTTGCCAAATGAAATCCTCGTCAGGGACATCTGGGCCAAGGTAGCGTACCTTCGGACCCATGTCTCGATGAAGGAGCTTGAACCATGCACGAGCGAACGCATCAGCAAAGGCCTCTGGGTTCTCATGGAAGTGCTTGGAAATTTTGCGGTACGCAGGATCTCGAATCATTGCCATGTCGGCTGTGGTCATCATCGTAGGGACCTTAATCGATGCATCTTCTGCATCAGGAGCCATGTCAATCCCTTCTTGGTTGGAAGGTGTCCATTGGTGAGCCCCTGCAGGACTCTTTGTCAATTCCCATGTGTTGTCGTACTTGAAGAGCATGTCAAAGTAACCATTGTCCCACTGGATTGGATTTGCGGTCCATGCACCCTCGATACCGCTGGTGATGGTGTTTCGACCAACACCCGATTTGTAGTCACTGGTCCATCCGAATCCTTGCTCTTCGAGCGATGCACCTTCTGGTTCTGGACCCTTGTGATCTTCGGGGCCCGCCCCGTGTGCCTTTCCGAAGGTGTGACCACCTGCTGTGAGCGCAACAGTTTCTTCGTCATTCATGGCCATTCGGCTGAAGGTTTCACGAATATCTTGAGCGCTTAGAAGCGGGTCTGGGTTTGCGTTTGGTCCTTGTGGATTGACATAGATGAGGCCCATTTGAACCGCAGCGAGAGGGTTCTCGAGATCTTGACGGGTGTCGCCGTATCGGTCGTCTCCGAGCCATTCGTCTTCGCTACCCCAGTAGATGTCATCTTCGGGCTGCCAAATATCAGGTCGACCGCCACCGAAACCGAGGACAGGTCCGCCCATTGATTCGATAGCGATTTGACCAGTGAGGATGAGCAAGTCGGCCCAACTGATGGCATTACCATACTTTTGCTTGATTGGCCACAGCAAACGTCGAGCCTTGTCGAGATTGCCGTTGTCTGGCCAACTGTTGAGAGGAGCAAAACGTTGCGCTCCAGTTCCACCGCCACCACGGCCATCCCCGGTTCGGTAAGTCCCGGCTGCGTGCCATGTCATTCGTATGAAGAACGGGCCGTAATGGCCGTAGTCGGCAGGCCACCAGTCTTGGCTGTCCGTCATTAAGACATGGAGATCCTTCTTGAGGCTCTCATAATCGAGACCTTTGAAGGCTTCTGCATAATCGAAATTAGGCCCCATTGGGTTGGATTTCTGGTTGTGCTGATGGAGGATGTTGAGGTTGAGGTTTTTTGGCCACCAATCTTGGTTTGAACGCATGTCGGATGTTGAGTGTGTCATTCCGCCACCGTGCATGACTGGGCATTTCCCTTCGCTACCTTTGTGCTGCATGGATGGACCATTGCCCTGAGGTATTTAATTCTGATTTGTCAATTCCACCAAAATGGGAACAAAAATGGGGCTCAGTACTCCATTTTTAGGGCATACGAAAAATCGGGAATTGCCCACATTTCATTCTCTTTTCATGTCGACGCTTTCGTCACTTTTTGCGAGAAAAATCCTATCGTTCATGTCGAGCGACGACTTCCAGAAGATCCATGCGTCCAATTCGGTAAATTCCAGCGGGTGTTGTCAACAGGGCAGCAAACAAAACAAAACCAATAATTTGAGAAAAGACCGTGTAATCGATAACGACAGGAATATGGAAGACCCATGTTGAAGACACGTTTGCAATTCCAGAGTAATAGCCCACACTTGCAAGCGCACCAGCAAGACCACCAACAAGTCCGATGAACATGTGTTCCACTGTCAAAATGATGGCCAAACGACTTCGACTGGCTCCAAGGACCCGAAGCGTGGCCAATTCTGCATCGCGCTCGCTGAGATTGATGAGGAGTGTATTGAACAGAATCGCAATGGCCATCAATGCTCCAAGGACGTAGATGGATTGCATAATTGCTTTTTGTTGTTCGATGAGATCCTCATAGGTCGCTACCAAGATTTCTTTTTCCACGATTGAGATCGTTGAGAAACGGATGTCTTCAATGTCAACACCTTCAGCTGTTACAAGGAGTGCTCCGTTTGCTTCTTCGCCCGCAATTGGTTGGACATCGGAACGATGCATGTAGATTGAACGACTGAGTTCACGAGCGATACCGACAATCTCAATGGTATGTTGTTCTCCTTGATACTCGACGGAAATGGTATCTCCAACAGCGTACCCTTCAATCGCTGCAGACCCTTCATCCAAGATTCCTTGTGGGGGAGATTGTCCCACAGCAGGGAGTTTACCATCCAAAAGATTCAGCCGATGCAAGGCATCATCTCCGTCAGAAAGCACATCGTTTCCTTTGAGATCGATCGCGAGCGTGGTCCCAGAAATGGTTGATTGGGCCACCAAGGTCAACTCAAATGCGGTTGTGTTGCCCTCTGCCCATTGTGAGATGTTTTCCAAACCAGAAGGGAAAGCAGAAATTTGATACTCCCAGTTTTCTTGCTCGTCTGTAGCTTCGGAAAACGCTTCGGTAAATCCAGAGATGAACATCATGTTCCCACCAAGAATGACCATCGCAAGCGAGAGCGCAAGCAGGGTTGCCAGCAAACGCGCAGGTTTACGGAAGGTTGAACGCAATCCTAATCCAATGCCCGGAGGAAGCGCAGATGTGATTCGGGTGAGGATTCGATTTGGCTTCTTGTCCGAGGTTTGACCAAGTATGTCAAGCGGCTGCAGTCGAGCGGCTCTCCATGCTGGCCGTATACCAAACAAGAAGGTGATGAACAAAACGGAGAGCGAGATTATTGCAATGATGTCGGGATAGTGATGTGTTTCAACAACAGGAATGCCGAGGAATGAGAAATAAAACGCAGTGAACGCACTGGAACCGATCGAGGATAGCCCGAGCAGAATACCCAATACAACCCCTGGAATTCCCAAAACAATTGGTACGAGTAAGTACCCAAACATGACATCGCCTGTTGATGCACCGATCGTCCGTAAGACAGCGATTTCTCGAGATTGTGTCCGAATCAAACGGTCAAGAGAAACGGCGATAACAATACCGCTGATGAACAGGAGAATACCGAGGATGTACGGGATGGATTTTGAGAGGCTGTCCTTGTCCAATCGGAGCAGTTCAGCACTCAATTGACCTCGATCGAGAACATATCCATCCGTTTCGGATTCATTCATCGCTTGCTCAAGCACGTCCTTTGTTTGTTGCAGTGCAATACCTTCGTTCTCGTCTGTATTGCTCAAATCGAAACTCGGAGTGCCCGCCAAATCGATGTTGAGTGTGTTCCGAGAAAACGCATCGTTTGCAGATACTTGTGCCAGAGCTTCAGCATCCATGTAGGCGATGACATAGGTCGATTCTTGAGGTAAAATAGAGTCAGGGTTAGCATAAAACAATTCCAACGGGCTGTTTGCAAAACCAATGACTGTCAGCGTCTGAACTCCTCCTTCACCGACGATGATATCGATTGTATCGCCAAGTTCCATGTTGATTTCATCGTTCAACGCAAAGTGAGCGTCGATGACAACCTCTCCAATTGATGGCGTTACAGACCCTTCGACTGGCCATAAGGTATTGACCTCACCGTGTTCAATTCCGTAGAATTTTGATGCAATCCATTCAATATCGGTTTTGGATTGACCCGTTAGAACGAGACTTGCTTCACACCCTTGGTGTTCGATTGAGTCGCAAGCGCTTGTGAGGTTGTCCTTGTGTTCAATATCGTAACTTACTGCCATCAGGTCAGCAAAGTTGGTTTCACTGTAGAAATCGTCGTAGACTCGATCGGCATTTTGAGAATGCTCCGAAAAGACAACACCAGCGTAGACAGATATAGTAATCAGGAGAACGACGGTCAAGACACGAAGTTTGGTGCGGAGTAAACTACGCGATAAACGACGTAAGAGCAGTGTGTTCAAGGTCTTCACTCCA